>JBAVUW010000132.1:0-40324 GCA_049696975.1 Candidatus Acidiferrales bacterium | reverse complement strand
AACCAGTTGGGCGCCCCGTGTTCCCCAGTTGGTTGTGCGATGTCAGGACCATCAGTATTTTCATATTGTTCTCCTATATTCTTCGCGACGCGCGTCCCGATTAAAGCGTGTTTCGCGGATCGTCTTTCGCGCTGAGGTATTCCAGTCCAAGCGGCCCTAGCGCGGTTACCTGCGAGACGTACTCGCCGGATTTCGCCCAGTGGAAATGGGGCGTGTCGCCGGGAAGAATGATCACGGCGCCGGGAGGATAGGCTTCCAGCTTACTCGCGTCGAATACATCACCCAGGCCGATGTAGAAGACACCGGAAATCACGGTATAGACTCGATCCTCGGGATGTTTGTGAGGCATCAGCTTCTCGCCGTGAGGCGCTTTGCCCTGATTGTGTAAGGGCCGGGTTCCAAGGGCTCGCCCACGATGACGGCCAGCCGGACGGAAGGTGGGAACGCTGGGAACGGTTTCCAATCGACATCTTCGGACAAGATAGTTTTGAAACCCTCCTGCCCGAGTTGATGAGGCCTGACTTCACTTTGCTGAGCACGCTTTACGGCGCTGGCTTTCTGAGACATTCAAACCTCCGTATAGACAATGTAAAACTTCACCGCAGGCTTTTGAAACATGTCCGCCAAGAGCGGCTTCGAACGCCTCCGATTCTAAAGGTCCGGGACTTGAGAATTGCGTCAGGCGCCGGCCTAAGGCGCGATTTCGCCCAGGTAGTATCCGAGCCGATTTTCGACATCGCCCGGCTTGTGGAAGCCGCGCGCCATCAGCGCTTTGATCCCGTCTTGGGCGGCGGGTCGGCCGAGCGAAGCGATGCACGCATCCCACCCGGCACCGAGCTCGACGTCTGGCGGCAGGCTGGTGTTAACGAGGCGCTTGGTGGTGGCGATCGCCCACTTGTCAAACCCTGCGATCCGGGTTGCGAGCACTTCTACGAATGCGTCGAGGTCGGCGTCGGGCAGAGCACGATTCACGTAGCCGTAGGCCTCGGCCCGGTCTGCCCTGATGTCTTCTGAGCTCAAGAGCACTTCGAGGGCGCGGTTCCGGCCGATGAGTCTGGGCAGCCGGGCCATCGGGCCCCCTCCGGCGACCATTCCCACGCCCACTTCCCATTGCGAGAGGATGGCCTTCTCCCGGCTGACGAAACTCATGTCGCAGGCGAGCGCGATCTCGCTGCCGTTGCCCGTTGCCCGGCCGCGGATGAGGGCGATGGAGGCGACTGGCGCGCGGCTCAGACGGACGAGAAAGTCGGGCCAAGGCGGCAAACCTGTGGGACCGGGCGGCATGGAGGTCAGGTCCTCGAGCTTGGCCAGGAAGTCGGAGTGATTCAGGAAGTAGCCGTCGACAGCGCTGTCGAAGACCACGACCCTGACATGCTCGTCGGCCTCGAGAGCGTTGATCACTTCCTGGAATTCTCGGACCATTTCCGGGCCCATGACGTTGATCGGCGGGTTGTCGATCGTGACACGCCAATAGGCGGGCGACCGCCGGGCCAAGTGAATCTGTGCGGGCTTCGTACGTGCGCTTGCGGTAGTCATGGCATTCTCCTGTCTATCTTTCTTGGAAACCAGTTGTTTGGATCGCGCCGCGTTTGTGAAGAGCTACCGTAAGCTGAATCGGCCGGTGCGGGCATCTGAATGCGTGATCGACGCGACTTGATTTCAACTGCTTCGGATGCTGTGCGGTATCGATATTACACGCCACGATCGCTGGTGACCGTGCAGACCTAGATTTTCTGCCCGGCGCGTCTGCGCACTTCCGCCAAGCCCCTGGTATCCTCCATGTGCTGTTCCGGTTTTTCCCTAAGATATTTCGCGAACAACGCAATGCCCATGGGATCTTCCAGAATATCCACCTGCACGCCCTTCTGACGCACTATTTCCTCGTTGCCCGAGTAATTCGTGAGGTCACCGACCACCATCCGTTGAAATTGACGCTGGTAGATCAGCGCCGCACAGATGTCGCAGGGGCTAAGCGTCGTAAATATCGTCGTCTGACTGAAATCCTGACGTCCCGCGTCGCGCGCGGCAGAGGTCTCCCCGTGATTGTAGGGATGGTTTTCTTGAACCAATGTGTTATGCCCTTTGCCCACGATCTGTCGCGTTTCATTGTGGATGATCACGCCGCCAATGGGGCAGCCGCCTTCGTCGTAGCTCTTCTTTGCGAGAAGCACTCCAATCCGCATGAAATCCCTGTCGGTCAACTTCTTGAAAAATCCATCCTCGACGATTTTTGAAAGACTTTTCGTGGGGAGATGCGCGATCGTATTGAGCACCTCGTCGGTAACGGGCGTATTGCTCCTAATAAACGCCTTCATGAAAACTCCTTTCGCCACCCCTCGTAACTAAGACCTATAGGCATTGTTGCGCGGCTCATTCGCTGCAAACCGCGCACACCACGCAAACCATTGCGTTCCCAAGTTATTGAAAACGGGAGACATAGCAAAGAGCTAAGGGGCGCTCAAATCGAATCCCGCCGCCTCATTTATCTTGCCAGCCCCCGCCCAATGCCCGGTAGAGCTGCACGAGGCTCTGAAATTCGGCGCCGCGCGCCTGTGCCAGTTCCAGTTCCGCCGCATAGAGCGCACGCTGCCCGTCCAGCACTTCGAGATAGGCCGTCGTGCCTCCGGTGTAACGCAAGTTGGAAAGGCGAACGGACTCTTGCAAGTCGGCAACGGTGTCCTGATCGCGAACGCGTACCTCATGCAACTTCTGATAGCCGATCAGCGCATCGGAAACGTCTCCGAATGCACGCTGAATGGTTTGCTGATAAGCAAGCAACGCCTGCCGGTCTTGCGATTTTGCCAATCGCAAGTTACCGGTGAGAGCGCCGCCGGTGAAAATCGGCTGGCTCACCTGCGCGCCATACGACCAGATTCCGAGCTGCGAGCTCATCAGATCCGAAAAAGCGCTGCTTCGCCCGAACGCCCCGCCGCCCGAGCCCGTCAGCGACACTTGCGGGAAAAACTCGGCCTTGGCCACTCCGATTTCAGCGTTTGCGGCCACCAGGTTTTGCTCGGCCTCTCGAATATCCGGCCGCCGCTCGATCAACGACGAGGGAAGCCCGGGCGGAACTCCCGGAGGCAACACCTGCTCGACCAACGAAAGTCCCCGGGTGATTGCATGCGGATAATCGCCGACGAGGATGCTTATGGCGTCTTCCTCCTGCGCGATCTGTCTTTCCAAATCCGGGACCTGGGCGTTTGCAGTATCCAGAGTTTGTTGCGCTTGCAACACGTCGAGTTTTGTCGCCACACCGTGCGTCAGCCGCAGATTCGTAAGCTTCACGGAGTCCTGTTGCGACGTGACGGTGTCGTGAGTGATTTGCAGTGCAAGGTCAAGTTGCAGCAGATTGAAATAGTCGCTCGCCAGATCGCTCACGAGCGTGAGCGTCACGGTCTGTTTCGCGTCTTGCGTGGCCAGCAGTTGAGCGCGCGACGCCTCGGTCGCGCGGCGAAGCTTTCCAAAGAAGTCCAACTGGAAAGCTGCATCCGCCGTCAGCGTCAGGAAGTTGTATCTCGTCTGGAAGTTGTATTCCTTGCCTCCGGTGAAATTAGCGTTTCCCCCCAGTTGCGGGAATAGACTCGAACGCGTCACGACGACTTCCGCGCGCGCCGCGTTGATGCGCTCGGTCGCAATCTGCAGATCGTAGTTCCGCTTCAGAGAGGTGCGAATCAGTTCCTGTAATTGCGAGTCCTGAAAAACCTGCCACCACGGCAAATCCGCGTAAGACGCAGTTTGTGCGTCAACCGGCTGGTTGCCGTTCACATCGCGAAACGTCGCCGGCGTTTGCACCGCCGGCCGGTGGTAGTTCGGACCGACGGCGCAGCCGACGGCGAGGGCGCAACCTGCCAGCATCGAAATCGCGCTTGCCATTTTCATGATTCGCTTCTGTCGACGTCGCATCTCAGTCTCCCTCCGCCGGCGCGGGCGCCGCGGGAGACGCCAGTGCAGCGTGATCCTTCTCGCCGCCGGACCATTTTTCGACCAGGTAGAAAATCGCAGGAACGAAAAATATCCCGATGATGCTGGCGGCCATCATGCCGCCGATCACCGTGGTGCCCATGATCTGCCGCGCCACCGACCCCGCCCCGCTCGCCGTCCACAGCGGCACGCAGCCCAGAATGAACGCGAACGACGTCATCAGAATCGGCCGCAAGCGGAGTCGCGCGCCCTCGAGAGCTGCGTCCACCAGGGGCCGCCCCTTCTCGAATTCATCTTTCGCGAATTCGACAATCAGGATCGCGTTTTTAGCCGCCAGGCCGATCAGCATCACCAGCCCGATCTGCGAATAAATGTCGCTCTCGATCTGAATCATGTAAGGAGGCAGGAAGAAACCAAGCAGCACGCGCCTCAGCCACAGGATCGCGAAGGCCCCAAACACCGCCACAGGTGTGCTCAGCAAGACACTGAACGGCAGCGACCAGCTCTCATAGAGCGCCGCCAGAATCAGAAAAACGAACAGAAGCGAAAGCCCGAAAACCGCCGCCGCCGGCACGCCCTGCCGCGCCTGCTGCTCTTGATAGGAAATGCCGGAGTAATCGAATCCCATGTCGGCCGGCATGGTCTGCTTGAAAACTTGCTCCAGCGCGTCGGTAGCCTGTTGCGCGCTATAGCCGGCAGCGGCGCTGCCGTTGATTTGTGCCGAGCGGTACTCATTGAAGCGCATCGTAAATTCAGGACCGAGACGTGGTTTCACGTTGATCAGCGTCGAAAGCGGAACGTTTTCGCCCCGGTTGTTGCGCACGTAAAATTCGCCGACGTTTTCAATGCGCGCGCGGTCTTCACCCTCGGCCTCGATATACACCTGCCACTGGCGGCCGAATCGATTGAAATAATTGATGAAGTAGCCGCCCATGAATGCCTGAATCGTGCGGTACACGTCGTTCAGGTTCACGCCTTGCTTCAACACTTTGTCCCGGTCCACATCCACGAATTCCTGCGGCACGCTCGGCAGAAACGTGGTGCTCATGCTCGCCAGCTCCGGCCTTTTGCGCGCCGCCGCGAGAAACGTTCCGAGATTCTTGGCAAGAAATTGCACATCGTTGCCGGCGCGGTCTTCCAGGATGAACGTGAATCCCCCGGAAGTGCCGACGCCCGGAATCGCCGGGGGCGAAAAACTGAAAGCCGTGCCCGCGGGCATCTGGCTCAATGCCTGGTTCAGATGCGTCTTGATCGCCTGGAACTGTTCGTCCCGAGTCTTGCGATCGTCCCACGGCTTGAAAGTGACGAAGAAGAACGCGTTGTAACTGGTGCGAACGAAGCTCAGCAAACTGAAGCCCACCACGCTGGTCGAGTATTGAACTCCGGGCGTGTCGCGAATGATCCGATCGACTTGCGCCGCCGCTTGCGTGGTCCGTTCGAACGACGCGCCGTTGGGCAGCTGGAGATTCACATACGCGAAGCCCTGATCTTCATCGGGCAGAAAGCTCGACGGTAAATGTTGCGCAAAAAACGCTCCGGCCGCGCCAAACGCCAACAGCAGGATAATCACGACGGCGGTTTTATGGAGCAACACGCCGCTCCAGCGCACGTAGGTGTCGGTGGCTCGCCCGAAAACGCGGTTGAACCAATCGAAAAATTTGCGCAACAATCCGTGGCTTTCCTCCTTGCGTCTCAGCAACAGCGCCGCCAGCGCCGGACTGAGCGTAAGCGCGTTGAATGCGGAAAGCAGGACGGAAATTGCAATCGTGACCGCAAACTGCTGATAGAGCCGCCCGGTAATGCCCGGAATGAACGCGGTGGGCACGAACACGGCGGAGAGGACCAGAGCGATTCCGAGTACCGGACCGGAAAGCTCCTCCATTGCTTTCAGCGCGGCGTTTTTCGGAGTCATACCCTCTTCGATATGCCTCTCGACTCCTTCAACCACGACGATCGCATCATCCACCACAAGTCCAATGGCCAGCACCAAGCCGAACAAGGACAGTGTGTTGATCGAAAAACCGAACAATGGAAAGAACACGAACGTGCCGACCAGCGAGACGGGTACGGCCAGCAGAGGAATCAGAGTGGCGCGCCAGCCCTGCAGGAAGATATAGACCACGATGATGACGAGCACGAGGGCGATCAGCAACGTCTCGATGATTTCTTTCATGCCCTGGGTGACCGAGCGCGTCGTATCCAGCGCGATGGCGTAGTCGATATCGCCTGGAAAGCGCTCCTTCATCCGTTCCATCAGCTTCTTGGCGCCGTCAGCGGCCTCGACGGCGTTGGAACCCGGGAGTTGGTACGCGGCGATCACCGCGCTCGGCTTTCCGTTGAAATGGCCGGAGACGCTGTAATCTTGCGAACCCAGTTCGATGCGAGCGACATCACGGACGCGCACGATGCCTCCGTCGGGAGTCTCGCGAACCACGATGTTTCCGAATTCCTCGGGAGACTCAAGCCGGCCCTGCGCAAGCACCGAGTAAGTGAACTCCTGGCCTTTCGGCGCGGGCTCGCCGCCGGCCTTGCCCGCCGGGTTGACCGTGTTCTGTGCCTGAATGGCGCTGACGATTTCCGTGACGGTGATGCCGAGCTTGGCCAATTGATCGGGCTTGACCCAGAGTCGCATCGCGTACTCGCCGGCGCCGAAGATCTGGACGTTGCCGATGCCGGTGGAGCGGAGAAGAGGATCGGCGAGATTGATGTAGGCGTAGTTCGCCAGAAAATCGGCGTCGTAGGTACCGTGCGGCGAGTACAGAGCGAACAAGATGAGCGGGGCGGTGACGGCTTTTCGGACGCTGACGCCGTAATTGATGACGTCCTGCGGCAGCTGGGACGCGGCCAGCGTCTCGCGCGACTGGGTGAGAATGAAATCCGTGTTGGGATCGGTTTTCTCGTCGAAATCCACGATCAGCGTGGTGTTGGAGTTGCCGGTGGCGTTCAGTGAGTACATGTAGTTCATGTTGTCCACACCATTCATCTGTTCTTCGATCGGTGTGGCAACCGACTGTTCCAGGGTTTGTGCGTCTGCGCCGACGTAGGTGGCGAGCACCTGAACCTCGGGCGGCACGATGTTGGGGAACTGAGCGACCGGCAAACTGAGAATCGTCAGGGAGCCGACGATGACCAGGACGATTGAGATCACGATGGCCACGATCGGGCGATTGATGAAGAATTTTGACATCGGCTATCGTTCCTCCCCCCCGCCGGCAAACGGCTTGGGATTCACCTGCATGCCGTCGCGTACCTTTTGAAATCCTTCGGTAATCACGCGTTCGCCCGGCTTCAGGCCGTCGGAAATCACCCAGTCGGAGCCGACGCGGTCGCCCACGGTCACCGTCCGCACGATCGCTTTGTTGGCATTGTCGAGCACCACAACCTGATATCCGCCTTGCAGCTCGGAAACCGCGCGTTGCGGCACCAGCAATGCGTCCTTCTGTGTTCGAACCGCCGTGCGAATCTTGGCGTAGCCTCCGGGGCGCAAAATATTTCCGGGATTCGGGAAGAGCCCGGCGATGCGGATCGCACCGGTGCTTTCATTGACCTGGCGGTCCGCGAAGTAGAACGTACCATCGTGTGGATACGTCGACCCGTCTGCCAGAATCAATTCCAGGCGCAGGCTCTTGTCGGCTGCGACGCGCGTGGTTTCGGTGGGGAAGCGCTTATTCCAAGCGAGATACTCCTGCTCGCTTACGGTGAAATAAACTTTGATCGGATCAACCGTGGAAACGGATGTGACCGGAGCGCTGGCTGGATTGACCAGTGCGCCCACCTGAAGCTGCGCCTGGCCGGCAATGCCGTCGATCGGCGCCATCAGCCGCGTGAAATCGAGATTGATCTGCGCGGTTTCGACCGCGGCCTTATCGGTTTGAATCTGTGCCCTGGCGGTTTCGACCGTAGCTTTGGCTGCGAGGTTGTTCTGAACGGCGTTGTCGAGATCCTGCTGGCTGGCGGCCTGCTCCTTGGCCAGCGGCGTGTATCGATCCACATCGAGCTGTGTGCGCCCTTGCACGGCCTGCGCATTTTCGAGAATCGCGTTGGCTTGCGCGAGCTGGCCTTGGGCCTGGTCGAGAGCGGCTTGGAAGGGCCGCGGATCAATTTCGAAGAGCAATTGCCCCTTTTTCACGAACGCGCCCTCCTGATAATCCTGGCGCAGTAAATAGCCGGTGACTTGCGCGCGGACGTCGGCGTTGGTGAAGCCGTCGAGCGTGCCGATCCATTCGCCGTATATGGGAACGTCCTTTTGTTCGACCGTCGCGACCTGGACTTCCGGCGCCGTTGCCGGCGGCGCGCCGGACGCGTGCTTCAGGTAGAGTTCACCCCCGATCGCTGCGACGACGATCAAGCAGGCCCCTGCGACAATCCACGGCGTTCGATTCGACGAAAAACTCATGTACGCCTCCGGTCTTCTACCTGTCCGAGTCTCCGTCGAAGGCACTCGCGCGAAATTTGTCGCGCTTGGTCGATGGCTTCTCCGGAGCGAAACGGGTGACCCAATAGATGCAGCCAAGGGGTTGAAGGATTTAGAAAGTTAAAGTGATTCCGAGAGTCCAGAGTGGATCGAAATTGAGCACCCCGAATTCGGGACCGCCGACCGTTGCAAACCACCGACTGCCTCTACACATATACATCATTCGACGGCCCGACGAAACAACGGAGCGAGCATCCAAGCGGGGGTCACAAAAAGCGTCGATCAGGACGCGTGGGCGAAGATGGGACTCAGGTCGCTGCGTTTCGTGATCGTATCGGCGTGGGCTTCCTTTTGTATGCCAGCGGCGATTTGGCTAGCCTGCTTGTAGTGCTCCTTTGCTTCCACAGCGCTGCCTGAAAGTTCCAGCGCGCGCGCCATCTGGAAATGGCTTTGCGCCAGCAGCGCCTGCATGCCGAGCTTCTCGCTGGTGTTCAGTGCCGCCTCCAGCGCGGATTTCGCGGCACCGTAGTTTTTCATTCCAATCGATGCCTGCGCCATGTAGATCGCGCATTCGACCGAAACATATTTCAGTCCCATGCTGTCGGCTTCCTGCGATAGCAACTTTAATCCGGTGAAGCCTTCCTTGGAGTTGCCCAGTGTGACCTGCGTCTTCGAGAAATTCACTTTCGAAACCAGAAGCAGGTGCGCATCAGCGCTGTGAGCGGCCTTTTCAATCGCTTGGCCGTAGAAAGCGACGGCGGATCTGTAATCGCCGTGATAGAAGGCGTTATCCCCCTCGAAGCCGAGAACTTCGGCCGCGTTGGAGTCGTTTTTCTGCTCGCGCGCTGATGCGAGGGCCTCATCGAGGGCTTTTTGCGCGTCATCGTTGCGGCCGACCTGGGCCAGAGCGTGGCCGTACGCGCCCAGTACGTTCGTGAACCAGAAGCCGTGCTCCTGAATGTCGCGAATGGTCTTCACGGCGTCTTCCTCCGAGCTGAGCGCCGCGCCGTAGCGCCCCTGATAAGCGAACATATTGCCCATGCTGGAAGATTCGATGGCCGCGCCAAGTTTGTCGCCGGCGCCGCGACGAAGGTCGAGCGCGCGGACGTAATACTGCAACGCCTGGTCGTAGTCCGCGATGCTCCCCAAAGTTTCTCCGAGGTTGTGAAGCGTGTCGGCGATGTCGCTGGAGACCTTCAGCTTCTCGCGCACCTCGAGCGCCTGTTCGAAATAGGTGCGCGCATTCTGGTAATCGGCTTTTGAAAGATACGTATTGCCGATATTGTTCAGGACCAGCCCCTGATTGTTTTCGTTGCCGACATCGATTTCAATCTGCAGTGCTTCCTTGAAACCCTTGAGCGCCTGATCGTAATTGCCGCGATCGTCGTAGAACTGGGCGAGATCGTTGAGCGCATCGCCGGTGCCGGCTTTGTCGCCGATTTCCCGGCGGAGATCGAGTGCCGCCGTATAATTTTTCTGTGCGAGCTCGGGCTTGCCCATGGCCGCTTCAGCCGACGCCATCGCCTGGAGGCTGTCGGCGATGCCTTTTTTCAGGCCGAGTTTGCGGCGGAGGTCGAGTGAGTCTTGGTAATTCTTGATCGCATCGTCGTACTTGTTCAGCGCGGCGTATGCGCCCCCCATCGACTGCAGAATGTCGGAGCGCTCCTCGTCGTTTCCTGACTCGATGGCCATGGCCTGCGCGCGCGTCAGGTATTCGAGGCCCTTTTGTGCGTCGCCGCTTTCGATTTCCACTTTCCCGATTTCAAGCAGCGCGAGCACGCGGTTGGAATCGAAGGAGAGAACCTTCGTAAACGCTTCGCGGGCTTTGTCGTAGTTGCTCGATTGCTCATAAAGCAGGCCAAGGCTAAACCGCACGTCGGTATTGTCAGGCCATACCTTGGCGAGATTTTCGTATGCCTCGATCGCTTTCGGATAGTCGCGCAGAATCTGGTAGTGGCTCGCCTGGATGAGATATTTTTCCTGAATCGGCAGCGAATCGCTCAGCTCCACGGCTTTTCCGGAGGCCTGTTCGGCCTCGTTATCCTGCCCCAGCAGCGCGTAGACACGGCCCAGCTCGGAATCGGCGAGCGCAAAATCAGGGTCTTGTTGCGTAGATGTCTGGAATTGCTTGATCGCTCCGAGGAAATCGCCACGGCGCTCCAGTTGCAGTCCTTGGTCATAGTCGCGCAGCGCGGGCACGGAATTCGTGGATGGCTTGAAGGATTGGCCTTGCAGCTCTTGAACGATACTCTTCGACAGCGCGAGGTTTGAGCGGATGTCCGCCGCCAGCCGATCAATCGCACTCAGCATGTCTTTTTCGGTCGTGGACTCAGAGAGAGCAGCGGTACGGCCGCGTTTGACGTCCTGAACCGTTGCGTCGATGCGAATCTGATCGCCGAATTTCGCGTAGCGACCCCAGACGAGATTGTCGGCATTGCTGAACTGCGCGAGACGCTCGAGCGTCGGCGGATCGAAGGCGACGTCGGAGGTGAGCCGCAAATCGCGAAAGATCTGGCTGACTCGTTCCGACGACACGACCAGAAGATGGGACGACTGCCCGACGTCGGTGCTGAGGGTTTCCGCGAGGCTGGAGCCCAGCCAGTCAAGAGCCGGATCGCCCGAAGCGTTGCGGAACGGCAGAATCGCAAGCGAAACGTCGGGAGCGGCGGCTGCGTTCGCGCCTTCCGTCGACGGAGACGATGACGAGAACAGCCTCCCGCGTAGCATCCCTCCAGCGGCCGCCACAACCATCACCACGAGCGCCGTGGCGACGATCAGCAGCGGCGAAGGCGCGAACGGTTTGCGAGACAGGCCAGTGACGGGGCTTCGTTTGGCGCCGCCGTGCCAGGATTCTAGATCCGTGATGATTTCGCGCGCCGATTGATAGCGGCGCGCGGGATCAATCTGAAGACATTTCGCGGTGACGTCGCTCAAAATCTGCGGTACGGTCGGGTCGACTTCGATCGGCGGCTTCGGAATCTCGCGGGTCCGCTTGAACATCGCGCCTTGCAGCGAATCCGATCTGTATGGCGTTGCTCCCGTCAGCAATTCATAAAAAATCACTCCGAGCGTGAACAGGTCGGAGCGAACATCCACGCGCTCGCCCATGACCTGCTCAGGAGACATGTACTCGGGTGTGCCCACGACCATCCCGGTCATGGTCATGCCGCCGGCTTCCACCGAACGTGCGATGCCGAAATCCATCACGGAGGCGCGGCTTTGTTTGTCGACCATGATGTTTTGCGGCTTCAGGTCGCGGTGGACGACGCCTTCGGCGTGTGCCGCTTCGAGTGCCAGGCAAACCTGCTCGATGAAACCTGCGGCTTCTTCGAAACTGATGCGGCCCTTCTCGGAGACCAGGGACTTCAGGTCCTGTCCCTCGATGAACTCCATGGTAATGAACTTGATTCCGCTGGCTTCGCTGAGATCGAAAATGCGGATCACGTTGCGGTGCGTGATCTGGCGCGCGAGGATCAGCTCCTGCTTGAATCGCGCGAGAATGTCGGGATGCGAGGCAAGATCGGGCCGGATCACTTTGACCGCAACAACGCGATCCAGTTCCAGATCCCTTGCTTTGTATACCGCGCCCATGCCGCCTTGCCCCAGGATCTGCACGATTTCGTAGCGAGTCCCGAGAAGAGCGCCCGGCGCGAGAGATGCTCCGGCCGCACCGGCACCGGGAGAGGGAAGCGACCAGCCTTTTGCGAAGTTCTCAAGATCGGTGCGCGGCGGAGTCATCACGCCGTTCGCCGCCATGGTGGCCCCGGAGAACTCAAACGGAGTGTCGCACTTGATGCAACGTTCTGCGGTGGGAGAGTTAGTGGAGTGACAGTGCGGACATTCCATCATGTCTTGTGTGGCGATGCCTGCGGACAACTCGAAATGAGGGTAAGTCTTCCGATTTGATAAATCAAGAAGGTTGGAACCAGCGCCGGGAATGCGCGCAGCAGTTCGCACCATGCGCATTGTGCAAACAAGTTCCACTTCGACGCCCTCGATACTCACGCGTACGGTGATTTATCGGGCGGTTTTGGGCCGGGAAGAGCGCTGGCGCGATCGGGTCGTAGGCGTACTAAAACCCCCCGGCCCGGGGCTTCCGGCGCCCGTTGCGCCCATTATTTCTTGACATCACGCGTGCCGACAGCCAAAATCCGCCTGACTTTTCCCCCTTCTAGTGTTTCGGCCCTTGCAACTGACGTGTCACAAAGCTTTAGAGGCACGCTCTTTTGCGTCCGGCCGGACTCTAGTTGGCATTTGGTTGTGCGAATACCCCTGGTGGGGTTCACTCTGCTTCCCCAGCACAGAGCCACCGGCGGCGAAGCGGGCTCTCGTCTCAATTTTCGCGGGTGGCGAATTTCGGCCGGGCGCGCAGTACTGGCCCGGGACGTGCATGAAGATGTGCTTGCAATCCTGAGCAAGGCCCTGGTTTAGCTGACAGCCAAAGTCTCTCAACAGGCAGGAATCGCGATTCCCGGAGCTGCGAATGATGGAGTCTAGCCGGGGCGGCCGTGCGTGCCCCGGAATTTTCAGGTGTTTGGTGACCTCGAAGTCGTTTCGCCCGAGCGTGTGGCTCGTGTTCGTCGCGGCGCTCGTTTCCTTTCCCGCTGTCGTTTTCGCGCAAACTTTCACGGTCTCCGTCGGAGTTGCAAGCACCCCCGCGGCCGTCGCGGTGAATCCCGCGACCGGGCAAATCTACGTCGCGAATAACGGCGCCGCGAGCGTCACGGTCATCCGCGGAGGGAGCGAGAGCGTCGTCGCCACGATTCCGGTCGGCACGAATCCCTCCGCCATCGCTGTGGATGCCCTGACCGACACGATCTACGTCGCGAACAGCGGAAGCGGCAACGTCAGCGTGATCAACGGCGCGACCAACACGGTCATCGCTACCGTGACCGTGGGCACCACTCCGGCCGCGATCGCCGTCGATCCGCTCGCAAGCGTCGTGTACGTCGCGAACAGCGGCACGAATAATTTGAGCGTGATTCCCGAAGCCGCGAACGCGGTGTCGGCCACCGTACCGACGGGCACCAATCCCGTCGCGATCGCTGTGAATCCCCAGAAGCACATCATTTACGTCGCGAACAAGGGCAGCGGCAACGTCACAGTGATCAACGGAACGTCGAATATGGCTTCAGCGACCGTCACGGCGGGGACGAATCCCGTTTCCGTGGCCGTGGATCCGCTGACGAATCAGGTTTACGTGGCGAACAACGGCAGCCACGACGTCACTTTGATCGCGGGTGCGACAAACGCCACGACCACGGTTCAAGATCCCAATGCCATGGGCCCCGTGGCGGTGAACGTGAATTCGGTTACCGGAAATGCTTACGTCGCCAACAGCACCAGCAACAACGTGACCGAAATCGCGTCGGGAACGAACGCGATCACGACCATTACCGACCCGAACGCATCGGCGCCGGCCGCTGTGGCTGTGAATCCGACGACGAATCAGATGTACGTGGCCAACAGCAGCAGCAACAACATCACCGTCATTTCGGGAAACAACAACGCGACGACCACGGTGAGCGATCCGGGAGCCCGGACGCCGGTGGCCATCAGTGTGAATTCTGTGACGCATCAGGTGTACGCCGCGAACGCCGGCAGCGGCTCCGTTTCGTGCTTCAATGGCGCGACAAACGGTACCACCACCGTAACGGATTCAACAGCGGCTCAGCCCGCGGCCGTCGCGGTGAACCCGGTCAATCACCAGGTTTTTGTCGCAAACTCCGCGAGCAACAACGTCACCGTGCTGAGCGGATCGAAATTCGGGGCGCCTGCGACCCTGGCACGCACCATCGCCGATGCCAATGCCGTCCATCCCGCGGCGATCGTCGTGGATCCGGTCACGAATCAGGAGTATGTCGCGAATCAAACGAGCAACAACGTCACGCTGATCAGTAATTCCGGCGTCACGACGACGATCGCCGACCCCAACGCGAAAGGTCCGATTGCCGTAGCCGTCAATCCAGTAACCAACAAGATCTACGTGGCGAACTCGACGAGCAACAACGTCACCGTAATCGACGGCGTAACAAACGCGATTTCCACGATCAGCGATCCGAACGCCCTTGCCCCTTCGGCAATCGCGGTGAATCCGGCGACCGGCAAAGTGTATGTGGCCAACGGCGGAAGCAACAACATATCCGTCTTTGATCCGCTGGATTCCACGGTGCTGACGATCACCGATCCGTCCGCAAGCCGCCCGACGGCCATCGCCGTGAATTCCACGAGCAACACGGTGTATGTGGCGAATTTCACGAGCGACAACGTGACGGTGATCAGTGGCGCGACCAACCAGATCTCGACGACCATTGACGCGGATCTCAACCCCATCGCGCTGGACGTGAATACGAATACAAACGTAATTTATGTCGCGAACGCGGGCCGCAACAATGTCACCGTCATCAACGGGGCGACGCTTACAGCGGCCGCGACAGTGGCGGCGGGCACATCACCGCACACCATTGCCGTCGATCAGGCGACGAATCAAATTTACGTCGTCAACAATGGCAACGGCGGAACGGACCCCGGCAGCATCACGGATATCGGCGGCTTCAGCCTGACGAGCGTTACGTTCAGCGACCCGAACGCATCCGCGCCGGTTGCGCTGGCCATTGATCCGACGACGAGCCAGATCTACATCGCCAACGCTACCAGCGGCAACATTACCGACGTCGCGGAACAATCGATTCAACTGAACGAAGTCAGCAGTTTCCAGGGGCCGGTCAACCAGTCATCCAACATCCTGGCGACCGAGACACCGACCTTTATCTACGACTCTACGAGCCCGGGGAACGAGACGCTCGACGCCAGCTTCTACCAGCTCGACAGCTGGACGGGCGCGTGGATCGCGGCAATGCCGACGAGCACCGCCAACCAGTATTCCGCCGCTATCAGTGTGCCCCTGGCCCCCGGATTCCACGTCGGCTACGCCTTCGGCGCGGATGGCCAAGAGGGAACTTCCGCCAACACAGGGCCGCAAAGCAGCCCGCTGATCGGAAATATCGCGGCGTACGGATTCGTTGTGGCTCCTCCGATCGCCGATCCGTCGCCTGCGAGCGTGAATTTCGGTACCCAGATTACGCACACCGCCAGCGCGGCGCAGACCGCAACGCTCGGGAACCCGAGCGCGAACCCGCTTACATTCAGCTACGCTTTCACGGGAACGAATGCGAGTGACTTCAGCGAAGGTCCCGGCGACACGTGCAGCACGGCCGGAGGCCAGCTGGCCGCGAATTCGAGCTGCACGGTCTCGGTTGTTTTCACACCATCGACGAACGGTTCTGAAAGCGGCGGCCTGACGTTTACGGATAATTCCGACGGGATCAGCGGCAGTTCGCAAACCGTGCAGCTCAACGGTAGCGGCACAGCGGTACCGACTTTCACGTTGGCGGTAGCGGAAGCCGGATCGGGCCTCGGCTCGGTCTCGAGTGTCCCCACGGGAATCACATGCCAGCCGAGTTGTTCGGCGGTTTTCAATCAAGGCGCCGGCGTAACGCTTACGGCGACTCCTGGCATGGGCTCGACCTTTGCCGGTTGGAGCGGCGCATGCACCGGCAGCGGCTCATGCATCGTCACCATGAATTCCAACCAGGCGGTCACCGCCACGTTCAATTTGATCGGGACGACCGCCTGCAGTGCGTCGGGCGCTACGATTTGGACGGGCGGCGGAGGCAACAGCAATTGGAGCAACGCCTCGAACTGGAGCACCGACACAGTTCCGAATAGCGCGACGGTAACGGTGTGCATCAGCGACGGGCATGCCGCTGCGGCCGTCAGCCTGGATATCAGCGCGGAGGTTCTTAACCTGGTGATCGATTCTGGCAGCAGCCTTACGATCACCAACAATCTGGATCTGAATATCGCCGGAAGCTTATACAACGCCGGTCAACTCATCGTAGCGGCAAACGGTAACCAGACGAATTTGAGCGCAACAGGAACCATTACCGTCACCGGAGGCGGCTCGATCTTGATGAACGTCGGCGGAAACGGGGGCACGCCTGTAATCCGGCAGGACGCCAGCGGCGCGTCGTTCATCAACGTCAACAACACGATATCCGGCCGAGGCCAGATCGGAAACGGCAGCGTCGCGTTCATCAATGAGGCAGGTGGGACCGTCAATGCGAACAGCGCCGGAGGTACGCTACTGCTGAACCCGTCGTCAGCGGTGAATTCGGGCCTTTTTGAAGCGTCGAACCAGGGTGTCCTGCAGGCCGACGTCACGATAAACAATGCCGGCGGCACGATCACTGCTCAGAGCGGCTCGCAGGTGCAGTTTCTAAACGGCACGGACATACAGGGTGGAACCCTCAGCACGGCCAGCGGCGCCACCTTTCTCGGAACGGCTCTCAGCAATACTGCGGTGCTGGACGGCAGCACGCACGGAGCGCTGACAAACGCCGGCGTCTACGCGATCCAAAACAACGCGGACACGGAGGTGATTGGATCGATCGTGAACACCGGTTCGTTCCAGATCGCCGCCAATGGGAATCAGACGAACCTGAGCATGAGCGGCGCCGTCACGCTTTCCGGCGGGGGAACGGTGGTGATGTCCATCGGAGGCAACGGGGGCACGCCCGTGATCCGTCAGGATCCTGCCAGCTCCTCTCTCGTAAACGTCAACAACACGATTTCAGGCGTGGGGCAAGTCGGGAACGGTAACTTGGCGGTCACCAATGAGGCCAATGGCAAGGTCATAGCCACGGGAAGCGCCTTGTTGATCAACGCCACGCAGTTCACCAACCAAGGCCTGCTGGAAGCAACGGCGAACGGCACGCTCGAAACCGACACGCTGATCGTCAACGCAGGAGGCAATATCACTGCCACCGGCACGGCCGCGGCGGTTGACCTTCTCAACGGCACGCGCATCGAAGGCGGGCAGCTGAATGAGACGAACGGCGCAGGGTTTTTCGGCATCATCGTGAGCAACACGGTCGTCCTCGACGGCAGCACGCAGGGACAGCTGATCAACACCGCGACGTTCACGATCCAGAACAATTCCGACGCTGAACTCCTTGGCACGATCAACAACACCGGATCGTTTCAGGTAGCGGCGAATGGCAATCAGACGAACCTGAGTGCGAGCGGGCCCGTAACGCTGACCGGCGGCGGTGTTGTGTCGATGACCATCGGCGGCAACGGGGGCACGCCGGTCATCCGCCAGGACAGTTCGAATTCCACGCTCACCAACGTCAACAACACCTTCGCCGGCGCGGGACAAGTGGGCAACGGAAACCTGGCTTTCATCAATCAGCCGGGCGGCGTGCTGAACGCGAACATCCCCGGACAAACATTGCTGATGAATGCCGTACATCCTGTGAATCAGGGCGTGTTCGAAGCCGGCGGTGGCGGAATCTTTGAAATGAACGTAGGACTGAACAATGCGGGCGGCCTCATTACCGCCGGCAGCGGTTCGCAGGTGCAGTTCGTGAACGGATCGAGCGTTCAGGGCGGCACGCTTTCCAGCGCCAGCGGCGCGACATTCTTCGGCCTCGTCACCGGCAACAGCATGGTGCTTGACGGCTCGACGCAGGGTCCGTTGAACAACACGGCTGCGTTCACGATCACCAATAACAGCGATGCCGAAGTTGTTGGCACCATCAACAATACCGGCTCGTTCCAGATCGCCGCGAACGGCAATCAATCGAATCTCAGTGCCTTGGGTGCAGTGACCCTGACCGGAGGCGGTTCGATCCTGATGACGGTGGGCGGCAATGGCGGCACTCCCGTGATCCGCCAAGACACCGCGAACTGCACGATTATCAATGTTAATAACACGATCTCCGGATCGGGGCAGGTGGGCAACGGCAATGTGATTTTCATAAATGAGCCGGGCGGCACGGTTGACGCGAATGTTTCCGGCGCCACGCTGCTGTTCAACCCCGTGAGCCCGGTGAACCAGGGTTTGCTCGAATCAGCCAACGGCGGGATCCTGCAATTCGACGTCACGCTTAACAATTCTGCGGGCGTTATCACCGTCGGCAGCGGCTCCGAGGTGCTGTTTTCCAACGGCGCCGACCTGCAGGGTGGATTGCTCACGGCCGCCTCGGGCGCGAGTTTCTTGGGCGTGATCGGCAGCAATAGCGTGGTGCTTGACGGCAGCACGCGCGGCCCGCTGACCAACCAGACGACTTTCACAATTCAGAACAACGCCGACGCCGAGATATTCGGCACCATCAACAATCAAGGCTCTATCATCGTCGCCGCGAACGGCAATCAGACGAACCTGAGCGCGAGCGGTCCCGTTACGCTGACTGGCGGCGGCGTAGTCTCGATGACCATCGGCGGGAATGGCGGTACTCCCGTGATTCGCCAGGATTCTGGTAACTCCGTGCTCACAAACGTCAACAATACGATTACCGGGGCGGGGCAGGTGGGTAACGGCAATTTGATGTTTGTCAACGATCCTGCCGGAAAAGTGATCGCCAGTATTTCGGGCCAAACTCTGGCTTTCAACGCTGTCAGTCCGGTCAATCAGGGCCTTCTGGAATCGACTGGCGGCGGAATTCTGCAGTTTAGTGTCGCCCTGAGCAATTCCGGCGGCACGATCAGCGCCGGCCCCAGCTCTCAGGTCCTGTTCTCCAACGGCGCCGACATTCAGGGTGGGTTGCTGAGCAGCGATGCGGCAGCGACCTACTTCGGATTGATCGGTGGAAACAGCATGGTGCTCGACGGCACCACGCACGGCATGTTGACCAACGCTGCGAAGTTCACGGTGGGCAACAACGGCGATACCGAGTTGATGGGCGCGGTCACGAATACCGGCTCGCTCCTGATCGCCGCCAATGGCAATCAGACGAATCTCAGCATGGTCGGAGCCGTTACGCTGGGCGGCAACGGCACGGTAGCGATGTCGGTCGGCGGGAACGGCGGCACGCCGGTGATCCGCCAGGATGCGGGCAACTCGTCGCTCACGAACGCCGGGAATTCGATCACCGGTCCGGGACAGATGCAATTGCCGGTCTATATGCAGACTGCCGGCTTCATTCAGATTCCTGGCGCGATTTCGGATTCCGTCACTACGTTCAATATCAGCGGCGGCGACGCGCAGATTGACGGGAGCCTCACGGTTTCAGGCGGCGTGGCGACTTCGGGGGCCGGCGTTGTCTCCGGTGCGGGGACGATTGGATCGAGCGTGGCGAACGGCGGCATTACCGAGGGCGGCGATCTACCCGCCGCCGGGAAGTTGACCATCGGCAGTTCGCAAAGTTTCGCGCAAAGCTCTGGCGGCGCGTACGAAGTGGCAATCGGCGGTCTGACAGCCGGAACGCAGTATTCGCAGCTGGCGGTGAGCGGTTCGGCGAGCCTGGCCGGAGCGCTCAACGTTCGATTCGTGAATGGTTTTACGCCGTCGCTGGGCAATTCGTTCACGATTCTTACCGCGTCATCGGTGTCTGGAACTTTCTCGACGATCAATTCGCCGGCTTTGCCCGCGGGGCTTGCGTGGTCGGTCGCCTACAATGCGGCTTCCGTCGTTCTGACCGCGGGTCAGGGCAGCCCCGCTTCTTCAACTTTGCGGATCACCGCCGCGGGATCTGGCAGCGGCACGGTTACCGACGATCTGGGACAGATCAGTTGCACGATTGCCTCGGGAGTGGCCAGTGGTACGTGCACCGGCACGTATCAGAGTGGTGCCGTTGCGATTCTTACCGCGACGCCGAGCGCTGCGAGCAACTTCACCGGCTGGAGCACGTGCGCAGGCACTTCGACCTGCAGCGTCACCGTGAACGGTGCTGCGACCGAGCAGGTGACCTTTGCTTCAATCGCGCCGACTTTCTCGATATCTGTGAGTGATCTCGGCACCGGAACCGGCTCCGTGACCGACAACATGGGCCTGATTGATTGCAGCGAAGCCAACGGCATCGTGTCGGGGACTTGCATGGCCGGCTATCCGAGCGGCACGCAGGTTACTCTCACTGAAAACGCCACGGCGCCCACGACATTTGGCGGATGGGGCAATGCGTGCGCTTCCTCGGCTGGGGGGCAGACTTGCGTGCTGATGGTTTCGTCGGCGCTGGCCGCTTCGGCGAACTTCGTGCCGCCGCCGACCTCGATCAACGTGACGTTCAATCCCGGCAGCAACGTGACGCAGATGGCGGCATTCGATTGCCCGTCGAATCCGAATCCGACGCCCGGCAATCCTTGCCTGGACGCGAACGCGCACGCGCTCGAGCTGGCGATTCCGTCGGTTGGCACGGGCTTTATGGTGACGGTTACAGCGACGGAGGTTCCGCCTACGCTAGCGGATGGTCTTTGCGAGACCGGCAACACCGTGCTGAATGATTTCGATTGCCGGTTTGCCACGTTCTTTAACTACGGCGCGGACTCAAACGGCAACACCATCGTGCCGCTCTGCTATCCCTACGCGAACGGGAACTGCGTGCACTACGATGTGTATTCCGGCACGCCGGGGACTGAACCGGATCCGTCGTTCTACAGCGGCGGCGTCAATTGGACGGTCACCTGGAATAACGACACGTTCACGCCACCTTCGCGCTACACCGGGAGCACACCGCAGCTCTACGACGATCCTGATTACGCGGTTACACCGAGTTCGGCGGTCGGCACCATTTGCACGCAGCCGATGACGATCAACGACGCGTCCCAGTCTTATGCTTGCCAGTTTGAATTCGATATCACGACCTTCTTCAACCCGACTGCTCCGGTCGACGCCGGAATCGGCGGCGTTACAAAGCAGCTGAACGATGTCGTGGTCGCCTTCCCGCCCAATACTGCCGGCCAACTGAACGTGACAAGCACTCCGGATGCGGCTACCACCAATGCGGGCGCTCCGATCGGCATCACGATTGCGGTCAGCAACGCCGGTCCGGGAGTCGAAGACAACGTCGCGCTGAACGATCCGCTGCCCGCCGGCACGAGCGTCAACTGGTCGATCAGCCCCGCCTACAGCGGGCCTGGGACCTGCTCCATCGCGGGAGCCGTGGGCAGCCAGGCACTGAGCTGCTCGTTCGGAGATCTCGCTTCCGGTGCGAGCGCCAGTCTGCAGATCACCAGCGCGAGCGCCGGCGCAGGGACCTACGTCAACGCCACGACGGTCACCGTTAACAACCAGCAGTTTCTGAGCATTGCGACCATCACGGTGGCGCGGGTGGCTCCGGTATTCAGCGGACTCACGCCGTCGCAATCGATATCGGCTGGAACCACCTCGATTTCGTTGTCTGGCACGATTTCAGCCGTAGGCCCCGTGTACCCGGTGAGCGGTGAGA
Organism: Candidatus Acidiferrales bacterium; assembly: GCA_049696975.1. Classification (GTDB taxonomy): domain Bacteria; phylum Acidobacteriota; class Terriglobia; order Acidiferrales; family UBA7541; genus Palsa-295. The sequence continues at coordinate 18,763 of JBAVUW010000132.1, read as the reverse complement.
CCGTCTCGGTGACGATCAACGGTTCAGCACAGCCTGCGACGATCGGTGCAAACGGCGCCTTCACCGTTGTGTTCCCGACGTCGACGATACCCGCATCGGTCACACCGTACACGATTACCTATAACTACGCAGGCGACGCCAATCTGACCAGCGCCACCAATGCCAGCACGACGCTCACCGTGAACGCTGTCGTCGGTAGCGTGACGCTCACAATCACCGAGCTGGGAACCGGAACGGGTGCGGTCACTGACAACACGGGCCACATCGATTGTTCGGAGGCGAACGGCCTCGTCACCGGTACATGTTCCTTCAGCTATCCCACGGGCACGCAGGTCCTGCTTACTGCAAACGCGACCTCGCCGAGCACCTTCGGCGGCTGGACGAACGCATGCGCTGTCGACGGCACCAGCACTTCCTGCGGTCTCACGCTCACATCGAGCGTGACGGCCACGGCGAACTTCCTGCCGCCGCCGCAGAACGTCACCTTCAGTTTCACGAAAGGCACAAACGAAACACAGCAGGGCATCTTCAGCTGCCCGTCGAATCCCAATCCGACTCCGACCGAGCCCTGCACGGACCAGAATGCACACACGCTCCAACTGCAACTGCCGCAAGTAAACATGCCCTTCACGATCACGCTGACCGCGACCGAAGTTCCGCCGAACCAGGGCACGGGACTTTGCAAGTCCGGCGACACCGTGCTCGACGATTTTAACTGCCGCTTCACCACCTTCTTTGATTACGGCCTGGACGGCAGCGGCGACACGATCGTCCCCCTCTGCTATCCCTACGCCAACGGCAACTGCGTCCACTACGCCGTGTATTCCGGCACGCCCGGCACGGAGCCCGATCCGAGCTTCTATACCGGTCCGGTCGCGTGGACGATTACGTGGAACAACGATACGTTCGTGCCGTCAGGCTTCTGGGCCGGCAGCACGCCGCAGCTCTATGACGATCCCGACTACGCCCCGACTCCCACCTCCGCGGTTGGATCCGTGTGCACGCAGCCGATGACGATCAACGGGGTAGCGCAAACCTATTCATGCCAGTTCGAATTCGACATCACCACGTTCTTCAACTCGACTGCTCCGGTCGACGCCGGAATCGGCGGCGTTACGAAGCAGCTGAACGATGTCGTGGTCGCCTTCCCGCCCACCACCACCGGAGCGGGACAGCTGGCGAGCACCAGCACATCGAGTTCGACGGCTCCAGGCAGCCCGATCAGCTTTACAATCGCCGTCAGCAACGCCGGCCCTGGAACGGAGAACGGCGTCACTCTGAACGATCCGCTGCCGGACGTATCGAGCTCCAACTGGACCTTTAGTCCGGCCTACAGCGGCCCGGGAACGTGCTCGATCGTTGGCGCAGCGGGCGCGCAGACGCTAAGCTGCGCTTTCGGGAATCTTGCCGCAGGCACGAACTTCATCGTCGGAGTGACGAATCCGACGGCGGCCGCCGGCAGCTATACGAATACGGCCACAATCACCGCAGGAAACCAGCAAGTGCTGAGCATTTCATCCGCGACGATTCTGGCGAACGCCACTTCCTTCAGCGCACTGACTCCATCGCAATCGATCGCGTTCGGAAAGGCCACGGTCACACTCTCCGGCGTGATTTCGGCACCCGGGCCGCTCGATCCGCCGACAACCGAGACGGTCTCGGTCGCGATTAACGGTGTGACAAAAACCGCTCCGATCGGCGCAAGCGGCGCATTCTCGCTCGCTTACCCCGCGGCCACGATTCCTGCATCAGCCACTCCGTACACCATTACCTACGGCTACGCGGGCGACAGCACGTTTGCCGGGGCCACGAATTCCGCGACGACGCTGACGGTAACCCCGGCGAGTCAGACCATCACTTTCACCGGGGGCCCCGCCGCGGCGGTCTACGGCAGCACGTTCGGTGTTACCGCTACGGCCAGTTCGGGATTGACCGTCACGATCACGGCATCGGGCGCGTGCACGATTGCCGGTGGCGCCGGCAGCGGCACCGTGACGATGATCAGCGGCACGGGCACCTGTATGCTGGCCGCGAACCAGGCAGGGAACTCGAATTACGCCGCCGCCCCGCAGCAGACGTCGTCAACGACCGCCCAGAAAGCTTCGAGCACGACCACGATCAGCTCCAATTCGCCGAATCCCTCAACCACCGGCCAGACCGTCGCGATGGGAGTGAAGGTTACCGGCCCGGGCACGCCGACGGGCAGCGTTCAGATCCACGCGAGCACGGGCGAGACCTGCACGGCCACACTGGCATCGGGCACGGGCACCTGCTCGATCACCTTCACAACCAGCGGCCCGCGCACGCTCACAGCGGTCTATTCCGGAGACGGCAATTTCAACGGCGGAACTTCGCCGGGCGTACCGCAGAACGTCAATGCCGCCGCCACCAGCACGCTGAAGATTTCGCCGTCGAGCGTCAACTTCGGCAACGTGTACGTTGGGTTGCTCAGCATACAGTTCGTGACGTTGACCAACTCCGGCACCACGTCGATTGCGATCAACAAGATCGCCACCTCAGGCAGCGGCGAAACACCCCGCGAATTCGTGGCCCTGCCGCTGTGCCCGCGCACGCTGGCTGCGAAATCCAGCTGTATCGTGCTGGTCTCTTTCATTCCGTCGCACGACCAGACCACCACACAATCTGCATCGCTCGTGATCACGGACTCGGCCGCCGGCAGTCCGCAATCTGTGCCGCTCTCGGGAACTCCGATCAATCCGCAGGCATCGCTCACCCCGTTTGCGCTGAATTTTGCTCCGCAGAAGGTTGGTTCCACGAGCACGGTGCAGACGATCACCCTCGAAAACCCCGGGACCACACCTCTCACTCTCGGTACGATCTCGGTCAATGGGAATTTCACTCTCGCCTCCGGCACCACCTGCGCAAAGGGAGGCACGGTGAATCCTTCGACTGGGTGCATCATCAAGGTTGCATTTGCTCCCAAGTCAACGGGCAAGGCGGACGGCGCGGTGATCGTCACCGACAATGCGCTGATCAGCCCCCAGATCGCCATCCTGTCCGGCACCGGCGTTTGAACAGCTCGGCGGGACCCGCGTAGCTTGCTATCCCGGGTCCAGCAGTCTCGGTCCCGTCCCCCTCTTTCCAAGTCTGTCTTGCGGGTTGCGCAGCGGACACACTCCCAGCGACAGGCAGCCGCAGCCGATGCATCCATCGAGCTGGTCCCGAAGTCGCATGAGGCGCTTGATCCGATCCTCGAGATCACTTCTCCCATGCGCCGAAAGCTTCTGCCAATCCTGCGCAGTTGCCGCGCGTCGCTTCGGCAGCGCCTTCAATGCCTCGCGGATCGATGCGAGCGAAATGCCCGTTCGCTGCGCAACCTTGATGAGCGCCACCCGGCGCAGCACCGCGCGTGCATATCGCCGGTGGTTGCTTTTGTTCCGCCAGCCAACGATAAGCCCTTTCGATTCATAAAAGTGGATGGTCGAGATGGCCACCCCACTTCGCGCGGCGACCAGTCCCACGGTCAACTCCCGGTGTGGCGCTTCGGGCTTCGCCTTTGAGTTCATTTTTCTCTTGACCTCAACTTAACTTGAGCTATTAAGCTGCCTCTCGAGATTTTGCAAGATATTCGGGCATCGGGGGGAAAGTCAGGAGGCGAACACCAGTGATCTTAGTTACCGGAGCGACCGGCACAGTGGGAAGGGAAGTCTTGGCGCAACTGCTCGCAGCGGGGGAACCCGTCCGGGGGATGACGCGCCATCCTGCCAAGGCCAAATTTGATCCGCGAGTGGAGATGGTCCAGGGAGATTTTGCGGACGCCGGTTCGCTGGCAAAAGCGGTGAATGGAGCAGACCGGGTGTTTTCGCTCACTCTTGGTCCGCAAACGGGCTCTCACGAGCGGGCCTTGGCAGTTGCGGCGAAAACAGCGGGAGTCCGTCACATCGTCAAGCTCGGAGCAATGGGCGGCGACGGCGAAACCCGCAATGCCATACGCCGATGGCACGAAGAAGGCGAACAGGCCATCAGGGATTCCGGCGTGCCGTGGACGGTCGTCAGGCCGGGGCGCTTCATGTCCAACGCGCTCCACTGGCGCGAGTCCATCCGGCGGCAGAGGAAGGTCTTCTCAAACTACGGCGACGGCAAGCTGCCGTCGGTCCACCCGCGCGATATCGCCGCGGTGGCCGTGCGCGCGCTTACGAGCGAAGATTACTTTGGAAGGGCTCTTGACGTCACCGGGCCGGTAGCGCTCAGCATCGCCGAGGAGGTGGTCATCCTCTCAAGTGCGCTTGGTATGTCGATCGAATATGTCTCGATTACGGATGAGGCGGCGCGCCAAGACATGGAGCGAGCCAATATGCCCGCCTACATTATCGACGGTCTGCTGCCATTCGCTGAATTTGTACGCAGCGGCAAGGCCGCCCGGGTCTTTCCCACGGTGCAGCAGGTCACCGGAAGACCGGCGCTCACCTTCGCGGATTGGGCGCACGAACACGCCCCGGCCTTTCAGTGAGCGGGCTGCCGGCGCCAGGGCTCGGCTGAATTCCAACTCGGAGCCGGCATAGCGACTGCGGAGGATGTCAGATCCGGGTCAACGCGGTGGCTTCGTCCTCGGCGAGGTCGAGGACCGAATCGAGCCGCACCATCTTCAGCAGCATCAGCACCCGTTTGCTGGCCGCGAAATAAGTGCACTTTCCCCCGGCGCGCTTCAGGTTGGTGAAGGTTCGCACGAGCGACCCGATTCCCGAGCTGTCCAGATCGGTCACCCCACCCAGATTGATGGCCACGTGCGTCGAACCGGAATCGATCAATTGCTGGATCTGTGTTCGGAAGCCTTCCTCGTCCTTGCCGAGCTTTAGCGGTCCCTCAAGGTCCAGTATCGTAGCGGGACCGGCCTTCCGGATTTTAATGTTCACATAGCCCTCTGGGTAGCGCCCCAACCTAACCGAATTAGGCAGCCCGATCAAGGGCTCTGATGCGATTGTGTTGCGCAGTTCCTTGACGCCTCCGCGCCTGATTTGTTAGGCTGCGCCGTCCCTCCTATGCCGCATTTGGGCTGATTTTATGCGGTAAATGGGCACCCGCATACGTCCTCTGGAGAAGCATGGAAGCGTCTGCCGCGCTATTCGAACTGGCCAGCGTGTCTTTGGCCTGTCGCGACCAAGATACGCTGCTGAAGACGGTCGCAGCGCGCGTGGGCTCGGTCGTCGGCGCGCGGGCCGTGCTGATCTGGACCGCCTTCCCGGAGTCGGGGCTCAGCTGCCGCGCGCGCTGGGCGGAAACGGGCGAACGGGTCAATCCTGAGCGTGGCACCGTTTCCGAGGGTATTCTGGCCGAAGTATACGAATCAGGTGAAAGCCGTCGCCTCGGCGCCAAGCAGATTTCCGCCGACCGCCTCTCTCACCTGGACGACGCCAGCCGCTCGCGCGTGAAATCGGCCGTCTATGCCGCTCTGCCCGGCGGCGAACAGTGGCAAGGCGTGATCGAGGTCCTGGGCAAACGCACGGGCGAGTTCACCGCAGACGACGAGCTCTTTATTGAGGAAGCCAGTCGTCTGGCCGGCCAGGCGCTCACGAACTTGGAATCCATCGAGGGGGAGCGCACCTCTCACCTTGCCACGCTCGATCGCCTCACCGCGCTGTACGATATCGGCCGGACATTTACCTCCACTCTCGAACTCGGCGAACTCCTGCCGGTAGTCGCCGAAAAAATTCGCTCGCTACTCGGCGGCGCGGCCTGCAACATCTGGCTGATGGATTCCGGCTCGTCCGAACTCCATCTCGCGCAGCGCGTCGGCGACGACCCCACGGCCGAAGAAGGCGCCCGCGTTCCGGCCTCGGAGGGACTGCTCGCCGAAATCGCGCAACAAGCTTCGCCCAAAATGGTCGCCGATCCCGCTTCGGAACCCGGCCTCGAAGAGCGCCGCGAGGCCGCTGGCGACGATTTCGAAATGCAATGCTGGATGGCCGCGCCGCTGCGCAAAGGCGACGAGGTGCTGGGCGTCGTCGAGCTGGTGAACAAAGTCGACGGCGGTGCGTTTGACGAAGACGAGCTGTTTCTTCTGGGCCAGGTCAGCGAACAGGCCGCCATCGCTCTGCACAACGCAAACCTGCTCGAATCCGAGCGCAAAGTCCATGCGCTCGACGCCCTGCTGAAGATTTCGCAGGAAATCACCTCCACGCTCGATCTCGACCATGTCCTGATGACCGTAGTGCAGCAGGCCGCCTCCGTCGTACCCTTCGACAAGTGCATCATCGGCTTCTTCGATCGCGGTCGCTTCATGCTCGGCGCCGTTTCCGGCGAGACGGAAGTTCCCAAGACGCGCGAGATGGACGATTTCCGCGAGCGCCTCGAATGGGTTGCCGATCAGACCGAAGTCGTCGCCGCTGATCAGGACGGGGAAGAATGGCAGGTCAGCCCCGACGAAGCCCGCGCGCAGATCGTCTCGATCCTCGAAAAACACGGCTACAGCGGTTTCTACGCGCTGCCATTGCGCGACGATCAGGGAGCGCTGGGTGTCCTCGCGCTGGTGAGCGGCGAAGCTGATTTTTTGACCGACACCAACAAGGAAACTCTTGCCATCCTCGGCAATCAAACGTCCGTCGCGATCCGCAACGCACAGCTGTACCAACAGGTACCGCTCGCCAATCTTCTGCAGCCTTTCGCGTCGCGCAAACAGAAGCTTCTCGCAGCCGTTCCCAAAGGGCGTCGTCGGATGTACCTTGAGCGAGCGGGCATCATCACGGCGATTCTGGTGTTCGTTCCGTGGCCCATGCGCGTCGGCACCAATGCAACCGTCGTTCCTGCAGAGCGCCGAATGGTCAGTGCGATGGACGGCGGCGTCGTGAAACGCGTTTTCGTTCACGAAGGCGACGCGGTTCAGCCGGGCCGATTGCTCGCACAGCTTGACGATAGCGATGCTGTCGTGAGGCTTGCGCAAGCGCAAGCCGCTCTGGGCCAGGCACGTCACGATCTCGCCGAGGCCGAGTTCAAGAACGACTCTTCCGCCACCGGGCAAGCCACCCTTCGCGTCAATTTGCACATCGTTGAAGCCCAGCTTGAGCAATCCCGCGTCGCCGAGGCGCAACTTCGCGCTCCGATCGCCGGCGTCGTCATCACGCCGAAGGTCGAAGAGCGCACGGGAACGATGGTCAAGCCCGGCGAGGCCTTTTGCGAAATCGTTACTGCCGACCGCATGGCGGCGGAGATGAGCGTTCCGGAATCCGATCTCGGCCTGCTCCGCGTGGGACGCAGCGTCGCGCTGAAGCTCAATGCCTTTCCCACCGATACATTCACGGGAACGCTCGAGCGCATCGGCGCCCAGACGCACTCCGACGCCGGAGACCAGTATTTTGTAGTTCGCGCCGTCTTCAACAACACGGGCGGGCGCGCTCGTGACGGCATGGTTGGCCGTGCGCGCATCCGCGCCGGCGGCGGCTGGTTTGGCAGCGGCTGGTATCCGGTCGGCTACGCTTTGCTGGGCGATCTGTTCCGCTGGCTCTGGCAGGAGATATGGATTTGGATGCCGTAGGAAGGATGGTGAACATGGCCATGCGCACCGCGCTGCTTCTCGGAGCTGCAGTTGCTTTCGCGGCCACCCTCGCGGGCTGCGGGGATTCGTCCGCCGTTTCGCCCGCGCATCCGCCTGCGGCCGACTCGAATGCCAACATCTCGGCTCCGCCGGCGCCTTCTTCGCTTGCGCATCCCGTTGACGATCATGAAGTCCTGAGCGTGCTCTCGGTCGAACACCAGCTCGACCTCGCAGCGGAGCGCGACGGTGTGGTTGTTTCGATCGCGCGCGACGAAGGCAGCGAAGTAAAGAAGGGCGACATCCTCGCCCAGCTCGACGATCGCACGTTGCAAATTGAGCTTGCGAAAGCTCAGGATGATCTTCAAGTTGCCCAAAACAACGTGAAATACAAGCAATCCGAGGTAAGAGCCAAAGCGGCCGCGCTCGACCGCCAGCAGAAACTCAACCAGGCCGGCCTATCGAGCGAGGCCGATCTCGAACAGGCCGATTTCGAAGCCAAAGGTGCCGTATACGATCTGCATGGCTGGGAAGCAAGCGCCGAGAGCAGCCAGGAAGAAATCAAGCGCCTCGAAATCGAGCTCGACCAAACCCGTCTGCGGGCCCCGTTCGCCGGAGCTGTCGTCGTCCGCTACGTTCGCGAAGGCCAGCAGGTCGCCAAAGGCGACAAATGCTTCCGCGTAAGCCAGCTCGCTCCGCTCGAGGTTCAGTTCCAGGTTCCGGAATCGTCCGTGCGCCGTCCGTCGCGTGGTGCGAAAGTCGAACTCTCCTTAGTCAGCGATCCGGAACGTGCGCTGAGCGCGACGGTCGTGAAAATCAGCCCGGTCGTCGATCCGTCCAGTGACAGCTACAATGTCACTGCGGAACTCGGCGGCAAAGGCACCTCGGACCTCCGCCCCGGAATGGCCGTCCAAGTCGCTTGGCCCGGCGCGCCAGCCCAAAGGCAGTAGCGATCTCCCGTGCGTTTTGGCCCTACAAGTCTGAAGGCCTCCGGCGTCCTGGCAAAGGGATTGCATCGCCCGAAGTTCCGCAGAGACCTGCGCGTCAGCGAACAAACCATCGGCGGCGACAAGAGCTTCGTCGTCAAAGTGCCCGAGACAAACTCATACAATCGTTTTGGCGCCACCGAGTATGAGCTGCTCACGCTCTGCGACGGCACTCGAAGCCGGCTCGACATCGCCGGCGTCTGGAACCAGCTCCATCCCGACGAAGCCCTGTCCGAACAGGAAGTAATGGACTTTCTTGAAGGCGTCGAACCCGAAATCTGGGAACAGTCCGTTGGAGAAAAGAATCTCGCGGTTCTCGAGCGGGTTCGCGACGAGCGCAGAAGCCGCATCGATCAGTCCAGCGTGCTCTATATTTCCTTCCGTGCCTGGGACCCGAACAAGACTCTGGCGAAATTGGATCCGTACCTCGGATGGATGTTCACTCCAACGTTCGTCGTTTTTTCGATTTTCCTGTTTGTGGTCGCGGTCTATCTTCTGGCGGGGGATTGGAGCCAGGTCGAGCGCAGCACCGCCGCTCTGTACACCTTCACCGGCAAGACTTCCTATGATATCTGGGTCTTCTGGTTCTTACTGTTCGGCCTCGGTGCGATACACGAGTTCGGTCACGGTCTCACCTGCAAGCATTTCGGCGGGGACGTCCATCAAATGGGGTTTCTGCTCATCTATTTCACGCCGGCGTTTTTTACCGACACCACCGACATCATGCTGTTCGACCGCATCGGTCGCCGCCAGTGGGTTCTCTTCGCGGGAATCTGGATCGAGCTGGTGATTTGCGGCATCGCTGCGATCTTCTGGCGCTTTACCTGGCCCGGCTCGTTCGCCAACGATTTTGCGTACAAAACCATGCTTCTCAGCGGAATTCAGGGGGCATTGATGAATCTGAACCCTCTGATTAAGGCTGACGGTTATTACCTGCTCGCGGAGTATGTCCGGATTGACAACCTGCGAGAAGACGCGTTTGCCTATCTTCGCGCCTGGGGCCGCAAATACCTGCTCCTCGAGGACATCGATTTACCACAGGCCTCGCGCCGGCAGCGTCGCGTCTTTGTCATTTTCGGCGTGGCAGCGATGGCCTACAGTTTCTTGATCCTGGTCCTCACCGTTGTTTTCGTCAGAAACGTCTTGGTCAGCAAGCTCGGTTCCACGTGGGGCTACATCAGTACGCTCGTGATCATCTACTACTTTTCACGGAAAGGCCTCGCCAAGGCGTGGCGGCAGTCGCGCGCCTGGTGGCGCGGAAAGAGGGAGGAATTTATGGCCTGGAGAATGACGAGGCGGCAGCAGGTCGGTGCCATCGCTCTCGCCGTCGTGTTCCTGATTCCGCCGATCCCCAGCCGCGTCGCTTCCGATTTCGTTCTCGAACCAGGCAGGGAAGCCCGCCTCCGTCCTCAGGTTTCAGGTACGGTCCGTCAGGTCTTCGTAAAGCAGGGCGACTTTGTCTCCGCCGGCCAGATCCTCGCCGTATTTTCAAATCCAGAAATCGATGCCAGCGGGGCCGCGCTCGCGCAGCAGCTCGCGATTGCCGACGGCCAAGTACGTGAAGGACAGTCGGAGTCCTATTCACCGAAGGTCGCCGCCGCAATTCAGGATCGCGAGAGACTCCAGCGGGAATCCGCGGTGGCGCAACAGCAGGTGGAAGCGCTCACGATTCGCGCACCTTTTGCCGGAATCGTGATCACTCCCGGTCTGGATCAAGAAACCGGCGAGTTTCTTTCGGCGGGCGATGAATTCTGCGACATCGTCGATCGCAGCTCGATGAAGGCTCGGATCCTGGTCCGCGATTGGGAGCTGGAAGAGTTGCACGCAGGCTCACCAGCGCAGCTCAAGGTCGTGACCTATGCGTTTCGTACCTACGGTGGCAGCGTGGACCGTATTCTCCCGGCCGCCGCACACGACCGCCCCGTTAGCGACCCGGAGCAGCTTGATCGCCTCGGTCAACAACTCACCAACTACTTCGCCGTCGAGATGGTCTTCCCGAACCCGGACGGCTCGCTGGTTGAAGGGATGACCGGAACAGCCAAGATCGCCGGCCGATCCTCTCCCGCAGCGTGGCAGGTTGGTCGAGGGGTGTGGCGCTGGTTTAGGTCGCAGGTCTGGTGAGGCGGTGGGCTCAGGAAAACAAAAGGCCGCCTTGGGAGGCGGCCTTAAGCCATCCGCGCAAATTGAGTGACGGAACCATTCCCCGGGGCGCCTCTGCGGAAGGGAGAGAATTCAGCCCAGAGATCGCCGACTAGTGCTTGAACTGGGTCAGCGGAGCCTTCTTCTCGAGCTTCTTGCTGGTGAGTTTGCCCTTCTTGGCTGGCTTTGCGGTCTTCATGTCGTTTTCCTCCGAAGTTTTGTGTTTCTGACTACAGAGGGACATATTGCAATCCGCGAGCCAAACGCCAGGCGAAAGCTCTAATTTTGTATCGCATTGAAACAACGTGACTTAGCGGGAGGTAATCAGCTGGCCGGTCATTTTCGGTTCACGTAGGAATGTTGACTTTTTCAGATTTCGTTGACTAATTAAGCGCAGGGCGCCGTGTCGTCGGTACCCACTGCGCTGCAGGAGTCGTTGAAACTGCATACCCGGTCGAATGGTGCGCCGGCAATGGCCTCAGGACAACTGAAACGCATGTACGAAGCGGTTTTACGCTCCGCAAAGCGCCCCTCGGCTTGAAATGGCCGGCTTCCCATCGTGATTTCTCGGTTTTCAAGTCCTCGAAGTCGTCTCCGAGGCATGCCAGTGGCGATTCGATTCGTCGCCCCGTAGTTCTTCGCTCAAAAATTCAACATTCTAGAACTACCTCGACGATTCACAATCCGTACTTGCGGCAGAGATAGTTCAACCGGTTGCGGTCTACGCCCAGCAGCCGAGCCGCTTCGGTCTTCACTTGCTTCGATTGCTGCATCGCTTCCTGCACCCAGCGCTTCTCCGTCGCCGCGAGCTCTTTGTCCAGGTCGATTCCTCCGGCCGACAGGCGAAATCGGGCCTTGCCGTCGCGTCCAGTGGATTGCGCGATTTCCGGCGGGAGGTCGTCGAGTGAGATGGAGTCGGATTCCGTCATCACCACGATTCGCTGGATGGTGTTTTCAAGCTCGCGCACGTTTCCGGGCCAGGCATAGCGCTTCAGTGCCAGAAGGGCTTCGTCGGCTAGCTGCTTGGGATTCACCTTGTTCGCCGCGCAGTAGACCTTAATGAAGTAGTCCGCCAGCACCGGAATGTCCTCGACTCGCTCGCGCAACGCGGGAACAAAGATCGGCACCACATGGATCCGGTAGTAGAGGTCTTCCCGGAATTTGCCCTCGCGCGTCATCTCCTCGAGATTTTCATTGGTAGCGCTGATCAGGCGAAAATCGACGCGGATCGGTTTCTTACCGCCCAACCTGGTGAGCGACCTGTCCTCCAGCACGCGAAGAAGTTTGCTTTGCAGGGGTAGGGTCAGCGTGGCGATCTCGTCCAGAAACAGCGTGCCTTGATGGGCGACTTCGATCCTTCCCTCTTTCGTGCCGGCCGCCCCGGTGAAGGCGCCTTTTTCGTATCCGAACAGTTCAGATTCCATCAGGGTTTCCGGAAGGGCGGCACAGTTTACGCTGACAAAGGCGCGGCTGCGACGCGGGCTCTGGTCATGGATCGCACGTGCCACGAGCTCTTTTCCAACGCCACTTTCACCGCGGACGATCACGTTCGTCGTGGCCCGTGCAATGCGCTTGATGGATTCAAACAGGTGCCGCATCGCGTCGGTCGCGCCGATGAAATCGCCGGATGTGTTCTTGCGGCTGATTTCCTCGCGCAGGATGCGATTTTCGCGCTGAATCCGCAGCTTTTCGACCGCCCGTTCCAGCAAATGCCGCAGCACATCGGTATCGACCGGCTTTGTCAGGTAATCGTAGGAACCGCCATCCATGATTTTCAACGCCGTGGATTTCTTGTCGTCGGAGCTGAGCACGATGACGAGGGTGTCGATCTCGCTGCCGTCCAGCCGATCAAGCAGCTCGAGACACTCCCGGACGCCTCCCGATGCAACAGGCAGGCCCAGCAGCAGGATGTCGAGTTCGGCTTCTTGCAGATAAATGTAGGCGGCTTCGTAGTTCTGGCCCTCCAGGAGGTCAAAGTCGGCACGCAATGCCGCCACGATTCGAGACCGCAGGCCTGCGTCGTCATCCACGATGGCGACTCTGGGCTTCGGTGCGGCAGCTGCGATGGCTGGTCTCCGGGTGGGAACTCGCGGAACGGAGGGCACTGAGCCCTGCAATCGCCTCGCGCAGCCGCGATTCTAGGAGGAACCCTGGCGAGAGTCAACGAAACTGCGTGCAAGTATGCCCTTTTGGGCTGCCTTTTTCGGCCCGCAAGCCGCATTGAAAAAAAGATTGAACCGAAACCAAACTTATTACAGACTTCGCCGGCAAAAGCCGTAGCGCGGGTGCCCACCGGGCCGCCCGCCCTAATCCCGCTGAGCTAGGACAGAACACCCGATGCCTGCAACCCACGACGTCATCGCCATCGGCTCCGGCCACAACGGCCTGGTCGCCGCCGCATACCTCGCCGCGGCAGGCAAGAACGTGCTCGTGCTCGAGCGCAACCCCTGGTTTGGCGGCGGAGTCGTCACGTCCGAGCTAACCGGCCCGGGCTACCTCCATGACCGATTCAGCACCGGCCACATCTTCATCCAGGGCAATCCGCTCATCAAGAATGATGAGCTGAAGCTTCTCGCGCGCTATGGCCTGAAGTACGTCTATCCGGAAATCCCGTTCATGGTGGTTTTTGACGATGGCGAGTCGATCGGCCTCTATCGCGATCGCCAGAAAAACTACAACGAAATCGCCCGATTCTCGAAGAAGGACGCGGAGACCTATCTGCGGTTCGCCGAGACCGCGATGAAATATCTTCCGATGATCTCGTCGTCGTTCTACACGCCGCCGCCCCCGATGGGCGCCATGCTCGCGATGCTCGATCAGAGCACCGAGGGGCGCGAACTCTTCGCCCTGATGCAGAAGAGCCCGTACGACATCATCCTCGAAAACTTTGAAAACGAAAAAGTCCGGCTGTTCCTGGTGCGCATGGTCTCGGAGAATCTTACGGGCCCGGAAGAGAAGGGAACCGGGCTCGGGATCTTCGTTTTTCTCGGTTTCATGGAAACCTACGGTATCGGAGTCGCCGTCGGCGGCAGCGGCGCGCTCACTGCGTCGCTAATCCGCTCGATCGAAGCCCACGGCGGAAAGGTCGTCAACAACACATCGGTCGCGCAGGTGCTGGTCAAGAGCGGCCGCGCCACCGGCGTGCGCACCGCCGACGGCACCGAATACGCCGCGAAGGACGGCGTCATCGGCTCTCTCCATCCGCATTTTTTGGGAAAGTATGTTCCGGGCATTGAACCCCGCGTGACGCGCGACGCCGAGCGCGTGGAGCTCTCGGCAAATTCTTGCTTCACCATTCACGGTGCGCTGAACGAGCCGCTTCGTTTCAAGGCTGGACCGCACGTAAGCAAGGCATACTTCACCGACCTCGTGGCCGCCAATATGACCACGCTGCGCCAGTACTTCGACCAGTTGCGCTACGGCCGCATTCCGGATAGCGCCTTGCTGGGCGTCGCCTGCCCGTCGAACTTCGACGCAACGCGCTGCCCGCCGGGGAAATCCACGTTTCACATCTGGGACTACGTGCCCTATTCGCATCCCGATGGCGGTCCGCAACACTGGGACAGGGTGAAAGACGCATTCGCCCAGCAGATGATCGAGCGCACGGCGAAATTCTGCCAAAACCTGACGCCGCAGAACATCATTGCCTATGTCTGCGACAGCCCGCTCGACCTCGAGCGATGCTCGGAAAGCTTCCAGCGAGGAGATTTGCACGGCGCTGCGCCCTACCTGTATCAATCCGGCGCGCACCGGCCCACGCCCGATCTCGGCATGAACACCGTGCCAGGCATCGACCGGCTCTACCTTGTCGGTCCGTTCCAGCATCCCGGCGGAGGCGTCTTCGGCGCCGGCCGCGCGACCGCCATGAAAATGTGTGAGGACCTGAAAATCACTTTCGACAAAATCGGGCAGCGGCAATGATGAAACTTTTCGGACCAGACAACAACGAGCTGATACAAATCATCTCGCTCGAAAGCGAAGGCGGCAAATTGGTGATGCGTGGCAAAGTCTTCGGCTCGATGCCGCTGACGGCCAAGCTTACCGGCACCGAAGCCCGCAACGCGCTCAAGCTGCTCGATTTCAAGCTCGCGCTATTCTTGCTGACTCTGCTTTTCCGAAAATAAGTATCCGGAGCGACGATCGCATGGCACCCAAGAAAAATCGCCACGGCTTGGACTTGGCGCGCCTTAACCATCTGAAATCCGTCATCGAAGACGACATTCGGCGCGGCCGGTACTACGGGGCCGTGATCCTGATCGCCCGCCACGGCGCCGTCGGCATGCACGAGGCGGTCGGCTTCATCGAGCCGACGAAAAAGGCCCTGATCCAGAAGAATTCGGTTTTCAGCCTGTTCTCGACGACCAAGGCCCTCACGAACGTCCTCGTCTTCCGCGCAATCGAGCGGGGCGAATTCGCCTTTACCACGCGAGTTTGCGACATCATTCCGGAATTTTCCGGCAGACAGCGGGAACGGATCAATTTCTTTCACCTCATCACGCACAGCTCGGGCTTGCCGAGCGTTTTCACGCCGCGCGAGGGAATGTACATCGATCGGCTCGACGAAATCATCGCCGCGATCTGCGAAAACGTGTGTCCAGCCGCCGCGCCGGGCGAATTGATCAACTACTCGCCATTGGCATCCCATGCGCTGATGGGTGAAGCGGTCCGGCGCAGCGATCCGAAGAAGCGGTCCTACCGGGAGCTTGTCGAAGACGAAATCCTGAAGCCGCTGAAAATGAAAGACACGTCGATCGGCGTGCGCAAAGACCTGAAGCCGCGCAAGATCGTTCCTGTCTTCATGGAACCGTTCCCCGTTCTTCACCCGGGCCACAGCAATCTCGGTCCCAACGGAGCGTTCGAGGAAGAGCACTCCGAAATGCCCTGGGTCGGAGCCGTTTCGACCGTCGCGGATATGTTTCGGTTCGCGGAAATGCTGCGGCGCGGCGGGGAACTGGACGGCGCTCGAATCCTCTCGCCAGCGATCCTGGATTTGGCGACGCGTAACTGGACAGGCGACAAACCCAACGAGTTATACAGGAGGTTGGTCGAGCCGCGCGGCTGGGGTGTTTTTCCCGCATACCAGGGGATTGGTTTCCAGGTCCGCGGCGACGAGATGATTCACACGATGTTCGGGACGCTGACTTCGCCGCGCACGTTCGGCAATTACGGCGCGGGCAGCTCGCTTTTCTGGGTCGATCCTGTGCTGCAGATGACTTTCGTCTGTCTGTCGGCTGGGGTGATGAACGGCGTCGACAATATCGAGAGATTTCAACGTCTGTCTGATATCGCGGTTTCCGCGGCGAATTGATCGAGGAGGTATGCTTGGCATACCCTCGTTTCTTCGTCGATGGGAAACTCAGTGGCCTCGGCCAGGAAAGACAGGCGAGCCCGCGCACCCGCTGGAGGGTTCGCGCCACGTGCGGAAACATTCGTTTTCAATTGTCAAAGAACACGTGCGCTCCCGCCCGCAGGGACGGCGGCGTGCTGGCCGTCGCATCTACCATGACCATTTGCCTGGGATGTGACGACGGGACTTTGGTACGGAGTAGGCGCCGCGCACTGAAACCGGTGCTTTCTGATTTGGCGCAACAAGAAGTGATTCGTGTGCGCGCTACGCGGCTCGGGATTCGGAGAGCGCAACGCCTCGCGGATGAGGCATCTTCGCGAACCCCATGGCGAGGATTCCGATAAGAGCCAGGACGATGTTTAACTCAAACGCTCGCGCATAGCCTCCGGAAACATCGAAGATCTTGCCACCAATGGCACCCGCCGGGGAGGCGATCACGGAAGTCACAAAAATCGTCGTTCCGTTCAATTTCGGAAACGCGGTTGCTCCGAAATAATGCGCCGTGCAGGTGTTCATGCAGGTAAACGTCCAGCCAAACGCGACACCGTAGAGCGCCGCAGCCGTAAACGCAATCGCCAGTGCGTCGGCGCTGACCCGAATCGCCAGCAACGAGCCGACAACGAAGATGCCTAACCCGACGATGAACGCGACGCGGCCCGAAATCGCGTCCATCAGCCAGCCGCCGGTGAGCCTGCCGACAATCCCGCCGATCGCGAACGCGCTCATCGTCCAGGCCGCATCGGAGGCCGCAATGCCGGCACCTCGCGCGTGGAGAATCCAGTGGGCCACAAAAAAGAAGAGCGGATACTGGCAGGTGATTCCGGCAACGGCGATCAACCAGAATGCTTTCGTTCGATATGCTTCGGCGGGAGTCCACAAGTAGGTCGTAATCAGCTCGCGCGCCCGGCGGCGCTGCTGAGGCTGTGGCGTGGATTCCGTTCGGGGAATTCCATCAACGACCTGTCCCGAATCTTCCGGTCGCTCCTTGACGAATAGCACCGCCACCAGCCCGGAAATCACCGCGAAGCCGGCCACGATCCGCCAGCCCGCTCGCCAATTCCCGCCGTTCACTTCCAGAATCCGGTTCAGCAGCGGTGCGGCCACAAATCCCGCGATCCCGGAGGCGCTCAGGCAGATCCCCATGGCCCGCCCGCGGTAGAGCTTGAACCAACGCGTCACCGCGGTCCCAGCCGGCACGAGCGTTCCAAACCCCATGCCCACACCGACGACCACGCCGTAGCCTGCCAGGTATTGCCACGGCTTCGTCGTGAATTGCCCCAGCAGCAGGCAGCCGGCACAAATGAGCGCCGAGCCGATGGCGAAGGTCTTCCGGACGCCCACGCGCAAGATCGATGCGGCCACGATGGGTGCGCACAATCCCACGAACAGATTCGAAAACGTGAACCCGAGCCCCAATTCGCCGCGACTCATCGGAACCTGGCGGAGCATGTAACTGTTAATGACTGTGCCGCCATAGACGGGAAAGCCCATGTTGACGAAATCGAGCGAAAAAAGGACGGCCAGCAGCGTCCACCCGTAGAATGTTCGATTTCCCGGCATTTGGAAACGCTCACCTGACCGCAGCGGGATCATACTCCCCGTCTCGGTTGCTTCGCGCGGGAATTGGTGTTACATCAAGGTGTCCGCGGGGGCGCAACGCCAGCAGTCGAAGGAAGGGAACCATGGACCCACACATCGAATCGGCAAGAAAGCTTCAGGCGGCGGGCGCAGGCGCAGGACATTCCGGCTCCGGAACTGCCGCTGCCGCGCACTCTAAGACGGGCGAATCGCGCATCCGTGGCTGGCAGGTGGGCGACGTGAAGGTGACGAGCATCATGGAATCGGCCGACAGGATTCCCTGGTCGCCGCTTTTCCCCGCCGAGACTGCCGATCACTACAAGAAATACCAATGGCTGGTACCGAAATGGGTTACGCCGGCCGGTGAGATAATCCTGGCGGTGCAGGCGTTCGTGTTGGAGATTCGTGATCAGAAGATCGTGATCGACACGTGCGTGGGCAACGATCGCGAACGCGAGTTGCCGCAGTGTGCCGATATGCAGACCGCATTTCTGGAGGATTTCAAAGCCGCCGGGATCGACCCCGACTCGGTGACCACGGTGCTGTGTACGCACCTGCATTTTGATCATTGCGGGTGGAATACCAAGCTCGAAAACGGCAACTGGGTGCCCACGTTTCCGAACGCGCGCTATCTTTTCGGCCGCAAGGAGTGGGCCTACTGGCAAAACGTGCTGAAGGAAAAAAGCGAGAACGTGCAGCACATTATCGATTCCGTGCAGCCGATTGTCGACGCGGGGCTCGCGGATTTTGTCGACACAGATCACCGCGTGACGGACGAAATCTGGCTTGAGCCTTCGCACGGGCACACGCCGGGACACGTCAGCGTGCGTGTTTCGTCGCGCGGGCAGGAAGCGATCGTCAGTGGCGACGTGTTCCACAGCCCCATCCAGTTTGCGGAACCGGAAATCTGCGCGGCCGCCTGCGTGGACAAGGACCTCTCTCGCCAGACCCGCCGTGATTTCATTGCACGGTACGCGAACAGTCCCGTGCGATTCTTCGCGATTCATTTCAACGAGCCGGTGGGGCGCGCGGTAAGCGATGGCAAAGGTTTTCGTTTCACCACGGACTGACCTCGCAATACATGCCGGAACTTCGCAGCTTCGATTACATCATCGTGGGCGGCGGCACGGCTGCGTGCGTGCTTGCGAATCGCCTGACTGCAGACTCCGAAATTCGCGTGTTGATGATCGAGGCCGGCTCCGAGCCCACGAGCCCGTGGATCAAGAT
>JBAVUW010000131.1:0-8177 GCA_049696975.1 Candidatus Acidiferrales bacterium | reverse complement strand
CCGCTGGTAGAGAAAACCAAGAGCGCTACACGAATGTCGTAGCGTCCCGAGTCAACGGAACGGAACAACCCTGCTCAATGGGGCGGGCTGGACGTCAAGAAAAACTCCGGCCACGGGAGAAGTGTTTCTTGCTTGACTCCTTTTATAGAACTAATCACGAGTTAGCCTGGAACTCTCCACGGAAACCAGTGCGGCGCAAGAAATGCCGCCGATTTGGCCGGCCGGGCTCTCGAACCATGGCCGCCCGACAGGCTGCTTGCCCCCCGTATGTGCGGGATGAATATCGCGCGCTGCGACGCTGCGGGGGCGGTCGGAGGCCGGCTCACCGCCGGTCCGCTCACGGATTTCATCCTGGGCGCCTCGCCGATCCGTGACGTCTGCGGTTGTGATGAGAGCCGCCAGTCTCCCATCCAGCTGGAACATCCCCACGGTTACGGCCAACCACCGCAGCTGTCCCTCCTTGGTCAAGATCTGCGTTTCGTAGGAAGCGGCAGGCTCCTCGGTGTCCAGGCCTCCGCTGAACTGCATCGCGAGGTCTTTTCGCAGGTGCGAAGGAATCAACTGCGAAAAACTTGTCGTGAGCAGATGTTCGCGGCTGTAGCCGGTGAGCTCGATGGCGCCGCGATTCACATAGCAGCAGCGGGTGCCCTGTTCAATGAAGACAGCCAGCGGAATCGCGTCCGCCAGTGCGCGAAACTTTCTTTCACTCGCCTTGAGATGGCGTTCCAGTCGCTCGCTCTCCTTGCTGGACGCACGATGCTCCAGGGCGCGATAGATTGCCACGGGCAACCGGTCCATGCGTTCTTTCAACACGTAGTCCGTGACTCCGTGTTTCATGCACTCAACGGCGGTCTGATCGCCCAGCGCCGTGGTCAGAAGGATGAACGGGACGTCGCACTTCTCTTCGTTAAGCACATCCAGCACATCCATGCCGTTCCAGTCGCCCAGGTTGTAGTCCGCTAGAACGATGTCGTAGTTCGTCGTGCGTATCTGCTGCAAGACCTGTTCCGGCGTGACGACGATTTCGTATTGAACCTCGAACTGTGCCTTGCCGAGGAACTCGAGGCAAAGCTCCGCGTCAACCGGATTGTCTTCCACCAGCAAGACGCTCAGCGGAAATTTCGGTGCCAGGCTTGCTCGGGGCACGTTTTCGTCTGCCATGAATGGTCACCTCGGTAAGGTCCAGGAATCGAAACATGTTCAAGAGCCGTTCCATTCTCGTGATGCACAAAAGGGTGACGGTCGAGGCCGAAAATATAGGTAATGTAGCGGTCGCGTCAGGGCGGCAGTACCCCAGTTTAGAAAGCCGGCGTACTGGATCTGGTCCCCGGCTCTCCTTTCCGATGCCATCGCCGAGCGACGGCGCGGTCAGCGGAATTGATGGCTCCGGTTAAAGGGCGAAAGCCCTACGGTTCGTTTTGCGGAAACGTACACGATTGACCGGGTTGCCGCCTCCGCTTGTGCGGATAAGCATTCAAGACTGGTGGCGCGCCATCACCATTGGAGTGCGGCCCTGCTCTCAACGTCAATCGTACGGAGCCTCGAGGTGATTGCGGGTGGTCATGCCCCCAAAGAAGGCTTCCTAGGGCTCTGGCGGGAATAGAGGGTTATAATTGTGTTGGATGTCGGCGTTCTTGCCGAGAAGGAGGTGATCCCTGAGGTACACGAATTATTGATTCAGAAGTAGGGAGGCGCATGTGACTCTGCCGTGCGCCTCTTATTTTCTCCGGGTACGCGTTAGAAAGATCTTGAACACAACGAATTCGTCTTTTTGCGCCGACAGTCGTACCAACGTGCCGCAATCTGCACGATTGTCCCTGCATCGGGATCATTAAACGGTTGTCTGGAACCGCCTCCGGTCCCTCAGGATCAATGGCAGTATCTTCCTCGCTGACCTCTCGATCGTCGTAGGAGGAGCTTGTTTTTTCATAACGTCCCCCCGCGGACGGATGCGTCCGAAACACTCCCAATCACGCGAATGGGGAATTCCGGGCTTGTCTTTGTCGGTTGATAAACCGGCTTTGCTCGCGGCGTCGACTTGTAGTCCGCATATGCCGAACGTCAACAGAATCAGCCCGGAAGGGCGTCCAGGTATGTAGCCGAGAGAAACTAGGTTTTTTGAACCCTCATCTGACTCTAGTCGCATCCAGACCGAAGTAGGTTTGGCGGGAGTCAACTCGATTAGCGTTCCGGCCCACTGTGTGGATATCGCTGTCGCTTTTTGCCGCTTTACGGATTTCGACGGGCGGCTATTCTGCCCTGCGGCCTTGACGCCCATTTCCATATCCACTGGTCGGGAAAAGAAAATCCGGGCCGGGTGGTTTTTGCCTCTTACAGCGAGGCGTACGAGACAGCGGACTTCATTGCGCAGCCCAACGAAACCTTCACCATCGAGAAATTCGATCGCATGTGCCCTGTTTGCGAGGAATTGAAGAACCTCTAGGTCTAAGGTTTCCGATGCCGCCGTCGCCAGTGGCGCGCGCCTCGTCCAGTTGGATTGAAACAGAACCTGATGGTCGGCTTGCGGTCGAAGCTCTCCACGCGCGGATAAACGGATTTGTGCGTGTCTTTTCCGAACGCCAGGAGTTCCAATTCGCGCATGGCTTGAAGCTCGGTGCGGAGCGTTTCCAAGTCGACACCCTCTGACCGCAGGACAATCATTTTTCCGCGCTCCAGGCCGAACACAGCTTTCGTCTCTGTGTGGGAACGCTTCGCGGCCGGTCTGGCGGGGATGTCGTTGAGAGCTTCTTTCGCAAATATTCAAAGACCATGTAGCCCAATAGCGAGGATCGTGATCCGGCCGAGGTCGTCAATCCAGCAGGATGATTCTTGCTTCCCGTACGTATATTGCTAAGGTAGCCAGGCTCCAAACCCTGACAGTATTCTGGCCGTTGGTTGTATGCCGCGCGGCTCCCCCCGCTTCGGCGTCGGATTTGGCTCTCATGCATACCGGGCAGGGCTCGTCAAACATCTCGACCGCGAAAGCCTCGCCTGGTACGACAACGAGCCCGGTCGGAGGACGCGGTAGGGCTCGCCGGCCGTTCTCGAGGACTCCTGGGCCCCCTCGATGACATCCTGATAGTGGTCGAATCTTTCGGTATCGCAACCAGAACTAGACCAACTGAGGTGAAAATGCATCGCTAACGCTCCGAATGAGGCGCAAGCGATTTGAGCTTCGCGCACACAGGGCACGCGCCGTCAAACTGTTCGACGGTAAATGTCTCATTCGGCCGGACAAGAAGCGATGCCGCGGTATTGGCTTCCTCCTGGGATTTGAATAATTCCCAATCGTATCCAGACGAAGACCAACTGATATGAAAATGGGGCATGGGGTGGGCCTTACATGGGATTTTATTGCGGTCACACGAGTTAGGATACCCATGCGGGCGCTTTCGTAAAGCGCCATCAAGCGCCGACGGTTTCGCTTGACGGGATGTTCCTGCGGAAGCCCAGGGGCAGCGACTCGTTCCGGTTTCGAGGCCTCGCCGAACGTCGCATTGTCTACTCCACTAAAACGAAGTCACCCCCCGCGATGGCCGCTTCGATAGCCTTGACGAGTGCGTCCCCCGCCCTCGTCTTCGCGACGTACGCCCTAGCGCCGATTTTCCGAGCCGCTTCCACCAGCCGCTGGTCGGCATTCAATGAGAGAACCACGATTACCACTTCAGGCAGGTCGGCCTTTATCACGCTGCCGGCCTCGATCCCGTTCATCATCGGCATTTGCACGTTCAATACTACGACATCCGGCTTGAGCTTTTTGGCCTGCCTAACGGCTTCTTCGCCATCGAGAGCTTCTCCGACGACTTGAAAGCCTGGTTGCAAGTCCAAAATGTTTCGGACGGCTTTTCGTACGCCCACATGGTCATCGGCGACCAAAATTCGCACTTTTGAACCGGCCGTTGTGGGTTGCGTCTCAGGGGAGCTATCCATGGAGAAGAGCTTCAACGAGAAACGAAAGTGTGTACATACGGGGGAAGCTGTACCTCTGGAAGGCCACTACGCGACGCGGGGCCAACGATGGGTTCCAATGCCTACGCAGACTCGAATCCAGCGTTTTGCGCGGCGAGACGCTCCATCTGCTCCGGTGTCTTTTGCCGGAGAGCGACGAATTCGTGTCGCGACGCAGAGGCTCGTCACCGGACCGATCCTGATTACGTTGGTGGGGGTCATGGGGACCTGGCTCGGTGCCCGAGAATTCATTTCTGGATCTCGCCGCTTTCAACCAGGCGTCGATTTTCAATCGCGTGCGCGATTACCGCGGCACGTGGACCCGGTCTCACGCGCCGGCCGGGCAGGCCGTATGTTGCGCCTTGCGTACACCGCAGCCCAGGCATGTGGCAGCTTCCTTGCACGTGTTGAACAGCCCCCGATCTATCTGAGGACTGGCACATGAGCGCCTACGAATATGATTCCCACGACAGGGCTCGAGTTACTACGATTCCGCAAAGGCTCGTCCGATGAAACGCAAAACGGCGCGTGTTGACGCTTCTGAAAGTCAGGATGAGGTCTAAACTCAAGCCTTGAGGCCAGTTTCCATTCGGGATTTTCTTCAGGCAGCTTGGAGGCATGCTCAAGGCGTTCGAGATACCTCCCGCGCGTCGTGTCGTTCGCCGCTAATCTGTTGCGAAGCCAGGCCGTCAACCCTCGAAGGCGGTGAGGGCGTCATTATCCCGGTAGGATTCTGCGAGCGACGCGACGGCCTGCTGCTCACGGTTCGTCGGATTGAAATCGTTCTTGATTCCCGAGAAAAAAGCTTCCAATGGGAGTCTTCCGGCTTGTACTAGGCCATCCCGATGCACGTCCAGTGCCCCCACTGTAATGCCACGATTCATCTGGAAGCTCCGCAAGACGCACCGCAACTGGTCAAATGCTGGATGTGCACTTCAACGATTGACGCCCTTCCTTCCGACGCCGGACCGAAGACCATCAGGGTGCCTTCACCGAATTTGCGTGAAAGTCCAGCTCCCATTGGTCTTGAGTCAAGCGGATTCACGGAAGCCGTAAGCACGGAACTTTCCAGCGCCGATCGTGTCCGGCTGGACATTGTGTTCGGTTTCGCGCAGGGAACGGAATTCGAGATAACCAAATCGCTCACCAGTATTGGGCGTAAGGGGGGGCCGATATCCAAATGGATGATCCGGAGGTCTCTCGACTGCATTGCGCGATTGAGGTAAGACCCGAGGGAGTGCTGTTGCACGACTTGCAGTCGACAAACGGAACCTATCTCCGCGGTTCTCCCGTTACAGTGGTCCGATTGCCACCGATGTCGATTTTTCGGATCGGGACATCCCACTTGCGGCTCAAGACCAGCGCGTGACTTGAAGCACTCCCGATAACGAGGACCGGTTCATGCTCCGTTGGCGACGTACAGAATTCTCCCTCGCGATGTCTAAGCCGACCGTGTGCCGAAATCCCTTGTTCAAGCGATCATGTAAGTCATTGCTTTCAGCGGCGGGGAACGGGCCGGGACGAATGTGCCAGAATCAGTTTTTTTCGGTCCAAGCAGACGCCGGCTGATTGCCGCATTGCTTACTTATGAATACGGTGGCGATTATGCATTTGACAAAGTATCGAGTATACTTCCGTGAATAGCCGCCTGAACAACTTCGCGGCTTCATGGAGGCACAATGGACACCCCCAGCATCCGCCGCGGAGAATTGGCGCCCCTTATCCTGTTTGTTGGCGATTTGGTGCTACGTCTGATGACCTATGCCGAGCATTTGGATTTCATTCTGTCCGTCAGGGACGAGAAATTGGCTACGATGCTCCAGCTATTTAAAGATTCCGGTTGGTGGATCGTGGCCTTGGCATCGGCCGGATGGTTTCTCTATGAGTGGAAATGGCGCAAGGAAAATAGCAATTCGGCCAATTCTGTAGGGGCACTGGTATTTAGCGCGGCACTCGTGGCGTTCTTGTTCGGCGCATTGGTCGCAGTTTCTGCGACGGGAACCTTGCCGACTATTCTCCAAGTGTATGCGGGTGACGGAACCAACCAAACCTGCAACGCACAAGTGGACACATCTAAACTCGTCGGATTTCAGGACGGCTACCACCTAATACTGCTGTGTGGAGTATCCGATCCGAAGATCGACGCACAAGAGGATAATAGAATCGCGATAAGTTCCGGATTTCACATCAACGGCGGTCCGATGGACATCGTTGCGCCCTTTGGCCAAATGATCGAAGTATGGAAGGACAAATTACCTTTCCCTCCAGGTCAGGGCGTCAGTTTCACTATATGGCATACGCTCGCCGTAATCCCGGCAGACATAGATCCAAGCTCGATTAAACGGGCGTCCGACGTCGAAAAGGTTGGAGGGCGAATACTGACGCTGCCTATAGGAGGTTGGGGAAGCGGGATGACGGTGGGCACGCCCCCTTCATCAACCCCTGCTCCTACCGCCCCTCCTGCTCCTACAAAGAATACTTAGGCGGCGCTTGTTAACTTCTTGTTTTCAAGATTTGGTGAGGCAACAGGCTTGAGGATCGTATTTTCGCAGGGCAGTGCCCCGGAAGAAATCCACATTCCCTAAATACTCCACAGGCGCGTGGGATTGACTTGGTGCCCCCTTTGTGATGCAAGACGAACATGAAGCGAAACATGCTTTGCCATCATGGCATTTAAAGGCTTGCATGAAATGCATCGCATCATGTAGTCTCAGGTCAAAGGGGAGTGGTAGCAAAATGAGAAACGTAAAAGTTACAGAGCGCGACGGCCAAAGAATCATCGAATTTGGCGAAGTCTCCGCAGAAGAACTAAAGGTCTTCATTTCGACCAATGGAAATGGGCACTCCAGCGCCCCCGCGCCGTCGAAGTACATACAGACAGAAAAAAATCAGCCAAACTATCGTGCGTTCAAAGACTCGCTATCAGATAAGTCTAAGAAGTTTTTCGCGATCCTGCACGCGTCCCCACACGGTCTGTCAAACGATGAGCTGGTCGAAAAGCTCGGGCTAAAGAGCCCGAATCAGATCGGTGGTATCACGGGGGGCGGGATCGGCAAACGTGCAAATCAGTTCCACGTCGAAGTCAACCGCCTTTGGGACGTGGAGGTCACGCGGGAAAATGGCATGAGACGGGTTATTTACAGGCCTGGACCCGAGATTGAAAAGGTGTTGTAAAACACCCGTACTCACGGGTGTTTGTGGAGGCGTGCCAGAGGGGCTTAATGGGGGCGATTTATAATCGCCCGATCCGTGCCGATAACACGGCTCCGTGGGTCCGAATCCCACCGCCTCCGTTCCACGGTTTACGAAAGGCAGTGTCACAATCGAGTTTGGTTCTAGATTTTTATTCGCTAATTCAGTTAGGGAATCGGAAATGTTGCACGAAAACTCAAGACTGTCTGCCAGCACGGTCAAGAGTTTCCGTCCTTCGCCCTAACGGAAAGAGAAAAGGTGGTGCAGCCACCTGTCTCAAAAATCTAAGGGCCAAAGGGGCTGAGTCCATGAATCCTAAAAGGCTCAGATTTACCCTCCACTTTCTCGGCAAAGAGATTTTTTCTTTGTCGATCGAGTGGATAAGAAGCAACCCGGTAGAGGTCTTCGAGTTAGCCGCTCATCCCCTACCGGGGATAAGTGTGTAATCATCGCAAAAGTGATTCAATCTATTTTTTGCGTTACGGCGCGTAAACGTTTACGGCATTTAACAGCATGAAAAAGAAGCTAAAAATCGTGGTAGAAAAGAACAAGTTTGATGCGGCGCTATCGGCGCTGCTCAAGGCAAAGCCGATAGAACGTAAGGACATCAAGACGTCTGGCAGGCGTCGCTCTAAGGCTCCGATATTCCAGAAGTAAGCGCACTGTACTGAAGCGCCTTACCCTTCAGCAATTCCTTCATCGTCTGTTCAAACATCTGCGGCTGCTCGCTCCGGCGGTTGAATCGGTAGCTGAATTCATCGCAATAGCGCCCGAGATGCTTTATCGACACATGATGGAATGAGCCGTAGAGCCCCTTCTTGAGCAAGGAAAATGCGGATTCAATCGTATTGGTATGCGTGGTCCCCACCGCGTAAGCCCTATTGTGATCGATGGTCAGATGCTTCCCGGGCCATTTCTTTCTGAGCGCAAAAATGTATTCCGGCGCTCCGTCCGTGTAGATCGTCGCCACGCTTTCGCTAATGTGCTTCTCGATGGGCGGCTTGATTATTTTGGTTTTGGAGTCTGCCACAGAGAGA
>JBAVUW010000130.1:0-29437 GCA_049696975.1 Candidatus Acidiferrales bacterium | reverse complement strand
GCCACACGCTCGCCCGCCTGCGCGACAGCGGCACAACCGTGATCATGAGCACTCACGCGCGGAACGAGTCGCTCGACCTCGCTACGCGCGCCTTGGCGCTCGCCGCAGGACGCGTCGAACGCGACAGCGGCTCGGGCGGCGATCCCCGCCCGCTCCTCGCGGAGCTCCGCTCGGAAGCCTGAAATGACCCTCGTTCGCGCCGCCGCGGTCGTTCTCACCAAGGAGTTACGCCTCGAATTTCGCGCGCGCGAGCTGCTCACCATCACCGTCGTTTTCGCGCTCGTAATCGTGGTGCTGTTCAGTTTCGCCTTCGATCCTACGGCTGGGGAATCCCGCCGCTACGGTCCCGGCCTGCTGTGGATCGCGTTCCTGTTCGCCGGCTCGCTGATGCTCAACCCGTCCTTCGCCCGCGAGCAAACCAACCAAACGCTCGACGCGCTGCGCATGGCGCCCGTCTCGCCGTTCGCGATCCTGCTCGGGAAGATGCTCGCGAATCTGATTTTCCTGGGTATTGCAGAAGCGGTCCTGGTTCCCATCTTCGCCGTGCTGTACAACATTTCGCTGGCAGGCATCGTCGGCCGCCTCGCGCTGGTTCTCCTGCTCGGCACGGCCGGTCTCGTCGTCACCGGCACGGTTTTTTCGGCCGTCGCTTCGCACGCCCGTATGCGCGAGCTTCTGCTCCCGCTGCTGCTGTTGCCGTTGCTTGCGCCGCTGCTGATCGCCGCTGTCGAAGCCACCGCCGCGCTTTTTGCCGAGCAGCCGTCGCTCGACCGCGCCTGGCTCACATTCCTGGCGGGATTTGATATCGTGTTTCTGACGGCCTCGTGGCTGCTGTCGGACTATCTACTGGAGGAGTAAGTGCGCCCATGAAAGCAAGAGCCGCCATCACCGTCGCCGCAGCCGGGCTGATCTTCTTTGCCGGGTACGCCGCGCTCTTCATCGCGCCCGACGAAGCCACCATGCACGAAATCCAGCGCGTGTTTTACTTTCACATCAGCCTTTGGACCGGCATGTACACGGCGCTGGGCCTCGCCTTCGTCGGCAACGTCGCCTGGCTCGTCACGCGTCAGCCGAAATGGGATTGGCTCGGCGTCTCCGCCGTCGAGGTGGGCGTCGTGTGCTGCACCGGCGGCCTGATCACCGGCGTTCTGTGGGGCAAACCGGCATGGGGCATCTGGTGGACTTGGGATGCGCGCCTGACCACCTGCTTCATCCTCTGGCTTCTCTACATATCCTATCTGATCCTTCGCGGACTGATCGAGGAGCCGCCGCGCCGCGCGACGCTTTCAGCCGTTTTTGGAATCTTCGCGTTTCTGGACGCTCCGCTCGTCTACGTCTCGAACCGCCTCTGGCGCACCCAGCATCCCGCGCCCGTGCTCTTCGGCGGGCCCGATTCGGGACTGGATCCGATGATGGTGCGGGTGATGTTGTTCTGTATGGTCACCGTGGTCTTCGTCACGCTGATCGTGCTGGTCGATCGTTACCGGCTCGAAGGAATGCGCCACGAACTCGAGGAACTGCGGCTTGCGGCCGAAGCTCGTGAATTCAGATCGAACTCCGTACGGGTAAAGGAGTTACCGTGAGAAATTTCCATTTCCTGCTGGCCGCATGGATCACCGTCTGGGCGGTCTTTTTCGTCTACGAGTTCTCCATTGCCAGCCGCGCAAGAAAGCTACGAGACGACATTGAGCGACTGAAACGCCAGCTAAGAGACAGCTAAAGGCGTCGACCCGTTTTCGTGTCCACGCCTGAAGGCAAGCCTTTCCACCCAATATTTCCGCTCGCCTTGCGCAGGTCCGGATAACCTTCCCGACCGAATGGCCATCGAAGCCGATAGACGAAAGAACCCTGCGGGGCGGGTGTATACTGCCCGGAGCAGGTTCCTTCCGGAGGCACCGATGAAGAATTCATTTGCGTCCCAATGGATGGCCTCTCTGTTGGCGGCCGCTCTGATCATCGTGCCCGCCACGGTGACCGCGCAGAGCCAGAACCCGACGCCGCAGCAGGCGCCTCCGCAAAGCCAGCAGTCGCCCGCGCCTTCCGGCCAGCCGACGCCTCCGACGACGCAGGCTCCCTCGGCGCCGCAAACGCAATCGACCGGCGACCCGTCGGGCCAGTCCTCTTCGGCCAGCCCGACTGTACCTCAACCGTCTTCGCCGAACGTGAAATCCGGCAGCGAAGCCGACGTCGACGCGATCGGAAACCGCAAGGTCGGCCATGGCCCCGAGCTGTATTCGCTCGAGCACGATATTGCGATCGGCAAACAGCTTTCCCAAGAAGTGGAAAAGAGCGCGAAGTTCATCGACGACCCGGTGGTCGTCGAGTACGTCAACCGCGTGGGACAGAATCTGGTCCGCAACTCGGACGCGAAAGTCCCCTTCACCATCAAGGTCATCGATTCCGACGTCGTCAACGCTTTCGCCCTGCCGGGCGGATTTTTTTACGTGAATAGCGGCCTGATCCTGCATGCGGACGAGGAATCGGAGCTTGCCGGCGTGATGGCCCATGAAATCGCCCACGTCTGCGCCCGCCACGGCACGCGCCAGGAATCGAAGAGCACCCTCGTGCAGCTGGCCTCGATTCCGGCCATGATTTTCATTCCCTACAGCTGGGCCGGCTACGCGATCTATCAGGGCATGAACTTCGCGATTCCACTGACGTTCCTGAAGTTCTCGCGCGCCGACGAAGCCGAAGCCGATTACCTTGGGCTGCAGTACATGTACAAGGCCGGATACGATCCGAACTCCTTCGTTTCCTTCTTTGAAAAGGTCCAGGCCGACGAGAAGAAGCAGCCCGGTACGATCCCTAAAGTTTTCTCGACGCACCCGCCGACCCCGGACCGCATCGAAGCGATTCAAAAAGAAATCGCCACGATTCTCCCTGCGCGCGATCAATACATCGTCACCACCTCGGAATTCGACACGGTGAAGGCGCGGCTGCAGATGATCGAGCAGAACATCAAGGTGAAGGACAACAACCCCAACAAGCCCACGCTGCGCAAGAAGACCGCGCAGAACAAGGGCGGCAACACAGCGCCTCCGGACCCGAACAGCACCTCGACTTCGAGTGGCGGCTCAAGCGGCGGCAACAGCGGTGACACAACCACGGACGACAGTGATCGCCCGACCCTCAAGCACCGCACCGACGATTCAGACCCCAATAACCCGAACAATTAGATAGCGCAGGCTGCCAGATGACAGCGAAGCGCCCGGATTCATTCCGGGCGCCACATTCTTCAGCGCTTCTCGAGATGCGCCTACTCCGGATACGGACGCACTGTGCAGGCGCCCGGCTCCACGGCGCGAAAACGTGCGCAGACCAAAGCTCGACGAGGGTTCACAAACCCTCCAGCCGAGTCATCCGAGAGAGGCAAGTCACTTCTGACCGACGTGGAGACCTCGCCGCCGACAAAAACCGGCAAGAAAACCATAACCAGCAACCGCGCAGGTGCCTTCTTGGAGGTCATCCCTCACCCACCCGACATCGGTTTACGCCCTCAAGCGACTCGCGGGCACGCACGGGAGCCCGCCATGGGCACCCCGGCCTGATCAGGTCCGGCAACAACTCCTCATTCTCGGTGCCCCCGCAATGACGCCGTCAAAGGGGGCAGTCTTTCCTTAATGCATCTCCAGGTCCGCATACTCCGGATGCTGATCGAGGTAGCGGCGCACCGTCGGACAGACGATGTCGACCTTCAGGCCGCGCTCGCGCGCATACCGAAGTGCATTCTCGGCCAGGGCGGACGCAAGACCGAGATGCCGCAATGGAGGCGGAACCTCCGTGTGGATCAACTCGAGGATATTGCCGGTTAAACTGTAGTCAAGATAGGCGGTCTGGCCATCCTGTTCGATTTCAAAGCGGCCGGTCGCGACTTGCTGTTCTGGCGGAGACTTGCGATGAAAAATATTCCACACGGCAATTGATCGGGAGATTCGCCCGTTCCTTCATACGAACGCACGCCGAAAATGCGAGCCCTGCTCGCTGCCCTCGCGAGCGGCGATCGTCATCGCAAGACGTCAGTGCGCGTGAATCTCAGCGACGCCGAGGCGTTTCAGACCTTCGGAGTAATATTTGCGGTAGAGGATATCCCACTCCTCGCTGCCTTCGAGGATTTCCTTCTTCTGCGACGCAATTTTCGCACGTGCTTCCGTATCCACCTGCTCCTCGATCTTGAGCAGCGCGTTCAGGATGTTCACGATCTCGGTCCGAATCGTGTCGCGGTCCTCGACGAAATCAACCTGCGGGCTCGAAACCAGAAAATCGATAATGCGGTGAGAGAGTCTGACTGTTTTTTCGCGGCTCAGGCGCATGAAGGCTCCCTCCCTAGCGGAGGATCAGCTTCCTTTCCCGTGCCAGGTGGCTTTTGATCTTCTTGAACATTTCCTGGTAGGAGACGCCTGTACGGCGCATTTCTTCGGAGTTCTTCGCCAGGATTTCCCGTGCCTCTTCGTTCAGCCGGTCTTCGACCGTCACTTCGTCGGCCATCACCTGGCGTACCTGCTGTGACACATTCTCCACGTCCTTGATAGCAATCATCTTGGCGGCTACCAGGCGCTTCACCACTTCCTTCGCCATGTAACCGACATAATCCCGCGACAATAGCATTCCGTAGCGCTCCGCGTAATTACTGCAAGATATTCAGTGTAATGGCTGGGTGACAAAAGTTCAAGGCGGGGTAGAGCAACGAGAGCCGCCTCTTTCTCATGGCGAGATTCAGGTCGGCGTGCGCTGCCGCCCGCAGGGTCCGAGGCGGTGAGATTAATCGCGAATCGAGGAGGAGGCCACGCGAGCGCATTCGACGCTTTCACCGCCCGGCTTCTCCACGGCGACTACGGCGATCAAGTGCGAGGTCGCAAACGCCGCCAGATGCTCGTCGCCGCTGTCGGAGGCGCGCAACAGACGACCGTTGGAGGCGCCGCTGATCCTGCCCGTAAGTCTTTCGCCATCACGCGGCCTCAGAAACAAGGAAAACTCCGTGGTGCCATCCGTATAGACAAGGTGGAGATACAGCTGGCCATCCAGACGGCAGATTTTTCCGTGCTCGAGATGGTAGCCGCCAGCCAGCTCCTCGGGCACATTCAGGGAAATTCCCAGTCGGCGCTCCAGAGCGGCGAGCTCGGTCGAATCCGTGGTCCAGTGGCGCGGGCTGCGCTCGACGACTTCCATCTGATGATCCTGGGCGGCGTCGGCATACACGCCCTGGAAGCGGCCGGGGAAAATGAAATAGCCCGCCACCGTCAGAACGAATGCCGCGGCAACTCCCACGGCGGCTTTCAACCAGCGACGGCCCCGCGGCCCGACCGGAAGGACGCTGGGCTCGACCGTCTCTCCAGCCATCCGCCCGCGGATCCGGCGATTGAGCTCCGCCACGTCCACATCTTCGGCCAGCAGCGCCTGCCGCAGCAGCGCATCCAGACGCGATTGCGCTTCCATCTCGTGCAGACAGCTCGGGCACTGCTTCAGATGGACGTCAAACTCCGCGGCGTGCGCGGCATCGAGCTCGCCGCATACGTACAGTGGAGCCAGTTCGTGAATGTCGGAACAGTTCATCCCGCTTCTCTCTCGCGTCCAAATCCAGCCCGGGCTTCCATCACTTTCGGCGCTGCGGGAGCCAGCCGGTCGCGCATGGCCTGGCGTCCCCTACTGAGCCGCGACATGACCGTGCCGATCGGCAGGTCCAGAATCTGGGCCATCTCGCGGCACGTAAAACCCTCGACCACTGCCAGGAGCAGCACGGTGCGATGCTCGCTTGAAAGCGCGTCGAGCGCACTCGATACTTCCGCGGCATCGGCAAAAGAAATTGCGGTCGGCCGGGTCGGCCCGGGCTCGACTCCTGGCGTTTCCAGCGAAACCAAAATCGGGGTCGCGCTCATCTGACGGCGCTGCGCGTAAAACGCGTTGAACAGAATCCGGAAAAGCCACGCCCGAATATTCGTCCCGGTCTGAAACTGCTCGAAACTGCGCCAAGCCCGGTAGAACGTCTCCTGAACCAAATCTTCGGCCGTCGCCGGATCCGACGCCAGCCGCCGCGCCACTCGGAGCAAGCTCCCAGAGTGTGGAATGGCGGTTCGTTCAAATTCGTCCTGCCGCGAGGTCACTTTCGTAGCGATCCAGTCGGGCCCAGGGGGATGGCAGCCTCCCAGGACTGCCTGCCCCATAGATACCACGGCTCACTCCTCGCGCGCTACTTGGCGTTGTCCGCGAGCCAGGCGAGAACTTCCTCGCTGTGCCCCTGCGGATTGACCTTGATGAATTCCTTCACGATCTTGCCGCTGGGGTCGATGATGAACGTGTTGCGCGCGGCGAGTGTGCCGAGCTGAGGGGCCTGCGGAAGGGTCATCGTCGATCCGTACATGGCGACCACCTTCTTGTCCGCATCCGAGAGCATCTTGAAGCTCATGCCGTCCTTGGCGCACCACTCCTTGTGCGATTCGACGGTGTCCACGCTGACGCCCACGACCACCGCGTTCTTTGCTTCATACTGCGCCTGATCGCGCTGGAAAGCGTGCGCCTCGATGGTGCAGCCCGGCGTCTGATCCTTGGGATAGAAATACAGCACCACCCACTTGCCTTTGAAATCGTGCAGGCTGATCGGCTTGCCTTCCTGCGAGTCGAGCGTGAAATCGGGTGCGGTGCTGCCGATTGCAGGAACTGCCTGATCATCGGCGTGCGTCACCGGCGCGTGAAAGGCCGGGTAGGACATGGCCATCAAAGCCACGGCCAGCAAAAAGTAAGGAAGAATACGTATTGCTGCGCTTCGCGAATTCTTCATGGAGTTCTCCTCGTTCTCGCAAGCTCCGCTTGGAGCGGTTCCTGCATGTACTGTAATGCTCGTCCCCGGGCCATTCATCCCTGCCGAACGCCTGAGGGGGCCTGCACAGGTCCGCGAGAGTTCTGCTATTCTAGACGTCCGGGAACCTTGAAGCAGGTACCCGGAGAGACTTGGAAAATCCGACGACCGAGGACCCCTTCATCGTGAATCCTACGCCTTTGACGACTGCAGCGCGCGGTATGAAACGCGCATTCAATTTCAATGCCGGCCCGGGGACGCTGCCGCTTTCCGTGCTCGAGCGGATGCAGGATGAGATGCTCGATTATGCGGGCACAGGCATGTCCGTCATGGAGTTGAGCCATCGCTCGCCGGAGTTCGAGGCCATTAGCGATACTGCCGAACGGACGCTCCGGCGCGTTCTGGCGATTCCGGACGACTACGCCGTGTCGTTCCTACAAGGCGGCGGAAGCCTGCAATTTGCCATGGTGCCGATGAATTTGTGGGTTGCGGGAAAGCCCGTCGACGTGTTGCACACCGGTGCGTGGACGGCAAAGGCGATCGAGGAGCTGAAGAAGATCGCGCAATATCGGCTGGCGGCTTCAACCGAAGCGGACAAATTCACGCGCGTGCCGAAACCGAACGAGATTTCGCTCGACCCCAACGCTTCCTACGTGGCCATGTGCACGAACAACACGATCGAGGGGACGGAGTGGAGCTACCTGCCGGCGACGGGTAGCGTGCCACTGGTCGCGGATATGTCGTCCGATATCGCCTCGAAGCCGATTGAGATACCCAGATTCGGGCTGATTTTCGCGGGGGCGCAGAAAAACCTGGGCTCAGCGGGAGCCACGGTGATCATCATACGGAAGGATCTAGCCGAGCACGCCAGTGACAAAATCGCGAAAATCCTGCAGTACCGGACCCAGATCAAGGAAAAGTCGCTCTATCACACGCCCGCAACGTATTCGGTTTACACCATGGGGCTCGTGCTCCAGTGGATCGAGGCGCAGGGCGGTGTGCCGGTGATCGAGAAGCGAAACGCGGCCAAGGCCAAGCTGCTCTACGATACGATTGACGCCAGCGGCTACTACAATTGTCCTGTCGCGCGAGAATCGCGCTCGGCGATGAATGTGGTGTTCCGAGTGGCGGGCGGCGATGAGACCGTGGAAGCGAAATTCGTGAAGGAAGCTGAAGCCGCCTCGATCGTCGGAGTGAAGGGCCACAGGTCAGTGGGCGGGATGCGCGCGTCGATTTACAACGCCGTCACGATGGAGACGGTGGAATCGTTGGTGGCGTTTATGCGCGAATTCGAGCGAAAAGACGGCTAATTAGCCCCAATCTCGCGCCAAAACCGCGTTGCGAACGATCGGCCACAGAAGTGTGGTATAGATACAACACCTTACCTTGACTTGCGAGTCTGCGGCGGTTATCGTGGGTCGACCGATGGGCAGCTCCGCCACAGACCGGATCACGGACGTTACTCCGTCTCACGACAGGCTCGAGCGCCCGACCCGACGACATTCGCTCCGCACGCTGGCCGCTGAGGCCGTTCGGCAGGGCAAGCCCCCTCTGGATGAGTACTTCAATTCCCTTTTTACGGCATTCGGCCCGCAGCATTGGTGGCCCGGACGGGGGCAGTTTGAGGTGATCGTCGGCGCGATCCTGACTCAGAACGCTTCCTGGGCCAACGTCGAGCGGGCGATTGCGAATCTTCGGGGCGCCGGGCTGCTTGCCGCGGGGGCCATTTCAAAGGTTTCCCTGCCGAGGCTCGAGCGGCTCATCCGCCCCTCGGGCTATTTTCGGCAGAAGGCCCGGAAGCTGAAGGCCTTCTCGGAGTTCCTGCGCGCGGGGTACGGCGGATCGCTGCGAACGATGTTTCTGACGCCGACGATGGTGCTCCGCGAGAAGCTGCTCGCCGTGTGGGGCATCGGTCCAGAGACGGCCGATTCGATTTTGCTGTATGCGGGCGAGCACCCCGTGTTTGTGGTCGACGCCTACACCAGGCGCCTGCTGGCCCGGCATGGGTGGATCGCAGAGAAGGCCGACTACGAAGATGTCCGTTGGATATTCGAGCGCGAGTTCCCCGGCGACACGAAACGCTTCAACGAATTTCACGCGCTGATCGTTCAGGCGGGCAAGAATTTCTGCCGGGCGCACGATCCGAATTGCGCGGCGTGCCCCCTGGGGCGCTACCTTGAGGAGGGCCGATAGCCGTGCCGCGGTCGCGACAGAAGCGCGAATGGTGGCCGATCGCCGTGAGCATCGTCGTGGTTTTGCTCGGCGCGGCGGTGATTACGTTCGGCTCTTTCCGCGTGCCGGTCGATACCGAGCAGCGCAATGCTTACCCGATTTTTTTCGCGTTGACGACGATCATCGCCGCGTCGCTGCTGATTTTCCTGCTGATCCTGACCCGCTACCTGCTGAAGCTCGCGGCCGAGCGGCGCGGCGGACAGCTCGGGTCACGCTTCAAAGTGAAGATGGTGCTGGGCGCCATGGGCGTGTCGCTGCTGCCGCTGTTACTGCTGTTTTTTTTCAGCTACGCGCTGGTCAACCGGACACTGAATCTGTGGTTTCCACGACCGCTCGAGATTGCTGCGCAGCAAAGCCAGACGCTGCTGTCGCATTTCGAGGCCTCGGAATTCGACAGCTTGAACCGGCTGGCCAAGGCGACCGCCGTGACCGGCAAGGCTGACGCCGAATTCCTGGCCAAGACCCAGGCGGCCGATGCGTGGTGGGTCGTCGGCAGCTCGGGGAAAATCGTCGCGAGCGGGGACCTCACGAAAGCCATCTTGCCTGCGCCGAAGCCCACGTCCGCCGCGGCGGAAGCGGCGTCACAAGCCACCGCAGCAGCGCCGTCGTTCGCTCCCGAACCCGTGCAAACGATTCGGAGCGGCGCGCAGATATGGAAGTCGAACGGGGAGATGTATCTGGCCGGTAGCGCACCGCTGAAAGGCGGTACGCTCTACATCGCACGCCATCTGCCGGGGGACTTTCCCGACCTTTACGCGGACATCCAGACGCAGACGAGCACCTACCAGCATCTGAAGCAGCAGCTGCGCCAGTACAAGCGCATTTTGATGCTGGTGCTGGGGTTGATCACGCTGATTCTGCTGTTCATCACCACCTGGGTCGCCCTGTTTCTTTCGAAAAGCGTGACGGTGCCGATTCAGGCGCTGGCGGAAGCTACGCGGGAAATTTCGCGCGGGAATTTCGACCATCAGATCCAGGTGCAGGCTCAGGACGAGCTCGGAACGCTGGTGCGCTCGTTCAACCGCATGACCGAGCAACTCGGCGAAGGCCGCCGGCAGATCAACGAATTCACGCAGAGCCTGGAGCAAGCGATTGAGGAGCGCGAGCGGCGTCGAAAACTGATGGAGGCCATCCTGGAAAACATTCCGACCGGGGTCGTGTCGCTCGACGCATCCGGAAATGTTTCGCGTGTGAATACGGCGGTGGTGACGATCCTGGGAGATTCCGCGCGCACGGCGCAAACCGTGCCCCAACTCGTAGGCGACGAAGCATCCCGAGCGATGTTGCACATGATGCGCAGGTCCCTGCGGATGGGCGCGGCCTCGAGCGAGATCGAAATTGCCACGGGTGGAAGGCTGGTACGGACGGCGGTGACGGTGACGTCGCTCGGGCCTCGGCGGTCCAATCCCGGATTTATCGTGGTGATCGACGACCTGACCGACCTGCTGCAGGCGCAGAAGACGGCTGCCTGGCAGGAAGTGGCCCAGCGGATCGCGCACGAGATCAAGAATCCGCTGACACCGATTCAGCTTTCCGCCCAGCGCCTGCTTCGCTATCTGGATCGCGCGGCCACGGCCAATCCCGGCGTGCCGCGCACGGAATTTGAAAGGCTTTGTGCCGAGTGTGCCGGGCTGATCGAACGCGAAGTGCAGACGCTGGAATCTCTGGTCGACGAATTTTCGCAATTCGCGCGGTTCCCGGCGGCGAGGCTCGCACCGGCCGATCTGAATTCGATCGTAGAAAGCGCCATGGTGCTGTTCCAGGGGCGGTTGGACGGAATTGCCGTGTCAACCGATCTTGCCGAATCACTGCCCGCGGTCAAGGCCGATGCGGAATTGATCCGACAAGTGGTGGCCAATCTGATCGACAACGCCGCCGAATCGATGGAAGGTGCGACGGTGCGGCGTCTAAGGGTCTCCACCCGAACGGAAAGCGACGGCGACGCCGTGGTGATCGAGATTTCCGACAGCGGGCACGGCATTTCGCCGGCCGACAAGGAAAAGCTGTTCCTGCCGCACTTTTCAACGAAGGGGCGCGGCACGGGACTGGGGCTGGCGATTGCGAGCCGCATTATCGCCGAGCATAACGGGACGATTCGCGTCGAAGACAACTCTCCGGTGGGCGCGCGCTTTCTGATTCGCTTTCCGGCCGCCGAAGTGGGGATCTCGGCGCAGGCAGGCTGAAGGCTGCGCGACTCCGAACGGGAATCCAGGACTCCTATTTCACGATGCCGAACATTCTGATTGTCGATGACGAGAGTGGAATCCGCGAATCCCTCGGAGCGCTGCTGCGCGACGAGGGATACGCGGTCGAATCGGTCGCCTCCGGCGAGG
This sequence comes from Candidatus Acidiferrales bacterium, assembly GCA_049696975.1. Lineage (GTDB taxonomy): Bacteria > Acidobacteriota > Terriglobia > Acidiferrales > UBA7541 > Palsa-295. Next base: position 18,082 of record JBAVUW010000130.1, on the reverse strand, counting down.
AGTGTCTGGAGCGCATCGAGCGGCAGAACTTCGAGCTCGTCCTGCTCGACATCTGGCTGCCGAAAATGGATGGCCTCGAGGCACTGGAACGGATTCAATCGCAGGAAGGTGCGCCGGTGGTGGTGATGATCTCCGGGCACGGCAACATCGAAGGCGCCGTGCGCGCCACGAAGCTCGGTGCGTTCGATTTCGTTGAGAAGCCGCTGTCACTTGAAAAAATCGTGGTGGTCGTGCGCAATGCCCTGGAGTACGTGCGCCTGGAGCACGAAAATCGCCTGTTGCGCGCCGAACTCGAGGAGCGCCACCAGATCCTCGGCGGCAGCGTGCCCATGAAGGCGCTGCGGCAGCAGATCGCGCTCACCGCACCTACAACCGGACGCGTCCTGATTTACGGCGAGAGCGGAACCGGCAAGGAGCTGGTGGCCCGCGCCCTGCACGCCAGCAGCCAGCGTCACGAAAAGCCGTTCGTCGAGGTGAACTGCGCCGCGATTCCGGAGGAACTGATCGAATCCGAGATGTTCGGCCACCGCAAAGGCAGCTTCACCGGTGCGGGCGAAGACAAAGTCGGAAAATTTCAGAAGGCCGACGGCGGGACCCTGTTTTTGGATGAAGTGGGTGACATGAGCCTGAAAACGCAGTCGAAGGTGCTGCGCGTGCTGGAAGAACAGCGCGTCGAGCCTCTGGGATCGAACCTGCCGGTAACGGTCGATGTGCGCGTGATTGCCGCAACGAACAAGAAGCTCGAGGAGGAAATCGGCCGCAATGCGTTTCGCGAAGATCTGTTTTACCGCCTGAACGTGATTCCCTTCTATGTGCCGGCGTTGCGCGAGCGCACCGAGGACATCCCGATTCTGGCGGCGCATTTCCTCGCGGAGTTTTGCGATGCCTACGGGAAAAAGCCCAAGGAGTTCACGGCGCCCGCGATGGAAGTGCTGCTGACCTATCCCTGGCCCGGCAACGTGCGCGAGCTGCGCAACCTGGTCGAGCGGCTGGTGATTATCTGCCCTTCGCCGCGCATCGAGCCGCACCATCTGCCGCCGGAGCTGTTTCGCGGCGCGTCAAAAAGCCCGCAGAAGCCCTACGAGAGCCTCCACGAGGCGCGGTCGGCCTACGAGAGGGAGTTCGTGCTCCGCAAACTCGAGGAAAACCGCTGGAACATGACCAAGGCCGCAGCGGCCTTGGGCCTTGAGCGCAGTCATCTTTATCGCAAGATGCGTTCGCTCGGGATTGCGCCTTCGAAAGCTTCCTGATGCGAACTTTGATGTTCACACACCGTTCCGCAAACTACATCCGGATGGGGATCATCCGTGCCGCGGTCCTCGCTTTCGGGATGTGCGGCGCCGTTCCGACGCACCTCTCACCCGCCCTCGCCGACCAATCGCCTCCGGAGCCTTTCGTCGTTTTCCTCGGCACTGGAGTGCCGGGACCCACTCCCGATCGCCAGGGTCCCAGCCTGGCCGTCATCGCGGGCGGGAGGGCGTATCTGGTGGACGTAGGGGTCGGCGTGGTGAGGCAAGCCAACGCAGCCTATCTGAAGGGAATCCGGGCGCTCGAGCCGCGGGATTTGAGTATCGCGTTCGTCACGCATCTGCATTCCGATCACACGATGGGGTTGCCCGATTTGATTTTCACACCATGGGTGATTGGTCGTAGCTCACCGCTCGAGATCTACGGCCCGGCAGGAATCGCGAGCATGGCAGACCACATTCTGAAAGCCTACGAGCAGGACATTGAGATACGCACGACCGGACTGGAGCAAGCGAATCGGACCGGATATAAGGTGCACGCGCACGAAATTACCCCGGGCGTTGTGTATCAGGATAGCGCCGTGAAGGTGACCGCGTTCGCCGTGCGGCACGGAAGCTGGCCTCTCGCCCTGGGGTATCGCTTCGACGCCGGGGGCAAGAGTATCGTCGTCTCAGGCGACACCGCTCCGGCGGAAAGCGTCGTCGAGAATTGCAATGGGTGCGATCTGCTGATTCACGAGGTCTATCTCGGCCTGCCGCAGAGTCATACGCGCTCATCGGATGAGTGGGCTCGATACTTGAAGGCATTTCATACCTCGGCCGCCGAGCTTAGCGACATCGCGACGCGCGCACACGCGAAATCACTGGCGGCGACGCACCTGATCGGAGATCCGGCCGCACTGGCCGAGGCCCTTGGGAAGGGATACGCGGGCAGGGTGATCATCGCCCGGGATCTCGAAGTGGTGAGCCCTTAGTCCGCCGACATCTCCGCGAAGTGCCGGGATTACGCCCTCGAAACCATCGCAGTTCTCACCCCACCACCCGGCCGGGTGGCGCCCGCCGGGCGCGACGCCGGAATTTTGCGCGCCGAGGATTGGCAGAGAGGTTTAGGCCGCTCAGTCGTCTTCGGCGCCTTCGGTTTCGTCCTCGGGCTTCTGGGCCTGCTCGAGTGCGTCGTGGTCATCGGCTGGGTCGGCGTCGTCGCTCCTTTCGGCGAGCTCTTCGAGCTGCCGGTGCCAGTCGAGTTGGCGAACCATCACTGCGTTCTGCCGCCAGTTCGGCTGCACTTTGACGAAAAGCTCGAGGAAGACTTTGGTGCCCAGGATGTTTTCGATCTCCTTGCGGGCGTCGGTGCCGATCTTCTTCATCGTCTCGCCGCGCTTGCCGATCAGGATTCCCTTCTGGCCCTCCCGTTCGACGTACAGCGTGGCGCGAATCTTCACCAGGGTCTTTTTCTCTTCGAAGCTGTCAACCAGGACGGCGATGGCGTGCGGGACCTCCTCGCGCGTGGCGAGGATGGCCTTCTCGCGAATGAATTCCGCGGCCAGGAAACGTTCGGGCTGATCGGTAAACTGGTCGGTTGGGAAATAGGGGGGCGATTCGGGCAAAAGCTCGCGCCAGCCGTTCATAAGCTCCCCACAGCCCTCGCCGTTCATCGCGGAAATCGGGTAGATTTCGGCGAAACGATAGAGCGCCGCGTATTTTTCGATCATCAACAGGAGCAACGGCTTCTTCACGCAGTCGATCTTGTTGAGCAAGAGAAACGTAGGACCGTGGAACCGCTTGACCCATTCCAGCGAGAAATCGTCTCCGGGCCCGAAATTCACGGATGCATCGACGATCAACGACAGCACGTCCACGCCTTCCAGGGCGTGCTGCGCTTCATCCATCATTTGCCGGCTGAGCACGTTCTTGGCTTGATGAATTCCCGGCGTGTCGACCAGCACAATCTGCGCATCGTCGCGATTCACGATTCCCTGGATGCGGTTGCGGGTCGTCTGCGGGCGCGGTGAGACGATGGCGACTTTACGGCCCACGAGCGCATTCACGAGCGTGGATTTCCCGGCGTTCGGGCGGCCGACGATGGCGACGAATCCGGAGCGGAAGGTCATGCGCGGTGGGCAGCGATCTTGATGCGAAGCTCGCGGGTGCGCGGGCCATCAAATTCAGCGAAGAAGATCTGCTGCCAGCGGCCGAGCGAGAGGCGCCCACCTTCGATCCAGACCGTTTCTGAAGAGCCGACCAGCGCCGTCTTGATATGCGCATCGGAATTCCCCTCGGCATGGGCGTAGTTGGCTTGACGCGGCACGAGCTTGTCGAGAGCCGCTTCCATGTCGCGGGCAACATCGGGATCGCAGCCCTCGTTGATGAGCACCCCAGCCGTCGTGTGCGGCACGTAGAGGTGGCATACGCCTTCGGCGCAGCCGGCGTCGCGGACGGCGGACTGAATCTCGACCGTCACGATTTTCAGTTCGGTGCGGCGCGAGGTTTGAATGGACAGCGTACGGGTGAACGAACCGCTCGAATGGGAGGCGGGCATTGGCATCATCCCTAAAGATGCCATTCGGGGACGGCAAGTTCAACCTCGGACCGTCGGGCGCCCAGAAAATCGCTCAGCTCAACAGGGGGCTTGCGCCGCCTCTATGGACGCGGCGATTTCCCTCGGGACTTGGTCGCGGGCGGAGCCTGCAGCGTCAGCAGCGGATCGCCGAACAAATTCCACGTGCGGCGCACGTCGGCGTCGGTAATGCCCAGTTTGGCAGCCAGCGTCACCTTGCCGATCGGCAGCGTCTGATTCGCTTTCCATTGACCGATCAAAGCCTGATTCATCGTCGCCTGCGGAGCGGCGTCGGTGAAGCCCGACGAAGCCCAGACCGCTACCGCGCCGCCATTGGGCGCGATCATCAGCGAGGTTGAAAGGCTGGTAGCGTACACGTCCTGGAAGAATCCGTTCAGGCAATCCATCAGGATGTAGACGGGCAGATGGTTCCCGTTGGAAAGCGCAGCGGCGGACGTGTCGTCGAACAGGTCCGCAAAGGACCACTGCTCCTCCGACCCGTGGCCGATGTAGTTGACAATCAGCGACCCGCTGTTCAGCGCGGCAAGGATTTGCGGCTTCACCACGCCGGGATCCTGTCCGTTGGCCAGAATCTCGGTCACCTCGAGAGACGCCGGGAATTGCGTGCTCACCTCGTTGGCGGTGGCCGTGAAGTTCGAGTCGATGTTCTGGTCTGCGACCACCAGCGCCTGTTGATTCCAGCTCCCGGCCCCGGTTCCCTTCTCGTAACCCAGTATTTTGGATACGACCAGGTCCGCGTCTTCTACCGAACTGACAGGCAAACGGCCGATCGGGATGGTGCCGAAACCAGTCTGGCTGAGATCCGTGAGCCAGTCGTCGGATGCGGTTTTGAACGCGGCGGTTTCGATCATGCGCGTCGGCACGAAATCGGTCTGCCCGAATCCGAGATAGTCACGGGGGTCAAACGATGCGTCGCCGACCAGGAGAACGGCTTGCGGATGCCGGTGCCAGTTGGTGGAAGCGACCTGCAAATAATCGTGTAGGGCGAAGGGGCTTTTTTCGCCGTAGTTGAAGGCGTCATAGATCTCGTCGACCGTGACCGTATCGACCGAACTGCCTTGCGACTCGTGAAGCTTCACGAGGGGCGCGATGCTCGCTGCGAAATCGGGGTAGGAGATCACCACCAGATCGGCGCCCGATCGCGACTTCTCGAGCGAATTCGGAGCATGATAGGCGAGGCTCGCCGGCGCGGAAATCTGGTCGCTCGCGAAGGCCAGAAGCGTGTGTGCGACACCCCGTCCGCCGGCAATCGTGAGGGTCATACCGTAGCCGGTCGAATCCGATGCGATCGTCCCGTTCAGCTGGGTGATTGCCAGCGGATCGGTGATGTCAAAGACCTCGATCTGCGATTTACGAAAGCCGTCGACGTGCACCGTATCGCCGGACGACGCCGTCGACTCGAGCCAATCGGAATCCGCCGTATAGAGGTGGGCGTAGTGCAGCTGGATCGACTGCACCAGGCTGACGTCGTTATCGCCGTCGAGCGCGGTGAGTGTCACGGTGTTCGCACCGTTCTGAAGCAGGCTGTTGCTGACCGCAAACGTCTCTGTGACGTTCGCCATGTTCGCAAAATCGAGCTCGCCGACTGGAACGCCGTTGAATTCGATCGAGACAGCGTGCGGCTGTTGGTCGGTAACCCCTTGCAGCGTCACGTCGATCGTCACCGGCAGGCTCGAGGAAGGATCGACGTGCGCGACGGTGATCGGCTGATCGACGGGATCGGACGTGACGGTGGCGCCAAAGAAATTATCTTTGTTCTCGCCGTTCAGCAGAGCCGCGAAATAGACGAGCCGCTGCTGAAATAAAACCGTGAACGGGAAGCTCGGGTTCGTGCCGGCCCCGCTGCCGGGCGCGGCAACAGACGGTATGCGCTTGCCGGCGCGCGAGCCTCGCACCAGCCAGTAAACACGCGTTCCGGAAAACGGTGTGTCGATACCGGTGCCGTAGAATTCGATGCTGTCATTCGGGCCCAGAGCCCCGGACTGGTGCCCGAGGATCAGCATGGGCTGCTCCACGCCTTCCGCATAGAGCTGCAGGGTGCGCACATCTGCTCCGGCGGGAAGGCCGGCCGCCACGAGCTGGCTGCGGGTCACCTGATACCAGCCCTCCGCGGTCACGGAGATTTTCACGGCAGGCTCGCCATTCAGCGAGGCGGGAGATTCTCCGGCCGGCGCCTGAGGAATCAGCGGCCGCGGGGTGTTGACGATCCGCACGAGTGTGGGGGATGGCGCGCTCGCGGGCGCGGACGCGGCGCCGAACGAAGTCACCTGATTCATTTGTCGCAACAAGCGGGCCTGCACGATCGGTTGCGAGTTCGAGAAAGCCGTTTCCCCATACACCGGCCCGTGCATCGTGCGTGTTCCGTTGATATCCACGTCCTCGATCCAGTAGGAACCGAGCGAGCTGCCCTGCGAATCGATCCACTGGTAGGTTTTGGCCTTGTGCTGCGGTTGTCCGCCGCGCATCAGCAGCGCCGACCCGGCGATCAGCGACGGATCGACTTGATGGCGGCCCTGCGCATCCTCCCGGTACAGATGGAACCCCAGATTTCGCGATTCTTCGCTCGTCTTCCACTCAAGCAACACGCCTCCGCCCGGCCGCGTGAACGCCCGGAACGAGGTTAGATCCACGGCTGTCGCCGCCTGGATCGTCGATATCGCCGTCGAGCTGTTGTTCGTCGGGTTCGGATCGCTGGTCGCGGAGGTGACCGTGGCGGTGTTGGACGACGTTGTGGAGGAGCTGAACGTCGCGGCATTCACGTTGATCGTGATGATCACCAGAGCGCCCACATTCATGTTGTTGAGCGTACAGTTCACGGTTGTCGTGGCCGACGTGTATGTGCAGCTTCCCTGCGACGAGGGAATCGAAACCGAAGAGTAGGTCACCTGGCCCGGCAGGATGTCGGTGACAGCGACGCCCGTCGCCACGGCCGGGCCATTGTTCGTGACTTGCAGCGTATACGTTAGGTTCGTGCCCTGATCCACCGGCTCGGGCGACGCTGTCTTCAGAATTCCGACGTCGGACTGGGTGGGCGACGCGACCGTTGAGGGCAGCGCGGCGGCGGTATTGTTCGCCGTGTAGGGGTCATTCGTCGTCGGGCCGATCGCCGCCGAGTTGTTGACGGTCGTTCCGGGTACGGTGCCCGCGGCAACGGTCATGACGAATGTGAAGGTCGCGGAAGTGTTCGCCGCCATCGAACTGGGGCCGTTGCAGGTAAACTGTCCGCCGGAGGCAGCATTACAGGTCCAACCCGTTGGGTAGGGCGTCGTGGACGTAACCGTAAGGCACGCGGTCTGACCGCCCGGTGGAGAAGGAAGAGTGCACGAAAACGTGTCGGTGAGCAGAGGATTCGCGACGGCCGCAGGGCCGTTGTTCGTGACCACTACCGTATAGGTGATCTTGTTTCCGGCAAGCACTGTCAACGGCGTGCCCGATTTCGTGACGGCCAAATCGGCTTGTCCGGCGGCCGCCACGATGGTCGTCACGGTCGCGTTGTTATTCGTTGGATTCGGATCGATCGTGGTAGACGATACGTTCGCGGTATCGGTAATGACCGTTCCGGAGGCCACCCCGGAACCCACGTTCGCGACGACCGTGAACGTGGTCGAGGAGCCCGCGGGGAACGACGGTATGTTGCAGTAGTAGGCGTTCGGGAAGCAGGTCCAACCGGTGGTTCCGGAAGCAACCGCAATCGAGACGAACGAGGTGTTGGGAGGCTGGGTTTCAGACAAAGTGGCGTTGGCCGAGGCTCCCGGCCCGTTGTTGGTGACTGTAACCGTGTAGGTGATGTTATTGCCGGCAATCACCGGGTTCGGCAAACCGACGTTGGTGACCGCAAGGTTCGCCGTGTTCGCAGCACCGACGATCGTCAGCACGGTTGCGGAGTTGTTCGCCAGGTTCGGATCGTTCGTGTCCGAAGTGGCCGAAATCGTATCCGTGATTTGCGTGCCTGTCGCCGTGCCAGCGTTCACTTTCGCGACCAAGGTGAAGGTCGCCGCGCCGGATGCCCCAGCCGGGATATCCGCGTCCGTGCAGTTGATCACGCCCGTGCCGTTCACCGCCGGTGTCGAACAGCTCCAGCCTGCCGCACCCGATCCGGAAATCACGAGCGATTGAAAGGTCGTATTGGCCGGGACTACTTCGGTCATCGTGGCGTCGATGCCGTCAACCGGGCCGTTGTTCATCACCGTCTGGGTATAGGTAATGTTGCTTCCGGGAACCACGGGGCTCGGTGAGCCGGAATTGGTCACGGCAAGATCGGCGCTAGCGCAATAGGCTCCCGACTGCGCGCCTGGATTTCCCTGCACGGGCGAACCGGACACGAAAATGCCGGGCTGCCCGCTGGTTGCGCCGTACGCGTCGTCGGCAAGCGTAGTCCATCCGGGAGCTCCTCCGCTGACACTCGCGCCCACCGGCGCTGAAGAGGTGAAGAGTACGCCACCACCGCCGCCCGCGCCGGGCCCGTGCCGGTTGCCTGGAAACGTGCTGGGCGTCTGTTCCGGCCAGGTAACACCGCCATTCCCGCCCGCCGCCGAGACTGTTAGACTCGCAACGGTTCCGTTATTCGTCAACACGATGACGGTTCCGCCGGCGCCACCGCCGCCACCGCCGTCATTCTCCGTTTCGAGCGCATTTTGTCCGTTCGCCGTAATCGACCCTGTCCCGGTAATCGTGCCCGCATGGATGAGGATGACTCCGCCCCCCGCCGTACCACTGCTATTGATTCCCGAACAGGTCTGCGGACAGGTCGTCGTCGTGCTGCCGCCTGTATCGGTCGCCGGGTTCCAGTAGGAGCCGTTGTTCGTGGTGCCCGCGCCGCCGCCCCCGCCCATGACGATCGCGTTCGTGGTCACCGGAAACGCGACGCCACCATCTCCCCCAACGATTCCGGCGCTGCTCCAGCCGAATCCTCCGTTACCGCCCGTGCCGCCGTTCCCTCCTCCGCCGCCACCGCTATTCTCGTCGTTTGCAGTCGGATCCGCGTCCGTCGCCCCGCCACCGGCGTTGCCGGGCGCTCCGCGAGCAAAACTTCCGTTCGGATAGCCTTCATTGGCCGTGTTGACCAAGGTCGTCAAGGCCGCGTTGGCAACCGTCTTGGGCGTGCCGGCGATTCCCTCGCCCTTTGGTGCGTTCGTCGTCTGGGTCGAAAGCGTTACGTAATCGGTGCTGAGCGGTGTCGGAGGCGTCGTCGCCGCACCCAGTATCTGTCCGGCCCCGCCGCGGAATCCCTGTGCGTCGAGCGCGACCGTCCCGCCGAGCGTAAGATGGGTGGCCACGTCGAGCGCCAGAACACCACCCAGCGATCCATTCCACGCCAACCCGTCGAGACTCGAACTTAATACCGCGGTCGTATACTGCGGGACGCGAATCACCTGAAAGGTCGACTGTCCCGCCGTTGGATTCGTGCTGGGTGACGCGGCTGCTTCGACGTACGTGTTCACCAGTCCGCTGTTGTTCCCCGCGCCGGTGAATGACAGGGTGCCGCCCCCTACGGACACCGCGCTGGTCGCCGTCACATACTCAAAGAGCCCGCTGCTGCCGAGGCTCGTCGAACCGGAACCTGGATCACCCGGCACACCGTCGCCATAGGAGCTGGTATTGGTCGAATTAATGGTGGCGTTCTGCATCTGGATGATGAGCAGACGATCCCCGATTGCAATCGGAGTCTGAGCGGCCGGCGTGGCCGCTGCTGCGCCCAGCACAATCGATGTCGTTCCCGCTGCTGCACCCGTGACTCCCGCGCCCGGTGGAAAATAGGTATTCACGACGCCACTGAGCGTTCCGCCAGCGCCGTCTTTCCCGGGCGTCGAACAGATCAGCGGCTGCACGACGGTCATGACCGTCACGGAATTGTTCGCGCTCACCGGATCAGTCCCGCTGGTCGACACGGTGGCGCTGTTGGTGATCGTTTGCGCCGTGCCCGGTGAGGTACCCGTCACCGTGACGGTGATGGGGGTGCCCAACGGATAGGCGACCGTGCCGAGCGTACAGGTGATCGTGCCAGCCGTGAGAGCAGCGCAGCTGCCTTGCGTCGTGGTTGCCGAGGCGCCGATCAGCGTCGTGGGCGGCGTATCGACCACCGTGACACCCGTGCCGGCCGCGAGACCGAGATTCTGGATCTGAATCGAATAGGTGATCGTCGAGGAAACAAAAACCGGTGTCGGCGATGCGGACATCGAGAGCGCCAGATCGGAATCGCCGGAAGTCTCAACCAGCACCGACGTTGTCGTGGAATTATTCGACGCGACCGGGTCCGTGGTTGCCGATGTCACATCGGCCGAATTCAAAATCGTTGTGCCGGAGGCCGGCGCCGCCGGCGTCGGGCCAGGATTGATGGTCACGACGAAGGAAAATCCTGTCGCCGTCGAGCCACTGTTCAGGGACGAGCCGTCCGTGCAAATCACTTTCCCAGTAGCGCCGACCGCGGGGGAGGTGCAGGTCCAGCCGCTCGGTGCCGCGACGGAGCTGAATGTCGTGTTCGGCGGTGTCTGCTGATAGAGGACGGGCGTCGCCGAGGGACTCGGTCCGTTGTTGGTGACCGTCTCGGTGTAGGTAATCGTCGCACCGGGTGCCGCAGCGCCGGCGGATGCGACCTGGGTCATGGCCAGATCGGCGCCGGAAACAATCACTGATCCGGAACCGTTATTGGTTCCCCCTGCCGAAGGTCCCGTCCACTTCACGGTCACCGTACTCGTAATGGTCGACCCACCGACTGCTTCCGGATCAACCTGCACGACGAGCGAAAAGGCAGCCGACGCGTTGCCCGCGAGACCTGCCGTGGCGGTGCACTTGACCGTTCCTGTTCCGCCGACCGCGGGCAGCGTTCCGCACGTCCAGCCCGTCGCTGGCGGCGTCATCGATTCGAAAACGGTGCCCGTTGGCGTGGTCTCCGTAATGGACACGCCGCTCGCCGCGGTGCCGGTCGTGTTGGTCACGGTCTGCGCGAACGTAATGTTCGAGCCCGTCGCTACCGGATTCGGCGATCCGCTGTCGGTCACGGTCAGCGTGGTCTGCGCACCGGCCGTCACACCGTGCAGCAGAAACGCGAAGAGCATGAAGATCGCCGGCACGATGGCGCTGCGAAAGCGCGACGCGAGGCGCATGCCTCCGCGCTGCAATCGCCTCGATTGCGTCCTCACCGAGTGCCGCAACGCCGTACCGCGCGAAGCGAGCGAGATGGTCTTGCCCTCACGCTCGATGGCAATCACTTTGCCGAGAAGTTTCCCGGCGCAAGGATCGTTCTGCCGCCCCGCATCCCCGCGCGTGATGATCCCGCCGGTCACAGGGTCGATTCCGACCACGCGGTGCAGCACGAATCCGCCTTCGCCGCGCGTCAATGCAATATCCCCGCGCTCAAGCTTGCCAACAGCCGAAATCGGAGCAACCACGACCGTGTCGTTATCCAGCACGTTCGGCTGCATGCTCTGCCCGTCGGCGCGGAATCGAACCCGCAGGCTTTCGCCCAGAGCCGCCTCGCACACCACGGCAAACTGTCGGGAGTCGCGCTTCTCGATGGTCTTAAGCACTCGCACGGCAGATTGCCTCCACAGCGCTTTTGTCCGGAAGGAAACGGAAGACCGAGCACGGTATTTCCCGCGTCACGCGTTCCAGAAACCGCAGCGTGAATTGCAAACCCTCCTGCGAATGGTGCGGCACGAAGCTGCGCGTGAACAGCTCCGCCGCCGCGCGACCCGGTGAAAGCGAGACCAGTTGCGTGTGGCTGGCGTGTTCCAGCAGATAAATCCTCGAAAGGGGCGCGGCGTCAGGGGACGCAATTCCCGCATCACCGTGCCACGGCGTTCCGTGCATCCAGGTGCGCCCGTCGCGCTGCCGCAGAATGATCCGGTCGTCGCTCAGGATGTGGGCGTTCGATTCCGATTTCCAGAGCCGTGCGGTCGTGCTCTTCCCCGCGCCGGAATGCCCCAGGAACAGATGACCTTGTCCCGCGTCGTCCACGATGCCGACCGCGTGCATTTCCACTCCCTCGCCGCACGCCAGCCGATGAATCATCAGCAGTTCGTCGAGCGGATACTCCAGCGGATAGATCGGCTTGCGCAGGTCGAAATACGGACGGAACAAAACCAGCTCTCCACGCCGGAATTCGCGATCAAACCACGCCGCCTTGTAGGGAGATGCGCCCAAAAACGGCGTCGAGAAATAGAATCGATATCCGCCCGATTCGGCGAAAAGACTCCACAGCCCGCCGGAATTAAACAGGGGCACGCCGCCGGGCATTTCGAGTCGATCGGTCCAGGAAACTTGGATTTGAACGTCGCTGCCCGGCGGCTCTATTTCGAAATCGCGCAATCCCGGATCGAGCGCCATGGCGATGTCGTCGTCCGTTGAAAGCCCGAAGCTCGTGCCCCCGACGCGGAACGCCAGAGGCCGCCGGGGCGAGTTCGCTCCAGCGAAGGAATCGGCACCGATCATGGCGGGCGAGGTGAGTGACATGCTCGTTCGGCTTTCGTCAGGAACCCGGCGTCTTGCAGAACAGTGAACCGCATGAGCCCGATGCGGGTCCGGCCGATCCGGAAATCTTGCAGTGGCCGAGCACAGCTTCGTCCGGCCGCAAACTTACGCGAATGATTCGCGGGGCTTCGTAAGGCTTCCGCTCGTTCTTCTTTTCGCGTTGACTGTCTTCGCTCATTCCGGGGCCGTTTTTACCTTTCAGAGTGGATGCACTCCGCACGATCCGCACCCGCCGCCGGCGCAACCGCCGGTGGGCTGGATCACGTTGAATGCGGGCGGCGTTTTTCCGCCGGCCCACAGACTCGGATCGGATTCCTGTTTCATGATTCGCTGGGCGCTCGCGATCAGTTCTTCGTGGACTTCCCCTGGTTTGCAGCAGTTGCAATCGCCGTGTTCCGGAACGTCGTAGCCGAGCGCGTAGGCGCGCAAATGGGCGACCTGGCACAGAAAATCGACCGGCGATTCGGGATCGCCGCTCTCCAGTTCTCCGCTGGCGGGGCACATTCCGCAGACCGAACGAAGCTTGCAGGTGTCGCAAATCGACGGGCGCGTGCGCGGCTGATTGCGGATCGCGAGCAGCGGCCCTTCCCAGCCCTCGCGGAATCCCCCTTCACGGATGTTGTAGCTCTGCTGATGGGAGATCACGCAGATGCTCATGTCCCCGGTCGGATCGATCGCGCATCCGCTCATTCCGCCGCCGCAAAAATAGCGTTTGGCGTCGTCCGGCGTCACGACGACGGACGCCGCCAGAGCGTCATCCAGCAGTCGCCGGTATTCCCGCGCGCGGTTCGGATCGAAATAGTCCAGCGCCACCACTTCCTCGGGCGTCATTCGCACGGCCACGGGACTTTGGGAGCAGTCCGTTCTCGGATTGATGAGTGAATCGAACTTGAATTCGACGTGGAACTCTTCCTCCGCCATCCGCTTCATTTCATACACTTCGTGCTGATTCACGCTCGTGGGTACGGTCTTGAGCTTCAGCGGCAGGTTGCGTTCCAGCAGCAACCGGATTCCCCGCATGCAGCGGTCGTAGGAGCCGGCGATGCCCGTCAGGGTTTCGTACGTCTCGCGGGTCGCTCCGTAGAGCGTGATTTCGACAGCGAAAGGACGCCACTCGGCAAGATGGTCCGCCACTTTCGGCGTGATCATCGTGCCATTGGTGAACAGCGTGATCAGGAAGCCGCGCTTCTTCGCCTCCGTATAGATGTCCAGAAAGTCCTTGCGCGCGAAAATCTCGCCGCCCGTATAGCAGATCCACAGGCACCCAGCCGCCACCAGCTCGTCCAGAAGCTTGCAGTGCTCCGCCAGCGTCATTTCCCTGGCGCGCGCCTCGCCGTCATTCATGGGAAGGTTGTTGTAGCAGTGCAGACACTCGAGCGGGCATCGGTGCGTCACCTCGATTGAAACTTCAACCGGAGCACGCTTCCCGAAATACCGCTCGTGTATGGCGCGGCTAAATGTCGCGTAGGTTGTGTCAGTCATCCCCAGCCGCAGCCCCCTGGCCGCGGTCCATCGCTTTCACTCAGCGTCGCTCGATCAGCCCCGCGGCGATCAAGTCGCTGAGAAACTGTTCGGTATCCGCGGCGGCATCATCCGCCGACAGCCCGTACTCGGTCTCAAGGAGTGCGGCCAGGTCGGAAGCGCTTTGGTTCGCTTCGATCAGAGCCCACAACCTCGTACCGGCTTCGTTAAAGGTGAAAATCGAATCCATATCGGCCGCCCCGCGACGTATCGGCACGACAATGGCTTCGTCCGCGACAACACGCGAAACCACGGCTTGGCTTCGGCATATGCCCGCAGCTCGAGCGTTGTTTTTGGCCAACATGGTTCTAGTACTTGCTCCGACTTTCGACAAACTGCCCTGCCTGCCATCGCCCGAATCACGTGATCGCGCGATCTCTGCTCACATTAAGAAGCAGAAGGGTAGCTATAGGTTAAGAGCGGTCCCGTCGGTCGACAACTGGAAATCAAGGCAGGAGTGCTTAAATGGCACTATCGATCATGAATCAGCGGCTTTTCGTCCCAACTGTTGCGACTTTGTAGGATATCCGACCGTCTCACTTTGAGCGGCGTGTTCCAGTCCGGGCGGCTGCTTTCTAGACTGCGCATCGTATTGAAACCATAGGACTAGTACCCGTCCTAATGAGCGCCGCCATGAGCCAGTTCACGGACAATGTCACTGACGAAGCCTTTCGCGTCGCCAAACAGCATGAGCGTCTTGTCGAGATAATAGAGTGGATTGTCGATGCCTGCAAAACCCGGGCTCATGCTGCGTTTGATGACCATCACGGTGCGCGCCTTGTCCACGTCCAGAATCGGCATGCCATAGATCGGGCTGCTCGTGTCGGTCCGCGCGGCCGGATTGGTCACATCGTTGGCTCCGATGATCAGGGCGACGTCCGTTTGAGGCAGGTCGGAGTTGATGTCGTCCATCTCGAGCAGCCGGTCGTAGGGGATGTCCGCCTCGGCCAGCAAAACGTTCATGTGTCCCGGCATGCGTCCGGCGACCGGATGAACTCCGAAACGAACATCCACCCCGCGCTTGCTCAGCGCGTCGAACAGCTCCCGGACTTTGTGCTGCGCCTGGGCGACTGCCATTCCGTAGCCCGGGACGATGACGACTTTGTTCGCCGCCGCCAGGATCGCCGCCGCCTCTTCCGCCGTCGCGCTGCGGACGCTTCGGCCTTCGATGGCGCCGGCCGCCGCCGTCTGAACCTGGCCAAACGCACCAAACAGCACATTCGTGAAGGACCGGTTCATGGCTTTGGACATGATCACCGAAAGAATGAACCCCGAGGCGCCATCGAGCGAGCCTGCCACGATCAGCAGCTTGCTGTTCAACACAAAGCCCATCGCTGCGGCGGAAAGCCCTGCATAAGAATTGAGCAGCGAGATCACCGTCGGCATGTCCGCGCTACCGATCGGTACGATCAGCATGACTCCGAAAAACAGCGCGATCCCCACCATGACCGGGAAATAGATCGTGCGCCCCGGGTTCAGCACCAGCCCGACCGCCAGTCCCACTGCCACCAGCAGCATGAGCAGGTTGACGACGTTCTGTCCTTTATAAGTGACCGGCCGCTGCGGAATGAACTTCACTTCCTGCAGCTTCCCTGCGGCCATCAAGCTGCCCGTGAATGTCAGCGCGCCCAGAATGACTTCGACCGCCAGTACGGACATCGTGAACTTCGGCACGCTCGGCGTGCGCAGGTAGAACTCCGCGGTGCCGACCAGCGTCACGCAGCAGGCCCCCGCCGTCTGGCTCAGGGCAGTTCTCTGCGGTGCCGCCGTCATCTGTACCAGACCGAGCGGAATACCGATCAAGGCTCCGACGGCGAGGGCGACCGCGACCCACTGATAATCGACGATGCCGCGTTCAAAAAGCGTGCCGCCGATCGCCAAAAGCATGCCGATTTCGCCGGCCAGCACGCCGCGGCGCGCCGTCGTCGGCGCGCTCAACCACATCAGCGCCAGAATGAACAGAGCCGTGGCAACCAGATAGACAATTTCGATAAAAGGACCGGCAGGAAGTGTCATCTTCAGGGTTTTCGCGGCGCGGCGGTCTTGAACATTTTCAGCATGCGATTGGTGATTAGAAATCCGCCGACGATGTTGCTGGTGGCCGCGACGATCGCGACCATTCCCAGCCAGAACGAAAACCTGTTCTCATGCCGTCCCGCCAGCAGGATCGCGCCCACCACGGCGATTCCATCCAACGCGTTCGTCAGCGACATCAGCGGCGTGTGCAGCAGCGGCGAGACGCGCTTGATCACCTGAAACCCGACAAAGCCCGCCAGCATGAATACGAACAGGCTGTTAACCAAAACCTCCGACGTCATGACGCTCTCTCCTATAACCCGCCCGTCGCCGCCAATGGTCCCGTGTCTCTGCTGCTACGCTTGCGTGAGCGCTGCCTGCCCCGGTAGCTGAAAAAACTCACGAACGCGCGCTTGTACGATTTCCCCGCTTCGCGTCAGCATCGTTTCCCGCGTAATCTCGTCGCTCATATCGAAATGGATCTTGCCGTCCTTCACCAGGTGCGCGAGAAACGCCGTCAAATTTCGCGCGTAGAGAGAGCTCGAATCGTGTGGCACGCTGCTGGCCAGATTGATGGTGCCGATGATGGTGACTCCGTGCGCCACGATCGTCTCTTTCGGCCTGGTCAGTTCGCAGTTCCCCCCGCGGTCAGCCGCCAGATCGACGATCACCGACCCGGGCTGCATGCCGGCGACCATCTCCGCGGTCACCAGCACGGGGGCCTTCTTCCCGGGAACCACCGCCGTGGTGATTACCACGTCATTGTCGGCCACGACGCGGCCCATCAACTCGCGCTGCCTGGCGTAGAATGCTTCGTTCTGAGCGGTCGCATATCCACGCGCATCCTGCGCATTCTCGGCTTCGATCGGCAGCTCTACAAACCGCGCCCCCAGACTCTGCACTTGCTCCTTCACCACCGGCCGCAGGTCGTAGGCCGAAACCACCGCGCCCAGCCGCCGGGCCGTCGCAATTGCCTGCAATCCGGCAACCCCGACGCCCAGAATCAATACACGCGCGGGCGTAATCGTCCCGGCAGCGGTCGTCAGCATGGGATAAAACCGGGGAAGCACGTCGGCGGCGATCAGCACGGCTTTATATCCGCAGGCCGTGGCCATCGACGAAAGCGCGTCCATACTCTGCGCGCGCGTGGTCCGCGGCATCAGCTCGACTGAAAAGGAGGTCACGCCTGTGGCGGCGATTTCCTGCAGCACCTCGCGCGACCCAAGCGGCCGCAGAAATCCGATCAGCACTTGATCGCGGCGCATCAGCGGGAGATCCAACTTCCCGGTCGTATCGTTCGCCCCGTAGCACAAAACCTGCGTAAGGATGTCCGCGGTCCCAAAAACCGATTTGCGATCCGGCACGACGTTCGCGCCTTTTTCCGTGTAGACCGCGTCCGGATATCCGGCTTCCACCCCGGCGCCCGCTTCGACCACCACGTCGAGCCCGGCCTTTTTCAGATTCGGAATCACCGCCGGCACCAGCGCGACCCGCCGCTCGCCCGGAAATGTCTCTTTGGGTATACCTACGATCACGCAATCCTCATTGTTCTGATTTCCGCCCGCGACGACCGGCCCGCCGGTTGCGGGCCTGGCCCGAGAGGTAGTCCGAAGTGGCTCGCGGAACCTGCATGCCCCACGTCCCCCACCGCGACACCATTGCCCATTCTAATGATTGCCATCCGCAAGTCTAGTGGAACGTTCGAACACCAGACAGGACGGGGCGCCGCGCGTTCCTGCCAAAAATAAGCCCGAAGCGTGGTTCGCCGGCCCCGAAACGCCGCTGCTGCGCAAAGCCCCTACTGCGTCTGTGCCGTTGCACCCGCCGCCCCCGAGCCCATGTTCGGCCCGATCGCTTCTCCGCTCACCACCAGCTCGACCCGCCGGTTCTGCTGGCGGCCTTCCGGCGTATCGTTACTCGCCACAGGTTTTGACTTGCCAAATCCAAACGCCGCAACCGAATCGGCCGACACCATCTGATCAACCAGATATTCGCGCACCGACTGCGCACGCTGCTCGGAAAGCCGCTGGTTGTAATCGTCGCCGCCGACGCTATCGGTATGCCCTTCGACCTGGATTTTCAGCGACGGATAGGCCTGCAAAATCCCCGAAATCTTCGCCAGCTTCTCGCGCGCGCCGGGCTTCAGCGTGTAGCTGCCGGTGTCGAACAGTACGTCCGACATGTTGACGATCAATCCGCGCGCCGAGTCCCGAGTCTGAAGTATCGTGCTGAGCTGCTCGAGCAGCTGTTT
>JBAVUW010000129.1:0-2491 GCA_049696975.1 Candidatus Acidiferrales bacterium | reverse complement strand
AAAACCAAAACCCCCAACCCAAATCAAAACCCACTACATTCCGCCTCCCAATCATCCATGGCGCAAGTCCTGGAAGCGGACAATTCTAAATTGCAAAAAACCGGACATTTCTACTTTGCGTTGACATTCGCCTCGCCGCCCGCAAGGCATATGCTATGATTTTCGGCCGGGAGAAACGCCGAATGAGTTATATGGACCGCATCGAAAAAGATCTGACTGCAGCCATGCGAGAGAAGGACGAGCTGCGCCTCAGCGTTCTCCGCATGGTCAAAAGCGCGCTGATGTACAAGCAGGTTGAAAAAAAGCGCCCGCTGGACGACATGGAGTCGCTCCAGGTGCTCCAGACGCTGGTAAAGCAGCGCCGCGAATCGGTCGATCAATTTACGCGCGGCGGACGCAAGGATCTCGCCGACAAGGAAACCAAGGAAATCGGAATTATCGAGGGATACCTGCCGGTCGCGCCCAGCGACGCAGAGATTCAGCGCGCCGTAGAGGAGGCCATCGCGGCCGAGGGCGCCGATTCCCTGAAACAGATGGGCGCCGTCGTGAGGGCCGCCAAAGCCCGTCTGGAAGGCAAGAACGTCGACGGCAAAGTCCTCAGCGACAAAGTCCGAGAACGCCTCAGCGGGAAATCGTAAGCTTCCTCAAATCGGCGGCAATGCGATTACGGGGTTGTCGAGGAACGCCGCAGCAGCGCGGACGCTTCCTGGTCCTGCGCGATCTGCTTCAGAAAACCTCTGATCTCCGGCAGTTTCTCCGTGGGCACCTCAACGTCCTTGATCTCGAACGTTCGGTGATAGTGCAGGACACCGCCCGCCACTTTGATCTCGCTGTGATAGGAGCCATAGGAGCAATCCGCCTGCACGTCGGGCGGGACTCCGTCGAGCACGTATCCGGTCGGCAGCGTGATGTCGAAGACATCGTCCTGCCGCGTGGCCTCGTGAAATTCGATGGCGTATTTGCGCGGCTTCTGCTCGGTGAACAGACGCAGAAGACCGGTCTCGTTGTCGCCCACGACGCGCGGGCGAAGAAAGAGCATGTTGCCGGAGGCCGTGGCGTATCGCGGCGCGACGAATTTGTAAGTGAGCCCGAAAGACTGATCGTAATTCTCGAGGTTGCCGAGCGACGCACCGGTCAGCACATAGTTGCTCAGAAATCCCCCGAGAAAGCCTTCGATGATCTCGGCGCGTTTCGACGGCTGCGCCTCGACGAACAGTTCCCGATAGTCCGCAGCGGGACCGCCCCAGTGCACTTCGTTGACTTCGCCGGAAAGATCGCCCGTGGCGGTCAACTGGAGGGTTCCCGTACGAACTACGCGATTGGTCGTGGGCGCCGAAAGAGGCATGCGGATCAAACTGCCCCCCTGGCTCGTGACCACCAGCCCGTCGTTGTGCTGGAGATACCAGGGCAGGTAGCCCAGCGGCACGTATTCGTTCGTGGGATCAAAGAAGAGCAAGCGTCCCAACTTCGGATCGTTCACGAAGGCGTAGAACAAGTTGCTGTCGACTGCGTCGGGCAACTTGATGGCGACGATCACATGATCAGAGTGGATCGAAGGATAGTCCGGCCGCACTACTCCCCGCTCGTGGTCAACCACGACGAGGTACGCTTCGATTCCGATTTCGTGCAGCATCGTGACCAGCAGGGTGGCTTTGTCTTTGCAGTCACCGTATTGATGCGCGAGGATGTCGCTTGCCAAGTGGGGTTGAAAGCCTCCGATGCCGAATTCGATTGCCGCATAGCGAATCTTGCGCTGTGCGAAATCGGTGAGCGCGCGCATTTTTGCCACGGGATCCGTCAGACCGGAGGTAAGCTCTACGACTTTCTGTTTAATTTCCGGCGAAGGGTTGCGGGTCGATTGCGTCAGGCCGGCGTACCAAAGGCCCATATCGCTCCAGGAACCAGTCGTTCTTGCACGCATGGCTGGATCGTGCGGAAAATATTTCAACCCCACCCAGCCCGCAACTGCCAGGGCCGGAGGCATCTCGGGCTCCACATCAACCGCGGGGACGTCGCTGACTTCCCAGGTGTATTGGTTACCGGAGATTTGGGGCTTCTGTTCCGCATGGTTGAACCACCTCGCGGTGTATTCCCAGCCGGAAGGAATTTGCAGGATCAGGCGGCCGTGCTTCAGCGGGATCGTGTCCTGAAACTCCCAATCATCCTCGAAGACGAATGGGCGCTGCTTCTGAACGTACTCGTAGCCGACGACATTCCCCGGGTTCGCGTCCGTAAATTTCTGAACCTTCTTTTTGTCGTCGGAATACACTTCGTACGTGGACGTTCCGATTTCGAGAGCGTCCTTATCTTTCAGCGCGAACTCATGGCCGTCGGCGGTGATCGTCCAGGCATTGAACGAGATGATCTTCGTCTCGTTATCGAACGGTACGCCCGCGGCTCCGTATTCTTCACGCGCCTCGGGGCGCAGCAGCTTGTAAGCAACGCGGCGCCGCGTATCAATTTCGCCGCTCTCCATCACGGTGGTCTGGTA
>JBAVUW010000128.1:0-80884 GCA_049696975.1 Candidatus Acidiferrales bacterium | reverse complement strand
CCGCTGGTAGAGAAAACCAAGAGCGCTACACGAATGTCGTAGCGTCCCGAGTCAACGGAACGGAACAACCCTGCTCAATGGGGCGGGCTGGACGTCAAGAAAAACTCCGGCCACGGGAGAAGTGTTTTTTGCTTGACTCCTTTTATAGAACTTATCAGAAGTTATGACATGGCAATTCCCGACGGCAAGCGGACGTGGAATCACGATAGGACGAACGTCGGGTGACTCGCTGCTCCTGCCACCCCCCTTGAAAAACTGGGAGGGCCATGCAAAATCCCCACCCTTCGCGAGCGGTCAAGAAGGGTGGGGACTGTGTACCGAATGAAAGGTAAAAAAACAACCTGGCGAAGGCGTCCTAGTGATCGTCGTGACCCTGGTTGTTATAACCACCCCGGTTGAGCGGACCGTGGCAGGCGCCGAAGCCTTTGTCGCTGTAACGAGAACCGCCGGCGGGCTGCGCAGGATCCTTCAATGCCGACTCGAAATCCCACGCGTAGCCATTCTGAGCAAGCGTCAGGCCCATCACGCCCCAGAACTGCCCGGTTGCCGCCTCGAGATTCTGTGCGTTGAAGTTCTGATTGCCGCTGGGATCGGCGGTTGTTGTGTCGGTAGTGACGACCGCGTCGAGTGTCTCCCCACCGGTGCCCACGATGAATTCGCGTATGCCCTTCCTTGGATCGTAATTCCCGGAGGCGTCAAGGGGGCGGTAGCGGGCATAGAGGTGGTCGTGACCGTTCAGCACCAGGTCGGCTCCGTACTCGTAGAGCAGTTGCCAAAAGGCCTGGGCGGTAATGCCCTCTTCGCCGAGGCCGTTGGCAGCGCTGTACGTGGGCTGGTGCCAGTAGGCCGCGGTGCACGCAGAATGGTTTGCGGCGAGATCATTTTTCAGCCATGCCAGTTCGGCGGCAAACCATGGGCCCATTGCGGAACAGCCACCCGGTTGCGTCTCGCACTCTATATTGAGCGAGATCAGGTGCCACCCGCCCAGATTATAGGAATACCAGCCATCGCCGACCCCGACTGGGCCTCCCGCCGGTACCGTATTTCCGAGTCCGCCGGTTTCCTCGAAGTGCCCCGCCTGTCCATCCGAATACGGCACGGGTTGGGTGAAGGTTCCGGCGGTGTCAGGATTGTTGGCGATCGTAGCGGTCATCACGGTTCCATCGGCATTGTGCTGGACTCCGTTGAAGTAGGAGAAGTAGCCGTAGCCGGCAACGCCGACCGCGCCATGCTCGGTATAAAATTCGTGGTTGCCAGGCGCGGGCCGCGTGAGGAACTTGAAAGCGCCATACGACAACTCATAGGAGTTCTCAAAGTCCGAATATTGGCCTACCTGGTATTGCTCGTCTCCGACGAGCGCGACGAGGTCAGGTTTCATATTCTCAATCTGTTGCGCAGTGGCCGCCTGGGATAGGACCAAATTCTGGGCGGTGTCCCCGCTGCAGTTTTCACCAACCTTCTCACCACCTGGCTCTTCGGCTGGCTGGCAGGCGACGTCGCCAACGACGGCAAGCACAGGCGATTTACCCGTCGTTGGGTTGACGGCGTACGGCCACGCATTGTCGTTGGAACTCGGGTTGCCATTCGAGTTTTGACCCTGTGAGTTTTGATTCTGTGTCTGTGCACCCGCCGCGAATGCCAGCAACAAAGCGGCTGTTCCCATGACCCGTGCCGCTCGACAGCTTCCGCCGATCATTTTCATGCGATTCCTCCCGTGTGGACGTGTGGTTCGATCGTTGCCAAAGCATTGACTTTTATCCCTTCATATTTCGCGCGTGTCTCGAATGTGTGAAAAAGGTGTAATGGGGATTATTTCGGAGGTCGTTTGAACCATCAGCGGAAAGTGGATGTTCTTGACGCTGTTTCGGACGAGAGGCTTGCCGCAGCAACACCGTCACGGTTGCTTGACCGGTTCGGTGACGCCAAGTCAGGATGAACGCGCCGCCTCAATGGACTCTTCTGGCGGGTGCGATGCCATTCGACATACTTGCAATTTGGGTTTTGTTCTTTCGTAGCCTCGAAATCCGGTGAGCGGGAAACGCGAGAGTGTTGCGAATCGTTGGTTTCGGTTCTGCCTCAGGAAAACGGGCTCGAAAAAAGGCGTGTTCTCAGTTCTCCGACGAGGACTCCCCGTCCACTCCGCCGCCAGCACTTTTTCCAAAGTGACTCCTGCTTAACGTCCGCATCGGACAGAGGGGTACTGGCACCAAGATGTCCGGCAAACCGACGAATGAGAAGTCAGCGCCACTTGCCACAAAATTTCTCGCGGGCGTATATTCGAGCCATGAGTCCACGCCGATCATTACCGATTCTGGTACTGGCCGCAGCCGGACTTCTTTTCCGTGCGCCCGCCAGTCACGCGCAGCTGCCTGAACGAGTCGAGCGCTGCCTACCGTATCCGACCTATGCGCAAGAAGTCGACGCGATGTTTTCAAAGTCGGAGCTGAACAAAGCAGCAGCCAAGAGGGTGGTCGTGATCGATTCGGTTGACTTCGACGGGCCAATCACACTGCCGGAACCGGCCCGATTGAAGCTCGTCGACGATTTGAAGCGACGCGAGTTTGACGCCGATTCGAAGTGGCTCGATGAAGTGGCGGAGGTCTCGCTAAGAGGCACTTGGCAGGACCTGGGTTATTTCAAAGTGGTTGCGAAGGCGGCTGCAAGGGATACCGGGGGTGATGCTCTGCACGAGCACGTGGCGCTTACGGCTCACGTGGAGGAAGGACTGCAGTATTTTCAGGGCGGGCTTAATATTCGAAGTGTGGATCGAGATGCTCCCCTCGTGTTCACGCAGGAAGTACTGCGCCACGTATATCCGTTGAGAGAAGGCGACCTTTTCGACGCCGATAAGATCAGGAAATCTCTGGATGCGTACCGGCAGCTCTACGCCGCACACGGGTATATCGATTTTTCAGCCGTGCCAGATTTTGACGTCGACGACGCCGATCGGCGCATTTCTCTAACCCTCGAGCTCGACCAGAACAGGCAATTCCGGATTGACCAAGTCGAAGTGGACGGCCTCGATCCGAGAACAGAGAGCATTCTGCGATCCATGATTAAACCGCGGGACGTATTCAACTACGACCTCGTGAAGGCGTTCTTTGAAGAGAACAAGGCTCTATTGCCGCCAGATGCGTCGCTAGGTGATCTCGAAATCAACAGAAACGTCAAAGAAGGCACAGCTTCGTTGCGTTTTGATTTTTTCACATGCCCCACGTCTGCCCATTAGTCTCGGGGCGTCCGCCAAGATCTGATAACGCGCTATCAACCGGCAAAGCGGATCCCCGTACCCAAGCTGCGGGCAATTCGACAAAGACCAGTCGACACGCTCGTACCCTTCAGACCGATCAAATTACTGCACCTGAATGCGGAAAATGTTGCGATGTGAGGCGAGACGCGGGAACGCATAGATGGACGGATCCGGACTCGGGAAAACTCGATCTCCCAGGACAAGACCCTTTCCGAGAGCCGCCGCGGCAGCATCGATGGACGGGAAACCGGCAGCCGGCAGAGCCGCCATCCATCCGGGCTGAAGCGGAATCACGTAGGTCGTGTTGGGCAATTCGATTCCGTGACGGGTGGCATTTTCGTGGAGGTACAGCCGCTTTCCGTCTCGCGACCATCTGACTGTCGGCGGAGTGACCCCGCGGTCTTCTCCCCCGGCCGATGCGCAGTGGTCGCAGATCATTTTGCGAGTCGCGCCATCACTCGAATACAGGACGACCGCGCTGCGTTCCCAAACTGCGAGCCAATTCCCATCCGGCGAAACGTCATAGAGAAACAAGACTTGATCCGGAACGACGCGCCGCAGTGCGCTGCCATCCGAATTGACGTGATAGAGGAACGGCGCGGCGGTCGTCTCTCCACCGACGAAGTACACATCATTGTTTTGGACACCGAAGAGCGCCCGCACGCAGTCGAGCGATGTTAACTTGCGGGGCGGCGAGCTGCCGTCGAGCGGTGCCACCCAGGCGGGTGAATGTCCCGCATCGTCCAGGGCGATGTAGACGATGCTCTTGCCGTCTGGCGAGAGACTGTAGTGTTCGAGGAGGAACTCAGGTAAGAGGCGCTCGCGAGCGCCACTGTCGAGATCAACGGCCCAGAGTTCGCCGCTGACGAATCTCTGGTTTGCGCGAGAGCGCTGAAGATAATACAAGCGCTTGCCATCAGGAGAAAACGAGGGCAGGAACGCATATCCTTGCGAAGTAATCTGGCGATCTCCGAGCGAGTTGTGAAGCCAGATCGTACTCTGCTTTTCACCGATCGAGGTGACGAAAGAACGGCCGTCGGGCGCGAACGAGATTCCCTGTTCCTCGGTCGCGCCGAAGGTGACCTGCTCGGGCGAAGCGTTTGGGTAGCCTTGACGCCAGATGTGAAATCCCTGTCCGGTGTCAGCAGAGAAGTACATCCACTTTCCGTCCGGTGACCAGGCAGCGTCCGTGCACTGTGACGGCTGCGGACCGACTCGCCTTCCGGGCCCGCCGCCGTCGAAGGGTACGAGCCGGCATGGCAGCCAGCTGCTGATGTCCATTTCCACCGCCAACACGGAACGCCCATCCGGCGAAAGATACGAGCGATGCGCCATCCCGGTCACATCGCTGGGGAGATATACCTCGCGCTGGTCCGCACGACTCTCGGTGGCAGTGAAGATACCCATGTGGATGCCTTCGCCCGTTCCTGCGGAAAACAGGATTCGCGGTTGGCTTCCGCCGGTGGCTATCCAACTGGGGGTGCCGACCGTGAGCCAGTGGCTCGAAGCTCCGCCGAGGACCGGCACGGTCCAGGAGTCCGCAACGCCCACCGTGTAGGCGATGCGCGAGCCGTCCGGAGAAAATGCCAGCGGCCCCATTTTGGCGAGGCCGTCGTGCGTAAGCTGCACTGGCTCGCCATCGGGCACCAGTTTGACATAGACCTCGCCGTGTCCGACGAACGTGGAGTCTCCACGCATGAAAGCCAACATGCGGCCGTCCGGTGAAAGCGCCGGGGCCACGGCCGAATCGGCAAAGTTGGTGAGCTGGATATATTCAGTGGTAGCGGGGCCCGGAGACTTCCGGGTGCGAAAGAAGATCAGGGCGGCACCCAACAGCAATACGACGACGGTGAATCCTACCGCCATGGCGCCCAGTCGCAATCGACTCTCTCGAGCCGGCGAAGCGGGAACTGATGTCGCGATGGAGCCGGAATCCGATAGCGCTTCGAGCGCAAACGCCAAGTCGGACGCCGATTGGAAGCGTTGCTCCGGATTCTTTTCGAGACAGCGGTGGATCACTCTCTGCACCGCGGGCGGCGCCAGAGGCACGAGCTGCGCAACGCCCGGAGGGTCCTCGTTCAGGATGGCGGTCATGGTCTCCGCGGAGGTCGGCTTCTGAAACGCTCGGTTTCCCGTGAGCATTTCGTAGAGAATCGCGCCGAAAGCGAAAATGTCCGCGCGATGATCAGCCGGTTTTCCGCTCACCTGCTCGGGGGACATGTAGCCGACCGTACCCATTACCGTGCCCGGATCGGTCAGATTGCTGAGAGTGGGCGCGTTGGCTTCGACTTCGCCGCGCTGTGGCAGGAGCCTGGCCAGGCCAAAGTCGAGAATTTTCACCCGCCCGTCCTTGGTCACGAACGCGTTTTCCGGCTTCAAATCGCGGTGCACGATCCCTTTTTCATGCGCCGCCGCCAGGCCGCGCGCGATTTGCACTCCGCAATCAGCCGCTTTGCGAATCGGCAGAGCCCCGCGCTGCAAGTGCTCCCGGAGCGTGCCGCCTTCGAGCAGCTCGGAAACCAGATAGGGAACGCCATCGTGCATCCCCAACTGAAAGACCACCAGGATATTGGGATGATTCAGCGCGGCCGCAGCGCGCGCTTCCTGCTCGAAGCGCCTCAGGCGGTCGGGATCGGCAGAAAGAAACGAGGGCAAGACTTTGATGGCAACATTGCGTCCAAGCTGCGTATCTCGGGCGCGGTATACTTCGCCCATCCCGCCCGCACCAATGGCAGCGGAGATTTCATAGGGACCGAGGCGCGCGCCGGGCGTTAAAGTCATACCAAAGGCCTGAATTCTACATCAGAAGCCTTTGCAGTCCGTCAGGTTCGCTGCGGCCTTCATGAGCCGGTTGAATGTGGCGCGACAACGCTATAGCTTGCCAACCGCAGGCGGGACTAATCCGATTCCAGCTTGACCAAGGAACTCCGAGGCCCGATGGTGCCGATCGATGGCGCGAATCCGCAGGTCACGACACCCGTAGGGCAACCTCCGGCGTGGGGCCGCACCGACCGCAACAGGCTGCTCCTCTGGGTTGGAATCGCGTTGCTTCTTCCGGCTCCTTTTTTGTTCGTAGCGCATCTGCGGGCCGGCCGGACCAGTTCCCTGGACACGGTGCAGAGAGAATTGCCGGCGAAAGCCATCGCGGTGGGTTTTGTCTTACTGGCGACGTGGATCGTGTCCCGCATGGAGGAGCGCCCGCTCAAGGATTACGGCATTCCGATGCGCCAGGCATTCGGAATGAGATTTTGGGAAGGCCCCGTCTGGGGCTTCGCCATGCTCTCCGCCATCCTGCTGGCTCTTCGTGCATCCGGCCACTTTCGAATGGACTCCGTCGCTCTCACCGGCAGCGCCGTTTTTCGTTTCGCCCTTGCCTGGGCCGTCACGTTTCTTGCGGTGTCCTGGAGCGAAGAATTCGCTTTTCGCGGCTACTGGCTGTTCTCTTTCTGCAGGCGTATGGGCTACTGGCAGGCAGCCCTGTTGATCTCTGTTGTATTCGGGGCTGCTCACCTACCCAATCCTGGAGAAAACGCGCTCGGGATTCTGCAGGTTATCGAGTTTGGCTTGCTGATGTGCCTGATTCTCCGGCGCACCGGCAATCTCTGGTTCGCCGTCGGCTTCCACGGTGCCTGGGACTGGGCGGAGACCTATTTCTACGGCACGCCCAACAGCGGACTTCTCGGCGCCGGGCGATTCCTCAACAGTTCAGTCCATGGTCCGACTTGGCTGACGGGAGGGTCCGCAGGACCGGAAGGCAGCGTCATCACGCTGGTTACTCTCGTTCTTTGCGCTCTGCTGATTCACTTTCGCTTTCCGAGAGCAGTCTATCCGGATCGTCCTGTCGAATGCACCTGAGTCAGCAATCATTTGCACGTCCCGGCGTACGATGCAGAGGGAGTCGCTCCGTCCGTCGCGCGGCTGGCATTTGCGCGAGGAACAGGCGAGAGACAACACGAATAAGTGACTTCTCTGATGAGCCCTTGGGTTCTGTGCTCCGGCCTGCCTACGGGGAGGCGCCGCAGCACACGCGATCGATTCAACTGGCGAGGCCGAGCTGGCCAGCGCATACAGCGTCTCCCCGATTGCGTGTTTTTTGCTCTCCGAAATACGGTTACCAGAGGGTACGTCAGCGGACAGAACCCGGATCACCGATCTTTCTTCTTTCGCTTTTTGTTCGCTTCGGTGTATGATTCGGGCGCTGCAACACTTCGGCCCTGATAGGGGGGTGGATTTTGAAAAGTCCAACTCATTGGTTTTGCAAAACTCTCTTCGTCGTTTACGTCGTGGCCATTTTTTGGACTTCATTGGCCTACGCTTTTGAGCATAAAGTTGCTGGATCCCGAACTCCATCATCGTTGGCTGTGTTGAAGGTGACTTCCAATCCGCAGGTGGGACTTCGGATTCGGACGTATGTTGAAGGCGCGGCCCGAACCAGAGGCGTAGATCCTCAGGTGGCCGAATGGATCGTTACGCATGAATCGCGGCATCATCCGGAGGCGACCGGAGATGGAGGGACGAGCCGAGGCCTGTGGCAAATCAATAAAGCTTGGCACCCTGAAGTTTCAGACGCCTGTGCGTATAACGTTGCCTGCAGCACGGACTGGTCTCTGCGGCGCATTCGGGCCGGCCATATCGATGAGTGGAGTACCTGGAAATACTGCCAGGAACGGTTTGAAGACTGCCCCTTCGATTCAAAATAACGAATCACGGCGAGAATTACAGCGCAGAATTCGTTCTAGACCCTTCGGTTATTTGCTCCCGTTTGGCGATTTCGCGGTCCATGCTCGATTCGTGAAATGAAAGCGCCAATCCGGCATGGCCTCAACCCAGGGCGTCTCGCCGGTGACGTCGGCCAGCTAGTCTTTAAGCCGGTCCGCGATTGAGTGCCGCATCGCTAAACAAGAACAGCACTCTACACTGATGGTAGTTAGTGAGCACCGTGTGTGTAGTGTGTTAAAAACCATAGCCTTGCTCAGCCTAACTCGCGTCGTCCCGCATGCCTCGTAGCGTTCGCAGCCTGGATTACGGTTCCATCAGAAGCTTCCGAGTGGCCCTCTCATGGTTCCCTTGCTCGAAACATCTCATGAAATCGGATGGTGCACGACCGGATTGAGAGTCATGTGAGCGGCGCGCTGCGAACGAAACGCGCCCCGCTGCAACCTCGTATTCGGCTCGTCCGGAAAGGTATCGAGCAACGCCTTCGTGCCGATCCTTAGAACTTCTCTCCAACCATTTCTTCGCTTTTCGTCCATAGCCTTTCTGCGTTGTTTGGATCGAGCGCGTAGCCGCGCACGCCTTCGCTGACGGCGCTGACGCTCACAGAGTCCGCCACGACTTCGCCCACGTGGCAGTTTTCGCAATATTTTCCACCGATCGCTTCCGCTGGGGCGACGACTGCCGCCCACACCGATGTTGCGGCACCCTGAGGAACCGTTTTCCATTGGAAGGGTTCCTGTCCCTCCGCACCCCGCTCTTGAGCGATTTGGTCGATCATCGCCCGAATGCGGGCCGGGTCCATATGGCGCCCAAGCTCGGTTTGAATCACTCCCGGATGCACAGCGGCCGCACGCACGCCGCGTCCCCGGTGCCGCCGGTCAAATGCGACAGCAAAAAGAATGTTCGCGGTCTTGGAGCGGCCGTAGGCGAGGAAGGGCTCGTACGGAGTGCGCTCAAAATTGGGATCGTCCAGGTCAACGTCGGAAAAACGATGTCCCGCCGAAGAGAGGTTGATCAACCGGCTGCCATTCCGCAGAAGCGGCGCTACCCGGTTGATGAAGACAAAGTGGCCAAGATGATTGGTGCCAAACTGCGTCTCAAATCCGTCCATAGTGTGGCCAAAGGGAGTGGCCATCACACCCGCGTTGGCAATAATCGCGTCGAAGAACCGCCCCTTGGCCAGCAGCTCGTCTGCACAGGTACGCACACTCTTAAGACTGCCCAGATCAAGCGCGACCAGTTCGAGGTTCCCGCCAGCTGCCCTAGCATCCCTACGGACTTGGGCGGTGGCGCCTTCCGCTTTCTTAAGGTCGCGGGCGGCGCCCACCACGTCTGCACCATGCGCAGCCAGCGATCGTGCCGTCTCAACGCCCAGACCCGCCGAAACCCCTGTGACGAGGATTCGTTTACCGCGCAGATTCATGCCAGATAGAACTTCATCCGTTGTCGAAGTCGCTCCAAACACATCCACCGTATTCATGTTCGTTCTCCTTCGGGCGGCTCGCCCGGATGGGTCCCGGAGGTCACTATTGACAAGCCGCCGCAACTCTAATA
This sequence comes from Candidatus Acidiferrales bacterium, assembly GCA_049696975.1. GTDB lineage: Bacteria > Acidobacteriota > Terriglobia > Acidiferrales > UBA7541 > Palsa-295. The sequence continues at coordinate 71,364 of JBAVUW010000128.1, read as the reverse complement.
AAACGGAGAGTGTCTCCGCACTTGATAAGATAACCGGAGGCTATCTCCGGTTGCAAGTAATTTCTTAGAATGCTCAAAAAAAGATCACATCCTCCGCGAAAGCCCCGGGCGGACGCCGAGCGGAACCGCGAACGGATTCTGGAGGTGGCGAAGGAAGCGTTCGCCCGCGACGGTGCAAAAGCCAGCTTGGACGACATCGCCAAACAGGCAGGCGTAGGCCCCGGGACGCTGTATCGGCATTTTCCGACGCGCGAAGAACTCCTGCAATCGGTGTATCGGTCGGAGCTTGAAAAGCTGGCCGCAGCGGAACAGAAGTTCGCTCGAACCATGCCGCCCCTCGAAGCTCTACGCGCCTGGCTTTTGTTGTTCGTGGATGCCATTGCGGCCAAGCAGCTCATCGCCCCCGCCCTGAATACTCTGCTCGGCGATCCTAAGAAGGTGTTCGAAGCCTCTCACGCGAAGATGCATCAAGCAATTCGCGCACTGGTGAAGCGGGCTGTCGAAAGCAGCGACATTCGCAAAGACCTCGACCCGATCGATCTGCTCCAGGCCCTTGTGGGCGTCTCCCATGTTGCGACCAGCCCTAATTGGCAGCAAAGCGCCAAGCGGCTGGTGGATATCCTCATCGCCGGTTCGCGGCCTATCAAATAACGCGTACTGAACACCTGAAGCGAGACAGCGTAACCTTGGCTGAACCGGTCCCGCACCCGAAGCGTGACGAACCGAATCCATTGATCCGGTATGCTTGCGATTTGGATGGTCCGACGAGTGAAGTCGACCCTGATGGTCATGGGGGCCAGTTGGCGAATCGCCGGCGTTCGAGCCTCTAGGTTTCAGGGCGCCCTTCCCTCGGCTCGGCCTGGGAAGAATCTCTTCTGAGTGGTTTGGCTTCGTGGGCCGCCCAAAAACCTGCTTGCCCAAAATCCCCCGTCGCTGGTCCGTTGAAATCGTTGATACGCTGCTGGCCCACACATGCGTCAGGTCCCGCCTCATAAAGAATTGATTGGCGGCCTGAAGCGGCCAGTCAAATATACGGGTACTGGCGGCTAAGATTCTTTATTCGAGCGCACGGGGCCGGTATGATCCAAGAATCAAAGGCCTAATCGAAATGACGACTGGAGGCTCTCCGTGAGAATCCACATTTTGCAGATTTTGGCGTTTGTGCTGGTGTGTGCTGCGGCAATTCCGTGCCGAGCACAAGATAAGGTGACGATTCTTTATGATGCATTCGGCGACTCGGCGGAGCTGACCAAGGATTGGGGATTTTCCGCTTTGGTAGAGCACAACGGGAAGCGGATTTTGTTCGATACAGGCAATAACGCCGCGATTTTCGAACACAACGCGAAGGCGCTCGGTATAAATCTGGCGCAACTGGATTTTGTCGTGATATCGCACCGGCACGCAGACCACACGACGGGGCTGAGATATGTGCTGAGTGTGAATCCGAAGGTTACCGTGTATGTGCCCGCGGATGGATTTAATGGGTTTGGGGGAGCGCCGATTTCGAAGACGTTTTTCCGGGCGGATGACAGTCTACCGGCGAAAATGCGGTATTTCGGGGGAACGAAGCCCGAAGATTTGACCTCGGGCAAGCTGTATGACACGGGGAATTTTGTGTTGGTGAATCAATCGACAGAAGTTTCTCCGGGTATTTTCGCAGTGCGGACGGTTTCGCAGAAAACAGGAAGCCTGGAGCTGCCGGAGTTGACGCTGGCGATCAAGAGATCGAATGGACTGCTGCTAGTGGATGGATGCTCGCACGCGGGGATCGAAGCGATTCTGGAAGCGGCAAGTGTAGTGGATCCGAGGACGGAGATCGTGTTCGGGGGATTACATCTGGTGACGACGCCGGTGGCGGAGATTGACGCGTTGGTGGAGAATTTGAAGACAAAGTGGAAGGTGCAAAGGATTGCGCCGGGACATTGCACAGGAGAGCCTGCGTTTGCGCGGCTGAGGAAGGCGTACGGGGGGAACTATCTGTACGCGGGTTTGGGAACGACAGTCGAACTTAAGTAAACGAGACGCACATGATTTCGAACTCCCGATTAAAGCGCTAACCGGTAGAGTGGGTTCCCTTAAGGACGTAAGCGCAATTCTCCGCGCACCAGCCCTACCGGAGTTCAGCCATATCTCGGCGCACGATATCTCGCCAGAACCGTACACGGAGGTGCTAGAGCGGCCCACGCTGAAAAGCGTCCGCGTTGGTTTCGGCAGCCGGAAAAGAATCAAACGTTCGAAGAGTTCGCCGTTGGTTGTGACAAGAACTTAGATGCTGGTGGGAAGTTGGCAGGCAAGTTCGCTTTCTCGTGAATTGCGGCGGCATTTCTCCATGATGAACCCCCGAAACGGACGCGTGGATCCCGGTACCAAAGTTACCGGTAATCCGACCAATCACACCCTCGCACGACTTATCAGGGCTTTAGAATGCTTTTTGGCCCAAGCTAGAGCTTCTTCGCAGACTGATGACCTTCTTGCGATCCGCGATCAGGCTAGAAATTTCTTTAGCGGGTTCCAATACCGCGCGTACCAGCCGGAATCGAGGTGCTCGAAATCGCCTTCCGGGAAGCCGGTGTGATCGAGAACGAGTTTGGTCTGCGCACGATCACCCTTTAATTCAAACCGGACGATCGAATAAACGCCGGGGGGCCAACTGGCAGGGCGCCAAGCCTGAACGATCCGCTGGTTGGCGACAAGCTCTACGTTTCGTCCCACGATCATGCCGCCGAACATGGAGAAGGCGCCCCCGGGGTCTCGGTTGATTTCCGCGGGCATGCCGGTGAAAGCGGCGAATTGTTCGGAGTCGAGAAGGACTTCGTAGATTTTCTGCGGGCTGGCTTCCAGGTCGACTTCCTGATGGAGATATGTGCGGGTTGCGTCGGCGCCGGTACTGTGCTTTTCGGTCATGGCCTGCTGCGGTTTTCCCGAAAGCGCTGATGAAGTAATGAGGGTGCCCAGCGTGACGGCCGCTCCGGCGAGGCACTGGCGGCGCGTTGGCGACTTTGCGAATTCGATCGGATTCATCTTTCGGATCATTTCGCTTTCTCCTCGATTGGCATTCTTAGAACTCGTTGCATAAGACCATGGGGTTAAAATATGTTCAACATAATATCGTCCGGGATGCAATTATGTGGGCGTGCAGCGGCTCGATACAAACGTGGAGGATCGATGCCTTATCCCAGGGCACACCGCGCGGAAGTGAAAGCGAAGATCGTGCAGAGCGCGCGGCGGTTGTTCAATCGTCATGGATTCGACAATGTTTCGATCGGGCAGATCATGGCGGGCGCCGGACTGACGCATGGCGGCTTCTACAGCTATTTCGGCAGCAAGAGCGATTTGTATAGCGAGGTGCTGGGATGCTTCTTCACCGATCCGAATTGGAAGAACTGTTGGGAAGGCGTGGAGGTGGATCTCATGTCGGCGGACGTGGGGCCCCAAGTGGTGCGGGCATATTTGTCGCGAGAACATTTTGAGGACGTAGAGAATTCGTGCCCTATGGCGGCGTTGCCGTCCTACGTGACGCGCAGCGGGAAGAGAGCGAAGCGCGCTTTCGAAACAGTGTTCAAGGCCATGGTGAGCGTACTGGAGCGGAGCTCGAACGAAGGTGGGACGCGGCGCCGGGTAAACGCACAGGCGGTGGCCGCCCTATGTGTGGGCGGAATGGTTGTGGCGCGGGCATTGGACGACCGACGGGTTGCGGACGAACTGCGCAGTGCGTGTGCGAGTGTTGCGCTCGAGCTGGGAGGCTGGCAGAGGAGTGGCGGGCGGAAGGGACGGCGACGTCCGTCCTGATGAACGCGCTTACCGGAAGAGTCGGGTAGTGTCGCAGTGTGAAAGTCTGTACAAGAAGTATCCCATGAGACCAACACCGACGAGACAATACATCGCGACTTGAAACCAAAACGGATTCGGTTCCCCGGTGCGGTAGACTCAACCGAAAGCGTGTTCTCGCTTTTCCGATGCAGGTCCAAGCCACAGCCAGGGAAAGTGAGATGCTCCCAAGCATCAAGAAAACATAGGTCGGCCTTAGAAGTGAGTGCGAATCCGGCGTGAATAACATCCGATTTGCTTACGAACCCGTACCGCCATGCTCTCAGGCTTCCGAACGGCATACAATATTCATCCGGCCAGAGCCGTGATTTCCTCTGGGCTCCCAACAGGATCGGATAGGCCGGCGGCCATTGCGGGCGTAATTCTCGGCATCTTGTGAATCCGCGGGAAGTTGTAATACAAGAAGTGGATTGCGACCATCGCCGCATGATTTTCAGAATTCTTAGAGAAAGCAATTATCAGGCGGGCGAATCGGCGCATTCCCGTAATCAGACACGATCGCAGGGGCGCGTATATCCGCGGCGATTTTGAACTAGCGAGGCCTGGCATCGGCGACCTTCCGCCTCGCGACCCATGTGCCGTCCGCGCGTCCCTCCACGCGCATCCGTCCTTTTCCGGAATCTCCGTCTATCCATCCGGCGAGAAACGCATTCACCGGCCCCGGAGCTCCATCGGGAATGCCCTGCGGCCACTCACCCGCAAACGACGGTTCCACGTACCCATTCCGCCAGAGGCCGGATATCGCTCTGTTCTCCCCCAGCGGGCCTGACCATGTTCCGCTGAGTCTATTTCCGTCGCGGTGTAATTCCATCGACGCTTCCATTCCGCCAGCATCGCTGGAATACCGCATCTCCCATGAACCCGCAGCGTCCGAGCCGTTCTTCACGTTCTGCGGCGTGGGGGGCGTAATCCGAATGTTGGAAAAATAGGATTCCTGGTCGGTGTAGCCCCACAGCCCGACAGCGCCTTGCAACTCCTCTCCCTTCAAGCCATCCACCACCAAACTCGGCTTCGGCGAGCCGTTTACATAAAGTTTCGCCGAGCGCCCTGCCACCTCGATCCGCACTTTTGTCCAGGCCTCCAGCGCCAATTCCGCATAGGACTCATACACCGACGGCCATTCGCGACGCAGCCTGTACCATCCGAAGTCCGGCACCGAGACGTATTGGACGGCATGGTTGCGCTTCGCCTGATCGGGCGCCTGTGAATTCCCCGGCCTTAAATACAAAACTTCGTATCTCGACGCGTCAACGCTCACCCGAAAGGCAATCCCGACGAATCCCGGGCGCTTAACTTCGGGCGGCGTCGTATTCCGCATTGCGATATCTGCCTCGATCACTCCATCCTGGAAGTTTGTTCCCGGCAGCAGTGCGAGGCCATCGTGATCTTCGCCTTCCATTGTGATTCCGATGGATTGGCGCCCCAGATAATTCACTGCCTCCGTCCTCACTTTCGGCGCAATGAGGCCGTTTGCATCGCGAAGCGGAAAGACTTGAGGCCCGGGAGTCTGCGCAAACAGGCCAGGGGCGGCGAGTGCCAACACTGCTAGCACGCTGAAATTTAACCCGCGCCTAACCGTGATCTTGCGAACCGCTCTTTGTGCCGTACTCATCGGCATCGTAGCCGCCTGCATTGGTTGCGTACCGGCCTTAGACTTGCGTATGACGATGACTTAAACAGAGAGATTGTTTCAGGCACCTTGCCCAGCCCAATGGCATAGACGCGCCGCGGTCAAAAACGTCGCCCAGGCCCATCGAAATGTCCGCGCCACGGCCCGTGGGTCTCGAGCCTGAAATGAAAGTCGCCGGACATGCCCGCGCTCGTTCAGTCGCGATGCTGTGTCTGTCGCAATGCTGTTAAGCGAAGCGACCCGGATGGTTACTTCCTGCAAGTGCAGAAGGCTCGCCGCACGATCCCGATGACCGACAGTGTTGCTTCGCTATTGAAGCGCCGGGCGAAAGAAACCGAGCGCCTGACGACACGGCCGAGGATTAGTTTTTCGCCGAGGGATTCGCGTAATAGACCTGATGGGAGCGGGCGATCAGGCCGGGCTTCGCGATTTTAACTTCGAGGTGATGGCACTCGTCCGAGTGCGCTCCAGGCGCCGAGTCGTAGGAAATCTCGTAGAATGGCGTGGCGTGGTCCACGATTTCCTGAAGCCGAACCGAAAGGTCGTTAGTTGAGTAGAAGGCCTCTCCGCCGCTTTGAATGGCCAGAACCGGCAGGGCCAAATGGCCCATCGTCATTCGGTCTACGCTGGTGACAGCTTTCAAGTAGTCCTGGTAGGCCTCGGCCCGCAGTCCCGACTCGCCGGCGCCGCGCGGGTCGAGGCTGTAGAGTGAGATTCTCGAATCAAACATCGCGTTCGACAGCCCGACCAGATTCGAGAAGAACATGTGTTGCTGACCGGGATCCGGTCGGTCGTTGCGGAGATCTTGAACCATCCAGCCGGGCGAAATCCAGACCATCGCCGTATAGCCGGAGTGTCCAGAGACGCCGGCGACCAACTGGCGCAGCGACTTGACGGAAACCTGCCAACGCTCGGCGGCGCCGTCGAGCGCAGCCGCACGGGTGATGGCGCGCAGAGGGCTGTTCGTCGCTTCCAGCGTCGCGCCCAAAGCATTTCCGTCGGTTGAAAAGCCTGCGACGATCTGCGGGCCTCGCTCGGTGAGCAGGACGACGCCGGTCGGATACGCCAGATGCCCGCCTTCGGCCTGCAGGAATTTTTCGACTTCGACACGCTGGATGGCGAGGTCCCGGAAACTGGCGTTGACCGCGTCGAGCACAAGAATGAGGCTGAGGGGAGCCTGCCGGCCCGTCAGAAGCCGGAATGACCTAAGCGTCTGGGGCACGCCGTTGTCAAGCAGCGTGAAGTCGGCTTGCGCAAGGTCGCCGACGGGACCACCGGACTTCGGTGCCACGACGACGTCCAGGTACAGGGAGCCTTTCTGCGCCACAGGCGAGGTAGCATCGGCTTGTTGTGCGTACACCACGACCGCTTGCGACATCGCAAGCGAAACTGTGGCGCAAAGCACGGCCCGGATGATCATACCGTTGGTCCTCCAGACTCTGTGCCGGTTCAGTTCCGGCAGTCCGGGGATTTTTACACGGTCAGTGTATAACGGCATCGATATCGTCAAGGAATAAACGTTGTCGAACAGGGAGTTTCCAGCAACACCGCATTTACTAGTCCGGCTCGCCATTTACGAATGGCGTACGCGGCCCAAGGTGATCGAACTTGAGGTAACCGTACGGATTGGATTCGTCCAAAATAAAACTCTCGGCAGGACGAGAAGGGCACCGCTACGCGCACGATTACCTGTCCGCTGGGCAACACAGCACGTGTGGAGACTTGGAAAGTGCTCTGGCCGGCGGCTACCGATGCTGCGCACATAGGCCGCGTGCAGAATTCCAGATTCCTTCGTCCCTGGAGGGATTTTCCGTCTAGAGCGATTATCGATTCCATGCGGCGGTCGTAGCGCAGTTTGCTCTCAGCGAGCCTCGCCGTCGGCTCGCGCGTGCCCCACGAGCCGCGGGCCGACCTTCGAACTGGACGCCTTCGGTTCGCAGCCGACAGGCAACGATCTCGAGTAAGTTGCGGGACCGAGCTGGGCTTCGACGGTGGGAGGGGTTTTGTGAGGCTGGCGGATGCGGGTACAGGAATGCTCGATCAATCCAGATGGACTGTGCTGCTGGTAAAGACGGAGCGACTTACGGACCGTGGGCGCGACGGTGGCGAAGAGGAAGAGCCGGGCCGTGCTTTTGATGCCGCTCTGCTTGACGCTTTCGGCAAGTCGAAGGCGATGGTCGTAAGGGTCACGCACCAGATCGAAAGGACGAGCGGGGTCATCGTGGCGCCCGGATTTTACGCCCGGCTCCTCCCCCTCCGCCGGGCGGCAAGTTCTTCCCACCGCTTCGGGCGAATGCATTTCAACTTCACCAGGAGGGAATACGATGTAATCAGGCTCTCCCATAAGGCCTCACAGCTTGACTACACGTGAAATACGTGTTACACGTATGGTACGTGTGCAGGAGGAAGTCATGGCGGGTATCAAGAGAAACGGGAAGCAAAATGTGACGATCAGTCTAGACCGAAAAACGATTCAGAAGGCGAAGATCTGCGCCGCTCGGCGCTCCACTTCCATCAGCGGTCTCCTGGCTGATCAGATCGAGCAACTCGTAGGCGAGGAAGAGGCCTACGAACGAGCCGAACGGCAAGCCATGACCTTGCTCGATCAGGGGTTTCACCTGGGCGGAAGAATCCGGGTGGGCCGCGATGAACTCCATGAGCGCTAAGACGTTTATCGATACCAACGTCTTGATCTATGCGCATGACGTAGACGCGGGTGCGAAGCACCAAACTGCAAAAACTGTTCTCCGTGACCTTTGGAGCGAGCGTACGGGCCTTCTCAGCGTGCAGGTGCTCCAGGAATTCTACGTCAACGTCACACGAAAGATCTCTTCTCCCTTGTCGAAGGATTTGGCACGCCTGGTGGTGAGCAGCTATGCAATCTGGTGCGCAGAAACGAGTCCTGCTGAAATTGCCTCGGCATTTCGGATCGAAGACGAGTCGCGAATCGGTTTCTGGGATGCTCTTATTGTTTCGTCTGCCTTAAAAAACGGCGCGACTCGGATTCTGTCGGAAGATTTAAACGCTGGGCAAAGGATCGCCGGCATTCTCATCGAGAATCCGTTTATGGGCATTCACTGAGGCGTAGAGAACCTATCTCTCCGGGGTGGACCCGTGGCAGAGAGGGGGATTCGAACCCCCGGGTATCGGATTTAGCCGGTACAACGGTCTAGCAGATGGCCGCCTTCAGCGTCTCGGTCACCTGTCAGCGCCAAATTACTTGCGACGTTGTGCCCTATCCGCATGGCTGCAGCTAGAATATCAACTTCGCTGCTATCTGCACCAACCGCGGGTTTTCCGCAGCGATGATCGCCCCGAAGGTTCCCGACGTTAAATTCGTGCTCACGCCGTTGGGATCAAACTGCGTGTGATTAAAGACGTTGTAGGCCTCGAGTCTGAGCTGCACAGTCGTCCGTTCCGTAATGGTGGTGTTTTTGTAGAGCACGAAGTCCCAGTTGTTAATCCCCGGACCCCGGATGGGATTTCTCGGCGCATTACCATAGGCAACGACACTCGTTGGGGAAACCCCGACTGCAGGACAACTTGGCGCACAGCTAACCTGGACAAAGGAGCTGGGATCGAACCACATTCCCGTGGTATGTGGATTCAGGTAATGCACCGGAGCCACCTGGTTGGGTCCATCCCAACAGTTGAAGTCAGAGGCCAAATCGCAACCGCCCGACGGATCCGAGAGATCCGCGATATCCAAGGGGAAGCCTGTCTGAAACGTTGTAATGCCGGTAATCGTCCAGCCTCGCGTGAGACGGGAGAGAGCCCAATTCCCACGCAAGCCCGGGATTTGGTAAACGTAACTGATTACGAGTCTCTGCCGCGCATCGTAGATCGAGGAGGCGACGTCGCACTTAGGGAAGCAGTACGGGTTGCTCGAGCGGATCGATCCCCCAAAGCCGCCGCCCTCGCCGCCGTCCTCTCCGAAGCTGCTGTTTTCAAAGCCAGATGTATTGTCGATGGAGTGACTATAGGTGTAAGACACGAGAAACTGCAGGCCGTGCGACATCTTCTTGTTCACGCTGGCTTGCAACGCGTTGTAGCTGGAGGTCCCGCCGCTAAAAATGGTGGCGATCGGCCCATAAACCGGAAGGCTAAACGGGTATATCGGGGTATCCCCAGGGCCCAGGCCCGACACGACGTTTAGCGGCATGCCATAAGAGAGACGGCGCGCCACCGATCCCACGTACCCGACCGTGACAATCGTGCTCGCTCCGACCTGACGCTCCACGGTCAGGTTGTAGTTCGAAGCCCGGGGATCGCGCGTATTGGGCGCCTCCACAGCGCAGCAAGAAGTGAAAATCGGTTCAAGCCCGGGCGTCGTGGCAAAATTCACCGACGAGGGGAAACCGGTGAACGGATAGGGGTTGGTGACCACAGCTCCGGTGGCAACATCGGTAAATGGGCTGGCAAAGCTCGGATTGACTCCCGACACCGGGGCGCCGGGCCCCGTCACGCCGAGTTGCGTGGAGATTGAGAAGGGCGGCACTCCGAAACCCACCTGACCGGACTCCTCAGTCGCCGTTTTGTCGTAGTAAATTCCAAAGCCGGCGCGAATACTCGTGTTGCCGGCGCCGCCGGTGAGCCAACCCCAGTTAGGACTGTACGCAAATCCGATGCGAGGCCCGAAATTTCTCCATTGCGTCGGACCTGCTGCCTGCACCCCCGGATCGCCCTCGTAAACTACGCCGACGGGTGCGTTCGGGAATACCACGGATTGCTGGCCTGGCCGGAACGCCAATTGGCCATGTCCGTCGTAGGCGATGTTGAGTGCGGGAGTGTCGATGGTCCATCCCAAGCCGTAGGTGAGCGTCAGATTTGGGCGAAACTTGAACTGGTCTTGCGCGTAGCTGTAGTACTGCCTTGTCCTTCCATTTTCCAACCCGCCGCTGGCTTGTTCGTATAAGGCCGGGGCGCCCAGCAGAAAATCGGCGCCTACGATACCCGTGCTGTAAGTCCCGAAAGGCTCGAACTGGAACTCGCCGCTATTCTGGCTCAAGGCTGGGTTCAAGGTTTCCCAGCGCCGCATATCGAATCCGAATTTCAGCGTGTGGCGCCCTTCAACCAGCGAAAAATTGTCCGTTCCTTGATAGACCTGATCGATGCGCGGCTGAGGACCGAAAATGCTGAAGCCCAGATTGAAGAGCCCCGGGACCATCACGTCCGGTATTCCCGCGCCTCCGGGGTCCTGAGGCGTGATCGCAAAGCCGAGCGACGACGGAAGAGTTGGAGTCTGGGGAAACACTGCGGCGTAATTGAGGCGGTTATAACCACCTCGCAGTTCGTTCAACATGTGATCGTTGAAAACGTGCGTCCACGATAAGGCCAGGAACTTAAAATTCTCCCCATCGCTTTCCCCAAAACCCGGAAGATTGCCGCCGAAGAACGATACCGGCTCCGTCTGGGCGAGTTTCTCGTTAAACCATGTACCCCACAAGGTATCCTTGGTATTAAAAACCTGGTCGATACGATACAAATACTGGTTGCTGGCAGTCGCCTGCGTGGCAGTAAAAGCGAACGCGTTCAGAGGGCCGCCGGCCGTAATGGAAGTGTTGGGCGCCGGGACGAATTTTAGAAGCTTGGCCGATTCTCCGTTGATGTCCGCCACCGGGACAGTTCCCGCGCTGAAGATGGTCGAGTACGCTGTTCCCGCCGGGTACATGGTGCCGTTGTCTCCGACCAACGGAACGGCGGACACACCCGTTGAAGCCGCCAAGCCGGGGAAGACCGTGGTGCCCGTGGTCTGGCCTGACAGGAAAACGGGGGTTACCTGTACTCCGTTGTTCACGCCGTTGTTCGTCTGAGGAATGCTTTCGCGCACTCCCTGGTAGGAGAAGAACGCAAAGGTGTGATTCTTAATGATGGGGCCGCCGAGAGTGCCGCCGAACTGGTTCTCGTGAAACGGGTTGGTAACGCCCGGGGAGAAGAAGTTGGAGGCGTCAAATCCTTTGCTGCGGTAGAAGTCAAACGCATCGCCGTGAAACGAGTTTGATCCCGACTTGATCACCGCATTGACGGCTGCGCCGGACGTGCGAGCATATTCGGGATTCAGCGTGCTGGTGACCATCCGAAATTCCGCAATGGCGTCCTCGCTCGGAACGAACGTCCCCGTGTTTAGCGTCAAATCATTTGTGTCTGCGCCATCAATCAGGAAAAGGTTGAATTGGGATTGGCCCCCGTTGGTCGCAAAATCAGGAGCCGCCGTTGAGGATGTTCCGAAGCGATCCGACGCCCCGACCACCCCGGGCTGTAGGGCCTGCAACTGGACCCAGTCGCGCCCAATCAAAGGCAAGTCCACAATCTGCTGGGCCTCGATCACCGTTCCGAGCTGGGTTGTCGAGGTCTCCACCTGTACCTGGTTCGCCTGCACGGTGATCTCAGTGCTCATCGCACCCACGATTAGCCGCGCGTCCTGGATGAAAACCGTATTTACGTCCAGGTGAATCTTCGCGGCCGTAAACGTCTGGAATCCGGTCTTTTCGACCTTCAAGGTGTAATCCCCAATCGGGAGCTGGAGGAAGGAGTAGCTGCCGTCTTCCTGCGTCTTTACCTGCTGGGACACGTTCGTCGCCTCGTTCGTCGCGGTTACGCTGACCTGCGGCACCGCGCCTCCTGCCGGGTCCGTAATGGTTCCGCGAATACTGCCGTAGAGGTCGGCCGCCCTCGCGACGATCGCCTCGGACGCCAGGAACGCACATGCAATCAGTGCTGCCGCCAATGAAAACCAACGCCGTCGCTTCATAACGCCTCCTTCTAAAGGCCCCCAGTGAGTAGCCCACCGAACGATCCGGCACTCGGTTCACGACGGAGCCAATGCCTCACTTGCAGAATGCAAGTCAATGTCCAAAAATCCAGAGACTTAAGTCCCCAATTCACACAGATATAGAAGTCGTTTCGAATCACATAGCGGAGATATCCGAACTAACGTATCCGTAAACTGGAACAGATGCGCGAGGTTGCTGATCCGTGGCAAACACAGGCATGCAGGGTTGCGCCTCGTAGTAGCGGAAAGCGCGCTTTCTTCGATGCAAGTTCCGTCCCGCATTCCGATATCCTTGAATCCATGAACCCCCCGGCCCGGCTCAGCAACGGCGTCGTGTTTGAAAGGCTTTGTAAGAAGCGAGACCTACCGGCCAGCATCCGCAGCGACAACGATGTTCCTTCGCTTCCGCCCAGGCCCTGTGTAATCTGACCAAACTGGCGGTCTGGTGGCTCCGGCTCGGCATCGAACGGATCAAGCCGGGCCATCCCCAGCAAAACGGCCGTCATGAGCGCATGCATCTGACCTTGAAAAAAGAAGCGACTAAACCAGCGGGTTTGAATTTCCTGCAGCAGCAGGCCAAGTTCGATGACTTCATCGAGGTCTTCAACAACGAACGCCCGCACGAAGCGCTGGACATGAAGTGTCCCGCGGAGGTCTACCAACCTTCCCCCCGGGCCCTTACACCGGCTTGCCGGACATCGACGATGCCCTCCACGATAAAACCATGGTGGTCACCCGTTGCGGGCGCATCTGTCTCGGTTGCAAGAAAATTAATTTCAGTTAGGACTTTGCCGGCCAAGCGGTCGGCATCAGGCTAGTCCACGATGATATCGGGTTGGTGAGCTCTATCGATTATGATCTGGGATACTTCGATCTGGAGACTCGGGCGCTCGAGCCGCTTCGGGGTCAGAATGGCTGAACCAAAGGCAATACGGGTATGGGCTGTGGCAGCCGCCGCTCCCAGTGCGGCCATTCGCTTCATACGACCTCGACCTGCACGTGGCTGCCCGCACTGGCGAGCGCTCGGTCTCGTGCCAGGCTTGTCACACGGCAGTCAATCATTGCGGTATCTGTATGGTGATGTTGCCCAGTTGCACGGTCACCACAGGTGACCCCGCCTGTACTGACACTACAACCGTCTGAGGAGGAGGTGGCGGCGGTGGTGGTCCTGATCCTCCTCCTGAGCTAGTTCCGCCTCCTCCGCATGCCACCATTCCAATCATGAGCAGGGTGACCATCGAAGCGAACAATGCGATGCGTAGTATGACCACTTGGCCGCGATCGCGGAAAATGCGCCGAGCCATGTAGTAGGTGAACAGCAACAAGAAGATCAAAAGCGAGCCGGTCACGACCGATGCGTTCCTGTCGTCGGTCTCTTGCCAAGTGGGCACCGATGCCGTATTGGCGGACACGCTGACGGTTAAAACACTCGGTAAAGATCCATCAGCAGCTAGTGTGCCGGACGGAGGGTTGAAACTGCAGGCAACGTTGGAGGGGAGGCCCGGACAGTTGAATGAGAACTGGCCAATAAGATTATTTTGCGAAGTGAGACTAACGTTGAACTGAGCGGAATTCCCCGGATTGATTGTTTGCTGTGTCGGAGTTACAGAGCCGGTCGCGCCCTGTACGTGGATCGTGACCGCGGTCGACGTATGCGTCACTCCGTCCGCCGAGCCGCTGACCGTCAGCGTATAGTCGCCGGCGCTCACTCCGTACGCGCTAAACGGCAGCGATGAGCTTCCGGTCAGGAATGTGCCGAGCAATTGGTAGCAATCCGCCTGGATGGAAGGCGAGACCTGACACGACACGTTGACGATATCCGTCCACTGGCCAAGCGGCCCGATCGTCAGCGTCAGGTTCGTTGAACTTCCGGTCACAACTGACGCGGAAGACGGTGTGACGGAAATGGTAAAGTCGGCCACGTTCAAATCGAGACCCAGCTGGCGCGTGACCGCGCCATCGCTCGCCACGAGCGTGAATGGGTAGACTCCGGTGGACGTGCTCGCGGCGACGGAAACCTGGAGTAGAGTGCCGACCGGCTGATAGGCCGGCAATGCCAGCGACGGCGCGCCGAAACTGCACATCGCTCCTGCGGGCAACCCTTGGCACGAAAATTGAACCATGCTGGTGTAGCCGCCATACGACGTAACCACCGGTTCGTAGTCGGACGTCATCCCCGTCGGCGGCGCGGTCTTGGTGGTAAAGCTCGACGTCAAGTTGAACCCGGCGAGCGCCAGCGACGTTTGATACGAATAAACAGTGGCGGTCTGCGCGCCGTACTGCGCCATCAGCGCGAAAACCTTGGACGAGTTGTACGCGGGGCCAATCGTGAACGGTACATTCGCACTCACGCTGCCGGCGGGAATCGACACGCTCGGCGCGATCTGAATGTTGGGATCGCCGGTGGAAAGCTGGACGGTGGTGGCGCCGCTCGACGCCACGCTGATGTTCACGGTCAAGACGCCTCGCGCGCCCACGACGGGACTTGTGGGCAGCGTCAACTGCACTGCGGGCCCAGCCTCGCCCGGAATCACGTTGTAGGACGAGGGCCACCCGTCGACTTCGATCAGGTCGGCCCGGCCATCGCCGGTGACGTCGGCCGCCGTCGTCGGAATGTAGAATTTGTGAAAACTCGTGATGTCGTACGTCGGAGTGAACGTGCCGTCGCCATTTCCGGCCAGAATCTGCAGGTACGTGTCTCCCTGCGGGTAGGCGGTCATACTCTGAAACACCGCGATGTCCGGATTTCCGTCGCCATTGAAATCGGCGACCATCGGCCCGAGCGGCTGCTGCGGTTGTCCATTGGCGGAGAGATAGGGGAACGCAAAAATGTCGCTGTACGGCGTATAGGTTTGGCTGAGCTTGAATGTTCCGTCGGGCTGGCCGAGGTAGACGGAAATTCCAACCGGAGAGTACTGAGCGTTCGTCGTCAACGGCTCATCGAATGCCACGATGTCGGGGAGGCCGTCGTGATTCAGGTCGGCGACAGTGCAAAGGCCGAAGTTTGAAAACAGGATTTTGCCCGGCTGGAATGTGCCATCGCCATTGCCTAAAAATTCGATGAGGTTCTGGCCCTGGCTGCCCTCGCCATTTGCAAAGGTGAAGACGAGAACGTCCAGACTCCCGTCCTTGTTGAAATCGCCGGTAAAGATCGACGCCGGGATTCCGATGGAACCGCTGATGTTCATGCTCTGGGGCGTCGCCTGATGAAAGGTGCCGTCTCCGTTGCCGAGGAACGTCCCGACCGATAGCGCTTCGGTCGTTGTGGTTCCGGTGGTAGTGCTCGCGTATGACGCGAAAACAAAGTCCAGTTTGCCGTCTTTATTAAAATCCCCGGTCGCGACAATGCCTTGATCGGAACCGATCGCCGTCGAGACGGGGATTACGATCGGTAACCCGAATTGCCCGCCCCCGACATTCGGGAAGAAAAACAGACCGATTCCGGTCTCGCTGATGGCGTTGAATTCGTAGGTCAGCAGATCCTTCTTTCCGGTGTTCCGGAAATCGCCCAACGCGCTCCCGACGACCCGGCCTCCGGTATCGGCGATCGGCGAACGAATCGGGGGACCAAAGTGACCGGTGCCATCGCCGAGCGAAACGGCGATGTTCCAGGGATCGCTCGAATAGTCGGGCTGTTCAATGACCGCCAGATCGGTTTTCCCATCACCGTCGATATCCTGGACAAACGGGTCCGAATAGGGCGCGTTGATCGTGCCGCCGCCGTTGTTAATGATGTAGCCGACATAGCCGCCCCACGGCCCGGGAAAACTTCCAGTTCCGTCGTTGATGAAAGTCAACGCCGTGTCCGTATCCATGCTGGCCGCAACGACATCGGGATGGCCGTCGTCGTTCAAATCAGCGATTGCCAGCCCGTACATCGATGGTTCACCTCGGAAAACCTTCGGCGGGCTGAGATTTCCTTTTCCGTCGCCTTTCAACACGCTGACCAGATTCGACGCTTCCCAGCCATAGATCGGATCGACACCGAAATACCCTCCGCCGGTGACGACGTCGAGATGTCCGTCGCCATCCATGTCAGCAATCTGAATACTCACGCCGGCATCACCTGCACCTTGCGTCAGAACATTCGGGAATCCGGTGAATGTGCCGTCGCAATTGCCGTCGAAAACGCGGACCACTCCGTACGCTTCCGTTGTAACGACGTCCAGGCAGCCGTCTTCGTTGAGGTCCCCCCCAGCGATGCCCGTCACAAAAGTGTCGCCGCCTGATGGGAAGATCGGCTGAGACATCTTGAACGTTCCATCGCCGCGGTTCAGATATGAGTAGGCCCCAGGTGACACTTGCCCTTCATCGATCAGAAGCAAATCGGGATAACCGTCTTTATTCAAGTCGGCCGCCACGAGTGTGGTGGTAGCAGGGGCGACGTCGAGCAGTTCGGACGGTCGCGTCAGCGGCGCGCCAAATGTTCCAGTTCCGTCACCCAATAGCGTGACCACGGGTCCGAGCGACGGATCGTCCGGAGCCGTGCCTGCTACGATGTCTAGATGCCCGTCCTTGTTGAAGTCCGCGACAACCACCGAAAGCGGCGGCGCGGGCACGTAATATTCCACTTCCGGCTGGAACGTGCCGTCGCCGTTGCCGAGCAGGACGCCGACCGTCTGACTGTCCGCTTCCGCCACCACGAGATCGAGGATTCCGATGCCCCGCAGATCGGCGGCGACGACTTGGAGAGGCGCTGCCCCTGACAGCGGAATGACCGTCGGCAACTGAGAGGTGCCATCACCTTTGCCGAAATAGACCCAGAGGTCGTTGCCGCCACCGTCGCTAATGACCCAGTCCATCTTCCCGTCGCGATTGAAATCACCTGTCGTGACGCTCGTCGGCAGATATCCGGCCGGCAGATGGGGATGCAGCGCGAACCCCGGGATCGATTGCGGTTCGCTCAGCCCGATGCTGGAATTCGCAATCGGCCGCCGCACCTCCCTCCCTGGGCTCGCGCTTGCGGAAGCCTCCCGCGGCGGCGCGACTCCGTCATAGGGCCGCGAAAATCGCTGCAAGTAAGCGGCGCCCAACTTTTTCGCCATGTTCCAACCTAGGAATCGAGGCGGAAACTTCGGACGCACCTTCATCGCTGTCGCGCCACCGGCGTCGACAGGTTGAATCGAGCCGGGGCTTACGGCGCCGGGCGTAGGATTCTGCGGAGTGATCGTAACGTTCACCACGTTCGATGTTCCCCCGCCGTTTCCAGCGGAGACCGCGGTGATCTGCACGGTGCCGGGATTCACGAGTAGGTTCGACGTGACGAAGGCGTCGGCGAAGTTGTTGTTCGCGACCAAAGTCTGTAGTTGCTGGCCGCTCCAATATATCTGCGAGTTGTAAAGGTTGTTGCCCGTGACTTGTAATTCGAAGTCGAAGCTTCCGGCGACAGCCGTTGAGGGCGAAATCGTTGTGATCGACGGCACGCCGGGGTTCGTGAGGAGCGTGAACGGCAGGGAATTGGAAAGTCCCCCGCCCGGCAGGGGATTCGACACTGTTACTCCCGCCGGGCCGTTGAAAGTGTCGGGAGAGAAAGGCGTCAGAAACGAGGCCGGTACCGTCGCCGTCAGCTGTGTACTGCTGACGTAACTTGTAGGCACTTCCGCGCCGGAGAAACGCACCTGTGATGCGATCACAAATCCGGTGCCCGTGACCGTCAACGCGATGGACGGGCTATAGAGGGGTGCGCTCGTCGGCGAAATCGTCGCCAATACGGGAACCGGATTGAGGGGTGTGGTTGCCGGCGGACTCTGCCACAGCAGCGACGTTCCATTGTTCGTATAGACCTGGTTGAGATAGTTCCAGTCGATGCCATTCGCAGGCGAAGGTTGAACACCAATTGTCGCGGTTTGCCCGTAGTCCTGCGAAATGCAATTGTCGCCGAACACCGTGTCGGCGTAGTTGAACTGGATATTGTTTGTCCCTTCTTGAAATACGACCTCGAACGTCACGGTCGCATTGTCGTCAGAGCGGCATTCGAAACTGCGCACGTTCCGCCATTCCACCAGGAGCTGCCGGTTCGGAGCTGCACCCATCACTTCCCAAAAGACGTTTTGGGTCGTGCCCTGCACTGGATACAGGTCCATCCAAAACGGCGCCACGAGAGTCGTCGGCCGCTGCACGTAGTTTGGAAATCCGTTCGGCGTGAGCGCCCAGTTCTCGTAGTCGGAATAGGCGTCCGTGAAACTGATCGTCCCATTGCTGCTGACGTAAAGCTGCGTGAAGCTACCACCGCCGAAAGGAATCGAGAAAGGAGAGGTGATCGCCGCCACCGAATCATCGCCCAGGTTCAGGTTCGTTCCCGTGAACGCCTGATATGTGGAGGGAACCTGCGCGACTCCGTAAGTCCCCAGCACTTCAACCTCGACGGTGCTTCCATCGGGGAATGTCAGCGTGTAGCTTCCCTCCGCCGACGGCGTCCATTGCGCCGTGTAGATTCCGTCGCCTGCCGCTTGATCGGCGCCCGAGCCGTCGTCCACGAGCGCTACGCTCGTGCCACCGGGTGAGATCTGCACTGTCACGTTGCCGGCTGGATTCGCGCAATCGATGTTCAGCACGGAAAGCGTGATCGGCGAGCCATTGCTTCCCGATATCACTGGCAGCACCGGCGTCAGGCGAGACTCTACGGTTGAATTCGTACACGTCAGCGCACCGTAGGCATCCAAGCGTTTCCCCGTGATCGTGTCGGAAAGAGAGGGGATCGTATCGCCGCCAGCGAGGATCAGGTTTTTGATGGCTCGCCAATCGCGCGAGCTGTTCTGGGCCGCTAAAAGCGCGGCCACACCCGTCACATGCGGCGTTGCCATGGAAGTTCCGGTATCGAGGCCGTACGAGTTGTTCGGCAGCGTGCTCAGCACGTCCACGCCGGGCGCGCCGAGGTGAACCGTGTGGCGACCGAGATTTGAAAATGACGGCACGGCGTCGTTCCGGTCGGTCGCGGCTACAGAAATGACATTGGGAACCGGCATGCTTGCGGGATAGATAGGTGCTTGGTCGCTGTCGCCGAAGCTGTTTCCCGCGGCGGCAATAAAGAGAATCCCCGCCTGCATCTGTGCCTGAATCGCTTCCTCGAGCGACTGCGAAAGCCCGCTTTCGCCCCAACTGTTGTTCGTCGCAACGATGTTGACGCCGGACGCTTTCAGCTGCTGCATGAGATCCAGGCATTGGATCGCCGCAAAGTCGCCTCCCGCGCCATCCGAATTCAGAAATTTGCACGGCAGAAGTTGTACGTTCCAGTTTAGGCCGGCGACGCCGATGCCGTTGTTTCCTACCGCACCGATTGTCCCCGAAACGTGCGTCCCGTGGCCGTTGTCATCCAAGGGATCGCACGTGCCGTACGCAGGATTCATGCCGTGGCTGCCGGCCGGACACTGAATCGGGTTGCCGTTCTGATCGGCGCCCGTGAATCCCTCCGTCGCCGTCCAGACGTTGGCGGCAAGGTCCTGGTGGTTGTAATCGATTCCCGTGTCGAGCACTCCGATCACCACGTTGGAGCTTCCGGTGGTCAAGCCCCAAGCCTGCGTTGCCTTGATGTCCGCGCCGGGCGTCCCGCCCGATTGCCCAGTGTTCTGCATGTCCCACTGCGAAGGGAATTGGGGATCGTTCGGCGTCTCGAGCGCGTGAACGATGTAATCCGGCTCGGCATACAGCACGCTGGAATTCGCGCGGTATTGCCGCAGGGTTTGTTCGACAGTCGCACCGGCGCCGACTTGCACTAACTGCAAGCGGTCTACGATCCTCACTTCACCGATCACGCGCGTGCCGATCGCATTGTGGACTGCTTGCATGGAGTCCCGCGTGACACCGGGGCGAAAACGCACAATCACATGATCGGGCCGGTACTTGGGATTCTGGGTCCGATCGATTGAACCCGATCCCTGGAGCTGCCTGGAGGAACGGTTCTGCCCGGGAAGGTCCATGACGCTGAACATGAGGACAACGGCAAGGGCCGCAAGCGCCCGGGCCAGAGACAGAAGTCGCTTCCGCCAAACGCCTGATCGGTTCTGATTCATATGATTGGTAGTCGGGGAGAATACACTTTCGTTGTAATTACTGTAAAGCACAGTAATCAACGCCGAACCCCGTATTCGGTATTAGCAGTTTTAGTACACCCGGCACTAACCGCATCTCAAAAGTTGTCGCCTACCCCGATGAGCCTCTCGCACTGAAACGGACGGGTGTCCGGTGGGCCGAAAACTTGTGTTTGTGGGCAGAGGCCACGAGGAGTCCGAGCGATATCGAAATCGATGACTTACGGCGAAGGGAATTCATGGCGGGCCCCTCACCATAGCTTTTGTCTTGGTTCAGCCTGAACTGGAGAGAGGACGTCTTGTGGGCCCAGCAAATCTACACTCTGTCCACCGCTCGCATTTCCGCCAATCGCTTCATACCACCTCGACCTGCACTTGGCTGCCCGTCCTAGCGAGTGCTCGGTCTCGTGTGACAAGCCTGGCATCCAGCACTTCCGCCAGCGAAAGATAAGCCGCGTCATATGCCGTCAGACCATGTCGCATTTGCCAGATGCGAGCGAGCAGGACGAAATGCGGATAGCGAGTGAGTGGAAAATCGATCAGATCGGTAACAGCTTCGGCACCGCGTTCAGCGGAGATGGTGGCTGAGCGCACGTACCGCCGCAAAACCTGAGCAATTTCCAAGTCGATTAGATGAGGAGCATGCAGCGTTTCGTTGGCGGCGAAGATGACGCGGTTCACACGCCCGGCGGCAGGCGTTTGGAGTAGAACCTCAAGCATGGCGGAAGCGTCGACGACGATCAGCGGCTCTTCCTCTCCGCGCGCACGGCAGCGGCCGGAGCAGGGTGCGGTCGTACCGGCTGACGGCTCGAAAGTCGCTTCCGGATTTCGTCAAGAGTCGGGCGGTCCAAGGCCTGGCGCAGCTCGCGGAGCAAGTAGTCGGAAAGGGACATGCCTTCGAGGGCCGCGCGAGCCTTGAGCTCGCGATGCAACTCAGAGGGTACATTCCGGATCTGAACCATGGTCGACATGCGAAAAGTATACTTGCATGCAGAACGCATGTAAACAGCTGTCCTTCGCTTGATCCGCCCCGAGAGGTTGGGCTTTCCTTTGGTTGGGCTACTTGAGCTACAAATTGACCCAAAAGGGATTCTGTGAAAGCGGCGCAAACCCAATGTGGGCAGTGGGAGCGACCTGAGACCACAGGTACCTGCGGCGCATGGGGCACGGTCGTTGGAGCCTCGGTGTTAAGGCTTTGCCCCCCAGAAAAACGTGCAAATGTAGGGAATCAAGCGGTCCGGAACGGAGCGATGTCGTAGCGCTATTGGGCGCGCCTAGCGAAAAACCAGACTTCGCGGGCACTGTATCGGTCAGCTGAGTTCTATATCTTGTCCCCTCGCCCGCTGCAGTAGATCACCTTTCATTGTCTCAAACTTGGCGTGCCGCAAAATCAAGCTCGGGTGGCTGGGCGTGTTAGTGAAATCGAGTCTACTAAGCAAGAGGCGATCGCTTCTAAAGGAAGAATCCGCGAGGCGGCCCCCAGATCGGCCGCAGCTTTGGGCATACCATATACGACACAACTTCCTGCATCCTGGGCAACCGTCAAAGCCTTTGCTTGCCGCAATTCCTTCAAACCTCGCGCACCATCCCGTCCCATCCCCGTAAGGAGAACACCCGTAACACCACCGCGCCAGTGACGAACGACACTCTCAAAAAAAACATCTATGGAAGGACGATAGTGAGAATCAAGTGGCTCCCTGATATACCCCAGTTTGCGCCTGTTGAGAAACACCAGGTGATCGTTTGTGCTGGCTATGAGCACGGTCGCTGCTCGTGGCTCGTCACCTTCCCGGGCGGTGCGAACGGTAAGAACCGATTGGTCGTTCAGCCACTCGGCGAGCGAAGGAGCAAATTGAGCATCGATGTGCTGGACGATGACCACGGAAGCTGGAAAATCTCCAGGTAGAACTTTCAATATACTCGCTAGAGCCCCGGGGCCTCCCGCGGAAGCTCCGATCACTACCAGAGGGGGCGTTTGCAGCCAAGCGTCCGACAATGCAAATGCGGAGGGCTCACTTTGTTTACGATTTGCGTTCCCGAAAATCAACTTGCTAATCGCTTCGATCTTGTTTATTAGGGCTCCGGTGTTCGTCGTTTGCCCGCCCAGATCGTGAGAGGGAGTTTCGACTGCGTCGAGAGCTCCGACCGCAAGTGCCTCAACGACCTTAGCTGAATTTCCTTCTACCGTGGCGGTGACAATCAGAATCGCGCAAGGGCTCCTTTCCATGATCAAACGTGTGGCCTCCACGCCATCCATGACCGGCATGATGAGGTCCATTAAGATCAAGTCCGGATTATCGGTCGCGCACTTCCGGACAGCCTCAGCACCATCGCGAGCGATCCATGCGATTTCGTAGCCGGACATCCGGGATACAACACGCCGTAACATCTCGGCCGCCATTGGTACGTCGTTCACAATCGCGACCCTCACTATGCTGCTCCAATTAGATCGGCGACAGCCCGAACCAGTGTTTGATCCTGAAAACTCCCTTTCGTCAAGTAATAGTCGGCTCCGGCATCGAGCCCTCTTTGGCGGTCCTCCGGTCGATCTTTGTAGGAAACAATCATTACAGGCAAAGAGTTAAGCCGGCTGTCTTTGCGGATAAGCGAGACCAGTTCAATTCCGTCCATGCGTGGCATATCAACGTCGGTCAGCACGAGATCATATTGGCCAGTTCGAACGGCGTTCCAACCGTCCATGCCGTCAACCGCGACGTCTACGGTGTAACCCTCAGCATCGAGCAACTTACGCTCTAGCTCGCGTACTGTGAGCGAGTCGTCGACGACGAGGACGTGCTTGCACTTCTGTTGCGCAGGGCCATCGTTTTTCTCATCAATGAGGCCTGGGCGGCGGCTCAACAAAGACCGTTCGATCTCACGAATTAAATCTTCCACGTCGACGATGAGTAAAGGCGACCCATCAGGCATTAACGCCGCGGCCGCAACATTCTTGACTTTTCCCAGGCGGGGATCGAGGGAACGGACGACAAGTTCCCGTTCCCCGATAAAACGATCCACGACGAGCCCGTATCGCCCATTCTTATTTCCAAGCACAACAATCGGAAGCTCGCTTCCATGACTTTTCGAGTCTAGTTCGAGAACCTCGGAGGCCCCGACGATTCCGATTTGCTGATCGGCCAGACTGAAGTGCTGGCGTCCCTCGATGGATTGAATGCGGTCGAACGGGATTTTCAAAGTGGTCTCGATCCGAGATAGTGGGATGGCGTACGGCTCACCGCTAATCTCGACGACCAACGTTCGAATTACCGAAAGCGTGAGAGGTAGTTCCAGCTGGAAACGGGTTCCCTTACCGCGTTCAGAAAACACGTTCACGTTGCCAGCTACGCTCTTGACCATCGTCTGCACTACGTCAAGGCCCACGCCACGCCCGGATGTTTCAGAAACCACATCTCGAAGAGTGAATCCCGGTAGGAACAAGAACTCAAGTATTTCCACGTCGCTCATCGTTTTCGCCATTTCGGCTGTCGCCAGTTTTCTTGCGACAATGGCACTGCGAACCCGGTCGATTTCGATTCCGCATCCATCATCGCTGACGGTTATGATGAGCCTTCCGGCGCGGTGGGCAGCTTCGAGTCGCAAGACGCCCTCTTCTGGTTTGCCGACCCGCTTACGCGCTTCCGTAGATTCGATGCCATGATCGATGGCATTGCGCAGCAAATGATCGATCGGGGCCTTCACCAGCTCGAGAATGTCGCGATCAATAGTGGTTGTGTCACCGAGTACTTCGAGTGTTGCTCGCTTTCCTAGAGACTTCGCGATATCTCTCACCAGGCGAGGAAATCCCTGCATGCAGTCTGCCAACGGACGCATTCGGCAATCGACGACTTCCTGATAAAGTCGGGTCGATAGACTTGAAAATCTCCGGTCAAACCGATCAAGGTCCACGAGGTGTTCTGACACCGCCAAACGATTTTCGGCGATCCTTTTGCGTACCTCGTTGAGCATCCGCACGGCTCGATCGTCAAACTCTTTGTTCGATGCTAGCTCGCGGAGATCGTGCGATGCCCGATCAAGGTCATCGTTGAGATGCTTGACTCGACTAGTCCTTGAGACGAAGGAAGCGAGCCAACGTGATGCAACCAGGCTCTCACCGGCTAGCGCGAGAAGACGGTTCAAGTTGTCGGCGGTGACGCGCAAGCTGCGATCATGCGAACCAGGCGGCAAAACAGATTCTCGTTTTGGATCCGTGGTGTCATTCGGACTCGTTTTGGCGGATACCGCCGAGGACCAAGGGTCTGTTGGCGATACATAAAATTTGGGCTGGTCCGAATCTCGTCGTAGGCACACGAGAAAGGCTTCAATTTCTTCGGCGTGCTCGTTTGCCCAGCTCTCGAAAGACAGCCCGGACGCCTCTCCAATGCTTGTGAGGAGATCGATGCCCACCAATAGCCTATCTACGTATGCCCCAATCTGAAGGCTCTTCTTCTGGGACGAGACGAAGCAATCTTCCATTGCGTGTGCAATCCTCACAGCGGCATCGCAGCCAACGATCCGCGCGGCGCCTTTAAGCGAGTGTGCAGCGCGCATGAGGTCGGGCAGCTTCTCGGAGGCGGACGAATCACGCTCCAACAACAGCAACCCATCCGTAAGGATTGCCACCTGAGTGTGTATTTCTTGACGGAACAAATCCGTCATAGACGTTTCGTTTAGTCTTTCAGAATTATGCTCGCTCATGAAAGACCTTTGTCTAGCGCACGAAAGAGTAAGTCGGAATCTAAGTAACCGATTGTTTGATGGCCTTTCCAGGGAAGAATTCCCGTTGTATACGTATGGGACGATTGTGAAACAGTTGCAGGAACCTGCCGCAATTCCCTCGGAACGTAGCGCTCCACGCCGTGAACCTCGCTGGCCACAAACGCCAATCTCCCCCCATAAGTTTTACAAACGATCAGTCTGCTGTGGGTAGCTCGAGAATCCTCAGTACGCCCATCTTTTGGCCTTTTCAAACCAAGTAGGACATCCAGGGCAACGCAGACCAGAACCTCGCCGCGTAAACTCACAATCCCTTGTACAAGCGTGCCACCTCGATGCGGCAAGCGACGTATGACACCGACATCTGTTACCTCGTCAACCATAACGGTTGACAAGCCCAGCCATTCGGACGCGATTCTGAAGACGAGAATGGATTTGAGTTTCGTCTCTGCGCTTTTCTGTTCGGCCGCAAGAATATCCGCCCACTCAGGAAGATAGTCGGCCGGAATCTCTCGATCGAGCAACTCGGCAGCTGCGGATATGTGCTTCAAGGCCCGCTCCTCGACACCGCATCACCAGACGGTAGATTGTGTTTCTCAATCGCCTCGGATCGAAGAGCGCGATCCCGCAATCGCTTTGCGGAGACGGGTTCTCCCTGGCGCTCATACAAGAAGGCCAAGTGCGTCAGCGCATCTGAATGATCCGGGTTTAAATACAACGCTTTGCGGTAGCAGTTTATTGCACGCTCGGATTGGCCTTTCGCATCATTTATCAATGCAAGAAGATAATAGACTTCAAAGGCGTGGCCCTTTTGGTCAAGGTATCTCTCGCAGAGGGCCACGGCTTCATCGAATTGGCCCGCATCAGCGAGGTTCTTGATCTGCTCTAGATCTACAGAGCTCGCACCATTACGACTCGATTCGAGGGTTGGTTCAACTACAGTCCCTGCGATTGCGGCGGTCAATTGTTTGGGCGAAACGGGGAAGGAAACTCTTCGGTTTGCTCTGGGCGGTGTTGGAGTCGGTTGGCCCTTCAAAACGCAATGATGTTGCTCTTTTGAAAAAGCGAACGACGTAGATTCATTCAGAGCTCTGAAGCCGTTGCGGCTCGCCAAAACCGCTTCGGCAGGTCCTACAAACAAATAACCGTCGGCCTTTAGCAGACGATTGAGCGTTGCCATAACTGCTTCTTGTTTCGTGCGGTCAAAATAAATCAAAACGTTGCGGCAAAAGACGATGTCGTAGGGAGGAGCATCGATCCGGAACGAGGGAGAAAAGAGGTTCTCGTGATAAAAGGTAACCAGGCCTCGAAGCCACTCTCGAATCACGTAAGCGTTTCCGGAACGCTCGAAGTAGCGGTCTCGGAAGCGGAGATCCTCTCCTCGGAACGAATTGGATCCATACACCCCTCGTTTCGCTCGGATGATCGCTTGACGGCTGACGTCTACTGCATCCACCTGTATCCTTGCACTGGCCAATCCGGCTTCCACGAGAGCAATCGCAATCGAGTAGGGCTCCTCTCCCGTGCAGCAAGGAACCGACAGTATCCTGACGGGTGGGCCGAGCGGAAACGCAAGCCATGGCGAAGACAAACGAGCAATCGCCAAAAAGGCCTCACGGTCGCGGAAGAACCAAGTCTCGGGAACTACGACCACCTCGATCAGTTCTTGCAGTTCGTCGCTCGAACTTTGCAGATATTCCCAGTAGCATTGCGATTGTTCAAAGCCGAGGCTTACCATCCGTGCCTTGACGGCCCGTTCGAGCGTGCTGCTGCCGATCGAACCAACATCGAGACCTATGGATTCTCTCAAAAGATTTTCATAGTCAGGCGCGGTCATAAGCTCTGGCCTGAAAATCCAGCGAACATCTGCGCTTGCAGATCTCGAGGCAAGAGGTCTTTGATGTCGACCCGTTGAATGATTGTATTTCCCTCTGTTAGGACCGGTCCTACAAACCTGCTCCCGCAGCCGCCAACGGCAATATCCTTAAAGTCGGTTTCAGCCCGCCGAATGGTTTCCGTGACTCTCTCTGCAAGCAAACCAATGAGATACGACGCTCCCGAATCGTTGCGGAAGGTCGTGGCGATAATTCGTGTGCTCATCCTCACTGAACAAGGCTGTCCAAGATTCAACTGTGCCAAATCGAAGAAAGGTATGGCAGTGCCACGATAGTTGAACATTCCCGCCATACCCGGCATCGCACCTGGGAGATTCTTGGAATTAACCTGCGGGAGAACCTCAACGACCTGTCTAACGTCCAGGGCATAGAGATCCTTTCCCAACTCAAAAAGCAGATAGAGCATCGAAGCAGTTCTCCTAGGCACTTCGGTTAGGACTTGAGGGGCATCCCGGTAGGTGATCGTCCGGGGCTAAGCGGCGACTACCGCTCTGTCCCGCCCTTCACTCTTCGCTCGATAGAGAGCTTGGTCCGCAGTTTTCAAGAGCTCTTCCGCATTGGTTCCGTGCATCGGGAATGCGGAGATTCCTACCGACAGGCTCACCCGTCCAAGAGTTTGTCCGGAATGAACCACGCTTAATTGCCTGGTGCTTTCACACAAGAGCTCTGCTCTTTTCGTGGCCGCTTCAAGAGAAGCGCCTGCCAAGATGAGCGCAAATTCCTCTCCTCCAAACCGGCATGCAACATCTTGGCCTCTCGTGCGTTGATTCAAAAGCCCTCCAAATTCACGCAGAAAGGCGTCACCAGCCTGGTGGCCGAATGTGTCGTTGAACTGCTTGAAATGGTCGATATCGACCATCAGTAGGGCGACTTGCTCTTTATTCCTAATAGCACGTTGAATTTCCCTGCTTAGGGTTTCCTCCATGTACCTTCGATTAAAAAGCCCGGTCAGTGGATCGCGGATGGACTGTGTGCGAAGGACATCTCGTAGTTTCAAATTTGCCAAGGCCAGTGAGATGCGTTCGCCGGCTGCCGTCGCTTGCCGACCGAGTTCCGCCGGCTCGGCGAACGCGTCTCTCGTTTCGGGTAAACATTCGAGGTAGAGTATTCCGAGCGTTTCGCCCTGTGCCGCCAACGGCACGCAAACGTAACGGGACTTCGATGACCGATCGACGTGCCCACAGCGCAAGGGGGAATTCGGATCATCAAATACGTGCGTTCTGCCTCGACGAAGCGCCCAACAAGCCTCGGGCATGAAGGCCTTATCCGTGGCACACTTTTCTCCCCAGGAAGCCACGGCCTCCACCAGATCTCGAGACGCTCGCGTCATACACAACGAGCCCGATTGAGTCGAGAGAATATGTGGGAGAGTCGTACCGGCGATGCTATATCCTTCTTCAACGGTCTGGCAGGACTGCAAAGCATCCATAAGCTCGGTCAACCTGACCGCTTCCCGTGTCCGCTGTTCCGCCACGCGAAGAGATGCGTTCAATTTTTCGTGTGCCTCTTCCAGCCGCTTATTCAGAGAAATCAAAGCGAAGTTACTATCGGCCAATTTCTGCTGACTCTCGCGCAATGTACGGAACGCCTCGTCGCGCTGAGTTCGGTGGTGATAGGCCTTGGAGTGATATTGAATACGGGCGATAAGTTCCGTCTTGTCAGGGATCTTGATCAGGTAGTCATTGGCGCCTGCGGCGAAGGCCTGGCTTTTGGTCTCGGGATCTTCTTCGCTGGATAGAACGACGATTGGTGTTTCCATAGTTCCTGGGTTCGAACGAAACAGATGGAGAAGATCGAGGCCGGCGATCGATGGCATGACCCAGTCCTGGAGAATGACGGTGGGTCTTATCTCGTTCGCCGTGCCGACGGCTTCGATGGGATCAGAGCAATAGTGGAAATCAATGTCGGGTTTGTCACTCAACAGACGGCGTAAAGCCTCGGCCACCATCGCCTGGTCGTCCACTAACAAGACCATTGCTGGGATCGTTGATGTTCCGGTCCCTCCATCGAGTATTGCTGAATTCAGCTTTCCCATTCGACTCCTATTGAATTTTCCCGTTGAGGTCGCGTAGGCCAAGAAAGTGCCGATGCTTGTCCATGACTTACGAAGTGGCGGCTAGATTGAAGCGCGCGATGCCAACCTTGAGCCCGCGAGCTGCATCGTTTAGTTGTTCAACAGCCTGGTTGGATTGCCGCATGGACTCCGCCGTCTGTTTCGAAGCATCGCTCAACTGAGAGAGGGCCTCGCTAATCTGTTGGGCGCCGAGGGACTGGGATTGCATTCCTTCGGTAACGGCCTCGAAATTGGGCGTCAGCGTTTGTACCTGAGAAATGATCTGCGAGAGTTCCTCATGAACCTGCTGGACAACTTCGGAACCTTTACGGACCTCTTCGGAGAACTTGTCCATTCCCATCACACCTGCAGCTACGGCGGATTGCATTTCCTTAACATTTTTTTCAATGTCGATTGTTGCTGTAGCCGTCTGGTCTGCAAGGCGTCGAATTTCCGTGGCAACTACAGCAAATCCCCGTCCCGCTTCGCCTGCCTTTTCCGCCTCGATCGCGGCATTCAGTGACAAGAGATTCGTTTGATCGGCCACCTTGACTATGGTCGTCACAACCGCTCCGATGTTGCCTGCCTTTTCGTTTAGCACTTCGAGGCGATTGTGAATCGACGACGAAGCTTCGACGATCTGTTGAACTGTCACTTTCATTCGTCCAAGGCCTGCTTGACCGCTTCCAGCGAGGGCCGCGCTCCTTTCGGCGACCTGAGCGACAGTCTTCATCGTCTGGACCAGTTCTTTTGAGGTAACAGATATCTGCTTGGCTGTCGCACCAATTTCCGAGGTCGTAGCGGCAATCTCATTTGCCGTGCTCAAGTGTTCCTGCGATGTGGCGCCTAGTTGTGCAGAAGAAGAGCTGATTTGCACACCAGACTCCCGAACTTGCCCGATAAGTTTGGCTAGATCGGTGGCCATGCTGTTTAGTCCGTCGGCCAACAACCCGAATTCGTCGTGCCGATCAAGGCTCACCCTTTCGGAGAGGTTGCCGGTGCGCATCACTTGGGTGGACGAAACAAGCTTCGACAATGGATTGTTTATGGCTCGAACTAGAATGTAGCCGCTCGTAAGTGCAAAGATAAAGCCGATGAACAACCCGGTGACAACGGCTGTTTGTGCAGAACTTACTGCAGAAAGGACTCTCTGGTTGGACGTATCCCCGTTCTCTTTGTTGTCTTCGATTTCAGCATTCACCGAACTCAGAAATTCCTTGCATGCAGGGACGATTCGAGACTCAAGCAATGCGTCGGTTTCTTCGGGACGAAATGCACGGCCATTCTGAGTGATTGGCTTGTAGGCACCTTCGCAGTCGGCGCGGGAACTCTTTATGGAAGCCAGCAGGCGACGGTCGGTTTCTCGGAAACTAGTTCGTTCATAATCCTTAATCAGCTCGTCGAGTTTGGTCTGATCAGCATTGATGTCAGTTATCGATTGTTGCCGTCGCGTACCATCTGTCCCCAAGCCAAGGCGATAAACCGAAGCAACTGAATCGCTTGCCACCGCCCCGATTTGGCTGCTGAGATAAAGTCCAGGCCACGTGTCGGTCGCTATACTCGTCGCTTTGCCCTTAATCTCGTAAAGAAGGACTGAAGCAACAACACTCAGCATGGCCATCGTAATTATTACGGCTGAAAAACCAAAGATTATTCTTTTCCTCACCGTCAAATTTTTCATGGTGTTGTCCAAGTAAGGGAGCTGCCAGTTTCCTCATTCCTAAGAGAGTACACACTGGCGATTGAACTTGTTGATTTCCGGTGACTGGAAGGACTCTCCGACAGCTCCTTTGCCCTTGCGCATGGGTGGAGGTTTGCTGAATCTGATTCAAAACGGGACAGTTCTCAGCGTCCGGAAGGCATCTCCGCTCTTAAAAATCTATACCCAAATAGAAGGTAGAGCGGATAAAGTTTCCCAATTGTGGTTCATTCGCAACTTGGTTTATTGGTCACAATGCGTTATTTTGTGTATCTGTGGCTTCCGCGAATGGAAGCATAGTTGCCCCCATGAGCGACATTATGGGTCGTAGTTCGGCGAGATTTGGAGCTGGAGAGGGTTCTTACGTGAAGTTGAATAGGATTGCGACTAGAATTATTTCAGCACCCAACTGGCAATCACAAGGCGTTGAATTTCACTCGTGCCCTCGTAGATTTCGGTAATGCGAGCATCGCGATACATCCGCTCGACTGGATATTCCCGGCTGTAGCCATTACCGCCGTGAATTTGAATGGCTTTGTGTGTTACGCGAGTCGCCATCTCAGACGCGAATAACTTTGCCATCGCTGAGTCCATCGAAAAGCGAACTCGGGAGTCTTGCTTCCAGGCTGCTTTTCTAACCAGTAGTCGCGCCGCTTCGATTTCCATGACCATATCAGCGAGCATGAATTTGATAGCCTGGAAATCAGAGATGGGATTGCCGAAGGCTCGCCGTTGCGACGCATATGCGAGCGCCTGTTCGAAAGCACCCTGCGCAATACCAGTAGCTTGGGCTGCAATTCCTATCCGTCCGGCGTCAAGCGTAGCGAGAGCGATCCGGTAGCCTTCGCCCTCGTTCCCGATACGGTTGCGAATCGGCACTTCGCAGTCGGTGAACGACAATTCGGCGCAGGCCGTCGCATTGATGCCGAGTTTCTTTTCCTGTTTTCCAACTTTGAATCCCGGAGTGTCGCGTTCAACGATGAGCGCGGTGATCCCCTTCTCACCTTTGGAGGGATCCGTGTTTACGAAAACGATTGCCGCGTCTGCTGCACCGCCGTTCGTGATCCACGCTTTGGTGCCGTCGACGATATACCGGTCGCCCTTGTTTACCCCTTTGGTTGCGAGGGCCGCCGCATTTGAGCCAGCTTGCGGCTCAGTGAGCGCAAAACAGCCGATTTTTTCGCCTCGCGCAAATGGAACGAGAAAGTGCCGCTTTTGTTCGTCCGTAGCGAAGTGATGAACCGGATGGCAATAGAGCGAGTTTTGTACTGAGAGGATTACGCCAGTTGAGGCGCAGACGCGAGAGATTTCCTCGATGGCGATTGAGTAAGAAACATGATCGAACCCAGAACCACCCTCAGGCTCAGGTATCGCAATTCCAGTTAATCCGAGCTCGGCCGCTCGACGGAACGTCTGATAAGGGAAACGGCCGGTTTCGTCGAGCTCTCTGGCTAATGCCTTTACCTCGTTTTCTGCAAAATCGTGTACCGTTCGCTGCAACAACTGCTGTTCTTCGTTCAATTCACAATTCAAGTTAGCCCCCCATAAGCACTGCAAGCACTGCCAAAATTATCGGTCCGATCATGCGGATCAGCGCGAGGCGACAGTAAAACTAGATAGAGGAAGTGTGTGTCACCAGCCCGTGGTATTATCTCGTTAGTGCTGGATTCGAAATCAGACCGCCCACGGGGCGCTAGAGAGTCAGACATTATTTGAATGCAAAGCGTACTATCTTTGAACTTTACTTTGACTATATTCAGCATTTCGGGTCGTCCATCACTCCTCGATCTGTCCTTCGATTTACTTCAGAACTGGGGATTTCACCTAACGCAGCTCGCGCCGCCATCTGTCGACTCGCGAAGCAGGGCTGGGTGCACCGAGTAACGGACGGTAAGCAGGCATTTTATGCGTTGACGCCGGTCGGCCGTGAACGTCTTGAGGAAATAAGACCCCGCATTTTTTCTCTGCGACGTAGTGCTTGGGACGGCCAGTGGACCATCCTCACGTACTCGGTGCCCGAGCGACTGGCCTCTCATCGTGATCGACTTCGGCGCGAACTCAGTTTCCTTGGATTCGGCTCGCTAACTCCCTCAACCTGGATAAGTCCCAATCCTCTCGTTGAAGTCACTCTGCGACACCTTGGTTTACGAAATCTTGATCAGTATGTGCACCTGTTCCGCGCGCGGCAGGCAAGTCCTCAGCCACAGTCTGCATTAATAAGGCGCTGCTATAATCTCGACATAGTGCAAAGCCGCTACGGTCGGTTTATCAAGAGCTGGCGCGCATACCGAGAGAAGATCGCCGCGAATAATCGACCTAGCGACAGTGCGTGCTTCGTCGCAAAGATGCGTCTCTTGTACGAATTCGGAGATTTTCTTTACCTTGACCCCTTCCTGCCCTCCGAACTACTGCCCTCGGGGTGGCTCGGCGATGAAGCATGGCGGTTATTTCGCGATTCCTATCTTCTGCTGGTGGAACCCGCGTTGGCCTTTTTCGAGAGCTGTTTCGAGGGCCCTCCTAGAACGAGGGAGGAACAGCGCGAAGGCCGGCTTCGGGCGTTGGAGCAGACCCCTGTCCAAGTTTGATAGACGGCCGACGCTCATATATCTAGTCTCTGAGTTTTATCCCAGCCTTCTCGCGGTCCCATAGCTCGGAACGGCGCCCTTCGGCAAGTTCCTTCAGTTTGTACTTTTCGATCTTTTGGCTGGGAGTCTTTGGCAGCGCATCGACGAATTCGACAAATCGAGGGACCATGAAATAAGCCATATTATCGCTGCAGAAGTCTATGACTTCTTCATACGACATCTTTTCTCCCGGTCTCAACACGAGGTATACCATCACGTCGTCCTCGCTTAACTCGGAGGCGACCGGAATTGCAGCAGCCTCGAGTACCTTCGGATGTTTCGAGATGATGAGCTCAACCTCGTATGCAGAGATGTTCTCTCCGCGCCGTCGGATGGCTTCCTTTTTGCGGTCCAGGAAAAATAGATAACCATCTTTGTCAAGGTAGCCCCTGTCTCCAGTATGAAACCAAGGACCGCGCATTTGCTCCGCAGTGGTTTCGGGCATTTTGTAATAGCGGAGCATCATTAGTCCTGACTCAAGAGGTCGTACGCAGATTTCGCCGCCTTCTCCGGGCGGTAACGGACGGTTATCGCTATCCACGATTTGGAGTTCAGCGTATCCGCGGGTCACGCCGGCGGCCCCAGCCTTCTTAATGGGATCAGCGGGAGTGAACAATGTCACTGCACAAGTTTCAGTCATAGCGTAGACAGACGTAATATCCAGGTGGTAGCGCGCTTGAAACTCCGAGTAGATTTCCCTGGGTACTGGCACCGTCATGCATTGACGGAGCTGGTGCGCCCTATCTGGGAGGGGAAGTTTCCAAATGATGTTCGTCATCGCGCCCAGAGAATTGAACTGTGTCGCACCGAATCTAATGATGTCGGTCCAGAACTGGTTTGCAGAAAATCGCGGAGACAAGGCAACCGCGGCATCTGCCCAAAGCGCTGCATAGCATGTGTACCACAGCGCGTTGCCGTGAAATAATGGCAGGCACGTATAGAGGATATCGTCCGCCCGGTAACCGAAGTGCTGTGCCAACGCGTAACCAACGCCGTGTCCCTGAGACTGAGGACACATAACCCCTTTAGAGGGCCCGGTTGTTCCTGATGTGTACGCTATTAATTGGAGATCGCTATGACGCACGGAATCAAGTGGCTGAGGAGTTGGGGCCGCAGTTTCCATCTCGTGCAGATCGACGACTTGCGAGCGCCTCCCGCCCAAGGCTGAATCGGATGGTTGCTTAGCACCTAGGTAAAGAAATCCTTTGATTTTGGGCAGCTGGCTAGCGAGAACAGCAATTCGATCGGCCCATTCCTCTTGAACGATCATCCACTCGGAGTCCGATTGGTCAATGAAGTAGCGAAGCAGCTCTCCCTTCGCTGCAGTGTTGATGGGTACGGCGACGGCGCCGAGTTTACCCAGCCCCCACAACACCCAGAAAAACTCGGGGCAATTTGGCAGCATCAGTGCGACATGGTCCCCCTTTCGGATTCCCAACATCGAAAACCCATTCGCGTACCGATTAGTGACCTGCTCCAACTCCGCGTAAGTAAAATGACGATCCTCCCACAGCAACCATGTCTTGTGTTCCAAAGTCGCAGCTTTGTCCGCGAGAACATGCCCGATCGTGCGTTCTTCCAATTCGTAAACCTTCACTTGCTGCAACCTCCACGCTCGGTGCGCGATCAAGCAACGGAATGCCAACCGCAATTATTGCGATTGGTTACACATGTGGGAGGACATAATGGAAATCGGTAATACGTCCTTGCGGCTCATTGATGAACTGAACGCGAACACGAGTACCTGGCTTCAGACTCTCAGCTGCATGCTTAACGTTACTCAAGTCGAGGTCTCGCACAAAATTGATCATCGCTGTACCTACGCCATCCAATCGGACGTAAGCGATGGCGTACGGTGGCTCAGGGAGATTTTCGAATTTAGCGGTGACAATCGTTGCAGCCTCTATCACGCCTTCGTGAGCCGCTTCTATCCAGTTGCCGCACGATTCGAAACAACGTTCGCAATAGGCGCGGGGTGGCAAATATGAAACACCGCATCTGATACAGTGTGTAGCAAGGATCTTCTTTTGTTTCAATCCGTCGAAGAAGACTCCGGCCACTTTTCCGACCGAGTACTTGTAACGAACATGCCACTGACCGTAAATAATATTGTCGTGATTGTTTGATTCCTGTTTTGCCACATGATCTCCACTTGGAACTTAGATCTCGCCTCGTTCCTATACGTAATCGGCACCTAGAATTGTGCAATTAACAAACTGAACCGAACCACCGACTGCCGTTGCAAGAGCGTTTCGGACTCCAACGAGTTGCGCCTCTCCAGCTTTTCCCATCACCTGTAATGCGGCATCTGCTACGCGAACCAGCCCGGTTACACCAATTGGGTTGGTGCATAGGGTGCCCCCCGATGGATTTACGCTGAAAAGAGCTCCCCTGTCGAACGCGCCAGCATCGCTCAGTTCCTGGGCCTCGCCGCGTTGGCAGAAGCCTAGCGACTCGAGTTGGGGAAATTGCATGGAGCTGAAAGCATCATAAAGTTCGACCACTTGGATTTCCTTCGAGGGATTGATGATGCCGGCCTGAGCATAGGCTTCCTTGCCTGCTGAAACGAACTCAGATTCGTCTGCCAGTTCGACATCAGCGTTTGGACCAACCCTGTCGCCCATGAAAACCGTGCTGGTAAGTCCACCAATCCCGTTGATGAATGCGGGGCGAGAGCAACGTTTTTTCGTGATCTCTTCATTGGCGAGAATAATTGCTGCCCCACCTGCTGAGCGCGGACAAATGTCGAACAACTTGTAAGGCCACGAAACTCGGGGCGAGTCCATGACATCGTCGATCGTTATGTCGCCTTTCAGATGGGCATACGGGTTTCTCAGGGCATTGTGGCGAGACCGAACCACAACTCGGGCGTACTGCTCCTCGGTTGTGCCGTACTTATGCATGTAACGCTGTGTTGAGAGCGCAGTCATCGTCACGGTGTTGAGAGCGAAGTCTTGTTCGTAGAATGGATCCCAGATCAGATTGAGTATGTGCTGAGCGTCCGGAGTGTCCTTAACCCGGTCCGCACCGACCACCAGCACGGTGCCATACATGCCTGATGCAACATGCGCATATCCGGCATGCAGCGCCGAGCCGCCGGTCGCACCGCCCGTGTGCACACGCATGAAAGGCTTACCAGAAGCCCAAACCGAGTCCACCGACCACTTCTCCACATCATTCACGCCCATAAATTGAGTGGGTGCCATCGAGAACACGACCGCCTCAATATCATCGGGAGTGAGCCCGGCTTCGTCCAACGCTTTCTTGGCCGCATCTTGTGCTAACTCAACATAAGTTTTGTCCGGGATGTCGGCCTTAAACACCGTTTCCCCGACCCCGATAATAGCCACGCGGTTTCTAGGCATTCCCTAAACTCCCTCGAAAATTGCGACAGCGTTTCCCTGTTGCGCAAATCCGTGACAGCCATGTGCTGCGGCCCGCTTGGCACCTTTAACTTGTACTGCGCCGGCTCGGCCCGAAACCTGCAGGACGGCTTCGGCGGCGTGTACCAAACCGGTGCAGAAGTATGGGTTCTGCGCAAATGGCCCTCCCGATGGCGACACCCGGAAGGTACCCGGCAGTTCGAGCGCACGCCGATATGCCACACTGTGAAAGGCTGTCTGTGCGTCGAGTTCGACGAGATCGAGCTGGCCGATATCCCGGAGACCGCTCATCGCAAGTGCTTTACGAAAAGCTCCCTTGAACCCATCAAGGGAGGATAGTCGCTCTCGTCCGAGCTGGTAACTGTCGACTCGCCAAGCCAATCCCGACACACGAGCAATGGGGTGGTGGCGGGGATTCTTCTCCAACCATGCACCGGAGCAGATAACCATTGAGGCGCCTCCATCAGTCACAGGAGCCTGCTGAATCTTACGTAGCGGAACAGACACATACGGCGATGTCTCAATCTCCGTAGCTGAGGGAATTGCCGGGCGCATCCCCCGTTCGTTCTTATTTGCGCGCTCGTAGCTGTCCCGAACAGCCAAATTGGCGTCAGACTCTCCAATTGCGTAGGCCTCGCTGACCGCCTGTGCAAAAAAGCCATCTGCGATCGACATGTTCAGGCCAATATCTCTTGTGTAAAACGGCTCGCAGCGCATCCGCATCACGTCTTCAAATGGCGCCTTAGAACTTTTGTTCCAGCTGGATAGCAGGCCGAGATGGAAGCGTCCCGATTCGATCCGCAATGTCTCGAGACACAATCCGATCAAGCCGGAATCAGTCACCTTGAACTCATCCTTAAGGTATGCACCGGCTGGCGCAGACAGAAGCATGCTGGAGATGCTTCTCCCATCGAGTTCGTCACATCCTGCTATTGTGATGTGGTCTAGTTCTTCACGCGCGATCTGGGCGTCGTCAAGCGCTGCTCTGGCAGTATCAAACACCATCTCTTCCAAGCGCTTATCAGCGACCCACGCCGAGGCCGGATGCATGGACAAACCGAGAACGTAAGTATCCATCACCAACTCCCTCCGCTTGCACGATATACGACGCCTTCGTGTGAAACGCGAACAATCAATGCAACTCCCAAGTGTGGGGTCAACGTTCAATATTGCAAGTGTCATCACAACTTACGGCACAGTGTAATGTGGATGTGATTACCTGTCAACGTGTCGATCGCTCACGATCGAAAAGATTGGATCCGGAATGCTGAAATGGTGCAACACTTGTCGCCGGAAAATCGAACAGCTGTAACCAACATCTCCATCAAAAGGCCCTAAATCGAAGACGATCGATAGTCGGTTCTTGAATCCGACTGCGATCCCTGGGTCTCAAGCACCGACGAACGGCTCAGCTGCGGCGGCATCTGAACGTCTATTACATACGTATTGTGTTGACACGCGCTATATGTAATGGTACGGTCTGCCCGCAAAAACCCACATAGAGAGAGCGGTCGACGACGTGGTTTCCATATTCGTGGGGAACTAAAAAGCGGTCATCGTCCGATTAGTTTTTAGGAGGGTTGACAATGAGGATACAAGTCTCGGAACGAGCGGGCTTTATCGTTTTCCTGACGCTTGTCTTGTGCTCTTTCGCGTCCCCTCTTTGGTCGCAGACGGGAGGAACTGGGGCACTCACCGTGACGGTCACGGATCCGAGCGGTGCCGTCATTCCTGATGCCAGCGTAACGGTGACGAACTCGGCAGGTCTTTCGCGCTCAGCGACGACATCTGCAAACGGAAGTTGCACGTTTACTCTATTGCCGGTGGGGGATTATATCGCAAAGATTTCTGCCAAGGGATTTACGACCGTGGATGTTCCGTCAGTGACTATCAACGTTACTGAAACTCATTTACTGACTCAGAAAATGACAGTAGGTTCCGTGGCACAGGAAGTAACCGTGAGTACCGCGGTCCAGGCCGTCCAGACGGAGTCCGTGACTCTTGGAGGCGTGGTCGGAAACAGTGTCCTCACAGACCTACCGCTTGTCACTCGCAATTACACGCAGATCATGGGCCTATCTCCGGGAGTCGTCACTGACGTCAACAATGCATCCTCATTGGGACGCGGCTCCAAAGATGTCTACGTCAATGGAGGCGCAAATCAGAGCAATACTTATGAAATGGATGGAGCTAATGTCACGAGTGTTGGGGAGGGAACCCCCCAAGACTCGGCGGCGACGTTTGGGTCTATTCCGATCCCGAGCCCCGACGCAATTCAGGAATTCAAGGTGCAAACCGGGCAATTTGATGCTAGTTACGGGCAAAACTCAGGGGCGAACGTAAACGTAGTTACGAAGTCCGGTACGAATGATTTCCATGGATCGCTTTTCGAGTTTTTTAGGAACGACGCACTCAATGCCAATGGTTTCTTCCAGAACCTGGCCGAGCAGCCGCGCGGTAAGTTGGAGGGTAATCAATTTGGCGGAACGGTGGGGGGACCGGTTAGGAAGGACAAACTGTTCTTCTTCCTTTCTTACCAGGGAACGCGGCAGATAAACGGGGTCGCCGTTCAGGGCTTTCAAACCGCGAACCTGCCCGAGCAACTTACGGACGTAAGGACGGCCGCAGCTCTCGGATCGGAATTTTGTCCCGCGAATAATCCCATCGGCAGCTCAGGAGCACGCTTTGCGCATACCCAGTTTGGCGGAACTGAGGTGGCCTGCGATGGCTCCAATATCAATTCAGTGGCGCTGGCCCTCCTTCAAGCCAAATTGCCGAACGGATCGTACGTAATTCCGAGTCCACAAACGATCCTGAACCCTGGGACTCCGAGCGCCATCGGTTTTTCGTCGTACAGCGTCCCTGCAACTTTCAAAGAGGACCAGGCCCTGCTGAACATCGACTGGCAGATTTCACCGAAGAACTCTTTGGAACTGAAGTACTTTTATGCCTATGCTCCGCAAGTCTGGAGTTTCAATTGTACGGGTTGTCTGCCATACACCGGTGGCAATGTGAATCTCTCCGGAAACCAGTTTCCTTCGCTAAAGCTGACGACCTTGCTGACTAACAACCTTGTGAATGAGTTTCATCTCTCTTACTACTGGCTCAGGGCTTCGGCTGACCCGACCGATCCGATTACGCCACAGCAAGTTGGAATGACGACGGCCACGTCCTCTTGGAACACGTTTCTACCTGTCATCAACATAAATGGACTCGTCAACTTTGGCGGTTTC
Organism: Candidatus Acidiferrales bacterium; assembly: GCA_049696975.1. Classification (GTDB taxonomy): domain Bacteria; phylum Acidobacteriota; class Terriglobia; order Acidiferrales; family UBA7541; genus Palsa-295. The sequence continues at coordinate 31,507 of JBAVUW010000128.1, read as the reverse complement.
CTTGTGGACGGGTCCAAAGACCCTTCAAAGAGTTACGAAGGTTCCGACCAATTGTCCTGGTCCCATGGTCGCCATACAATTCGCGTGGGCGCCGACGTTCAACAGACCGAGTTTCACTATCATTTTTATGGAGTTAAGGGACAACTGACGTTCTTGAGTTGGGCGGACTTCCTAATAGGTGAGAGCGCAGCGCAAAACGGCACCCCATTTAGCAACGTATTCAACTCGTTTTCCTACATAACACAGCCAGGCGGGACGACATATCCCATGAGAGAATGGCGGCAAAGCTCTTTTGCGCAGGACGATTTTAAGGTTAGCCGGCAACTAACCTTAAACCTCGGTCTGCGGTGGGAACACGATGGTCAACCCGCCGATGCATCTCCAAACGCCGGCATCGTAAATTACAATTTAAGGCTCTTGCAGGCACTGCCCATTCCGCCTGTAAGCGGCACTTATGTCGGTTTGACCGTCGCGAACAACTATACGGGGCCGATGCCTACCGGAATCGTACCGCGAGGCAAGAACTGCCAATCGGATACGTGTGCGCCGTACTTTGATTTTGCTCCCCGGATCGGCTTTGCGTGGCAGCCGATCCGAAGTAGCAGTCGTCTTGTCGTGCGTGGTGGGTACGGCATATTTTACAATATCATCGATAGCGTTCCCTATGTTATTGGAGTGACAGCTGTGCCACCAACGGGCTACGCGTTTAGTGTGAGTGGTGCAAGCAATGCTCTAGCGACGCTGGCACTTCCATTTAATCCCATTCCGGTGTTACCAGGTTTTAGTTCGGCTCTACGCACTCCAACGTCTCAAATCTCCCAGAGTTCCGTAGCTTATAATCTTAGAACTCCTTACACGATGACCTACAACCTTGATCTGCAATGGGAATTTAAGCCCTCATGGATAGCGGATATCGGCTACGTAGGCTCGAACAGCCACAATGTTGAAACTGCTGGCGGCTATAATGAGCCGTTGCTCGCAAGCCCAACTGACCCCGTCAATTGTGGTGACCCCGTGACCGGCTGTATCACGACTAACACGGCAGCCAACGCAGCATCAAGGGTCCCTATCTTAGGGTTTTCTCCAACTGGGTTGACGTTCAATGGAAACATCGCAGCTTTCGAGTACAACGCATTGCAGGTCATGCTCAAGACGCCATCTTTTCACGGATTGTATCTGCAGGCTTCCTATACGTGGGGGCGAGATTTCACGAATGTCACGGGTGTAGATTTGTCTGCCGGAGGCGCGGGAAGTGCGAAGAGCAATGATCCCAACAATCTCAGGCAGCAGTGGGGGCTGGCTGACTACACTCGCCCCCAGCGGTTTGTAGTCAATTATACCTACAGGTTTCCCGATTACCACAACGGCGAGAGATTTGCGGACAAAGCCTTATCGGGATGGAACGTTAGTGGCGTGACCGTCGTCCAGGATGGATTGCCCTTGACGCTCACGGATTCCACTGGAGGTGCTGTCTATGGATTTGCCGGTACCTCCCGAGCCCAGCTTTGTCCCGGGTTTACGGTTGCTCAAATTAAGAATCCCGGCGGTGCTAAGGCCAATCTGAACAATTATTTCAATCTCGATTCAGTGGCGGACACTTCTGCTCATGCGTGCTCTATGCCCGTTCTCGACGGCGTCGCTGGAGCAACGATTTATGGCAACACGCGTCGCTCCATTCTGCTGGGGCCAGGTCAATTTAACTGGGATTTTGCCATAGCCAAAAGGACGACAGTGGGGGGGCTTCGAGAGGACGCTTATTTGGAATTCCGTACTGAGTTCTTCAATACTTTTAACCACACACAGTTTACGAACCCGGCTACTAGCGTATCCGGTGCTACATTCGGGGTGATCTCGAGTGCATCGGTTGGACCACGCATCATGCAGTTTGCGTTGAGATATGCCTTCTAGATTGCCGAAACTCGTTGGAGCGGCTAGCTTCAACATTCTTGGCGAAGAGTGAGAGGAGAACTTACTTGGAAACTCCGAAGACGGGAAAAAATACAGAGGAACAGAAGAGCAGTACTAACACCGATCGGCGGAACTTTATCAAAAGTGCTACAGCCGCTAGCCTCCTGGGCGCAGCCGGAGTGACAAGCTTGATGCCAGAGTCGACCGACGCAGCTCAGCAAGCTGGGGTGGCAGAGGACCCTCCGCGTCCTGCCGGGATACGTCCGGGAGGGGCATTCGATTGCCGTTTTCCGATCGCTTACGAAACGTCAATTCCTGAAGCGACGAAAGTGCTGATGGAATATTTCGCCTCACTGAGCCGCCGAGACCTGGGAGGGATTGCCCGGACGCTACATTTTCCTTACGGCACTTATGAAGGAGTTGAGGCAACCATAGTCGAGAGTGCCGAAAATCTAATGGATGCGCCTCCGCCGTCAATGAATGTGACAGGTAAAGGGGAGAATCTAATCAAGCCCGGCGCTTACGACATGTTGGACACCATTCAGGTATATAACTACTTGCCCGTCAGTGTTCAGTTCTCTCTTTGTTACAGCCGCTATGCCAAAAACGGAGAAAAGATCTCGGTTTGTCAGGGCATATATGCCGTTACGAACAACGATGGGAAATGGGGGATTCAGCTTGCTTCCACGATTTTCAAACCCGCCGACGAGGAAAACCTCGTCTTTAAAGACGCAGAGGAAGCCTATCTCCGCCAAGAGCGTACTGATGCTCTTGGATTTGCCAACCATGACGCTTCGAGGCTTCGAACTCTTGTTATGAATCCAGGTAAACAGGCAATCATCGCCAACCCTCTTGACTGGAAGAGCCCTTTGGTAGCTGCCCACGATGGAGACCCGATGGCACCATATCGCACAAAAGGCGTCAAGAGTCGTCTAAAAGTTACGGATGTCCCCGAGGTCAGACCTGACATCACGGTAACCAACAATGTTTTTAGCGACTACTATGAGATCGCGAGAGGCGGCTTCCCCAAATACGCAGCCACTAGGATCGCGCCCTACGCGCGCGTATTGCATGCGACGTCGGACAAAGCGCACGTTTGGGGAGGCTACATTCGCAATGCTCCTGATCTTACTTTGATCAACGAATTCCACAGAGGTCTGGGCATATTCACATACGTGAATGGGCACTGGGGTTACGCCGGAACGGCGGGCGGCCTTGGTGACGTCTACTACCATGACTACTGGAATGACGATCATTCGCTCGAGTAAGCCGCGTCGCAGACTTTCCATTATATTAGGGAACTGTCGACAAGGGCGTTGAGCGAAATGCAACTCAGATGGCTCGACGGTAGGAGTTGCCATGGCCGCAGATAAGCCGCTGACGATGTCTCAGCTACTCAAGGGCCTCCCGACAAACTGGGGCAGGTGGGGAGACAATGACGAGATCGGAGGCCTAAATTTCTTAACGCCGAACGAGGTTGAGCGCGGCCTATCCGCAATCAAGAGATACACTCCGTTTACCCTTTCGGTCGTCATCAACAATCCCCAGGGCGATCCCTTGTGGCCGGGGCGTGGTGCCGCAATCAAGCTGATGACCCAGGACAAGGGCCACTACATGGCCGGCAAACTCCAGTCTTTCCCGGGCGGCCTCGAATATGCTGACGACTACCTATGCATGTTTCCTCAAGGGACGACGCATTTTGACGCGCTAGGGCATCCCTGGTACGACGACCACCTTTATAACGGCTACGATCCCCTCACAACGATCGGCGGCCTCGCGAAAGCGAGTGTATTGCCACTAGCGGTGCGTTCGGCGTCGGGCCCGGCGATACTTCTTGACATCGCCCGTTTTCGAAGAAAAAAGTCGCTTGAGCGCGCCGAAACGTTTGGGCTTTCAGATCTGCTCGAATGCGCGAAGGTACAGAAGATCGTAATCCAGAAGCACGACATCCTATTGTTGCGTACCGGCTGGCTTGCAACGTTTTACGATAAGGGACCCGAGGTATTCTACGCACAGCCCTTCATTGAGCCAGGGCTGACGTTCTCTCGCGAACTTGTGGAATGGTTTTACGAAATGGAGATCCCACTACTTGCGACTGACACGATAGGTAATGAAACTACGTTCGAGCCGAATACGGGTATTGCGATTCCGCTGCATGGTGCGCTCATTCGCAACCTCGGTGTAATTTTTAACGAAATCGTGTGGCTCGAGGCGTTAGCGGACGATTGCGCGATCGATGGACAGTACCGCTTTTTCTATACAGCCGCGCCGCTCAAAATTTCTCGGGGTACAGGTGCGCCCGTAAACCCGATCGTTTTCAAGTGACGAACGACGTCACGTCCGGTGAGGGCTTTGGGTCTTATCGGTAATGTGATGGGCGTGCGCATCTACAACACAGCTCTGGACGATCCGGCTGCTCTGGGCAAGGACGCCCCGATCGGCCGACCGATTCAAACCGCAGACCAGGGCCGAATCACGGAAGTGCCGCACGTTGGCGGATTACATCATCGCCACGAGCGAATCGCCGCCTGATTGATTTCGAGCATATTCTTTGTTCCGGAGCGTACCACGACGGACGACCGTCATGGGCGCGGTTCATGTTCATCTACGGCTCCGGAACGGGTCAAGTCCTGATTAGGTAGATAATCGGATATCTTCGTTCCAGTACCCACTTTTCCGGTAGGGGCGGTGGTCTCAATAGATCGATGCAACACCATCTGATGTAAGTCTGCTCTCGAAAGGTGGTGTTGTATGAGGCCAGGGAAACGGTTTGGGCTTTTTCCGATCTGAAATTTCCAAGTGCCTGGTTAGCCGGATTACCGGAGAAGTGGGGATCAGTACCCGCTCTAAGGATCGCCGACACGAAAGAAAAGCGAGTGCCGGGCTTTCTGTTTACCGCCCCATCGTTGCGGGCGGCGACTGCGCAGTTTCTGCACGAACATAATCGGAGATTCGCTGAAGTGAACTTTACATCCCGAAAAGAGGCGGAAGTTATTTCGTTGTATTACGTTGCGGAGAATAGAGATTCATTCCGCCCTTCAGGCCCGCGCGCGACCGGCCTGGGCCATTTTCTGCGCCATGCACAGCAATATCCTGTGGTTCTTCTCATTCGTCCGGCCCAGCAGCCTCCGGAACTGGCCCAGCATTTTGGCGTCCTTGCCCGAATTACCCAAGGCGATATCTTCCGCCGTTTTACGTTTCGGCTGGTTGGGAAGCTTGGGCCGCGTCTCGCTCCCGTGGAAGAGCTGGTAGATCGGCACTTCCAGGCCGCGCGCCATCTTTTCCAGCGTGTCGATTGATGGAACGGTGTGCCCGTTCTCGACCCGCGAGATGTAGCAGCGCAACAGTCCCGTGCGCTTCTCGATCTCTCCTTGCGAGAGCTGCTTTGTCTTGCGGAGGATCCGCAATCTGTCTCCGATGATCATGTTTGATTCCTCTCGCGCGGGATTGTAATCGAAGCATCGCAACCGCTTACAGGGTCTTCAAGTACTCGATAAGGGGTTTGACCATCTACAAAATCGACAGCGCGTAGCTAAACACCAGTTGCCCTAGCGCCCGCATGCCATTTGAAAAATAAAGCGCGCCCAAGGGGACGATGTCCGAACCTTTCTGGTCAATTTCGTGGCAAGTTTGGCTCAGTTTGAAATGCCCGCTGGATTGAGCCTGTAGCATCACTCGAATCGCTGCGGGAATCTGTCTCGTAACCCGGCTTTTTACGAGTTAGCAGGGCGTGGGCAGGATCCATTCTTGGCTGATCACCCTTTCTGAGGAGATTTCACGTCAGGTATCCAACAGCGAACGGAATGCGGCTATTTCGTCTGCGGGCTCACCCCGAAAATACTACCGTTTCTCGCTCAAAGGGCAATTGCATGACCGAGGAGCGCCTCCAAGACAAAAGTAAAAAGTTCGGCTGATTCTATGTGCTCAAGGTCGTACGAACCCTCGACGACTCCTGGCGCTATTTGTCGGTATCGAATGTGCAACTCCCTTGCGCCCGGTTCAGACTCGATTGGGAAAAGATTCTTCTGAACACTCTGAAGGATGTTTTTGTCTCCAGAGAGATATGTAATTGTCGCTGTCTTCGATCTGTCAGGATCGAAATAAAATACCAGGCCAATTGCCTGGCCGTCAGGTATAACCGCAGAGTTCGTCCCTGCCAAAGGCGTGGTTGGGTCGGTTGACGCTCCCCTCTTGTCGTAGTGCCGCAGGGCCCAAAATTCGGCATGACTATTTACGTATTTCCATTCAGGGAGACTCTCCGGCAGAGCTCTTTCGCCGCGTTTGCCATTTATTCTCGCCAGGACTTCCCGGAGATATTCGTCGTTCGTCGCTGTGACAGCTATGTTCGGCTTAGGAAATGCCACGAATGTTGTCCAGATATCTTCTTCCAATTTTTCCCGAAACACTGTCACCTGTTGCCCTTCCATCCGTTCTGTTCTGAGAATGGCATTCGACGAATTCTTCAGGAATGAATCTGCTCGCACGGTGATATCTCCTGCGAAGACAGCGACGTCGCACCCCTGAAATGGCCCTTCGCCGAGTCCAGATGCAGCGCGGAAATTTCGTGAACCCTCAAGAGCCAAGAGCACTTTCTCGTCCTTAAAATACTTGCCCATAAGTCCCTTTTTAAAGCCGAAAAGTCCGACGGGAATGGTCTTAAATGTATCTCCTACCTCGTCAGGCTCTTTGCTGCCTGGTCCTTCGTTTCCTTCCGAATTCAAATCGGGCAGAAGAAACGGACCGTTCGCTGCCATCACTGTCTCCGTGTCAGCGGGAAGCCAGGATAGCGCCTGCTCGACGAGTTGCGAAGGCGCGGCGGTCGCGATCGGTTCCGGCAAGTTTGGTTGTCGCTGCGATAACGCCGGTCGCGAATTTGCAGTCTCATCATCGCTAGCGCAATTGCCAGTGCACTGCGTCGAACGCCCGGCTTCTGGCAACCGATATAATTCGATAATTGGGCCGGATTTGACCGCCAACAGTTCGCCTTCCGGCGAGAGCGCCAGTCCTCCCCAACCAAACCGTGTATCCCCTTCTGGCGTGTCGAAGTTTGGGCTCGAACTGTAATGCGGCGTAACGCCGATCGTCAGGATTGGTTTCTCGGCATCTAAGCCAAACACGCGCGCAAGCAACTTCTCGGGATCTTTGTTCCGACCCGAACCCCAGTGCCGCGTCGGCACGGCAAACCTTGTGCCGTTTCGCGACGCAACGACGGGACCGTCCACCTGTTCTAATCCGAGGTCAAATTGGTGGAGAATGTTTCCGTCCGTCGAGACGACAAACAGTTTTTCCGCGGCTCCGCACTGAAACATCGCAATCGTTTCTTTGTTGATAAAACTCCAGTCACCGCAAAACCATTCTCTACCTGCGACCAAAGGTTTCGCCTGTGTTTCTGGAGTCTTTATAGAAATTGATTGGGGCGTCATCGAAGCAATTTCATCGCCCCACAGAATTTGGTTATGTTGCGGAACAGATTTCCAGGATTTGAGTACCGTCAATCCTTCGGTTTCGAGCAGATCGAATTGCTCAATCCACTGGCCTGCCACCTTTTGCGTGTCCCCGAGCAAGACTGTTTCTCCCGATGGACTCGCGATTCCAGCCATCTCGGCTTGCACCGTGTGTTGAGCGAGGATTTTGAAATCAGGCGAGTACAGCGACAGCGTGTTTCCAATCCCGACAAGGAACCGTCCCTTCGTCGTGGGAATGAAGAGCGCGCGTTGGTGCGTACCAGCGGGCAACTGCCAGTCCAGCTTTTTGATGAATTCGCCCTTCTCAGAGTTAATAAACACTGCCACCAGGCGGAAAGGATCTGAAGGTGAAGGTTTGCCCTGTCCGGATGCGGCGCTGGGCGGATTATCATGTGCGATAAAAAATGCAGCGACTACATTCGGTTCTGTAAAAACTACCCCTTGGTTGTAGGTCCAAAATCCCCACTCATCTTCCGGCCCGAGATAAATCGGCGGCCTGCCTTGATAACCGAATTTACTAAGATTAATTATCCACAGCCGTTGCGCCGGCCCGTTGGTGTCAGCGGACATTGAAAACACGGATGGAAACATCTGACAGACAGCCGCCGCTAAAATGATTCCGAGCAATCCGATCTTGAAGGCCGACCGTTCGTTTGCGCTCATAATTCGCGGACCCTCAGTTGTCGATCTTTTACAAAACTCGTTCCAGTACTTCTTATACAACGTATTGAACCACAAAGAAATGACCGGTCGCGTGTTCGCATTGCAGGCGAGCCATTGACAATTGACAACTGGTAATCCCACGAAATTAGTTGGGCAAACGCCTGATAAGCGCGCAGACGAGACAAGTACGCCACTTGATTTCAGTTGGGTCAGGTTCCAGTTTCTTTCAGGGTGCCTTCCCCAGAGATCTTAACTCGCAAGAATTGAAAATACTTGGAGAGATTTTGCCGCAAAAACCCCTCTGTATTAGTGAGGGAACATTTTGTGTATACCCCGCGTGTGCCCGGCGGGGAGGCAGCTAGTGATCGAATCACCGAAGGAGCGGCCTGAAGTGCACTTCAGTACCAGACTTCAGGCGCAACGGCTGTTCGCTTCAGCTCCAAGGGGTGAAGTGGACTTCACCCCGGCACTGCACCCATAGCTTTGATTCGCTTCACCTTGACGGTGACGCGAACCTGTAAGAAACAGGAGAAATACACCGTGAAGAAAAGCTTGGAAGCACGCGGCAAATTTCAGATGGGGCGGGAGCGACCCCACCCTTTGACGCACCGTGCGTCGCGGGTGCAGTGGGGTCGCTCCCGCCCCAGGTACGCGGTGCGCGTGCGGCGGTTGCGAGAGCGCACTACAAACCTTAGGAGGCTTGGGTAGGGCCATGAAGTCAGTAGTCTTACAACTCGGTGCGCGCAAGAGATCGGCCTCGTCACGATGGCTCGGCTTGCGCTTGCTAATCGATTCGTTCCCTGTGGAGATGTTGCGGGAGGAGTTAAGAAACTCGCATGACGGAGCGCCGGCGCCGCCGGTCGCGCACCACCAGGTGACAACGTTCGACTTGCCCCTGACCCACGCCGCTGACGCGGCCACAGGAGGAGAGGCTCTCGACGCCGCTGCCCTGCGGTCACTTCGCGGGATGTTCCTGCTTCTGGACGAATGGGACCGCCGAAACCAACACACGGCGCGGGATTCTTCCGAGGAGGATGTGACCGTCCTTGACACGGAAATTCCATGAGCGCATGGTGTGCGAAATGATTTCGAGGTGGAGGCAGGTATGAAACAGGCCGTCATCTATGCCCGAGTTTCCAGCAAGGACCAGGAGCGCGAGGGATATTCGATCCCCGCCCAGTTGAAACTGTTGCGGGAGTATGCCCGCACGCATGACTTCGAGATCGCGCACGAGTTCGTGGATGTAGAGACGGCAAAGATCACTGGCCGCAAACAGTTCGGACAGATGGTCCATTTCTTCCGCGAGAATCCCACTTGCCGAGTGGCCATCGTTGAGAAGACGGACCGGCTGTATCGCAATTTCCGCGACTGTGTAACGCTGGAAGATTTGGAGGTTGAAATTCATCTGCCCAAAGAGGGCCAGGTCATCGGAAAAGACTCGAAGTCTCAAGCCAAGCTGGTGCACGGCATTCAGGTTGTCATTGCCCGGAACTACATCGAGAACCTGCGGGAAGAAGTTCGCAAGGGAATGCGCGAGAAGGCCGAGCAAGGCATCTACCCGAGCCGGCCACCCCTGGGCTATCGAAACAACAAGCTCGAACACACAATCGAGGTTGATTCCGATCGCGCGCCAATCGCGCAGCGCATGTTTACCCTTTACGCTTCGAGCCAGGACTCGCTCAACGGTGTGCGGAATATTTTGAAAGCGGAGTTTGGCGTGAAGCTCGCCAAAGGCTATTTGGAACGCCTGTTGAAGAATCCGTTCTACAAAGGGCAATTCATATGGGAGGACAAGCTATACAGTGGCGCGCACACGCCCCTTGTCAGCGCCGAACTGTTTGAGCAGGTTCAGTCGGTTTTCCGAGGCCACAACAAACCCAAATACCGGAAGCACGACTTCGCGTTCGCCGGGCTGTTGCGTTGCGCCTACGACAATTGCATGGTGACGGCTGAAATCCAGAAAAACCGCTACACCTACTATCGTTGCACTGGATTCCGGGGCAAGTGCGAGCTGCCCTACTTCCGTGAAGAAGAACTTGGCTCCCGGCTGGGAAAGGTACTCCAGGACATTCACATTCCCGACGACGTTCTGGCGCAGCTCGAAGAGTCCTTGCTCACCGATAAAGGCCGCGACGAAGCGATTAGGAAGCAGCAGGGCGAACGCTTGAAGCAGAGGTTGGGTGCGGTGCATCACCGGCTCGATCAAGCCTACCTAGACAAACTGGACGGCAAAATCAGCGAGGAATTCTGGACGCGCAAATCAGCCGAGTGGCTTGCCGAAGAACAGCAAATATCGCTCGCGATTCACGGGCTTGCGAACGCAAACGCGGACAGAATGATTGATGCCGTCAGGATTTTCGAACTCGCAAATAAGGCGCATTTTCTGTACGTTACTCAACCTGCCCAGGGAAAAGCCAAATTGCTCAGAATGGTGCTTTCGAACTGCTCTGTGGACGCTGTAAATATCTATCCTTCGTATAAGAAGCCGTTCGATCTGATCTTCGCGCGAGCGAAAAATGAGGAATGGCGCGCCCGGAGAGATTCGAACTCCCGACCCTCTGGTTCGAAGCCAGATGCTCTATCCAGCTGAGCTACGGGCGCGTGCCCATCATTTTACCGGTTTTTGGCGATCCGAGCTTGCGGCAAAGTTCATTTGCGCTTTACATCGGTCGCTCCGGCGCAGTAGCCTTCCACCGCAATTCGGCTGTGCCATTCGATCGCAACATGCCGACTCTCTACAACCAGATCGCCGGCCACAGCGTCGAGCGCCTCGCTGCTCTGAGCGACGGAATCTTCGCGGTCGCGATGACCCTTCTCGTTCTCGATCTCCGCGTACCCCTAACCAATTCAGTTCACTCCGAACGCGATCTATGGCGCGCACTTCTGGCCATCGCCCCGCAGATCGTCATGTATCTGATGACGTTTCTTACGCTCGGAATCTTCTGGATCGGCCAGCAAGCGCTTCTCAATCATCTCTCGCGCTCCGACCGCGCTCTCACCTGGCTCCACCTGGCGTTCCTTTTTGGCGTCACGCTCATGCCTTTCTCAACCAGACTGCTCGCGGAATTCGCCGCCTACCGCACGGCGCTGGTCGTGTATTGGTTGAACATCGTTTTGCTAGGCGCCACGCTCTATTTCAGCTGGGGATGGGCGGTCCGGGCAGCTCTTGTGAAACCGGACGTCGTACCGGACGTGATCGCGGCCATCTGCCGCCGCATTATCGCCGGCCAGTCACTTTACGCCTTCGGCGCGCTCCTTTGCCTGTTCAACACCTACTGGAGCATCGCGTTCATTGTGGTCGTGCAGCTTAACTACGTCATCGCGCCGAGTCTCCGCAATCGCGCTCAGGGGAGCCATCCGTGACAAGTCCGAAAAGCAAACTCGAATTTGAAATGTTCGTCGCCGAGCCGCGTGCTCTCGCCTCGAACGCGATCCTGATCAAGGGGCATGAGGAAGCCGTTCTCGTCGACAACTGCCTCATCCAGAGCGACGCCGAAAAACTCGTCCGCGTGATCCGCGCCGCCGGCAGGAAACTAACCACTGTCCTGATTACCCACGCGCATCCGGACCACTATTTCGGCCTGCCCGCGATCCGAGAAGCGTTTCCGTCCGCCAAAATCTACGCGCGACCGCCGGTGATCGACGCCATGCGGGAATACCGGGCCAAGGTGCTCCACTGGCAGGAAATGTATCGCGGCGAATTGCCCGCAAGCATCCCGATGCCGCAGCCGCTCTCCGGCGATGGCCTGTCGCTGGAAGGCCACGACATTCAGTTCGTCGATCTTTTTATGGTCGAAACCGTCCACGCCACGGCGTTTTATCTGCCTGCGGAAGGAGCATTCATCGCCGGAGATTTGGTGTACTCCCAGGCGCAGCACTATATGTCCGACGTGAACGATCCCGGCGCGTGGATCGAAGCACTCGGAAAAGTTCGCAAGCTCGGCCCGATCGAAATCGTTTTCCCCGGCCACGGTCCCGTCGGCGGCCCCGAACTTCTCGACGCCAGCATCCAATGGATGCGCGGCTATATGGAGGTCGCCAAACCCGGCGTCCGTTTCGTCGACATCGCCAAAGCCATGATGGCGCGTTACCCGAAACACGCGCTGGCAATCCTGCTGTGGGTCACGCGTGGTCCGGGCTTCGGTCTGAGCGGCGCCGCGGAATTGGGTATGCCCGCCGGCGTTTTGTAATCTGGTTCGAGGGACGCCGAAGCTTTCCTCGGTTCGCTCACGATCCTCACTTGGCCGATGCCGCCCGAACTCGCTGTCTCGAGCTTCATTCACGAGCGTTCACTCCCAGAGAAAGACCACGCTACACCCGGTCTCAAACCTTTCCCCCAAGACGATCGCCCGCGCCGACAATCCGTCCGGGGCGCGGCGATTCTAAGCATACGGCTTGCAATGGTGCCCGATTCTTGGGAAGCTACGCCAAGATCGGGCATACGTATGGGGGTGAACATGAGCCGAAAATCGAAGGCATCGAAGAAATCCGGATCCGGCGGGTCCATCAACCGTCGCAGTTTCATGGGCACGCTGGCGGCAGCGGCCGGCACCGGCGCGGTCGCAGGCACTCTCTCGCCGTTCGCTCCGTCCGCAAGTGCGGAAACGGTGCATTTCGTCAGTCCGCCCGGACTCGGTGGCGCAGGCGTCTTCCGCACGGAATGCGACATCCGCGATTGCGATATCGAGGGTGAGATTCCGCTCAACATCGACGGCGCGTTCTATCGCGTCGGTCCCGACTGGCAGTATCCCCCTATGAAGGGCAACATTCCGTTCGATGGTGAAGGTCACGTCAGTATGTTCCGTATCTCCAACGGACACGTCGACTTCAAAAGCCGCTATCCGCGCACTCAGCGCTTCAAGGCTCAAGCCGCCGCGCGCCGCCGTCTGTTCGGCATGTACCGCAATCCATTCACCGATGATCCCACGGTCAAAGGCGTCAGCCGCGGCACCGCCAACACCCACGTCGTCTATCACCACGGCCTGCTTTTCTCGTTGAAGGAAGACAGCCCGCCGGTCGCCATGAATCCGCATACCCTCGAAACCGTCGACGACTATTACACATTCGGCGGCGGACTCCACAGCCTCACGCACACCGCGCATCCGAAATTCGATCTCGCCACCGGCGAGATGATCTCCTACGGCTATGAAGCCAAGGGTTTGGCCACCGACGACGTCTACGTTTTCTCCGCCGACCGCACCGGCCACATCACCTGGGAATGCTGGATCAAAGTTCCCTACGTTGGCATGATTCACGACTTCGCGGTTTCGCAGAAATACATCGCGTTTCTGATTCTTCCCATGGCCACCAACCTCGAGCGTATGAAGCAGGGCCAGGTTCACTTCGCCTGGGATTCCACTCTGCCCACCTGGTTCGGCGTGCTCGAACGGGGAGGCGACGGCAAGGATCTCCGCTGGTTCAAGGGGCCCGAGCGTTGCGCCACGCACGTCATGGGCGCTTTCTCTGACGGCAACAAGATTTATGTCGACATGGACATGGCTCTGAAAAACCAGTTTCCGTTCTTCCCCAACCTCCACGGCGAGCCGTTCGATCCGAAAGCCGCGTCCGGCACCGTGCATCGCCTCTCCGTAGATCTTTCGGATAAGACTCCGCGCGACTATGGGATGGAGGAGCTCTATCCGCAGTCCGGCGCGCTTCCGCGGCAGGACGATCGCTACCAGACGATCCCGTACAAAATCGGCTTCATGCCCACGAGCGATGCAACCAAGCCGATCAATCCCAAACTCGGAAATATGCCGTTCCGCCCGACAAATTCCTGGACCATGTTTGACCATTCCAATCGCCAGACTCGCCAGTTTTGGGTCGGCGACGATTCAAGCCTTCAGGAATGCTGCTTCGTCCCGCGTAGCAAGGACGCACCGGAAGGCGATGGCTACCTCGTCGGCGTCGCCAATCGCTTGCTCGAAGGCGGCCGCAGCGACATGATTATTGTCGACACGCAACATCTCGAAGACGGTCCGATCGCAAAAGTAAAGTTGCCGTTCAAAACCTACAGCCAGGTCCACGGCTGGTGGGTTTCAGGCTACGACCTGCCAAAAGAAAAGGTGTAGTCGCGCCGCGGATTTCGGTCTGTCGCAGGTGCGTAGCACGGTGCGTCCGGTACGGATTGTTACCGTAACGGGAAGCAGGGGTTCGGGTCGAACGCCATCGACACTGCGTTGTTGCTTGAAACCCCGGCGCCCTGGGCCCGACACATCTTGCATCCGAATCCATCCGCCCCGGCGAAACATTCCTTCTTCGAGTTACGTAATAGCTGAAGCAGGCGCTAGCCTGACGACTGCTCGGCGTCAGCAGACGATCGAATGTCCCATTCGCCGACCTACGCTCCGCACGCCGTCCAATTCGAAAAACAGTCTTGGATTTCCTCGGACCTGGCCCTCGTCTGGACCATCGCGGCCGCTACATTCCTCTTTCACTGCTACTACAACAGCCGCTACGGCTACTTCCGCGACGAATTCGACTACATCGCCTGCGGCAACCATCTCGCCTGGGGCTACGTCGACCAGCCGCCGCTGGTTCCGTTCCTGATCCACGTCACCCGCGCCGTGCTGGGCGATTCTCTGCGCGCCATTCGCTTCATTCCCGCGCTCGCGTCCTCACTGCTGGTGGTACAGACGGCCCTCATGGCCCGCGAATTCGGCGGACGCCGCTTCGCCCTGTTGCTCACTGCAATCGCAGTTTTGATCGCACCGCAATACCTTTCCGATGGCGGTCTGCTGACGACAAACTGCCTCGAGCCAAACCTTTGGATGGGCTGCGCGTACTTTGTCATCCTCGCCGTCAAGCGCGATCAACCCCGCTACTGGCTCTGGTTCGGCGTCATCGCAGGTATCGGACTCGAGGAGAAATACACGATTGCTCTGTTCGGGTTCGGCATCGTGCTCGGACTCGTCCTCACCGAGCAGCGCCGCCTGCTGCTCGACAAATGGCTTTGGATCGGCGGCGGCGCGGCATTCCTGATCGTCCTGCCGAACCTTCTCTGGAACATTCACTATCACTGGCCGTTCCTCGAACTCATGCGCAATATCCGCGCCGAAGGCCGCGACGTGGTCCTCGGTCCCGGCCAGTACTTTATTCAACAGACAATCCTCCTCCATCCGCTCACCGCGCCCATTTGGCTCGCCGGGCTTGTCGCCTTCTTCGTCTCCGCCCGCCTGAAGCCATACCGCGTGCTCGGCTGGTGCTATCTCGTCTGTTACGCAACGCTCTACATATTGCATGGGAAAAATTACTACCTCGCGCCCGTGTATCCGATGTTGCTCGCAGCGGGAGCGGTCGTGATTGACTTCGCGCTCAGCCGCCGTTTCGGGCGGTGGCTCAAGCCCGCCATCGCCGTGCTTCTGCTCGCCGCCGGCGCCCACCTTGCGCCCGTGACGGTTCCCGTTCTATCGCCGGACCACTTCATCTCCTACGCGCGTAGTCTGCCCTTCAAACTGCCGGTGATGGAACACGCGCACGAACGCGCCGCCCTCCCACAGTGGTATGCCGACCAGTTCGGCTGGCAGGAAATCGTCGACGAAACCGCCGTCGCCTGGAATCAGATTCCAGCTGCCGAACGATCCGACTGCGCCGTCTTCGCGCAGGACTACGGGCAGGCCGGCGCGATCGACTTTCTCGGGCGCCGCGCCGGTCTACCGGCGGCGCTGAGCGGCCATCAAACGTATTTCCTCTGGGGGCCGCGCGGCTACTCGGGCGCGTGCATGATCGTTCTTGGCGACCATCGCGCAAAGCTTGAACAGCTGTTCGACAATGTGCGCTACGTTGGCACCTCCGCTGACAATCCCTACGCGCTCGAGACGGGGATTGCCGTCTGGATTTGCCGCGGCCCGAAATTCGGCACACTCGCACAACTCTGGCCGCAGCTGAAGAAATGGGGCTGACGCGGATGTATAAGCTGATCGGATAAGTGCCGTGTCGAGTGAACCGTTGCGCGCGTGCATCGCTTCTGATATAGATTCCACGCAACATACGTGCTCGTAATTGACTCGGGTGGGGAATCCTCTGGGGGGAATGATGGGTAAGAAATCTGTCCGGCTGTGTGCGCTCGCCGGTTTGATCTGTATTTCCGCCGCTGGTTCGTCGAGTCGCGCTTGTGCCTCGCCCGCGAAAGCCGTCGACTGCGACCGAAGCTGCCTCAATGGCTTCGTCGATCAATACATGGCCGCCGTCGCCACGCACGATCCGTCGAAGCTGCCTCACACCGCGAATGTCCGCTACAGCGAGAACAATGTCGAGATGTCTCTCGGCGAAGGTTTGTGGCAGACATCCGATGGCTGGGGTTCTTACAAGGTCTACGTCGACGATCCCGAAGCGGGCGAGGTCGGATTTCTCGCCGTTGCCAATGAGGATGGAAACCTCTCCTGCTTTGCCGGACGCCTGAAAGTGGCCGGCCGAAAAGTTTCCGAAATCGAGATCGTCGCCGCGCGCCCCGAGCGTCCCCCTCCGCCCTCTGCCAACGGAATCCCGGTAGGCGGCCCGCAGAATCTTCATGACAAGCCGCTGTTCAACGAGGACGTCCCTGCCGCTCAGCGCGTCTCCCGGCAGGAGTTGATCCGGCTCGCGAACGGCTATTTCGATACGATCCAGCTCAATACCGGCAAGATCTATACGAATTTCGATCCGGATTGCCAGCGCATGGAGAATGGATCGGTCACCGCCAATAATCCAAACGCAACAAACCCGGTCGCCAAAATGGGATGTCAGGCACAGCTTGAAACCGGCCTGCTGAAAATCGTTACCCGAGCCCGCGATCGGCGCTTCGTCGTAGACGAGCAGCACCAACTCGTCTACGTGGCGACGTTCTTTGATCACAACGGCACGGTGCGCCAGAACAAGCTTGTGGACGGCTCGGTTCGGACCATCGGGATGCCGTTCGATCGGCCCTACAGCTTTTTGATCTTCGAGCTTTTCAGGGTCAAGGACGACAAGATCCGCCAGATCGAAGCTGTCCTCACCACTGTCCCCTACTACATGCCGAGCCCCTGGGTAAAAGGGGCGAAGTAGCGCGCGAGGCCACATGACAATGCGTCGATTCATCCTGTGTGTCGCGGCAGCCCTGATCGTCGCCGCGATCGCCGCTCATCCCGCTCGGGCGCAAGCCACCGCGCCGCCCGCTGATTACGATCCCAATTTCAACTACGACTGCGATCGCAGTTGCTTGAACGCCTTTCTCGACCAGGTGATCGCCGCGATGGTGGCGCACGACGCTTCTTCGCTCCCTCTTGCGCGCGCCGTGAAATACACCGAGAACGGTCAGCTCCTGAAAATCGGAGACGGATTCTGGGGAACCGCCAGCGGCTCACCGACCTACAAGATCTATGCCGACGATCCGCAGGCCGGGGAGGTGATGTTCATGGGCGTGCTGCCGGAAAACGGCGCCCCCGTGATTCTAGGCTTGCGGCTGAAGGTTGAATTGCACCGCATCAGCGAGATGGAAGCGCTCGTGGCCCGCAAGGAAGGCGGCAGCATCGCGCGCCCCGAAAACCTCGTCACTCCGAATCCGATCTTCTCGGAAACCGTGCCGCCCGCCGAGCGCCGCTCGCGGCAAAATATGATCGCGATCGCCAACAGCTACTTCAGCGCCATCGAAAAAGGCCACGCGTCCTACGTTCCCTTCGATGCGAACTGCAATCGCATCGAATCCGGCGTGCAGACCACGAACAATCAGGCTGCCGCCACAAATCCCGATTCCGTTCTGGGCATGGGCTGCGCAGACCAAATCAAGACGAAGAATTTCCAGCCTGATACGCTGATCCGCGACCGCCGCTTCGCGGTCATTGACGAAGAGCGCGGCCTCGTCTTCGTCCTTGGTTTCTTCGACCACGACGCGCAGCTCCGTTCCTACACCCTGGCCAACGGGCACACCGTGAAGCAGACGCGCACCGGCCCGTGGAGCTGGGAAATCGCCGAGATGTTCAAGATTCAGGGTGGAAAAATTGTGCGCGTGGAGGCCATCGTCAACACCGGCGTCTACGGCATGAAATCCGGCTGGTAGGAACGCGGGCTTACACCGCCGTTCTTGTGCTGACTCCGCCAGGGGGCACCGGGGATCGTCGCCCGTAGATTCAGCGCTGGAGATGATGATCCAGGTTGTCCATCCGATGCGCGTCATCCTCCACGCACACCGGCGACTCCAGTAGCGGCTCCGTGGAAGGCTTGATGATCCGGGGGGCCTGCGTCCATGGCTGGGTCAGCACGTTGGGATCATCGACGGTGATTTGATACGCCAGATCGTCTCCCACCTTCCAGAACCGTTCATACACGTGCATCGTCTGCGTATGAAAATATCCACCTTCGCCGAACCAGGTGTCCTCTACGAAATTCGTGGAATCGACTACCAGCGTGTTGCCTTCCCAGCGTCCGATCGAATCGCCGTAATACGTCGGCTCGGCGTTGGGATCGTGCCCGCGGCCGTCCGTGTACACGATGCGATACGGATCTCCGGACGCATCTTCGTAGAGGAACACCATCTCATTCGGCAGCGTAACGATCTGCCGCGGCGAGCCAATGCGCGGCACACCCGGCTTGCCGCAGAAGAAAACCTTGTCGAGCTTGGCCTCGTGGTCGAGCAGATATTTCACCTTCGTTTGTAGCTCCGGCTTGTAGGAAGGCGCCGCCGTAAACGGCAGCGCGTCCGGCACAGGCGTTTTCGACGGCATTCGTCCGCTGAGGTCCACGACCGCGTAAGAGGTCTTCCCGTCCTCGACCTTTTTCAATGCTCCGCCGGGCAGCGCGATTGAAAACGCCCAGATTCCGCTGAAATCGGGATGCATGGAGGCCGCGTTCCCTGCTTTGCTCGTCGCCGCCGTCGAATTCTCCTGTGCGCCAGCGGAAGCGGCCAGCATCATCGCGGCTGCCATCGCGCATAGAATTGGGTTTCGCATATTCTGCCCCCTTTTCCGTCGGTGTTACTTCGTGGTGTTGATATCGTTCGGGCTGACCATCGCCAGAGAGTTGCCGTCTGCGAACGTGATTTTCTGCAGGAATCCGTAGGGCGATCCGTCCCGCGCCTTGTTGCCTTCAACCGTTACCGTTTGCCCGATCGCTTTCTTGAAATCCGCACTGTTTACGCCTACGCGCCGCAACCAGGAGGGCGGCGCGCTCTCGAATTTCCAATTCTCCACGCTGGTCCCGTCCGCTTTCTTAACGTCGATGTAGATGGCGATGTGCGGATTCACCCACTCCACCTGCGTCAGCGTGCCCGAAAGTGTGACCTTGTTCGCCATATCGAAAATCGAAGAAGGTGAATGATGCGCCCACGCAGTCGCCGCCAGCAGTGTCGCGCAAAGCGCCAAAATTGCAGGAAGTTTGTACCTCAAGATCCCCCCTTTTAACGCACCTTGCGCGGAGTGTATCACAGTGTTCTCGGAGATTAATCGACGCGCAGATTGCGACCTTCGGACTCGCCGGTACCCGTGAAAATGCGCAATCGGGCGGAAGCGATTTCCGGTCGAGGCCGGGGCGACGGTCAAACGGCTACGATTGAGCGATGCGAAGCACCGCGGTGGGCGGGTCTTCGGCGTAGACTTGCTCGACCAGCGTGGACCGATGGTCGAGAATCACACGCTGATTCAGGGAGCCTTTGTCAGTGATTTCGCCGCGATCGAGCGATGGCGCTTCCTCCAGGAGCACGGCGCGCTCGATGCGATTGGAGTTGCCGGTCGCCTGCGCGGCGAAAGACGTGAGCAACTCCATGAATTTTCCCCGAACCGCGTCGTTTCGCAGGACATCTGCCGTCGGGGCGCCCGGGGACAGGGTCTTCGCCAGCGCGCGGCACGCTTCGAGGTTCGGTACCACCATCATTCCCAGAAAGTTACGGTCGTGCCCGGTGATCACTGCATCGATCACGTAGGGCGCAAACCAGTGAATGATCCGACTGCGCAGCGGGCCCACATTCACAAAAGTCCCGGACGCCAGCTTGAAATCCTCCGCGAGCCGACCGTCAAACAGCAGCCCCTTATTAATGTCCGCTTGGTCGACGAATCGCACCGCGTCGCCGAATCTGTAGTAACCCTCTTCGTCGAATGCCTTCCGCGTCAGCTCCGGATCGCGCCAATAGCCGGGCGTCACGTTCGGCCCTTTCACGCGAATTTCCATTTTATCGCCGAGCTCTACGACTTTCGCTTCCACGCCGGGCATGGGTATCCCAATCGCCCCGGCGCGCTCGGAATCCCACGTGCATTGCAGCGCCATCGGCGAAGTTTCCGTCGCGCCCAGGCCGGTGGCCATCAGCACGCGCTCGCCGCACGTCTCCATCATCAGCTTCCGGTATCCGTCCCAGAGCGGCTGCGACAGCGCCGCTCCGGCATAGAACATGAATTTCAGGCGGCTGAAAAAATTCTCGCGCAGCTGGGTGTCCGCGCGGAAATATCCGAGCAGCAGGTCGTAGCCCCGCGGCATGTTGAAATAGACCGTTGGCGCGATTTCGCGCAGGTTGCGGACCGTCTCGGAAATCCCCGCCGTCGTCGGCCGCCCATCGTCGATGTAGAGTGTCCCGCCGTTGTAGACCGTCATGCCCGTGTTGTGATTGCCGCCGGCGGTGTGGTTCCAGACCATCCAATCCAGCACGATCGGAGGTTCCTCGCCCAGAAACCGGAATCCCTGCCGGATCATCTGCTGGTTGCTGCAGATCATGCGATGCGTGTTGATGACAGCCTTCGGCAGCCCCGTCGAGCCGGACGAAAACAGGAATTTTGCCACGTCATCGGGCTCGATGGCGGCATGCGCGGCATCCACCGCGGATGTCGCGGACGTCGCGGCGATCTCATCAAACGGTGTTATCCCGGGGCCTCCGATCGGGTTCTCGACGCACACGATCTCGATTTCGGGATCGATCGCCGCTTCCAGAGCGCGCCGGTACTGCTCCACGTTGGCCACGAAGACCAGTCCCGGCCGCAGGATTTTCATCACGTGGCGGAGCTTCGCGAAATCCGTGGAGATCAGCGAATAGGCCGGTGCGATCGACGCCGTCGGAACGCCCACGTGCTGCCCGGCGAGCATCAGCAGCAGGTGCTCGAGGTCGTTGTCGGAAAGAATTGCGACCGGTCGCTCGGCCGAAAGGCCGCGATCGAGAAATGCCTGTCCCAGGCTCCGCACTGTCCTGAGCGCCTCGCCGTATCGTAGAAAACGCCAGGAGCCATCGCGCCCGCGCTTGGCTGCGAGTGCGCGGTCCGGGGCGGCCTCGGCCCATTGGATCAGCCGCTCGGTCAGCACGCGCGGATAGCGTTCCAGGCGTTCTTCGGGGCGAATGATGAATGCCCCGTCCGGGCGACGTTCCATGGTCGCGCCGGATTTGCGCAGATGGACCGCCCGGATTTTATCGCCCGCGGCTTTCATCTCATGGACCGAAGCACGGTTCCCACTGTGCGCGTCCGTGACACCGATGGGCAAACCGACTACGGCTTGGCCTTTGGGGCGGGATTTTCATCGTAGAGCTTGAAGATCGAGACATCGCCTTGATGGATTACGGATCCAACGTCCTCGCGAAAAACCATCAGCGGCGTATGATCGCCTCGCGGAATCAGAAATGCAACCCACCCCTCTGTCGAATCCCCGGAATGAATCAGACCGCGCAATCCGGGCTTCAGGGGCGCTGCCAGATCCGCCGATAGATAGGGCGCCGCGGCCGCCGACATCGCCGAGAATTGTGCGGGATCGAGCGTGTAGTCGTAGTGATGCGGCTCGGTCCGCGCGGAAAATTCAAAGCGCACACGCGCCACGAGATATTCCAGCCCGGAGGCCGGCGGCCTATTCCCGGCACCCGCCGCCCTCACCCGTTGCCAGGCTTTCTCTCCACGAACCACTTCGGCAACGGCGATTTTCACGTCGTAGAGTTCGTCGCCGCCGTTGTATGGATCGCCGAAAACGACGATAACGTTGAGGGGCACGCCGACAGCCTGCGCGTACGAACTCGCCAGCCGTTCTTTCTGGGCGTGAGCGGCGGAATTGACAGCCATGGCGAGCGTCAGAATTAAAAGCACGGCATGGGCTCTGCGTGGATGCACCGGAGATCGGATGTTGCACAATCGAAACGGGGACGAAAAGCCTCAGGTCTTCCCGGCGAAAATCGTTGGGAAGACCTGAGAGACGTCTATTTCGGCCGCCGCAAGACTAGTTCTGCGTAGGCGCGTCGGAATGCGGGCCGGCGCCGGTTGGAGCAGAGGCCGGAGGAGCGGCGGCACCGCCCGACGGCATCGGTTCTTTCGCGTCGAGCGCGAAGGTGTAGACGCGCCCATGTCCGCTGCGTCCAGCAAGGATCGATACGTACTGTTTTCCGGCGACCATATACGTCGAGGGATTTGCCATTCCCGGCTGCAGTTTCACGGACCAGACTTCTGCGCCCGTGTCCGCCTTGAAGGCCTTGAATTCGCCATCGTCGGATGCGCCGAATACCAGACCGCCTGCAGTCGTGACGGTTCCGGAGCCATTCATTTTCTTCAAGCGCCAGCGCTCGGTCTGCGTGACCGGATCCCAGGCGACGAGCGAACCGCCGGGAGGTTGCGGCAGCTGCGCCGCCGCTTGTCCCGGAGCAGGAGGCGGTGGGGGACGGAACACGATTCCCCAGCTGTAGACGCCGACTTCGGGCTTGAAGTCCGGCGTGGCGATGTAGTGAAAGTCGCTGTCCAGCGCCGGGAGGTAAACCAGTCCCGTGTTCGGGTTGTAAGACATCCCCTGCCACGCATGGCCGCCCGCGGGTCCGGGAGAGACGACACGCTCTTCCTGGTCGTAACGCATGTTGGGCGCTTCGTTCGGCTTGCCCGTCTTGGGGTCCAGCCCGGTCGCCCAGGTGACCTTCACATACGGTTTCCCCGAAATAAATTCTCCGGTCTTGCGATCGAGCACGTAGAAAAACCCGTTCTTCGGCGCCTGCATCAGCACTTTGCGCATCTTGCCGTCGATCTTGATGTCGGCCAGCGTGATGCCTTGCGTCGCGTCATAGTCCCATTCGTCGCCCGGCGTGGTCTGGAAATGCCAGACATACTCGCCGGTTTCCGGCTTCAGCGCGACCACCGAGCACACATAGAGGTTGGCGCCGCCCTGCGGGCTGCGATACTTGCCGACCCACGGCCCTCCCTGCGAAGTACCGATATAGAGCAGGTCGAGCTCGGGATCGTAGGAAATGCCGTCCCAGACCGTGCCGCCGCCGCCGAGTTTCCACCACTGGCCCGTCCAGGTCTTGGCCGCGACCTCCATCGCTTTGTTCTCGAACGGTTTCGAGGGATTGCCGGGCACCGTATAGAAACGCCAATCGAGCTTGCCGGTTTCCGCGTCAAATGCGGAAACGAAGCCGCGCGCGGAGTATTCGCCGCCGGCATTGCCGATGATCACTTTTCCTCCGGCGATGAGGGGAGCGCCCGTGATGCTGTAGTCGGCGCCCTCGTCGGCGGCCTGCACCGACCAGATCTCTTTGCCCGTTTTTGCGTCCAGAGCGACGAGCTTGGCCTCCAGCGTGCCGACGTAAATCTTGCCGTCATAGAGCGCCACGCCGCGATTGGCCGGACCGCAGCAGACGCTTGGACCGGTGCGGACTTTGTCGGCTTTGCCCGCCGAGCCTACCGGAAAATTCAGGTGACTGATCTTCGGGTCCCAGCGCCAGATCTCCTTGCCGGTTTTCGCGTCGAGTGCGTACACGATGCTCCACGGCGCCGTGCCATACACGATGCCGTCCCATTCAAGCGGCGTGGTCTCGACGGTGCCGAACGAGCCGGCCGTGTCGTAGGACCAGGCCAGGCCGAGGCGGCTCGCATTGCTTGCATCGATCTGCTTCAGCGGGCTATAGCGGTTGTCGCCGAGATCGTGGCCGTTGCTTAACCAGTCTCCGCTTTTCGCGGCGCTTTTCAGAGCCTTGTCGTCCACGGGCCTCGACTGCTGGGCCGCCACGGCGCCAACGATCGCCGCCCCGATCGCGAAGGCGAAAAACCACTTCGTTCCAGTTGATGTGTGCATTTCGGACAGTTCCCCCCGGTTCCTCATCCGTTGCGCCCGGCTCGGGGCACACTGCGGATACGTCCCCTGAATTTGATTTGTTTCAGCCGCCCCACCCTAATTTACTACGCCAAACCTAGGCCCACTTGTCAATCGAGATTGAGACACGATAACTCATGTTCGCGACCATATGGTAGGGATTCGTTTGCCCGCCGACCACGACGAAGTTGTACCAGTCCGGCGAGCGGTAGTAGGGGATCATGGCGTCATCGGGCGTGTTGGCATCCGGCACCCATCGTCCGGCAAATAGCGTCGAGCGCGCATTCTTCGCCGAAATCAGCGAGTTTTTCTGGAGCCAGTCGGCGAGTTGCTCCTTCGTTTTGTAGCCGAGCTCGACCAGTCCCTGCGCCACCAGCGGATCGCAGACGATCAGCGCACCGAAAAGCGGCCCGAACGGAATGCAGTTGTAAGCGATCGCTTCGTGATACTGCGGCACGGGCTTCACGCCCAGTCCAATACCGCCCTGCCCCTGCGAAATGCTGAATCCGACAAAGACACTGACCACGTTTTCGTCCTGCTTGAATCCCTTTTGCACGCTGAGGGGAGTCCACGGGCTGTTCTTTTCGTTTTCCGCGATGACCAGGTTGTTGTAGTTGACGCTGTTGCCGAGCGTACCGAGATACGTCTGGCCCGGAATGCCGGAATTGGAAAGATTTCGCGAAAGCATCGTCCACGCGCGCCCGATCGCCGCATTCGGCTGCGAGAACGGCCCCATCGCACCGATCCCGTAATTCATATTCAAAGTGTCGCGGATCGGTCCGTTGATCACCGCGGCGGTCGCAAACGAGTTCGTCGAACTCGAAAGGGACGTGAGCCCGGTTTCGGCGATGGCCAGAATCGCGGGCAAATATTCGGGCTTCGCTCCGGCCATCACCGCGTTGATGGCCACATGCTTCACGGTGAATTGCCAGTCCGGATAGGATCCGCGCGCCGGAGACATTTTTCCGACCATTTCGTCCGGTTTGTGGCTGGTGCCTTTCAGCATGGCGGCCAGCCGTTCGTCGGTGGGCAGGACGATCTGCATGAAGTCGGTCATTCCGTTGTCCAGATAATACTGTTGCAGTGCGTCGGCCGTGTCGGTGTAGGTCGGCGGCCCGGTCGCCACATCGACCGATCCTGTCTTTTTTTCTTCAGCGGTGAGCGGCTGGGTGAGCGCGTCGGTGATTTCCTTCATCAACGGCTTGCCGCTGACCGGATCATTTCCCTCGAGGTAGGCGTACATTTCCGCATCCGTCTTGCCCCACACCGGATGCGGGGTGAAGCAGATGCGCTCCAGCGGCATGCCGCGCGACGCGGCGTTCGATTTAGCGAGGTCTTTGAAAGCGACGGTAACCAGTGGAGCGGTCGGAAAACCCATCTGCTCGAACTTTACACAGTGACCCACGGTCGCTGGTGTGCACGTGCTTCAATGCCCGATCGCCATGATCACGGCATTGCCGCTGGCCTTGATCTCGGCGTTCAGCTTAGGATCGTCGTCGGCGAATGCTCCGGCCTTCAGCCGGTATTCGGTTTTCACGCTGGGCATGTTCTTCTGAAACCACAGCGCCACCTGCGCGAGAAAATGATCCGCGCCCGGAAAACCGTCCGAGACCAGAAAAATCGTCTTGCCGTCCAGGCTCGCCAGCCGCGGCGCCATGGGAACCAACTGGACCGGAGGCGGAAGGCCTTTCGGATTCAGCGCCGTAATCTTGGCGGACGCGACCGGTGCGGCCGCTTTCGGATTCTTTGCGGAGGCCTCGGACCGAGCGCCCGCCAGCAGGGCCGGTGAAATCCCAAGCAGGGACAGCATCTTCCGTCGATTCATCTCACCCCCCATCAGCGAACCAACGCCACTATTTATAGTCCCGAAGGATGTGTATTGCAATCCGCGCCGTGCCGGCTGCGCGCAGTGGCGCTTACGTCCACTTATCGATGGAAACGCTCACGCCATAGCTCAAGCTGCCGCCCTGGAAGAACGCGTTGGTCTGCCCGCCGGCCACCACAATATTAATGTCGTCCCGGTGCGGCCATCGCGGGATCACTTCTCCGTCCTTCATTTTGTACCACGTCGCATACGGCTCCAGGCCCTTCAGCGCCCGCGGGTAATCGAACCCGTAGGCAAAGTCGCGGCTCTTGTAATCCTGGACGGTCTGCGTGGTGTTCGTGTACAGCCAGTCGATCAACTTTTCTTTCGTATCGTAACCCCGCGCCTTCAGATTCACTGCGATCAGCGGGTCCGCCACCACCAGCCCGCCGAAAAATCCCGTGAACACGCTGAAAAGGTCGCTGAACTGTTCCTCGTATTTCGGCGTGTCGGTGCTGGTCCCCCGGGCGCCCTGTCCGGGGACGATTCCGAGCCCGCGGAACAAGCTGACGACATTTTCTTCCGACTTGAATCCTTTCTGCACGTGGAAGGGAACCCAGGGGCTGGCCCCTTCGTTTTCGGCAATCACCAGATTGTTATAGTTCAGGTTGTTGCCCTGCGATCCCATATAGGTGTCGCCCGGCACGCCGCCATTGCCGAGATTTTTCGAAAGCAGTGTCCAGGCGCGGCCGATCGCGGCGTTGGGCTGCGCGAAGGGCCCCAGCGCGCCGATGCCGTAATTCATGTTCAGCTTGTCTCGGATCGGTCCGTTGATCACCGCCGCGTACGCGAATGAATTCGTCGAGCTGAAAAGCGACGGTGTCCCCGACGACGCGATCGCCAGAATCGTGGGAAAGTATTCCGGCTTGCATCCCGCCATCACGGCGTTGATCGCCACCTGTTTCACCGTGTAGCCCCAGGGCGGATATGCGCCCGCGGCCATTTTACCAACCACTTCGCCGGGCTTGTGGCTCGTGGCGGCCAGCATTTCGTCGACCAGTTCCTCGGTGGGCAGGATGATTGGCAGGAAATCCGTCATTCCGTTGTCGTGGTAGAACTGCTGCAGATTCCGCGGCGTGTCCGGACCGTAGGTTTCCGGCCCCACGCTCACGTCGACCATCCCCGTCTTCGTTTCTTCCGCGCTCAGCGGTACGGTCAGATCGTCGACGATCTCCTTCATCATCGGCTTGCCGCTGACCGGATCCATGCCTTCCACATACGCGCGCAGCTCGTCGGCGGTCTTGGTCGCAACCGGATGAGGAGTGAAGGTAATGCGCAGATGCGGCATGCCGCGCTTGGCTACGTTCAGAATGGCGAGGTCTTTGAATGCCCGGGTGACGAGTGGAGTCGTGGGTATACCAAGCTTTTCAACGGTTATGCAGTGACCAACGGTCGCTGGCGTACATGTGCTTCAATGCCCAATGGCCATGATCGCGGCATGGCCCTTTTCCTTGATCTCTTTCCACAGCGCCGGATCGTCTTCCGCATACGGCCCCGCCTTTCTCTTAAACACGACGGTGGTGTTGGGCATGTTGCGGTTGAACCACAGCTGAATCTGGTTCAGCAGAAACCCGCCGCCCTCGAATCCCGTGTCCACGAGATACACGGTCTTTCCGTCCAGGCTGCCGAGCCGCGGCGCCATGGGCAGCAGCTCGATCGGTGGAGGAGTGCCCTTGGGATTCAGCGTCTCGATTCTTTGAACGCTCGATGCCGCGAGCGCGGCCTTCGATTTCATCTCTTGCCCGTCCGCCTGCGTGCCAGCCAGAATCGCCGGCGACATCCCCAGCAGCGACAGCATTTTTCGTCGATTCATTTCCACCCCCTGCGCCCGCCGGCACCGGCCACAGTTATAGTCCGCGGGGTTGGCAAATGCAATTCGTGATGGATTCAGCTCAAATCGGCAAGAGGCCCATCTTCCGGATCGGAGGGCCCCTCTGGGCCGTTTCGTCTCCCCGGCACGGACGGAGTTAGCAGGTATTGTGGTTATTCAGAGGGGGTTACAGTGTTTCTAGGAATACGATCTTGGGACCAGGATTCGATGACAAGTTTACTTGACATCAGGAGGACTCGTACCTATACTGCCATGGAAAGCTAGCTTTACATGGGCGCGGCCATTCAAAATCGGATCAGGGAACTTCGCACCGTCCGCGGCTGGACGCAGGAGCAACTGGCCGGGGCCGTCGGCGTCTCCCGCCAGAGCATCAACTCGATCGAGCGCGATCGCTACGTGCCCAGTCTGGAGCTCGCGCTCACCTTCGCGCGCATTTTCCAGTGTGCGACAGACGAGATCTTTCGATTGGAGGGCAGGACAAAATGAAAATCCCCTTTCTTGGAACTGTCGTCGACGAACGATTCCTGACCTACCGGCTGCGCTCGTCAAGCTATGCCGGAATGAGTGGTGCGGTCATCGTCGGCGGCCTATTTGAATACCGAGTCTTTGTGAACCACCGCATCAGCTGGGACTTGTTGGGCGTGCTGGGCGCTATGGTGATTGTGAAACTTTCCTTCATGGCCTGGTACCTGATCCGGGATTAGCAAGTGTCGATGAATCCAAAAAAGGAGATAGACCCATGATGTTTCGATCCGAGGCGCAAAAAGCGAAAGCGATGTGGACGGTGGGCACGCTCTCCGTCTCGTTGTCTGTTCTGCTGCGCATGTTCGTTCATCCCTCAATCGCGCTCGCCACCAACTGGCTCGACGGAATTTCCGGCTTCCTCGTCGGAATTTCAATCGTGCTCAATCTCGGCTCGGTAACGATTCGGAATCGACTGCGCAACTGTAGCAAGGCCCAGTAGCCGGTTGGGAGGAGCGTCGAAGGCAGTGGCGGCAAACTTGCCGCCGCCCGACACCGCGTTCTATGTATAATTTCCCCTTTGAATTTAGCGTTTGGGTAGCCCTGTGGGCGCAAAGCCCGAGGCTGCGGGGGAATGTATGCAACCGGAACCGGTGATGGACGTGGCCCACCTGGGCCATCTCGAAATGCTCACTCCGAAACCCGAGGAAAGCCTGCGCTTCTTCGTCGAAGTGATGGGCATGACCGAAAGCGGCCGCGAGGGTGATTCAGTTTACCTGCGCGCGTACGACGATTACGAGCGCCATTCACTGAAGCTCACCGCGTCGAAACAGGCCGGGCTCGGCCACGTCGCTTATCGCACGCGCAGTCCCCAGGCGTTCGAGCGCCGCATCGCCGCGCTGAAAGGCTCGGGCTTCGAGATCGGTTGGAACAAAGGGGACCTCTGCCACGGCCCCGCCTACGTCTGCCAGGATCCCGACGGCCACAAGATCGAGCTTTACTACGAAACGCAGTGGTACGAAGCTCCCCCCCATCTGAAACCATCCCTCAAGAATCAAGCCCAGCGATTTCTCGGGCGAGGTGTCAACGTACGCCGCCTCGATCACTGGAACGGGCTCGCCGTCGACATCGAAGCCAACCGCGCGTTCTTCGAGAAATATCTCGGCTTCCGGCTCACCGAGCAGATCGTGCTCGACAGCGGCGTCGAAGCCGCCATGTGGATGACCTGCACGAACAAGAGTTACGATTTCGCTTATTCGAAGGACCACACCGGCGTCCGCGGACGCTTCCATCACGTCACCTACGCGGTCAACAGCCGCGAGGAAGTCCTCATCGCTGCGGACATTTTCCTCGAAAACGGCATCCACATCGAAACCGGGCCGCACAAACACGCCATCCAGCAGACGTTTTTCCTCTATGTCTACGAGCCGGGCGGCAATCGCGTCGAAGTAGCCAACGCCGGCGCGCGGCTGATTCTGGCCCCGGACTGGAAACCGATCCGCTGGTCCGAAGCGGAGCGGAAAAAGGGCCAGGCCTGGGGCCTGAAAACAATCGAGTCCTTTCACACCTACGGCACGCCGATCGTCGAAGTCGAACACAAGAAATGAGCGCGGCAAACGAACCCGCGCCCGCTCACGTTCTGCTGCTACCGGGATTGGCTTGCGACGCCGACGTCTGGCGCGACCAGGCACGCGCGCTTTCGCAAACCACAGCGGTCACCGTCGTCGACTACGCGTCCGCCGACTCAATCACAAGAATGGCCGAAATCGCTCTGGCCGTCACGGCGGACCGCATCGCCATCGCCGGACACTCGATGGGCGGCCGCGTCGCTTTCGAAATCATGCGCCTCGCGCCCGGCCGTGTCGCGGGCCTCGCCCTGCTGGACACGGCCTATCGCGGATTTCCCGGCGGCGAAGCCGGCGAACGCGAAATCGCCAGACGCTCGGAACTCGTCAATCTCGCGCGCACCAAAGGCATGCGCGCCATGGCCGAATTCTGGTTGCCCGGCATCATCCATCCCGATCGCATGTCGGATTCCGCGCTCACCGTCGCGATCCTCGCCATGATGTCCCGCAAGACGCCGGAGATTTTCGCCGCGCAAATCAAAGCTCTCCTCGGCCGCCCCGACGCCACCGCACTTCTCTCAACGATCCGCTGCCCCACGCTCGTGCTCTGCGGCCGCAAGGACACCTGGAGCCCGCTCGAAGGCCACCGCGAAATCGTCGCTGCCATCGGGAATTCGCACCTGGCCGTCATTGAACAGTGCGGCCACATGGCCCCCATGGAGCGCCCTGCCGAAGTCACCGCCGCCCTCTCCGCTTGGTTTTCCGGTCTCTCGTAAGGGCAGGCGCACCCCGCGCATCGCGTTCACGCATTGACGCCGCCTTTCCTCCCTTCTAGAATCCCAACCCGAGACCCAAGACAAAAAAAGATGATGATCGATTCTCACCAGCACTTCGTCCGCCTCGCCCGCCACCCGGAAGTGGAGGGCTTTCGGCAAGCGCAACTTGCCGGAAAGAACCCCGACGTCCTCCCCGACATCTCCGATGCCGACGTCAAAAAGAGTCTGGAACAGGTCGTCAGCTTGATGGACGCCCGCGCCATCGATGTTGCGTTCGCCTCACCCCGAGCGAAAGCCATGGCCACGCACGAAGGCACCCCGGATGAGAACGCCATCTGGGCAGATCTCAATAACGCTCTGATTCTTCGCGCCTGTCAGTTGCATCCCGGCCGCTTTGCGCCGGTCGGCATGCTCGGACAACATCCTTCCTGTCCGTCCGAGCCGGTGGCGAAGCAGATCGAGCGTTGGACCAGGGAAGGTTTCATCGCCTTCAATTTCGATCCCGACGGCACCGGCGGCCGCTGGCAGAACCTGCCCTTCACGGGAAAGCACAATTATCCGGCCTTCGAGGCGGCGCAGGGGCTGGACGTGCCGCTCGTACTGCACGGCAGCGAATCGATCAACAAGAACTTCCCGCACACGGCCGTCCAATATTTGGTCGCCGACATTACGGGTTTCGTGCAGCTCATGATTGCGAAGGATCTGTTTCGGGATTTTCCGCGCCTGCGCTTTCTGATTCCGCATGGAGGCGGCGCCTTGCCGTGCCAGATCGGGCGCTGGCGGGCGATCGGGAAGTACAATAGCTGGACGAGCCCGGACGAGCTGCTCGGTAATGGCAACGTCTTCGTCGACACGTGCGTATACAACGATCTCAACATGCAAATGTTGTTTGACGCCGTGCCTCGTGACAACATCCTGTTCGGCTCCGAATGTGACGGCGCGTTCCCCGGCGTGATCAACGACGAGACGCACGACCACTACGACAATAC
>JBAVUW010000127.1:0-1655 GCA_049696975.1 Candidatus Acidiferrales bacterium | reverse complement strand
AACTTTTTTCGGGTTTGGGTTGTTCCATCTTGTTCTTATGTGATTACGGCTGGAGCTGCAGTGGATAGGATCGCCCCGTCGAGGCGAGTTCCACTCGCGCCCGCAGAAGGCTCTCTTGCGTCATCTTTGAGAGCGCGTTTTTGCTCAGTCGGCTGCACAACGGTTGAAGAGACTCGCTTGAGCCAGTTCTCGCGCCAGAACGGGTAAATCGCGCGCGGGCAGAGCCGATGAAAATCGGACTTACACACCACACCTTCGA
Source organism: Candidatus Acidiferrales bacterium (assembly GCA_049696975.1). Lineage (GTDB taxonomy): Bacteria > Acidobacteriota > Terriglobia > Acidiferrales > UBA7541 > Palsa-295. The sequence goes on along the minus strand of JBAVUW010000127.1, from coordinate 1,396 downwards.
GCACGATGCAGGGATTTTTCATGCTCACAACCTTGCCGGTCTTTTCATCAACGATCCTGTGGACTCGCCGCAATACCCTGTAAATTCCGCCGCAGTATGGAAGCATTTCCGAATCGAACCACAACCCACGGTTTTTCTGGGTCTTGTCGAGCGTCGCCATAATCTCTTCTTTGCTTCGTACTTCGACAAGTTCGCCCGGTTGCAGGTTCAAAAACTCAATGGAAGTTTTCTCAGCGGTACCTTCAATGAAGGGATAGCGGCTCCCTTGACGCCTTTCCTGCACTTCATTGAAGAAACCGATGATTGTCGCTTGGAACAAGCGCCCGACGGCAAGAATCAATTCGAGAACGCGGTGTCCGCGGGAATCTCCTGCATGGCCGCTGTCAAGGTTTCCGGAACGCAGGTCGCGAATGTATTGACGAGGATCCCAGAAGCTCATCGGTGACGTGAATTTCGGCACATCAGTGGCCTGACAGCTGTAAATCAGTTCTCTTTCCGAGTTCGTCGAATGGGCCCCTGCCAGAACTTTCTCAATCGTGCAGAGTCCGCCAACTGGCGTCGAGGCCGGCGCGCCTCGACGAAGAGTCTCTGTAGCCACGAAATTGTTCTCGGCGCGCTTGAGCCAGGCCTCTTTCCAGAAGATCAAACAGCCCGCCTGGCATCCATCGTGCCCTGTTCCATCGCACCGCAGGCCTTCAAGGTGTACGGAGTCCTTCATACGGCGAATGCTCCATCCTTGCGTGTATTCGCAGGTCTTGTCCGCACGTTTGAAGACCCGATACCTATTCCCGCAGTACTGCAACATCTCGGGCATGAAAGCAAGATTTTCCAGGCGGCCGCGGTCGTCGAGCGTCGCCAGGACCTCGGCTTGGCTGCGAACCTCCACCCAGTCTCCGGCCTTTAGGTCCAACGCGTGATTGCGGCTCGCACTACGTTCGGGCATTACTTCCCCTCTTTGTCATTACCAGGATCAAGATGCGGTAGCGTTTAACGAGCTCTCCGCCAATACAATGCCTATGATTTCGGTACGCTGACGGGCTCGGGACAATTCGTTGAACGGACATCACTTCTCGCCTGGATATCGGCATCGGTGGTATCGTTAGCGGCAACTCTGCCCCTCAGCAGCTTCTCAATTGTATCTTTCGGATTGAACAGCGCGGAGGCCACCTTCGTAAAGAAAGCACGAGTTAATCGAACTCTGTCGAAACCCACGCCAGCGTCATTCAGTTTCCTCTTGTGGTAGTTCCAGAACTTATCGCCGCGTCGGAGCCTCAAGTTACCGGCCAAGAAGTCGTAGTATTTGGACAGCAGGAGGTCAAGACACGATTCGAACTCTTGAGGCGTCAAATAATCGTGACCGTACGTGACCAGATCGTGCAATCGCCCGGCAATGAGG
>JBAVUW010000126.1:0-9926 GCA_049696975.1 Candidatus Acidiferrales bacterium | reverse complement strand
CCTGAATGTCGTACGCCGCCACGCGCACCGCAGCCGTCAGCGCGATCACCGGCACCGCCACGATCGCCAAAGCCACTACCAGAAGCGTCTTTCCACGACTCGAAATGTGATTTGCCATCGCACCCCTCCACGCCAGGATTCGATCCACGCGCTTTTCCGCTTGTCCCGCTTTGGCCATCGAAACGCCCTGCCACCACACACGCGCCGGCAGGGCTTCGAGATCGGCGAAAAATCCGAGCAGAGCCTCGGCGTATCGCGTGCGGTCCACCCCGCCCGCGAGTGCAGCTTCGTCACTGGCCTGCTCGGATAGGTCGGCCAGGTGGCGCTCGAGCCACCACGCCAGCGGACTGAACCAGAAAATCGCGCGGTGAATCAGCGCCAGCCGTTGTGACAGGGCGTCGCGTCGCGCCACGTGCGAGACTTCGTGCAGCAGCACCGCGGCCAGTTCATCCTCCTCCCACAGCCGGCCGTCAGCCGGCAGCAGGATCGTGGGCCTGTGCACGCCGACCATGATGGGTACGGACAGCATCTCAGACTCGGCCAGCCGTGGCAGGGAACGCAACCCCGCGGCGCGCACCGCCGATGATAGATGCTCGAGCGCGCGAGGTTCATCGACCGGTGTGGCCGTGCGCACGAGGCGGTTTCCGAACGCGATGCCGACGAGAATACGCGCGAGGAGGGCGAGTGCGACGGCCGCATAGACAGAGAACGCAATCAGCGTCCAGGGAATTTCCCGCCGCACCGGAGCTGGCGGCGCGGCACCCTCAATCGTCCGCGGCAGCGGTCGGGACCCTTCCGCCCATGGATACGCTCGCGGCTGTTGGGCAACCGCAGCGGATTCGTCGGGCAAGAGTCGAGTGACAGGGGCGGTAACGTCCGCGTCAGGCTGTGTTGCCGGGCCGGCCGAGACCGGAATGCGGTGGTCCGCGAAGCTCGGCACCGGCACGAGGACGCGAACTGCGGGGCTGACCAGCACGAGCGCGGGCATCGCCAGAGCGGCGAGCAGCAATCCCTTCCAGGCCAGAAGCTTCACGCGCACATTCTTGGCGCGAAAGGCCGCAAGCGTCGCGGCAACGACGCAGCCGAGCACCACGGAGCGCGCGGCAGCGTCGGCCAGCGCGATCATCAGAGCCGATGCGGAATGCATGGATGCAGGCGACATCACGAATCTCCCTTCCTTGGCGGCCGGCCGTGCGTGGCCGAGCCGGATTTCTCGCCGAGTTTCCCCTGTGCGACCTTTCGCGCCAGCCGCTCGAGCTGGTGGCGGTCGATCACGTCGCTGTTCACCAGGCCCACGACGAGCTCTTCGGCGGAGCCGCCGCAGAAGCGGTCGATGATGCTTTTCACGGCGCGGACGGCGACGTTCTGCCGGTTTTCGGCCGCGCGGTAGATGAATGTGCGGCCCTCGATTTCGTGGCTCAGGAAGGCCTTTTGCTCGAGGCGCCGCAGGACCGTGCGCACGGTCGAATCCTTCATGGGGCGAGTGGCGGCCAGTGCCTCGCGGCAGGACTCGGCCGTGCACGGACCGTGCGTCCAGACGTAGTCCATGACCATTTGTTCGACTTCGCCAAGGCCTTTTGGGCGTTTCATGTGTGTGTTAGTCATTGTAGCGTTACAAGGTGTAACGTATAGTCAGACGTGTGTCAAGCAGAAAGGTAAGCGCCCCGTGTAATCGGTCGATTTCGGGCCCTCAGAGGGAGGTTCCGGATGGATTTCGCTGTGGATGAAAGACCGTCTAGGGTGGATCGTTCAGCGGCGCTGGCCAGCTGGGGAATTATTCGTCGCGCGTGATTAACAGCTGTTTGTAGGCCTCGCGTCGCGTGAGGCCCCGCTCGCGAGCTGCCTGTTTCAGAGCGGCTTTGCGGTCGATACCGCGGGCCTTCATGATCTCCTCCACGTGCCGCGCGAGCGGAATTGCGTTCAGGGGATTGGCTGCGTCGGCGGCGTGTTGCGCCTGTCCATCGGGCGGGCCGATCAGCAGCGTGATTTCTCCACGTGGAGCTTTCTTACGGACGGCTTCGACGAGATCCTCGAGATGGCCGCGCAGGAATTCCTCGTAGATTTTCGTCACTTCGCGTGCGACCACCGCCGGGCGGTTGCCGAGAATTTCGAGCGCATCCTCGAGCGCATCGAGCAGGCGATGCGGCGCCTCATAGAGGGCCAGCGTGCGTGGCTCGGCGGCGAGCGCGCGCAGCGATTTGCGGCGTTCCGTGGGTCGCGACGGCAGAAACCCCGCAAAAACGAACTCCTCGATCGGCATTCCCGAAGCGGCCAGCGCCGCGACCAGGGCCGACGCGCCGGGAACAGGCACCACCTGAATTCCATGCCGCAGGCACAGGTGGACGAGACGGTAGCCCGGATCGGAAATCGCCGGCGTGCCCGCGTCGCTTACCAGCGCGACCTTCGCGCCCTGCTCGAGCTCAATCACGATTTCGGCCGCCCGCGTGATTTCGTTGTGCTCGTGGTAGCTCACCAGGCGTTTGGGAATGTCGAAATGCGCCAGCAGCTTCACGGTCTGCCGTGTGTCCTCGCAGGCGATCATGTCCGCTTCCTTCAGTACGCGAAGCGCGCGGAGCGAAATGTCCTCCAAATTGCCGATCGGTGTCGAAACGACGTAGAGGCAGCCTTTTGCCGCGTCATCCGCCGGTGTTTCAACCACTTTCTTTTTCGCCATGGTGTCCTGTAAGAAGCCTCGCCATTTAATGCTGCGGTCCCAGCGGCAATTCCGCGATGGCCTCGCCGTCTTTCCGCGGGTCGGATGCGCCGTAGTTCACACCGGTTGAAAAATCGCGCAGCACGGCCTGACCGCCGCCTACGGTCGCTGCGAACGGTCCGTGCAGCTCGATGATGTGTCCTTTGGACCTCAGGCCGTCGCGCGTTTCCTTGCTGAAGCGGTCTTCCAGAGCGACATCGCAGCCTTCCAAGGTGCGTTTGGTGAATCGCGGCGCTTCGATGGCCGCTTGTATGTCCATTTTGTGATCGGCGATATTGGAGATGAATTGCGCGTGGGCCTGCGACTGGTTCCAGCCACCCATGATGCCGAATGCCAGGCGGAGCTCGCCCTTCTCGGCGAAACCAGGAATAATCGTGTGCAGCGGACGTTTGCGGCCCGCCAGCGCATTGGGCGACGACGGATCGAGAGTGAAAAGGCCTCCGCGATTGTGCAGGGCGAAGCCGGTGCCCGGCGCGACCACATCGGACCCGAACTCCGAATAATTGCTCTGGATCAGAGAGATCATATTGCCGTCGCGATCAACGACAGCCAGGTACGTCGTGTCGCCTCCGGCGGGCAGAGTACCCGCGGCCACCTCGCACGCGGCGTGGTCCGGATCGACTTTCCCGGCACGCTCAGCCGCCCACTGCTTCGATAGCAGCGTCGAAACTGGAAGCGTCTGCCCGCGCGGATCGCCGATGTATTTCGCAAGATCGGAATAGGCGAGTTTCTTGGCCTCAATCATCGTGTGCAGCGCGTGTACGGAGCCAAACTCGTATTCTTTCCCCCCGAGGGGAAAATTCTCCATGATGTTCAGCATTTCGAGCGCGGCCAGCCCTTGTCCATTGGGAGGAATTTCATACACCCTCCAATCGCGGTAGGTTGTTGAGATCGGGTCGACCCATTCGCTGGAGTATTCGGCGAGATCCTCCGCCGTCATCGTGCCGTTCAGCGCCTTCATCCCGGCGAGAATTTTCGCCCCGACTGGTCCTTTATAGAACGCGTCCCGCCCGCCCGTGGCCACTTGCTCGAGAGACCAGGCGAGATCAGGATTCTGAAAAAGCTCCCCCACGGAAGGAGCGTGGCCCCTCGGCAAGTAGGTGCTGACCGCCGCGGCATTCGTCCGCAGATCGTTCACCGCGTCCGACCAGTAAGCGGCATCCCATTCGGGAACGGGGAATCCATCCTCAGCGGTACGAATCGAAGGCGCCAGATCTTCCGCGAGCTTTTTCCTGCCGAACCGCTCGGCCAGTTTCTGCCATCCATCCACGGCCCCGGGCACGATGATCGAATTTACGCCCTGCTGCGGCATTTCGCGCAGGCCGAGCCTCTGCAGGTACTCGATCGTCAGGCCCTTCGGCGCCCAGCCGCTCGCATTGAGCCCGTAAAGCCTGCCAGACTTCGCGTCGTACACGATGGCGAAGAGGTCTCCGCCCATGCCATCCATCATCGGCTCGACGACGCCCATCATCGCGTTGGTTGCAATCGCGGCATCGACGGCGTTGCCGCCGGTTTCGAGAATGCGCACGCCGGCCTGAGCCGCCAGCGGTGATTCCGCCGCGACGATTCCGCCTCGCGAAATCACCATCGACCGCGTCTGGCTGCGATCTTGGGCGTTTGCCAAGGCGCCCCACATCGTCAATGCGACGAAACCGAATAGTTTGGCCAGGGCCTTCATCGGGTCGTGCGGTTAGGAGTACTCAGCTGCGAGATCATTTGGGAGCGATTTACTGTACCGTTCAGCGGCACCTGCCCGCAAGACCCGCGACTGTGCGCGCATCGAGGCCGGCTTACATCATCACGCCAAAATTGACAGCGCCGAGCGGCTCAGATAATCTGGATCATCGGAAATCAATCATCAAGGAGTAATGAATGGCTCAGGGCAATCCGGTCAAGCACAAGAAGAAGACGAAATCGGTACTGAAGAACATCCGCCAGACGGAACGCCGCGCGGCTGTCAACCGCATGAACCGCACACGAGTGCGCACGGCGATCCGCAGGATGCGCACCGCTCTCGGGTCTGGCGACGCCTCCGCGGCCGGCAAGCTTGCGTCTGAGACCTACTCGGAACTCGACAAGGCGATTCGGAAGCGGACACTTTCGGAGAATACGGCGAACCGTTATAAGTCGCGGCTGGCGTTGGCTTTGAACGCGATCAAGGCCAAGAAATAGCACGACAGATCCAGCGTGGATTCCGGGAGGCGCTCTGAAGTTCGGGGGCGCCTTTTTTTTGCGGCTGGGTGTTACACCGGGTTGTCAGGCGGCTGTTGAGGTGAGCCGGGCTATGAGGAATTCCATCATCGCCCGCGGATCGGGATTCGAGGATTTCAGGCGGCTGTCGGCTTCAGCCAATGCCGCCAGGCCTGCCAGCAATTCCTTCTTCGGAATGCGATGGGCCTGGCGCACGGCGGTTTCGGCCGCTTCGGGGCGCATGCCGAGCTGGCGGGCGGCTTGAAAGCCATTGGCGGTCGCGGGCAGATCGCGGGCTTCAATGAGTTTCCGGTACATCCACGCGAGCGCGCCGACGACCATCACCGGCTGCTCGCCTTCCCGCAGCAGGTTATCGAGAAATGTGAAGGCCGCTGCGCGTTTGCGGCTCGCGAGCATCTCCGTGAGCTGCCAGACGGTGTTCTTGCGCGCGGCAACCACGAGCGCTTCGACGTCGGCGACCGTAATTCGTGCGCGGTCCTTTGCGTAGCTGGCGAGTTTTTCGAGCTCGATCTTCATTCTCGCCGGGGCGCCATTGAGGATTTCGGCGATCATGGCGGCCGCATCGCCGTCGATTTCCGCACCCAGGTCCTTGGCCATCTGGGTCGCCAGCGCAGCGGCAGATTCCGGGCCGATGGTCAGTTCGACGATCAGGCCGCGTTCGCTGAGGAGCTTGAAAAATCGCTGGCGCCCGTCGAGCGAGGCCGCCTCGAGCAGCAGGACGGTAAACGGCGCGGGCGATTCGAAATATTTCGCGAGCATTTCGAGGACTTCATCACGCGCCTTTTCGCCGAGCTTTTCGACCGACTCGGCTTCTTCGACGACCAGCACCTGCCGCGGCGCCATCATCGGCATCGTTTCTGCGCGGCCCAGGATTTCCGCCCAACCCGCCTCACGCGGCGAGCACCGCGTGACGGCCCAATCGCGAACATGTTCCGGAACACAGGTGTCGATGATTTTGTTGCGGCACATCTCGCGCAGGTAGTGATCGGTCCCGACCAGAACGATGGCCGCGACGGGTTTCCCGTTGGCCAGGCGATCGACCAGTTTCTCGGGTGAAAGGGCCGCCATCAGAAATTCTCCAGCACGTTGGAGACGAGATGCGAGGCGAGGTCGTGGGACATACGATCGACGGCGGGATCTTCCTCCTGGAAGAACGATTTCACGTCTGTCGAGATCTGATATTCGTCGCGGAAAATCATGTCGTCGTTTTTATAGACGACCTTGTCGGTTTTGCTGTCGGTCAGATCGACTTTCACATGTACGGTCACGAGCATCGTGGTGACTTCGCCGGTGGTCGCCTGGAAGAGCACCGGATCGGTTTCGATGGAAATCACTTCGCCGTGCAGGACGGCGTCGGCGTTTGAGGGATCCTGCACCACGCGATATTTCGTACGCGTAATGAATTCCCGAATCACCGCTTGCGTCATGCGCTGCTCGATGCGGTAGGTCGTGGTGTCGTTCTTGAATGCGGGGATGGCAATGTCGGTCCATTCGGCGGGCAGTGTGGATGCGTGACCGGCCACGTGGTAGCCGCAGCCCGCGAGCACGACGGGCGCCGCCAGCAGCGCGAGACAGAGCACATTTCCCGGTGCGCGAACCCGAACGCTAATTGCCTGCCGACTTCGCAATCATTTCCTCCGCGATTCTTACCGCGTTCGTCGCCGCAAGCCGCAAGCCGTCGGCTGCGCCCCAGATCCAGAGGCCGTTTGCGACGTTCGGATCGGCCTCGATGCGCGCCAGATGAATCTCGCTTTCGCCCGCTACGCTGGCGTTGCTGGGCGCTTCCTCATCGATTTGCGCAACCGTTACTCCCAGGTTCGCGAAGGCCGCTTGAAGTTCGTCGGCAGGCGCTTCACCTTCTGCATACGCGGCAAAAGCATACCCGTAAAATACCGGCGCTTGCACCAATTGAATTGCGGGCAGGGGAACCCGGCCGCCGAGGCAAGCCGCGACCTCGCGCGCGATGGTTCCTCGCGTTTCCGCGAGACCCGGTTTGGCCGAGGGCCCATAGGCGGCCAGCAAATTGAAGGCGACCTGCGCATCGAACACCGGCTTGGCGATCTCGCGGAAGGACAGAAGCGCGGCCGTCTGGCTTTCCAGCTCCTCCACTCCGGCCTGGTCGCGTTCCGAGACCGGCTGAAGAAACAGAACGGAAACTCGAATCGAACTGAACGCCTTGAATGCCGCGGCAAGCGTGCACGCAATGATGGCGGGCGCAGAAGGCGACGAATACGTTTGCGGCGTCGATGCCTCGGTCGACGACGACATTTTCGGCGGCAGAAGACCGCCGAGCGAGGGAATGTATGGCGTGGGGCCGGCGGGATGTCCCGCGGCTGCCAGTCGACCCGTAAGATCGATAACGATAGCGCCGGAACGCTGCGCTACGCTCCAGTTCCGCTCGGCGTCTTCCGCGGTGCCGGCAAAGAACGCGAAGCGCGCACCTTCGAAGCTCTCCTCATCCAGCGCGCGGATGAAGGTCGGCTCGCCGGCCGCTTCCGTCAAAGTACCGGGCGGCACACTCGTGTCCAACAGAACGATATCGCTCGAAGGGAAATGACGGTCCTCGAGGATCTGGACGAGTTCCTTGCCGCGCAAAGACGAGGCGCCGACGACGGCAACGCGAGAGGAGTTCGAACGCCCCGAGGGCATGATTTAAGTGTGTTGCGAAGCGAGACGGTGACGCACGGAGCGCACCACGTACATGGTGATGCCGCTCATGAGATAGACGCTGGCCACAATCATCAGCGTGATTTCGGAAAATAGCACGGTTGCCCCGATCAGCAGCACGAGCCCCACGACGACGAGCGAGGGCCGGCGCCGGGCCCATTCAATATCCTTGAAACTTGAATAGCGCACGGTGCTCGACATCAGCAGACCCAGCACGAGGATCAGGCCGAGCCACAGCAGCGAAACGCGCCCATCCTGAATCGGAGTCTTGATGGCGTGGACGGTTGCCGCAATCATCCCCGCCGCGGCAGGCGTAGGCATTCCGGCAAAATAGCGATTGCCGCCCGAGGCCATTCCCTGGATGTTGAAACGAGCGAGGCGCCAGGCGCAGCAGCCCAGATAGACGAACCCGATGAGCCAGCCCAGCTGCGTGAGATGCATCTGCTCCGGCGCCGAAACGGCGGCCAGCGCGCGAATGCCCCAGGCGTAGGCGAGAAACGCGGGCGCAATGCCGAAGCTGACAATGTCCGCCAGTGAGTCGAACTGTTTTCCGAACTCGCTGTTGGTGCCCATGGCGCGGGCCACCCGTCCGTCGAGCGAATCGAAGACGATGGCGATGCCGATGGCGCGCGCGGCGTTGTCGAAATCCGAGACGCTGCCTTCCAGGGTGGCCAGGACGGCGTAATAGCCGCACAGCAAATTGGCAACGGTAAAGACACTCGGGAGGATGTAGATGCCGCGGCGCAGCTTGTGATTGCGGGGGAAAAGGCGGCGCGGCTCGTCTTCGTTGCCGATCGGATCTAGTTGATTGAATTCCATTTCGCCAATACGCTTTCGCCGCCGTAAACCATTTGGCCCTGCTTCGCGACGATCTGCGCGTCCATCGGCAGCCAGATGTCCACGCGCGAACCGAATCGGATCATGCCGACGCGGTCGCCAAGAGCGACCGTCTCGCCCTCGTTCTTCCAGCATAGCACGCGTCGCGCAATGGCTCCGGCGATTTGTTTGAAAACCACGCGGCCTTGTGGCGTATCCATATAGATCACGTTCTGCTCATTCAACAGGGAAGCCGAGGAGCGGTACGCACCCAGGAACTTTCCCGGGCGGTAGACGACCTTGACGATCTTGCCGGCCAGCGGCGCGCGTTGCACGTGCACGTCAAAGATCGAAAGGAAGATGCTGATACGGCGGCCCACCACCTCGTCGAGCGTTTCTTCTACGATGGCGACCACACGTCCGTCGGCGGGTGAAATGACCGTGCCGGGAGCCGTGGGAATTCTGCGGTCAGGATCGCGAAAGAAATAGAACACGAAAAGGCCCAGGAGAACGAGCAGACCGCTCGCCCAATACCACTGGGGAATCAGGCAAAACAGGCCGACGACGATCGGCGGCAGCCCGAATCTGTACGCGTCCTTAACCATAGAGGGGAGGAATTCTCGCCATTCGGCTGAAGCCAGCGAATTTGCGGCACGCGCACGATACACGCGCTCATCGAACTGCCGCGCTGAACAAAGGCACGGGTATTGTACGACAGAAGTGTGCCCGCCACGCGGCCCTGGTCGGGCCTAATGACTGACAAGCTGCTGGTGGCGAGCGAGGATCATCTCCATGCGGTCCCGCAGTCGCAGCTTGAGCTTCTTCAATTCCACTTCCGTGATCAAATCCTCGGAATTCAGATAGGAGGATTTAATGAGCTGCTCTAGCTGGGATTCACAGCGGGAGTGTTCTTCGACGAGGTTGCGAAACTCTGGATCTCTTGCCAACAGGGACTGCCGTATATCCTGAGATGAGCTCGGCATTCACTCCCTCCTGGTTGGTGAAACGTTTACATAGCTGTAACAAGTACCACAAACACTCGCCTTAGCCAATAGGGTGAACTACAGAATTCTTGTGGAAAATAGGAAAAATCGAATCCCGCAATCAGAACGAGCCGATCAGCTCACCCGACAGCAGGCGAGCTTTCTGGGCCAGATTTTGCGCGCGCACCCAGTCTCCCTCCTTGATGGCGTCGCGTGATTGCGAAAGGAAGCTGCGGATTTTTCCGACCAGGTCGGACTGGGCCGCATTCAGCTGCTTGCCACTGGTCTGCTGAAGGTTTTTCTCCGCCTCGGCGGTGTCCTCGATCGTTTTGCGATAATAGGCCGCCTGATCGGTGGGCGAAAGCTGTGGCGTAATCTGCGGAGCCTGCGGATGCGCAGGCTGCTCCGTTTCGGATTCGGCGGATGTTTCGGCGGGTTTGCGCGCCGGTGCGGGTTTGGGAGGCGGCACGTTGACGGGAGCCGTGGGCACGGCCGCTGTGGTCGGCAGAGCCGGTGGCGCGGCAACGGTCTCCGGC
>JBAVUW010000125.1:0-11154 GCA_049696975.1 Candidatus Acidiferrales bacterium | reverse complement strand
CATCTCTCCCGAAAGGCGCTCGCAGGCTTCGAGAATCACCGGAAAATTGCGCGCCACTTCGCCGGCGCGACTCCCCGGCAGCAGAGCCACAATCGGCCGTGCGGGATCGAGCTCGTGCCGCGCGATGAAGGCGGCGCGCGACATCGACGGCTTCACGGTATCGACCAGGGGATGGCCGACAAAGTCGACGGGCACCCCGGCCTCGCGGTAGATCGCTTCCTCGAAAGGAAAAATCACGACCATGCGCTTCACGCGCCGCCGCACGATGCGCACGCGGCCCGAGCGCCAGGCCCAAATCTGCGGCCCGATAAAGTAGCCGACGGGAATTCCGTGGCCCTTCAGCCGGCGCGCGACCCCGAGATGGGTGCCGGGTGAATCGACCAGGATCGCGAGCGAAGCCCTCCGCCGCGCCGCTTCGCGAGCCAGCAGATTCTGCACCCGCACCACGGATGGAATTTTGTGCAGCACTTCAGCGATGCCGACGACGGCAACTTCGTGATAGTCCGCCAGCAGCTCGACGCCCGCCTGGCGCATGCGCGGGCCGCCCATGCCGAAAAACTGAGCCCCGGTGCGTTCGCGCAGCGCCACCGCCAGGCGGGAGGCGTACAGATCGCTCGAAGCTTCTCCAGCGGAAAGCAGGATTTGAGGAGGCGTCATGCGCGCGGTAAGGGCGTCAATCGTCCGCGGTAAGCGGCTGTGGCGGCTGCCCGAATCCCGGGACGGAGCCGCCCGACAGGGATACGGCCAGCTCCTGCTCCTTGTACTGGAGCTGATAGAGGCGGTAGTAGATGCCGCGGACGAGCAGCAATTCCTGGTGCGAGCCCTGTTCGCGCAGGCGCCCCTTGTGGAACACGAGGATGCGGTTGGCGTGTTGAATCGTGCTCAGGCGGTGAGCGATCACGACGGACGTGCGGCCCGAGAGCAGCCGGTCGAGCGCCTCGCGAATCATCAGCTCGGTTTTCGTGTCCACGCTCGAAGTGGCTTCGTCGAGAATCAGGAATTTCGGATCGTGCGCCAGGGCCCGCGCAAAACTCACCAGTTGGCGCTGCCCCACGGAAAGAGTGCCGCCGCGCTCGGTAACGGGTGTGTCGACGCCTTTGGCCAACGCCTGTAGGAACGGCCCAAGGCCCACTTCGGTGAGCGCGCGCTCGGTGGCCGCGCGGTCGATGCCCGCGGTGCCCAGACGAACGTTGGTTTCCAGCGTACCCGTAAATAGAAAGGGATCCTGGAGCACGATTCCGAACATGCGCCGCAGCTCGTGCAGGTCCAACTCGCGAATATCCACGCCATCGAGCAGGATCTGGCCGCGCTGGATGTCATAGAACCGCAGCAGCAGCTGAATGATCGTGGTTTTGCCCGCGCCGGTGTGGCCGACGATCGCGAGAGTCTGGCCGGGCTCGACCCGGAACGACACGTCGCGCAGCACCCATTCTTCGTCGGTCGGGTTCGCGCCGCCGTGATAGGCGAACCAGACGCTGCGGAATTCGATTTCGCCGCGCGGCGCAGAGAGCGAACGCACGTGCTCGGGAGAGGCGATGGTAATCGGCTCATCGAGCAGCGTGAAAACGCGCTCGGAGGCGGCCATGGCCGCCTGCAAGATGTTGAATTTGTCACTGAGGTCCTGAATCGGCCGGAAGAAGCGTTGCCCCCATTGCAGAAACGAAATCAACATGCCGACCGTGAAGGTGGTGGCGGCGATGACCCGCAGACCGCCCGTCCAGTAAAGCAGCGCCACGCCGGACATGCTCAGGAACTCGACGGCGGGGTAGAAGTACGCAAAAGCATCGATGGCGTCCTTGTACGCCTCCATGTGAACGCGATTCAGCTCGGCGAATTGCGCGCGCGCCTTGCGCTCTCGATTGAAAAGCTGCACCACGGACATGCCGCTGATGTGTTCCTGCAGGAACCCGTTGATTCGCGCGATGGCCGTGCGGATGCGGCGGTTGGCGTCGCGCACCTGATTGCGGAAAAAATAGGTGACGATGATCATGAACGGCAGCGGCGACAGAGTCACCAGGCCCAGCAGCGGGCGCCAGCTGATCAAAAAGACCGCCAGGCCGAAAATAAAGACGAAATCGTTGAGCATCGCGGCGACGCCGGTGGCGAACAAATCGTTCAGCGCATCGACGTCGGTGGTACAGCGCGTGACCAGGCGGCCGACGGGGCTGCGATCAAAGAAACTCATCGGCAGTTTCTGCAGGTGCCCGAAAATCTCGCGGCGCACGTCATACATCGTCTGCTGACCCACCCACTGCATGATGCGCATCTGTAAATATTGCAGCGCGAAACTGGCCATGATCGATCCGAGATAGAGGATCGCAATGGACGTAAGCCCCGCGACGGCCGTGCGGTAATCGATCTCGTGTTTCATTCCGGGCGTCACGTACTTGTCGATTCCGTGGCCGAACAGGTAAGGGCCGAGAATGTCCATGCAGGTGATCGCCAGGCTCATGGTGATCGCGAAAATCACCGGCCAGCGATACGGGCGCAGGTATTTCGTCAGCCGGTGGGTGAGCCGGGTGTCGAACAGCTTGCCAAGTTTCTCTTCTTCGCGGAAATCGCTCATTCGCGCGCCAGCTCTTCCTCCAGCAACTGTTTTTGGTGCAGGTCGGCGTAGTAACCACCGAGTGCCAGCAGTTCCTCGTGTGTTCCGCGCTCCGTGATGCGGCCTCCCCGCAGCACGATGATCTGATCGGCTTCCTTTACCGTGGAAATACGATGCGCCACCAGGATCGTGGTGCGACCGCGAATCACCTTGCGCAGGCCGTGCAGGATGCGCTCCTCGGTTTCGGTGTCGACGCTTGAAAGCGAATCATCCAGAACCAGCACGCGGGGGTTGCGCGCGATGGCGCGGGCGATCGAAGTGCGTTGCTTCTGCCCGCCGGAAAGGGTGATGCCGCGCTCGCCGACCATCGTGGCGTAGCGCTGCGGAAAGCCCTCGATGTCGCCCGAAATGCAGGCCACGTCGGCCGCGGTGCAAATCACGTCCTCGCTGGATTCCTCCAGGCCGAACGCGATGTTTTCGCCGAGCGTCTCACTGAATAGAAATGTGTCCTGGGGCACGTAACCGATCGCGTGGCGAACTTCGTCGAGCGGATAGTCGCGGATCGAGCGTCCGTCGAGCAGCAGCGTGCCCGGCGGTGCGTCCCAGAGCCGGGCGATCAGCGACGCCATCGTCGATTTTCCGCTGCCGGTGGGGCCGATGATCGCAAGCGTGGTGCCGGCGGCGATGTGGAGATGGATGTCTTCCAGAACCGTCGGGCCGGGCAAGCTGTCGGGCGCGGTCGGATAGGCGAAGCTCAAGTGACGGAACTCAATGTCTCCGCGGATCTTCGATTCCGCCAGCTTCGCTCGATGGCCGTTCGCTTCGCCCTGGGCGCCGGCGGCTACATCCGCGATCTGAGGCTCGGCCTTCATGATATAGCTCAGTCTTCCCATCGAAGCCGCGCCGCGCTGAAAGATATTCGTAACCCATCCGAGCGCAATAATCGGAAAAACCAGGATCCCGAGGAAGGTGAAAAAGGACCAAAGCGTGCCGAGCGAGACGCGGTGGCCGATGACCTGCGCGCCGCCTTTGCCGAGCAAAATGACGAAGCTGATGCCGATCAGCGCCGTCAGCGCGGGGAAGAACAAGCTCCACGACCCGATCAACTGGACGTTCCGATCCACATACTCGCGGTTGGCTTCATCGAATTGCGCGATTTCAGTCTCTTCCTGGGAGTAGGCGCGGATCACGCGTACGCCGGTGAGGTTTTCCTGTGCGCGCGTCGAAAGCGTTCCGAGCGCGGCCTGAATTCTCTCCGAAAGCCTGTGAATGATGCGGCCGAAAAAGTAGACCGCAAACACCACGAGCGGAACTGGCAGCAGCACCCAGAGCGTAAGCGAAGGCGAGAGCTTCAGCATGAAAAACAGCGACACGACCGACGTGGCGACCGTCGTCGCCGTGTACATGATTCCCGGCCCCAGCACCATTCGAACGGCGTTCAGATCGTTCGTGGCGCGGGACATCAGGTCTCCGGTGCGGTTGCGCACGTAAAATTCCGGATCGAGCTTTACCAGCTTGTGCAGCAGATCATTGCGCAGGTCGAATTCGATTTCGCGCGAGACGCCGATCAGGATCCATCTCGTCCAGAACGAGAACCCTCCTTTCACGGCCATGGCGATCACGATGGTGATGCAATAAATCGCCAGGGCGTGTCTGCTGAGCGGGGCGTAATATTTCAGGATGGGCCACAGGATACGCCGCGCATCTCCGCCCAGCGTGCTCAAGGGCACGGGAAGCCCGCCCAGGGAGTCGGTGATGATGCCCTGCACGAGCTGCGGAACGGCGCCGACGATGCCCATGAGCGCGTCGAACACCAGTCCGAGCGCCACCATTCCTTTGTATCGCGCGACGTAGGGGAGAAGCGGCGTGAGGTGCTGCCATCCTGAAGGCTTGCGCGCAGGCCGAGCGGAGGTTCCGGACACGGGCTGTGCGATGGCACTCATCTGCAAGTATCCGGATTAGACGCTGGCGCGGCGGTTTCGGATTCGATTTCGGCCGGATGTTTCAGGCATAGCTGTGCGACTCGCTGCATTCTCGAAACCACCCGTTTGAAACGAATAAAGGCATTCTATCGCGTCGCACCCGCCGGCGAAAGTCCCCACACGAGACGAATTGCGGCGCTAGCGCGCGGAGACGATTTCGTCCAGCCGCGCCTCGAAGTTCTCCTCGCCCTCGGACCATAGTCGCGTTTTTTCAACGGGAAGATCGGCTTCGATCCGAGACACCCAGTTCTGAAGCCTGCGAATATTTTCGCGGGTCTGCCGCTGATATTTTTCGAGGTTTTCCAGCCAGGCCATGGCTTCCAGGAACCGCGATTCTTCCGGGCTCTGCGGCGCCGGTTTCGGGCCGGGCCGCAGGCCGAGCAGACCGGCGTGGCCGGTGAACAGGTGCTCGAAGCCGAGGTTCACCTCGAAATGGCCGTTTTCGCGCCAGAATTCGCCGTCGAACTCCTCGCCTCGGCACAGAATCTGCAGCAGCTGCGGCTCGACAGCCGATTTTCCGCTGGCCGCGTCGAAAACTGAGAGATCCCAGGCGCAGGCGACTTCGTAAGATGAATCCGCATGGAGCCCTTCGCCGGCGATTTCCACGATGCCCGCGGCATCGAGCGGCACGGAACGCAGATCCTGCTCCATCACGGGTGTTTCCGTGGTGTCCACGGCGCGGATCGTCAGGTGCGTGAAGCCGGGTCGCGTGGCGGAGAAGGGAACGGTCGCCAAAAAGGCCCCGAATCGCTCGAGGATTTGATCTTCGGGCATGGAGTTGAGCCAGACACTCAGATAGGAATGATTCGCCATGCCCGCATTATACGAGCGCAGTGGGGAAATCCGAAATCGCGGCGGGAGCACGAAGGGGAACGCGGTTGAACGTTATTTTCTGGAAGGCGGAATATCGTCTTCTTCTTCGTCGGTTTCGGCCGCGATGCCGTAGGAAATTCCCATCAGACGATCCTTGAGCGTGTCGCCCATTCCCGCGAGCACCCCCGCGACACTTTCGCGCATGCGTTTTTCAGCCGCCTTCGCCAGGGTGTCGAGCACGGCCTGGGAGTGTTGACCGAGCGTGGTGGCCGACGCAAGCAGCCAGGAATTCGAGGCATTCTCCAGCCGCGTTTTGTACTGCTCGATCGATTCCTCGGTCGATTTCTTGAGCTGCGACATCCACTCTTGGTGTTGGCGCTGCCGATTTGCCTCGAGCGCCTCGATGACCGGGCCAATCTGCGACTGGAAATGAACCTGGGCCTGGTCGACGGTTTGCAGCATCGTCTTTTCGAGCGTTTTTTGGAATTCGTTGAGCGACCCATCCCGGTTCGCGTCCATGTCCGCACGGGCCTTCGCCAGCGCGATGCTGGACGCTTCCTCGAACTGCTTCAGAGACGTGTTCGCGACGCCTTGCACGCGATCGACGAATCCGGCGTGAGCTATTTCCGCGTTTTCGCCGAGCTTCGTCCGCTCGCGCGACACGATTTCTTTCGCGGCCTCCTCGATCTCCGCCTGGCTGTGTTCGACGTAGGAGCGGCGGTAGTGATCGAGCTCGGACGCCACCAGGCTCGAGATTTCCGCAGCGCGGCTGCGCAAGGACGACGTGGACTGCTCGACGGCCTTTTCGAGCGACGACTGCATCGTGGTGTGCGCCTTTTTCTGGTACCAGTCGGCGGCCTTGGAGAGCGCTTCGTAGGTTTCGTGCTGGGCCCCGACGCTTTTCTGCTCGAATTCTTCTTCGATCTTTGTCAGCGTGGCACGGACGTTTTGCTCGAACTCCTCCGGCACTTTCGCGGTTTCCTGCCGCAGCCGGTCGAGTGATTCCTCAACCGTTTGCTGCGATTCGCGCTGCACCTGATCGCGCGTGGCGGACTGCACTCGCGCGGCATCGTCGGCGACTTTCCGTGCGTTTTCCCGCACCATCGCTTCGATTTGAGCGGCCTGCTCGGCGGCCTGGTCCACCTGCTCGCGGATGGCGGTCTGCTGCCGCGCGGCTTCCTGTCCTGCTTGGCTGAGACTCGATGCCGCCCGCTGCGCGTCGTCGATCTTCGGCGCGAGTTTTTGATCCAGCTCGCTCGTGAGCCGATCGAGGACCTGTTGGGCGGAAACCTGAAGAACCGGTTCGATCTGGCGGGCGCGCTCGGCGATGGCCAGGTCGGCGCGGCGCACGGCTTCCTGATGCTGCGCTGCGGCGACGTCCTCCAGATTGCGGCGCGTCTGTTCGAGGGTGGCTTGGGCGGCGTTCTGGAGATCGGCTTTGGCGGCTTCCGTTTTCCGGCGCTCCTGATCGAGTCCCGAGCCGAGAGACTCGATGGTCGCCTGTGCGGCGGAAATCGCTTCATCCAGCGACGCGCGCACGTTCGATTGACGCTCGACGACCTCCCGTTCCGCCTGAGCCAGGCGCTCCTGGGCGCCCAGAACGGTCTGATCGAGTGAAGCGCCGAGCCCCGAGTGACGCTCGATCGCCTGGCGTTCCACGTCGGCGATGCGTGATTGCGCGCTGGCAACGGCATCGTCGAGCGACGCGCGCACGCCGGACTGGCGCTCGGCAAATTCGCTCTCGGACTGGGCAATCGATTCCCGGGCGCCGGCGATCGACTGGTCAAGCGACGCACGGACCTGATTTTGCCGGTCAGCGAGATCGCGCTCGGATTGCTCGAGAGAAGCTTGCGTTGCTTCGTGGATCCTTTGGCCGACGGTTTCGCTCGCGCCGGAAAGGGCGGCTTCGAATTCCTCGTTCCACCGCCGCTTCGCGGCGGCCGCATCGGCCTGCGCCGCTTCAATTGTTTGCGAGCGGACACTGTGAGCCGATTCCTCGAGACTCTTTTTCCATTGATCAAGCTGTTGCTCGGCCGCTTCGGGCGACGACAGAATGCTCAACGACGGGTTGGAAGCCTCGCGCTGCGAAATGACGCGCTCGACGGCTTCTTCGACCGCGTTCTTCAAATCGTGTGCGGCCGCTTGTTGAGCGGCCTGCTGCACGGCTTGTTCCGCGGCGCTGCTCACGGCCTGCTCGACCGCCTGGCGGACCTTGGCGTCCAGATTCTCGGCGCTGACTTCGGTGGCCTTGCGCGCGTCTTCCACGATGGCGTTGGTGCGATCGGCGGCCTGCTGCACGACCTTCTTTACGGCGGACTCGGAAACCCGGTCCATCGAAACCTTGATGGCGCGCTCGACCGCGTCGTGCAGCTGCACGTCGAGCTGCTGGCGGACGATGGTCATTTCGTCGTTGATCGCGGACTGCGCGTCGCGACGGAGCGACTTGTCGAGCGTCGCCTTGGCGTCCTCGACCATCTTGGCCATCTGCTTGGCGGTCGCAAGCTGCGTTTCTTGAGCAGAGGCGGCCGTCGGGGCCGGCGACGTCTGCGTTGCTGTCGGCGCGGAGGCTGCCGGCGGAGGCGGCACCACGTGTAACTTGTTTCCGGGTGCCGGCACTGCCGGCGACGCGGTCGGTCCGGCCGAATACGATGGCGCGGGCGCTTCCACAGCGGGCGAAATCTTGTCGAGCTCGATGGCGAACTCGGTGGGTGACATGGCCGGGGCGGACACCGGCGCGACAGGCGCGCTCGCTTCTTCGCCAGGCAGCGGGAACCAGTCCTCGGGCGGAAACGCGATGCCCCACACGTTCCCGGCTACCTCGAATTCCAGGCCGATCTGGAAAAGCTCCCGGACGGCGCGCGGTCGCTGCACCCAGACCACCCGGCCCTGCAGCAGACGTGGCGGCTGGGACGCGTCGGTGCGCGGAATTTCGAGATTGATCGTGGAATTCTTGGGGACGTAATGCTTCGACTGGTACTTGCACCCGTGACAGTTGACCATCACGGTGGTCGTGCGTTCCTTGAAGGGCTGCCCGAGCGCATCGACGCCCGCGACCGTGATGGGCACGGCCTGCACAATGCGCGTGCTGCGGCGCTTCTGCGGACTGGCGTCTTCTACAGGCAGCGAGTCGACCACGTGCTCCTCCGAGGGCTAAGTTTCAAGGTTAGCACCCGTCTTTCAGCGGAGCGCTTGGGGGCAACGGGGTGGTGCGAAAGGGTAACTTCAAACCGGGCGAACGGGAGGAGAACGGCGTGCGGCGCTCGAGGCCCTCACGCGGGGGATCCGATACGCGTCGAGCGAGAAGCTACACATCGCGACGGCCTTCCATCGCTTTCGACATGGTCACTTCATCGGCGTACTCCAGGTCGGTGCCCACCGGGATGCCCATGGCGATGCGCGTGACGCGGACCCCCAGCGGCTTGATCAGCTTCGACAGGTATACCGAGGTCGCTTCTCCTTCCGCAGTCGGGTTCGTCGCGACGATGAGCTCCTCGACCACGCCGCCCTTCAGTCGCTCGATCAAGCTCTTGATCTTCAGCTGTTCGGGGCCGATACCTTGCAGCGGCGATAGCGCGCCGCCCAGCACGTGGTAGAGCCCGTTGAACTGCCGCGTCTTCTCGATCGACTGAATGTTGGTGGCGTCCTCGACCACGCAGATCAGGGTCTGAGCGCGCGACGCACTCGCGCAGTAAAGGCATGGATCGCTGTCGGTAATGTTGTTGCAGACGGAGCATTCGCGGATCTTTTCCTTGGCCTCGCGAATGGCGTCGGAAAGCGCCAGCGCCTGTCCGCGGTCCGCACGCAACAAATAAAAGGCCAGCCGCTGCGCCGTTTTCTGCCCGATGCCGGGCAGCCGCTTCAGTTCGTCAATCAATCGCGTAATGGAAGGAGCAAAATCAGCCATGGCCCTGGATTATTGCAGACTCCCTCCCCGTTTCGCTACACACGAAACAGAGCGGCCGCCTCTCGGGTCTGGCGATGAGGGTGTCCCGGGGGCCGCCGCACTGGTCAGGATGAACCCGATTCGATTTCGCATTTAGATCAGGACTGAGCGCGGCCCGATGCCTCGTTGCATGCTCTGCGCCGCGGGAGTTACAATCGGGCGCCTCGTGTGGGGATAGTAACTGGGGACCGACTCTGGATTTCTTCCAGCAGCGGATAAGGGAGGAAAAGTTTGATGCAAAACAGAATTGTGCGACTGCTCGCGCTCGTAGCGCTTCTGCTGGCCGCCGGCGTTGTGCCGGCGCTGGCGCAACAAGGTCCTCCGCCTGCCGGCGGTGGCGGTGGCGGACGTCCGATGATGGGCCCCCCGCTTCAGCTGACCAGCACGGGAATCACGGACGGCGGAACGATCCCTGACAAATACACCTGTTCGCCGGACGGCAAATCGATGACCGCGCCGGCCAACATGACTTCGCCGCCGCTCGCCTGGGTCAACGCTCCGGCCGCCACGAAGAGCTTCGTCCTATTGCTGCACGATCCGGACGCACACGCGCGGAAATCGTTTGACGACATCACGCACTGGATGATCTTCAACATTCCGGGGGACGCGACTTCGCTTCCCGAAGGCGTGAAGGCCGATTCGACCGTCGGCGTGCAGGCCGCGAACGTCACGGGGCAGCCGATGTTCTTCGGGCCGTGCGCACCCGCGGGCCCCGTGCACCACTATACGTTTGAGCTGTTCGCCCTTGATGCCATGCTCGATCTGCAGAAGGGCGCCAGCCGCGACGACGTGCAGAAGGCGATGGACGGCCACGTCCTCACCGGCACCGTGCTGATCGGATTGTTCCACCATCAGCCCGGTTTCCAGATGGGACCACCGCCGCGATAAGACAGGTTGAAATCCGCAGCACCGCGCGGAGCAGAGAAGCCAAAGAGGCGCAGTGAAAGCTGCGCCTCTTTTTTTGCTCTGGAGCGATGTCAGGCGAACGTCCGCAGCATAAACAACGGTTCTGAATGTACGTACGACCGAGAAGTAGCGGGCAGAAAACTCTGACGGAGAGACTTCGGCGAAAACTCGAGCTAGAAGAGCCCGGGAATTTTCAGTCCCATGATGCCGGGCACTGAACCGGTCAAATCCTTCATTTGTTTCGACAATTCCTCATCCACGCGCCGGGTCGCTTCATTCACAGCCGCGAGAACCAGCTCTTGCAGCATTTCTGGATCTTTGGCCTTAAAAATCTCCGGCTCGATGCGCACCTCGGTCAGCTGCTTCTGTCCGTTCATTTTCACGGACACCATCCCGCCTCCGGCCGAGGCCTCGACGCTCAAACCGTCGATGCGCTTTTCCAGCGTTTCCTGGACTTGCCGGAACTGCGAAAGCATCTGCTGCAGCGCTTTGACTTCCATGGGTTATTCCTCGCCCGGGCGTTTTACTTTTGAAATCTGGCCGCCGAACTTTTCCAGCATCGCCCTAACGATCGGATCTTCTTCGAACCTGGCGCGCAATTCCGAACTGCGTCCCATTGCTGCGCGACCGGATTCCAGTTTAACACAGACGCGCAGCGGCTGGCCGATCACTTCCTGCACCGCTGTGCGCAATCGCTCCATCGCCTCGCGTGGCAACATTTCCGTGAGCGTGCGATTCTCGGGTGAGAAAAATAACCGGAACTCGCCCGCTTCAATCTCGCTTCGCGTGGCGTGTTCGAGAAAGGACGACAGCAATCTCGAACTTTGCAGCGCTCCTTTGATGGCCTCGAGCTGCGCGGAGCCCAGTCCGCCGGCTGCCGTTTCCGCGGCGCGCGCCACAATGCGCGGCGGCGAAGCGGGAATTGGCAAATTCGACGCCGCGCGGGCGACCGGGGTTGCCGGTGG
>JBAVUW010000124.1:0-7306 GCA_049696975.1 Candidatus Acidiferrales bacterium | reverse complement strand
GCGCCCGGCAGCGCCGCCGCCCGGCATGTTCATGGCAGCACCGCTTCCGCACGGTACGGTGCAAAACTACAAGCCGGTGACCGCCGACATGCTGCTGAATCCCAGCCCGGATGATTGGCTCCAGTTCAGCCGCACCTATGACGCCTGGCGCTACAGCCCTCTCAAACAGATCACCACGAAGAACGTCTCGAAGCTTCACATCGCCTGGGTGAAAGGCCTGCCCGCCGGAACCACGGAGACGATCCCGCTGGTGCACGACGGCGTCATCTACACGATCGCTCCCGGCTCGGACGTGATGGCCATCGACGGCACCAACGGTGACGTGATCTGGGAATATCACCGCACCTACAAGAATCCGCAGCTGGGCTCGGCTGAACGCACCAAAGCGCTGGCCATCTACAAGGACATGATTTATTACACGGCGCCCGACGGCTACGTGGTCGCGCTCGACGCCACCACCGGAAAAGTCCGCTGGGAGACCTTCAAGACGGATACCCAAAACACCTCGGGAGCCATCGTCGTCGACGGCAAGGTTATTTCCGGCGGCACCTGCGGAAAGGGACGCGAGAGCTGCTTCATCGAAGCCGATAACGCCGACACTGGCGAGAAAATCTGGCGGTTCTACAATGTCGCGGGTCCGGACGATCCTGGCTATGCCTCGTGGAACGGCGCGGACAACAAGGATTTCACCGCCTCGACATGGGGGCTTCCCGGGAATTACGACCCGATCCGCAAGACGATCTACTGGGGCATCGCGAATCCGTCGCCCTACGAGCGACTGGCGCGCCATGGCGGAAATCCTGACGGCGTATCCCGGACAGCGCCCGCCGATCTCTACAGCAACTGCACCGTTGCCCTGGATCCTGAAACCGGCAAGCTCAAATGGTATTACCAGCACCTGCCGGCCGACGATTGGGACACGGACCACACTCACGAGCGTACGCTCGTGACCACGACCTTCAATCCCGACCCTCGGTCCGTGAAGTGGTACAACACGGAAGTGCCGCGCGGCTCCCAGCACGACATCGCCGCCATGGTCGGCGAGAGCGGCATCATGTTCGTGCTCGATCGCAACGACGGCAAATTCCTGTGGGCCGAACCCGTGCCCGTGGACGCGCCGAACTTGGCGATTTCGAATATCGATTCGAAAACGGGGGCGACCACGATCAACTACGACGTGGTGATGAAGAAGCCCGGCGATCATCACGTAATCTGCTACTGGAACGGCCGCAGCTATTGGCCCACGGCGTACGATCCGGAAACAAAATCACTCTATACCGGATACGTCGACAATTGCCTCGATATGACGGGAACTTCAACGAGCGGAAACCGGCACGGCGTATTGCGCGAGGGCTCCAACATCAACGCGATCGCCGGAATCGCCAAAATCAATCTGTCCACCGGCGAGATGCTGAAATTCGACGTGCAGAATGCACCGGGCACCGGCGCGCTGCTGGCCACCGCCGGCGGTCTCGTTTTTCACGGCGACATCAACCGCCGCTTTCGCGCGTTCGATGCAGCCACGGGCAAGAAACTCTGGGAATCGATCCTCGGCGGACCCATTTCGATCAGTACGGTCACCTACGCGATCAACGGCAAGCAATATGTGATGGTGATCACCGGTGACAACCTGGCGGAAGGAGTGCTCAGCCGGCAAAGCGGCGTGAATCTCGTCACCGGCGCGAACGCGATTTATACCTTCGCGCTCGATTAAGAACCGCTCGGAAACACACAGCCGCGACTTGTTTCTTGCGTTACTTGGCTGCCGCCGGGCTCAGCCCGAAGAGTTTTACCGCGTTGTCCTTCAAGATCAGCGGACGAACTTCATCTTTGAATGCGACCTTCGCAAAATCGGCCATCCAGCGGTCCGGCGTGATCAGCGGATAGTCCGAGCCGAACAGTACTTTCGTCTTCAGCAGCGAATTTGAATACTGCACCAGGTTCGGCGAAAAATACTTCGGCGACCATCCGGAAAGATCGATGTAAACCTCAGGCTTGTGCAGGCAGATCGAAATAGCCTCGTCCTGCCAGGGGAACGAAGGATGCGCCATGATAATGGGCATGTTCGGAAAATCCACGGCCACATCGTCGATGTACATCGGATTGCCGTACTTCAGCCGGATTCCTCCTCCGCCCGGCATCCCCGTGCCGATGCCGCTGTGGCCCGTGTGGAACAGCACCGGCAGCTGCGCCTCGGCAAACAGTTCATACAGCGGGTAGGCGATGCGGTCGCTCGGGAAAAATCCCTGGATCGGCGGATGCAGTTTGAGCCCGCGGACAAGGCCCGTTTTCAGCAGGTCCTTCGCTTCGGCCACACCTTCGGCGCCGCGCGTCGGATCGATGCTGATGAAAGCCATCATGATGTCCGCATTCTGCTGCGCGAATTCGAGCACCGTCTCGTTCTTCACCTGCGGGCGGCCGGACATTTTCTCCTGCACCGTGAAAACCACGCAGCCGATGTTCCGCGAGCGATAGTAATCCGCCATTCCTGCGCGGCCGCGCGCGGCGCCTTCGCCGAAATACTTCTTCGCGGCTTCGTCCGCTGCGGTTCCCTCTCCCTCATGCTCGATGTGCACGTGCACATCGATTGCGGTCAGGCGATCGGCATCCATGCGCGTCTCAGTTGCCATTTACGGCCCCCGGTTCCACTGGATTCTTCGGCTGCCATTCCATTGGCTTGCGATTATCTGTTGTTTCCCGGCTTTCCTCAACCCTCGGGTTGAGGTCGCGCATAGTCTGCAGAAAGAAGCGGGAAACTTGACCTCCCGATCGATGGAGTCCTCGAAGCGGTCCCCGCGATCGCAGAACCACCCGGGCCAGTAAGCCTCGACGATTCAGGCGGGTGCAGCCTTGGGGGCGCGAGGGATCCCGATCCCCGATGGCGCGGTTACAAACTCGACACGCCGGATTTGCCGAGCCACCTTGCAACGAACGGGCACATCTGAGTAACCTACTACCGCATTCATACGCGGGTGCGCGCGCTTTTGTTCCAGCCGAAGGCGCGAAACCCGACAACATAGAAGGAGGACTGCATGAAACGCACCACGATTTTTCCAGCTCTCATGATGCTCCTGACGTTTGCATTCATTTCAATGCAGGTAGCTGTGGGGCAGGACCATTCATCGTCGCGGGCGGGCTCGGAGGCGGGAAGTTCCGCGCCCGGGAATCAAGTTCAGCAAGGGACTCGTTTCCTGATCGGGCTCGATACGGATCTCGGAACGAAGGATTCCAGACACGGAGATACGTTCACCGCTCACACGCTCGAGCCGCTGATTGCCGCCGATGGCACCGGGCTTGCGGCCGGCACCGAAGTTCGCGGGCACGTGGACAAGGTCGAAGCGGCCGGGAAGACAGGACGGGCGCGGATGTGGCTCGCCTTTGACGACATCAAGACCCCCGACGGCTGGATGCCGCTCATCGCCATGGTGGACGATGTTCCGGGCGTTCATTCGGTACGCGTGAATTACAACCGGGAGGGCGAAATCGAAGCCAGCACTACCAAACGCCAGGAAGCGATTCAGGAAGCTGCAGCCGGCGCTCTGGTAGGCGCAACCCCGGGAATGATGGACAAGAACCAGAAAGAGGCGGCCATGGGAGCGGCGGCGGCAGCTGCCGCCGCCTATATGGTCGCCGCCGGGCTAGGGCAGGAAGTGACGCTCGAGAAAAGCACGAAACTTGAACTGATTCTCGAGCGCGGCCTCAACTTCCCGCGCACCTAACGCAACCCCTGTGCGGCGCCGCCGGTCGCGGCGGCGCCGCATTTCATCGTCCGCTCCGCTTTCCTTCCCGGCGGCAATTTCGGCCCCTTGGTACCCGTGTGCATCTATTGGAAATCGCGCAGACTGCTGGTAGGCTCGAAGTTTCCATGGCCGCCGACAATTCACCGCTGCAACGCATCCTGATCGTCGAAGACGAAGAAAACGCCCGCAAAGGCTACGAAGCGCTGCTGCGCAAATGGAATTGCGACGTGCTCGGCGTCCCCAGCGGCGAGGACGCCCTCGCGAAACTAACTGAGTTCAACCCCCAGGTGATGCTGGCCGACGTGGAGCTGCCGGGCATGAATGGCCTCGACCTGCTTCGGCACCTCGGCGAGGAAACCCAGCGGATACCGGTGATTATTATCACCGGTCGCGGCAGCGACGAGCGCGTAGTCCAGGCAATCGACGCGGGCGCGTTCTGGTATATCGAGAAGCCCCTGAAGCCCCCGGTGCTCCGCGCTCTGCTCGACCGGGCTCTGGGCCGCGTGCGCGACCAGCAAGCGGTCGCGGCGCTCACGCGCCAGCTGCGCGAGGCCGGCAAACTGGGGGTCCTGGTGGGCTCCTCTTTACCGATGCAGGACGTGATGCGGCAGGTGGAAATGGCCGCACCCTCGACCGCGTCCGTACTGATCACCGGCGAAACCGGATCCGGCAAGGAAATGGTTGCGCGCTCGATTCACATGCTTTCGCCGCGCGCGGATCGACCGTTTGTCGCCATCAACTGCTCGGCCATCCCGGAGTCGCTGATGGAAAGCGAAATTTTCGGCCACGAAAAGGGCGCGTTCACGGGCGCCGCGGAGCGGCGCCTGGGCTGCTTCGAGCTGGCTGACGGCGGCACCCTGTTGTTGGACGAGATTGGCGAGATGCCCGCGCCCACGCAAGCGAAGCTGCTGCGAGTCCTGGAAGATCACAAAATCCGCAGGCTCGGCAGCAAGGTGGAAACGCCGGTGGACGTCCGCGTGGTCGCGGCCACGAACAAGAGTCCGGAGCAGGCGGTGGCCAGCGGACATTTGCGGCAGGATCTCTATTTCCGCCTGAATGTGTTTCACATCCATCTGCCTCCGCTGCGTGAACACAAGGAAGATCTGCCGCTGCTGATCGAACACCTGCTTGCGGAGATTTCCGAAAAACACGGCAAGAAAGTCTCCGGCGCCAGCGCCGACACCATGGATCTGTTCAAGTCCTATCCCTGGCCGGGCAACGTGCGCGAGCTGCGCAATGTGCTCGAGCGCTCCGCCATCGCTTCCGACCGCGGCACGATCGGTCGACAGCATCTGCCTCCCGATTTCGGCCACACGGCGGTCGTGGCCGGGGAAGGCCTGGGCGGGATCCGTTTTCCGATCGGCACCACCGTCGACGACGCCGAGCGCGAGCTGATCGTGCAGACCCTCGAGGCCACGAGTCAAAATAAGACGCGCGCAGCCGAGCTATTGGGAATCAGCTTGAAGACTCTCCACAACAAGCTCAAAGAATACGAGGCGGGGCGGAACAATGCGTCTCAGCCTGAAAACTAAATTCACGCTGGCCACGGCGTTTCTCGTGTTGCTGGTCGTGACGGTCGTCTCGAGCCTCTACCTGGGCCGGCTGATGCGGCAGACCCTGCGGCAGGCCAATGACACCGCGACCTTTATTGCGCAGCAGATTTACGGCGCGTGCGGCGACTCTCTGAAAGATGCGGCCGAGCGCGGCGAAGCGCCGGCATCACTCGGTCCCGACGACCTCCGCCGATACGTCCGGAAGGCCTTCGATGACAGCACCACCCTGAATTCGCTGATCGAATCGGACGTGGGGATTTCGCCGACCATCTACGAAATTACCATCACCGACGCGAACAGCGCGGTACTGGTGTCGAGCGATTCGTCGCTGAGGGATCAAAAAGTCGCGCGCCGGCCGCCGCTCACCTCGCTGGTTCATGGCGGATTTTTCCAGCAGATGCGCGAGCTTTATGGGCCGCCGCAAACGTACGAGTATTCCCTCGCCTTTCAGCTGGGAACGGTGCCATTCGGCGACATTCGTGTCGGACTTTCGTCGGCGCTGCTGAAGGATCAGATTTCGCCGGGGCTGATCTCGGCAGGCTACTGGGCGCTGGGATCGGTGCTCATTTCGACCTTGCTGGCGCTGCTGATGAGCACGGTCGTGCTGGCTCCGATCGGCCGCATTTCGGCGCAGCTCGACCGCATCTCGGCGGGGCAGTTCGACGTCGAGCCGGTGGTCGAGCGTGGAGACGAACTCGGCGCGGTCAGCACGAAGATCGTCGGCATCGGAAAGCAGCTGCGCGACGTGCGCGAAATTTTCAGTGCCCTGCGCGAAAACCTGGATCAGGTGATGGGCGGCCTGGAAGACGGTTTGTTGCTTTTCAACGGCCAGGGACGCGCCGTGCTGGTAAGTCCGTCGACCGAGAGATTTCTGGGGCGCGCGTCAGAGGAATTGCGCGGACGCCGTGTTTCCGAAATTTTTCCCTCCCGGCATCCGTTTCGCACCGTGCTGCAAATCGACGGAGACGAGATCGAGCCGGCGGAGGGCAAGGAAGTGACGCTGGACGACGGCTCCGGTCCACAGCGCATCGGCGTCAGCGTGCAGATCATCCGCGAGCACGGCACCCGCATGGGCACTCTGGTCACGCTGCGCGACGTGGAATCGCTCGAGCGCATCGGCAGCCAGCTGGAAGTCTCGGAAAAACTGGCCGCGCTGGGGCGCGTGACTGCGGGCGTGGCGCACGAGGTCAAGAATCCGCTGAATTCAATGCGTCTGTGGCTGGAAGTCCTCAAAGCCAACATGCCGGTGGATCCAGAACCGCAGCAGGCAGTGAAGATGCTCGATAGCGAAATCGATCGCCTGGACCGCGCCGTGAAAACCTTCCTCAATTTCACGCGGCCCGTCGAACTCAACCTGGAAGAGACCGATTTGCGCGCGCTAATGGAGGAGGTCTTGGACGCGGCGCGACCCTCGATCATCAAGGCGCAATTGGGGCTGCACGCCGATTTGCCGACCGATTGCCCGCCGGTTCTGGTCGACCGGCAGCTCATCCATCAGGCGGTTCTGAATCTGCTGCTCAACGCCAGCGAATTTACCGATCCCGGCGGCAGCATCACGCTGCGCCTGCGCCGCAGCGGCGAATTTGCGCTGGTGGCGGTCGAGGATTCCGGCCGGGGAATTTCTCCGGCCGACCAGAAGAAGATTTTCCAGCTGTTTTTCACCACCCGGCCGGGAGGTTCCGGCATCGGCTTGGCCAACACCTTCCGGTTCGTCCAGCTGCACAATGGACGGATCGAGTTTGAATCCGAGACGGGACGCGGCACGACATTTCGGATGAAGTTGCCGCTTGCGCGATATGTCGTCGCGCAGTCGGCCAGGAGCGGCGACCTCGGTCGCCCGATTGCGGCGGAAAAACGATAGATGCCCTGCCCCCACGATAAAGCCCGCACCGCCCTGCTGCTGGTGGTTTGCGCGATTTCAATCGGCGCCGCCGGATGCGAAGACAAGAAAGTCCACGCCGCCGCTCCGGTCGCGATGGCCCCCGCTCCCGCCGTGACCGAGCGCCCCATGAG
>JBAVUW010000123.1:0-13144 GCA_049696975.1 Candidatus Acidiferrales bacterium | reverse complement strand
GGACTATAGCGAGTCACCGCGCCAACCGCGCGAGCCTCGCTGGTAGGGAACTGCTGTAGGCGTTCGCGGGCGGGCCTTGGGGCCGGTCCGATTCGGATTCCAAATACAAAAGGGGAGATCCCATGCCGACAACATTCCAGAAGCGTCAGAAAGAAATGAAGCGTCAGGAAAAGGCGCGCTCGAAGGCCGAGCGGCGGCAGCAGAAGAAGCAGGAAGGCGCCGTGCCGGAGGAAGAGGAGCTCCAGGTGCTGAGCGGCCCGCGTCCACTGGGCGAGGAATTTACCGGTCCGCTGCCGTACGAGCGCGAGTAATCCCGCGCCGGCAGCTATTTCTGAAAGTGCGGCATTACCTCGCCGGTGAAAAGCTCGAGCGAACGGACACTTTCTTCATGGGTTAGATTTCCGAAAGCGAACCGGGGCACGTAGTAATTGGCCCCGGTTTCCTCGATTTCCTTTTCGATTCTCGCGCACACGGTTTCTGGTTTCCCCGTCAGCAGCGTCGATTCGGCCGCACGCTTGACCTCATCCAGGCTCACCGCGGTCGCATTGTATTTCTTCCAGAGATAGACGAGGCTCTCGTGGAATTCGTGCGAGGCTTGTGAGCCGCGCTGCTTGGCCTTCTGCTCGTCTTCAGACAAATAAACGAAACGCGTCAAGCCGACTCGTGGCATTTGCTTTCCGCTTGCGCCGTGTGTTTCGTTCCAGGCCTGTTTGTATGACGCGATAATTTTCGCGGCGAAGTCCGTGCCGACGAGCGTAACGATACTCATATTGTCGCGAGCGGCGCGGGCGGCGCCTTCCGTGCTCGTCGTCGCGTACCAGATCGGCGGATGCGGCAGCTGGTAGGGTCGCAGCTCAATGGGCACCTTCTCGAAGTCGAAGAATTTTCCGTGGAAGTCGACGACATCCTGTGTAAGCGCCTGCATCACCACCTTCATCGCCTCGGCGTATATTGCCGGCGCGTCGGCCTCGCGCACGCCGAAAAATCCCAGCTCGACTCCGGAGACGCCGCGGCCGGTGCCGATTTCAAAGCGGCCTTTGGTCAGGTGGTCGATCATGCAGATTTCCGAAGCGAGGCGCAGAGGGTGATAGAGCGTGGCGATCAGCACCAGCGGCGCGAAACGAATTCGCTCCGTGATGCGCGCGGCGGCCGAGTAAAAAATCAGCGGCGAAGGCGCCAGGCCGAGCGGGGTGCTGTGATGCTCGGTGAGGTGAAAGGCGGTGAAGCCGGCCTTGTCGTACATCTCGAGCAGCTTCAGCCGGCTGTCGTATGTCTGGGCGATCGGGCGGTCCTGCCGGTCGATATGATCAATCGCGCCAAATTGAATTTTCATGAGCCCACCCTTGAGGCTGGCGATTCACCCGTCTCCAGATCAGGCGACCTTGGAGCGCAGAGACTGTACCGCTCGGCCTCCGCGTTGGCAAATTGCGAATCACGCGGCGAGCGGGCCACGAGCGCACAAGGAATTGCTTGGTTTCCGCGACGATGGGTGCAATTCTCGCACGGGGACGAATCATGTGTTTTTCAGCGACAGCGAACTTTGTTGGTAGCACGGCCCTGGCCGGCATCGGCGTCGTCACTTTGACGAGGGTGAAGCACCGCCGAGAACTGCTGTTCGCGGCGCTGCCCACGCTGTTCGCCGTACATCAGTTGATGGAGGGCTTCGTCTGGCTGGGATTGGACGGGATTCTCTCACCGGCCGTGGCGCACGATATGGGCGCGGCGTTCATGTTGTATGCACAGGGGCTGCTTCCTTTCCTGCTGCCGCTCAGCGTGCTGCTGTTTGAGCCCGATGGGAAAAGCCGCCGGCGCATGGTTCCGTTCCTGGTGATCGGAGCAGGCACCGCGCTCTACATCTTGTGGGCCCTGACGGCATATCCGTTGCAGCTCTACGTGAGAGGAAACAGCATCGTCTACATCAACCAGGCGACGAACAATACAGCGGTTGCGGTCCTGTACGTGATTGCAACGTGCGGTTCGCTGTTTTTTTCGCAGGTCAGGGCCATGATCATTTTCGGTGTCGCCAATCTGGTGATTCTCCTGGCGGTGATGGCGTTCAAGCGGTACGCGTTTACTTCGCTGTGGTGTGCCTATGCAGCGATCGCAAGCGTGATCATCCTCGCCTACTTCTGGCAGAGTCACGGCAAACGGCCGCTCCGCTACGCACTTCCTTTGTAAGTACCGTTGTCGATCGTTGGTCGACGGCTGGACGCCATGCAAAAAGTTGACGTGGACACGGCGGCCGCTGGGCGCGGCGGTGTGGGATATCGCCCTCAACGCGATCATCCCGGTGGTTCTCTACAAATTGTCGAAGCACTATGTGTCGTCTGCCGAGCTCACGGCCCTCCTGATCGCCACGACTTTCCCGGTCGGCGAAAGCATCTTCGACGTAGTGCGCCGCGGCCAGGTGGATCCCGTTTCCGTAGTCGTGCTGCTCGGGATTACTGCCGATGGTGCAGCTTTTTTCTTCGGCGGGAGTCCGCGGCTGCTGCTGGTCCGTCAATCCCTATTTACCGGGGCATTGGGTTTCGCCTGCTTTTTGTCGCTGCTGCCGCGGCCCATGACGTTCTATTTTGCGCGTCACTTGATTGCGGGAGCGGGCCCACAGCGGCGGCGCGGTTCAACGCCGACTGCATTCAGCCATGAGCGCCGGGTTCGGCTGCGCGCGTTCGCTCAACTTGACCCAATTTCGGTTCTGGACGTGTGCGGAGCCGGTTTCCGGTAAACGATGACCCGACGAGTGGACTACCGAGCGCAGGAAAGCGCTCGACGTGAACTCACGGAAGCAGTTCCTTCAACACCAGCGAGGCAGAAAATTCGTGGCCGTCGCGGCTCCAGGTAATCGGAACCGTCGTTCCCGGTGGCTGCTGAAGAAGACGCATCACCTCGTTCATCGACAGTCCCTCTATATTCTGGTTCCCGATCGTCACGATTGCGTCGCCTTGGCGAAGGCCGGCGTCCGCCGCCGGGCTATTCTTCATCGTGTTCACCACGACCAGCGTTTTCGGATCGTTCTTGAACAGGATCAGACCGGAACGGGAGAATGGCGGCGGCGTAAAACCAAGCACGCGATCGAACCAGATGCGTTCGTGCGAATAGTCAAACTCGAGCGCAAAGTTTTGCAGAATCCCGTTGCCGATGTTGCCAGCCTCGGTGCGTGAAGAGAGCGCCCCCTGTTCGTCTTCCGCGTACACCGCGACGAAGTGGTGCAACGTGCTGCCCGCCAGCTCGAAATCGGAAAGGCGGTTTGCCCAGCTCTGCGACGCGCCGCCAGAGCCGAAGGCCACGACCGGAATCCCCCGCTTCATTTCGTCCCCGAAGCCGTGGTGATCCGCCCAGATGTGCTGGACGAGCAGGGAACCGGTGTTGCCGGTGTCGAGCGCGAAATCTCCCGGGATCCCGTTCAACCGCGCGCGCAGCAGAGGTATGTCGTCGGCGAATGTAATCGGTACGGCATCGGCCGAGGCTGCGTGTTTGTACGATTCCCGAGGCCAGAAAGTCAGCGTGTGGTTGCGATAGTCAAGGCGAACTGCCAGTCTTTCCAACAATTCGAGGCCGAGAATGCCTGCAAGGGCAGGGCGGTGCCCGCGTTCGACAGTCGCGTACTGAAGCGGAATTACGAGAAAGGTCTGGCTCACAAGCGTGACTCCGCCGATCTCGACGCGATCGACTTTCGCGAACTGAATGGGCAGTGTCCCACTGCCCGTTCCGCCGGAGGACCCGGCGCCTGCGGCATGCAATCCCAACAATGCCGCCGCTTCGGGAGTCAGGATGGCATGGCCTCCGGTGTCCAAGATAAAGGCGAATGGTCCCTGCCCGTTCAATCGGGCTTCGAGCGTTACGTACCCGTTCACTTCGATGGGGACGGTAGTTTCTCCGCCTGCGACCGTTGTGTCGTCGGGGGTGCGGGGCGCTTGAAATGTCCCATCACGAATCGACGTGTTGACGTGGTAATCGGAAATATCAAAGACATCCAGGTTGCCGGGCCCGTCATCGGTGGTGATCTTGTAGGGCAGAAGCACGCCATTCACGGTTCCATAGTCGCTATAGGTCGCGGTTTCGATCGTGGTCGGCATGGTTCGGACGGTTCTCGCAAGAAGGCCGGTCACGCTGTCGAACCAGAACTCGACGGCCTGACCTTGGGCGGGTGTCACGCGAATCGTTTCATAGGTTTTTCCTCCGTCGCTTCGCCGATGAACCGGCCCAAGGACCGCGTTCTCCGCGCCGGGTTTGAAATACCCGCGTCTCGTGAGCCACTCGTCGGTCACCGTGGCCTCCTGGGCAAACTCGGAATCCAACCGATGTACGCCGCCGGTCATGTCCTGACGCCAATGTTGCGCACGATCCCAGATCTCCTTGAAGTGGACCACTTGAAAGTCCGATTCCCGCAGCATGCGGCCCGTTTTCACGTCGTCGACGCAGTCCGTTCGGCCTGGCATGCCTGAGGAGTTGTCGGCGCCCCCGTAGCTGAGCGTGTTGATTTTGTCCCAGGCTTTTCCACCGGTCGCTTCGCGGGCACGCCCTAGGAGCGCGCCGCCCGCCGTAGAAGCCCAACAGGGCGCCGGTAAGACCATGAGAAGCAATATGGCGAACGACGGAACTCGGAAATCAGCGGTCTGCCGAGAAGGTGTGACTCTTGTCATGCCGGCAGGATGCCCCCGACGGGCGCCGAGCGTCTTGAATGCATTTGACCTGTTTGCGCCAAACGCCCGGAGGCTTCCCAGTTATGGCGTGTACGATTCGAGTCATGTGAGCCTGGTCGCAGAAGCCCGCACCGAGGGCCACCGACGAAAGCCGCTCGTTCCCGCTAATCGTTCGGCGCCATGCCAGGCGCCCCCTGGCCTGGGCCCGATACGCAGAAGGGCTTAGGCCAAAAACCTTCCGGAATCCGCGGGACACTGTCGCAACTGCCAAACCTCGCAAATCCGCCCAGTCCCGCAGCCGGAGCTCGGGATCGACCAACAGTGCTGTGGCGAGGTCGTCGGGCCAGTCAGTCGTTTGAGCCGGCAGTGGTTTCATAGAGGAGAGAAGAAGGTCGAGGGCCTCTTGAGGGTCACGCTCGGCCAGACGAACCGCGGCATCGGGATCTGCGGCCCGCATGAAAGGCGCGGCAGGCTCGATCAGGGCTGGAAGAGGTATGTTCAGCACCTCCGCGCCCGTACGATCGTAGCGGTTCAAGTGAGCTTCGAAACCGCCATGAACCACAACATCCCCTTCACGCACTCGACAACGCCCCTGATCTCCCGCCTCCTCGTACCCTCCGGAAACGACCAGTGCGAGATAACTGTGCTGATGTCGATGCCGTGGCAGCACGGTGAAGGCGCCCCGGAATTGACGGCCAAAGAACGTCGGGCAGAAGCAACTCATTTTCAGAGATTATACGACGAGAACACGATTTGAACGATCGTTGCGGCCGCGACGCGCCCTCCGATGGAATCCGATTCCGCGATGAGGCTCACCGATTGCCGGCAGCGCCCTTCGAGCGTGCGGCGGCGCCGATTTCGACGGCTCACGTCCCGCATTGCGGCGACGGCGTTCTCGCCTGGGACCGCTGATCGCCGTCTCTGCGCCGGGCATTTATCGGGGCCCCTCGTGTAAGGGGCGCTGGTGGCAATTGTGATAAATTCGGGTTCGGAAAGACGGATCGTTAACACGCGACCGCGAAGGCTGCGAGAATACTCGATGACACGGTTCCACCGCTCCGTTGTTCTTGCTCTGGCTCTCTGTTCGACGAGTGTGCCTTTGCTCGCGCAAGGCAAGCCCGTCGATTCAGACATTCCGGCTAACTTCGAAGCGCCGACCTCGGACTACAACTACGTCAAACGCGTCGAGATGATTCCGATGCGCGATGGCGTTAAATTGTACAGCGTGATTGTGATTCCCAAACGCGCCACGCACGCGCCGATCCTCCTGACGCGCACGCCTTACAACGCCAAAGACCGCGCCGCACGGTCCGAGTCACCCTACCTGCTTGATGAACTTCCCTTGAGCGACGAGCTGTTTGTTAAAGAGGGCTACATTCGTGTATTCCAGGACGTGCGCGGCAAATACGGTTCCGAAGGCGCCTATATCATGACGCCTCCGCCGATGGGACCGCTGAATTCGAGTGGCATCGACGACACCACCGACGCCTACGACACCATCGACTGGCTGGTAAAGAATCTACCCGAGTCCAACGGCAAGGTGGGCATGATCGGGTCCTCCTACGAGGGCTTCACCGTGGTGATGGCGCTGATCCATCCGCATCCGGCGCTGAAGGTGGCCGCTCCCGAGAGCCCGATGGTGGACGGTTGGATGGGTGACGACTGGTTTCACTACGGCGCGTTTCGCCAGCCGAACCTCGACTACTTCATGGAACAAACCTCCGTGAAGGAGAAGGCTCCGGCCATACCTCGGGAAGGGTACGACGATTACACGAACTATCTGGCGAAGGGGTCGGCCGGCGATTTTGCGCGCGCCGCAGGTTTGGATCAGCTGCCGTTTTGGCGCAGGATCGAAGAACACCCGGCTTACGATGATTTCTGGCAGGGCCAGGCGCTCGACAGGATCATGGCTTCTCTGCCGCTGACTGTCCCGGTCATGTGGTTGCAGGGCCTCTGGGACCAGGAAGATATTTGGGGCGCGATCCACTGTTACGAGGCGGTCGAACCGAAGGACACACACAACGACAAGAACTTTCTGGTGATGGGACCCTGGCGGCACAGCCAGGTGAACTCCGACGGGTATTCGCTCGGGCCGCTGCGTTGGGACGGCGATACGGCCCTGCAGTTTCGCCGCGACGTGCTGCTTCCGTTTTTCAACGAATACTTGCTGGATCGCGCTCCGAAGGCTGATACGCCGCCGGTGCTGATTTACAACACTGGCGAGAACCATTGGGAACGGTTCCAGTCCTGGCCGCTCAGTTGCGATCAGGGCTGCCCCAACAAATCCAGGCCGCTCTATCTGACATCGAATGGCGGCCTGTCTTTCACAAGCCCGGACGCCACCGCATCGAAATACGACGAGTATGTTTCCGACCCGGCGAAGCCGGTGCCGTACAGACCGAGGCCCGTCGTTCAGTCCGACGGCGATGCATGGCGGCGCTGGCTCGTCAACGATCAGCGATTCGTCGATGGCCGTCCCGACGTGCTCACGTTTGTAACCGAACCGCTCACGGCGCCGCTCCGGGTGAGCGGTGCACCCCAGGTCAATCTCTACGCTTCCACCAGTGGCAGCGACAGCGATTGGGCCATCAAGCTGATCGACGTCTATCCGGATACCGTGCCTTCGCAGCCGGAGATGGGCGGATATGAGCTGGCAATTTCGCTGGACATCTTCCGCGGGCGATACCGAACGAGCTTCGAACATCCCGCTGCGATTGCGGTGAACCAGCCGTTGCTCTATCGCTTCGGCATCCCGACCGTGAACCATGTCTTTTTGCCGGGGCACCGGATCATGGTGCAGGTGCAATCGACACTTTTCCCTCTCTACGATCGCAACCCGCAAACATTTGTGGCGAACATTCTGGATGCCAAGCCCACGGATTATCAGAAGGCGACGCAGCGCATTTGGCACACTCCCGGCAACGCGAGCTATCTTGAATTACCGGTTGCGCCCTAGAGAGCGGCCTTCCTACGGCCGGGGTTCGTATGTGCAAGCCGCGGTCTATCTATATGTTACAAAAACTTTGGCTGCGCCAAACGAACTCATGGGTCGAACGGC
The DNA here is from genome assembly GCA_049696975.1 of Candidatus Acidiferrales bacterium. Classification (GTDB taxonomy): domain Bacteria; phylum Acidobacteriota; class Terriglobia; order Acidiferrales; family UBA7541; genus Palsa-295. Next base: position 5,443 of record JBAVUW010000123.1, on the reverse strand, counting down.
TCGGGGATCTTGTCCGCGAGATTCAAACCTTTCTGCCGGCTGCTCCCGGGTTACCTGCTCGACCACCGCTCGCTCGTGTAGGCGCGAGCAAGAGCCCTCGCAATCGACATTCTGAGGTGGCTTCCAGAGTTGACTTCAGCGGATTCGAGTGTCACAGTTCGTCAACCTTTGCTACAAAGGAGCTTCATGCCCCACTATTTGATTCAGGCCGCTTACACCACCGAGGCATTACAGGCTCTCGTCAAGACTCAGCAGAACCGCACCGAAGCTGTTCGTGCGGCAGTCGAGCAAATGGGCGGAAAGCTCGTCGGAAACTGGGCCGCTTTTGGCGATTACGACACGATCGTCATTTTGGAGATGCCCTCGAACGTGGACGCTGCGGCAATCGCCATTGCTGTAGCCGCTGGCGGCAGCTGCAAAGCCGTCAAGACCACGCCGCTGCTCTCAACGGAGGAAGCGCTCGAAGCGATCAAACGAGCGGGCGGCAGCGGATACAAGCCCGTCGCTTCGGCCGCGTCGGCCAAGTAGTCGACCGCGGGCGGCAGCAACCTGGCGGTATCATTTCGTCGATTCGCTTGGGTCCGTGAGCGCAAGGCGATCCACGTCGTCGCGATATTTCTGTTTTCCCAACCCCCTTCACAAGCTACGGGGATACTGTAGTTGTCGACGCGGACGGCTTCGAAGTAGAAAGCTACGTCCCCGGCGGAGCCAGGCTGAAGCTTTCAGGCACGTCGATGGCTTCTCCGAACGTTGTCAACCTTGCCGCCAAGCTCTTCGCCCTCGACCCCTCGCTTACGCCCGCGCAAGCCATCGGGCTTATTGAGCAGGGAGCGACCACCCGCGAAAACGGCCGCCTTCATCGTCATTGACGAAAAGCAGTCGGTGGCTCGATTGCGGGCGAAAATGAAGCACTAGCGGCCGCTTTTCGCACGATCGTCGCCGTCAAAGACCGAGCCCGACCTGGAATGCTCGCGGACCGCCTGGAAGCGGTCATTTTTCTGAATCCTCAAAGCACTCACCGGGGCGTGGGAAACAACCCGATCCGTTCTCGTTCGATCGTCCTCTGACCTTGCCTTGCAGGAGATCGATTCGGACCAGTGACATGCTTCCTGGGTGTGCAATCGCGATCGGCTCCCGATCTGACCGCCAGCCCGCCTGAAATTCGCCCAGTCGGGTGTCCCCATCGACCCGTTTGGCGGCTTCTGGGGCGTGGTTTTCAGGGCATAGGCGACTGCGGGCGGACTTGCGGCGTCTCAAGGAGTGCTATACTCGGATTTCACCGCGTTTCGGCATTCATTGTCTTGGCCATCATAAAGGAGTACCCGGATGGGGATTGAATTTCGGGAGCTGTGGCTCTGGGCGAGAAATCGGAAATTGCTCGCGTCCTTCCTCGTCGCGTTTACGCTCTGTCTGGGAATTCTGATCGGCACGTTGATATCGGGCCGCGCTCTGGCGACGCGGGCGCAGGCAACGAACGGGGCATCGCTGCTGGCGATTCCCGATCCGGTGAGTTTGTCGAGCGCGTTTTCGAGCATCTCGAAAACCCTGGGGCCCGCCGTAGTGAATATTTCGACCACCCAGGTGATCGAAAAACCGAAGGGCGGAAAGACCCCGCACGCCGGACAGAGTGATCCGTTCCAGGATTTCTTCGACCGATTTTTTGATTCGCCGGACAACGCGCCCGACGCGGAGCGCAGCCTCGGTTCCGGCGTCATTGTCGACAAAAAAGGTTTCATCCTCACAAACGATCACGTGATCGACCAAGCGACCAAGATCCAGGTCTCGCTCGATGGCGATTCCAATCACTACGCAGCTCGCGTCGTGGGGTTTGACAAGGACACCGATCTGGCGGTGATCAAGATTGAGGCGGATCACGACCTGCCAGTGGCGCGGCTGGGTAATTCCGATGGAGTGCAGGTCGGCGACTGGGTTCTTGCGTTCGGCAGCCCGTTCGGCTTGAATTCGACGGTTACCGCCGGCATCGTCAGCGCCAAGGATCGCTCGAACGTGGGCCATCAATTCCAGAGATTCATCCAGACCGACGCGGCCATCAATCCGGGGAATTCCGGCGGCCCGCTGGTGAGCCTTACCGGAGAAGTGATCGGGATCAACACCGCCATTTATACTGGCAGCAGAGGATTCGAAGGCGTCGGTTTCGCGCTGCCGTCGAACACAGCGATCACGGTTTACAACCAGCTGATCACGGCTGGAAAAGTGGTGCGCGGATCGATCGGAGTCACCTTCCAGGAAGAGAACAGCAACAATCCGGTGCTGATGCGCGAGCTCGGAGCGCCTTACGGGATCGTGGTCGAAGCCGTCGAGCCGGGCAGCCCTGCAGACAAAGTGGGGCTACAGGCGGGAGACGTGATCACGGACGTAAACGGCCAGCCCGTCCACAACGGTTCGGATCTGGTGAACCCGATCGCGCAAACCCCCATCGGCAATTCTGTACAGGTTCGTTATGTGCGGAACAAGCAGGCGAAGGACGTGACCGTTACCGTCGCGGACCGGACCAAGATTTTCCCGCAGTCCGCGCAGGATGCCGATGACCAGCCCGATCAGCCCGAGGAACCGGCGCAGTTTGGGCTGCACGTGGAGGAGTTGACGCCGGAGATGTCGCACAAGCTTGGCATGGGCGACATGGAAGGCGCGGTGGTCACCGAAGTCGAACCCGCGACGTTTGCCGAAGACGTCGGGTTCGCGCGCGGCGACGTGATCATCGAGATCAACCACACGGCTATTAAGTCACTGGCGGAATATCGGGCGCAGATGGCAAAGCTTCAGCCGGGCGCGGACGTCCTGTTCCGCGTGGCGCGGCGCTCGGATGCCGACCGCACCCTAACGCTGTTTCTGGCTGGATCGATTCCCGCAAAACAATAATCTCGCCGCTGCAAAGCGGAACCAGGCTTTCCTAAGCTTGACTCCCAGGAACCTTGTATTGCGGGGGTCTCCTACGCGTGTCATACTCCGGCTCCCCGCGAAGGTAGGAAGATACTTGGGAGGATTGGCGATGCGAATTTCCACTCGGTTTTCAATTCTGGCTTTGGGCGCGACACTAACGGTGTGCGCCGCGTCGCCGCGGGCGACGCTTGCCGGCGGCCCTCCCACCAAACCAGCCGCTAAGCCGGATGAGCAGAAAAAGGTTTGGACCAACGAAGACGTGGCGCGGCTGAGCCCGGAGTACGTCGAAGGGACAGGGAATTCGGCAACGGTGATCGCCGTGGTCCCGCCGACTTTTGTGGTGACCCCGGAAGGTCCAAAGCCCGCACCGATGGTCGTCGCCGCGCCGATCGCTCCGGAACGGGATCCAGCTTGGTATGGCCGGCAGTTGGCGAATTGGCAGGCGCAGCTGGCGGCGGTCGAGCAGCGCGAAGAGCAACTTCGGAATTTCCGCGCGACGTCCAGCGGATTACCGACGGGGCTGGTGCTTGACGGGCCCGTCGAGGGCATCACGACGGACAATCTGATCGCGAATCTGGACTCCGAGCGGCATGACATCCTTTCCCAGATGGACGCCTTGCAAGACATGGCGCGCAGCAACGGATTCGCGCCGGGCGCGTTGGTCGCAGCCGAAGGCCCGGCACCAACGGTCGAGGACGAACGGGCGGCGCTACTGCGAACGGTTCAGGGCGCCCACGCGCAACTGGAGGGTATCCAGCTGACCGAGGCCCTGATGCAGCAGCAAGCGTCGGACCTGCATGCGACCCTGCAGACACCGACTCCGGGCTGGGGCGGCAATATGACCACTGATCTGTTGGAGCGGCTCGATCGCCGGGCGGCGTCGCTCGCCGCCACCATTGCCAACGCCGATGACGCGGCGCGTTCGCTGGGCGTTGCGCCGGCCGACCTGCGCTAAGGCGGCGTTGCAAGCTCGTGACCGTGTCCCGTTTCCCGCCCGGTTGGCTTTTTGGTCCCTGGTCGCCCGCTGTGGCTTGAGTTAACCTCGCGAATGTCGATAATGGGGCTAGAGAAGCCGGATGAGGCAGCGCAATCCGGTCTTCCAGCGTCGAAGCTGAGGGGCAGATCGATGAGATTGCCGCTAACCGTCGCAATGTTGGTGTTTGCATGCGTGTTATCAGCGGGAGCAGCTCAGGCGCAGGGAACCTCAACCCAGTCAGGCGCGTCGTCGACTTCGTCCTCGTCCGCCAAAACCGTATCCCACAAGAAAAAGCATCATGTCGTCGCCAAGCGGCAGCCGTCCCAGAAGGCACCCACCGCCGACCGGATCACCGAGATCCAGTCCGCCCTCGCTCGAGGTGGGTATTATCCGGGCGATCCGAACGGCAAATGGGATTCGAGTACCGTGTCGGCAGTTGAAAAGTTTCAGTCGGCCAATGGTATCGACTCCAACGGCAAGCTCGACGCGCCGACTCTCCAGAAGCTCGGCCTCGGCTCCGACATCGCCGGAGTCTCGGCCCCTAAACCGGTTGCGCCGCCCAGCTGTTGTTCGACGACTCCTGCCGGGCCGCCTTCCAGCCAGTCCACGATGGCTGCTTCCACCTCCGCCGTGGCCGAAAATTCCCCGGCCGCCGCGCCAGGCGTCAAGCCGGTCGAGCACTAGACGCAAGCCGGTCATCAGGTCTGCGATCGAAACTCGTCTTCGGGTATGAGGGATTGTCGACGATCCGCCCGTAAACTCTGTTGCCTCAAAAGATCAGAAGTTCCATGTATCGACCACCCTCTGGACCCACCTTATGATTCGTCGTCGAATGCTTTCTTCGGTCGGCTGGAGGGAGATTCCACGTGAGACTCCTGTTGCTGGTCCTGCTCATTCTGCTCCTGCTCGGGGCACTTCCGACGTGGCCTTACAGCGCTCATTGGGGCTATTACCCAAGCGGCGGACTGGGCATTCTCCTGGTCATCTTGATTATCGTGATTTTCGCCGATCGCGGCTGAGTGGCTGGTTCTCGACGAGTTGTCCTTCGGTAGTGGGTCAGTTTGAAATTGTTTTCTTGTACGGTCGCCGCGCTTCAAATTTCGATTCCGGCAGCATCCACAAAGGGGGCAGGAAATGTCAAAACAATTGTCGCAAGTAATATTGGCAGTAATTTTCTTCGCATCGGCGGCTTGGGCTCAACAAAGTCCGTTTGCCGGAACTTGGAAGTTGAATCCTTCCAAATCACAGTTTGGCGATAGTCCTCGAAGTTCAGAAACGATTGTCGTGAGCCAAAGTGGGGACCAATTGAAAAGTAGTAGCGATATAACGTACGAAGGAGGCGCCAAAGTTCACACCGAGTGGAGCGCCACGCTCGACGGAAAGCCTTACCGTCTGGAGGGAGACGGGCATTACGATACCATCCTCATCACGAAGATTGATGAACGCACGCTGAAGGCGGTCTCCAAAAAGGGGGACATAGTGAGCAAAAGCAGCCAGTGGGCGATTTCCTCCGATGGGAAGACAATGACACGAATCCAGAAAGTAACAAATGCTAAGGGGCAGGAC
>JBAVUW010000122.1:0-52560 GCA_049696975.1 Candidatus Acidiferrales bacterium | reverse complement strand
CTCTTGCCTCGATCGTAGAGCTGCACAATGCGTTGCCGGACCGGCACAGGTATGGGTGTCATAAGCCCTACTGTGCCACAGGAATCGCTGGTTTTTAAGCTACATCATTTATGGAAATGCTCTAGGTGTCGACATTCGTCCGAATCAGACGTCGAGCGATTGGTCGACAAGCCCCAGCGTCAAGTGGAAGCGCTGTGCGGCCCGCGCGCGGCTCGGGGGTATCAGGCTGAGTCAAGCCGAAGGAGCCCAGCGAACACCCGTTCCACCGCAGTGGCCCCGTCCTGCTTTCGGGACGCCGTGTCGATCGAGGCTACTTTCTTTCGGTGGCAATTAAATTATCTTCCGGGTTGCGATCGATGAGTTTGTTATAGGGGTCGATGCCAGCGAAGGTGGGGACCTCGTCTACGATAATTTCGATGGTCGAGGAATCCTGCGTGAAATGGTGCTTGGCGAGATACAGCGGTTTGAGATGCTCTTTGGTACCGCTGAAGACGCCGGCGTCTATCAAATCGTTGATGGGCATACGCGATTCGTAGCCGGAGCCGTCGGCTTTGCGTTTTTGCGTGTTCACCACAAGCGTGACTTTGTATTTGCCGTTCGCAGCCGCAGCGTAAGTGGCGGAAACGGCTTTGTCGTCAAACAGCACGATATTTTCGAACATATCCGTGATGGTGTATTGCAAATCGGGCGGAGTGGCGGCTCGAAGGGCGGCAACAAACCCGCGTGTGTCCGGATACGGGCCGGCGGCATAACGATTGTGCATGAGGAAACTGCGCAAGGCGCTGTTGAGCTGGTCTTCGCCGATGTAATCGGCAAGGGCGTACATGACCAGCGCACCTTTGTTGTACCACACATAGCTTTCGCGCTGGACGAGCGCGAGTGGCGGCTCGTGGCGGACCTCCCCGGCCCTGCCGCGGAGATACTGATCCAGTTCATACCGTAATTCCTTTCGTACCATGTCCATCCCGTATTTTTTCTCGAGCACCTTTAAAGCGGAATATTGCGCCAGCGTTTCGGACATCATGTTCGAACCCTGCGTCTGACTGCCGATGAGCTGGTGCCCCCACCATTGATGCGCCAGTTCGTGAGCCGTCACGTAATAGAGAAGGTCAACGTCGCTGGGCTTTTTCATTTTTTCGATAAAGCCGATGCTTTCAGAATAGGGAACGGTGTTTGGAAAGGACTGCGCAAACGAGCGGTAGCGCGGGAATTCAAGAACGCGAAACTGCTGGAACTGGTAGGGACTGAAATTCTTATTGTAGTAGTCCAGGCCGGACTTGGCGGCGTCGAGCATGCGATCGAGATTGTATTCGTGGCCCGGCTGGTAATAGATTTCAAGCTTGACGCCGTTATGCTCGTCGCGGCGGACACTGTAACGGGCGGAGAGGAAGGAATAGAAATCGTTGATTCGAGTTGCGCCCATATCGTATTCGAAGTAGCGGCGGCCGTTTTCGGTCCATTCGCGTTTCAAGTAACCAGGGGCGATGGCGATCTGGTCGGCCGAAGTGCTTACGATCGAGTGGAAAGTGATCCACTCGGAGTCGGTGGCGAAGAGACTGACGTTACTGTAGTAGGGGTCACCGGGCGGCGCCATCTCCTCGAGAGGACCAAGATGTTCTTCGCGGCGGCGGCGCGGATCGTCGAGTTCGAGGCCGTTGTTGTATCCGATAAAGGGAAAATAGTCGCGGTCGAAGAAAGTGCCGTTGTAAGCGAGCTCGGGGCGTTCGTGGCCGTCGCGGAAACCCCGGGACGTATATGAGGCGCGAAAATCCATGATGATCGAATCGCCGGGCTGGAGGGGCTGGTCAAGTTTGTAGATGGTGTAGAAGTGCTTTTTGTCGGACATCGCGACATGGAACGGGCGACCGAAGCGGATTTCGTCCACTGAATCGCGGCTGTCCGTAATGTGGATGTCTTCGATGGGCTGGGCGGAATGATTCACCAGTGTGTACTGACCCTTAGCGGAGAAGGACCGGCGATCCGGGAAGATGTTCACGGAGACGTCCACGGCGGTGATCTTAGGCTGAGGCAAGCGCTCGTATTTCTTGTACAACGTTTCGTAAGCGGCGGCTCGGTGGCGCTCGTCTTGGTCGGTGCGAAATTCATTGAGCACATGCGTGTTGTAGTAGAACCATGCGCCGCAACCGACAGCAAGGCCCAGAAACAACGCGCCTGCCGGAATGAGCACCCGAAGGCGCGGACGCGCCAAGCGCACACGTCCGGACCAGGAAAGATCGGTGCCCCGGCGGGAAAAGGCCACGGCGATTACAGCAAGCAACGCGCAAAGGAAGAACCAGTAGGAGATGGACCAGCGCAGCCCCGCAACGAAGTGCCCATAGCCGTTCATATCCGAATAGGTATACGGAGTGATTTCGCCGACCAGGTACAAACGATTTTCGATGCCGTAGCGGTAGAGAGCAGGAATCAGTATGAAAAAACCGATCAGTAGCGCGTGACCGACGAATTTATTGCTGACGAGCGTGTGAACGACCAGCGCCAGAAGCGCAAAGGTAAGCAATTGGGGCAGCGCGATCAGGTACATCTCTTTGAGATACAGCGTGATCTCGTAGTGGTGGTAACCGAGGAAGGTTTGCACGGCGATACCGCAAAAAATGACCAGCGAGACGAGGACAAAGTTGACGAGCGCAAGGGCGAAAAACTTGCTGAGCCAGTCGATCCAGTCGGCGACGGGCAACGAATCATGGATCTGTTCGAAGCGGACGTCGCGCTCGCGCCACATGACTTCGCCAGCGTAGATCGTCGTGATGATGTACAGGAAAAGGAAAGAGCCGCCTTGCAGAGCCTGGACCATCAGGTACGTCACGGGCCAGACGTACACGTCGTTCGACTGGCCAGCGTAGTAGGCCGTAAGGGTCGTGTTGACGATCATCACCACGACGATGGCCCAGAAGACCACTTCGCGGGAAATATTCGAGAAACGCAAGCGGGAGAGCGACCAGAGCTGGGTCCGCCTCGCTGCGGAATTGAAGACTTGCGCGACGGCAAGAAGGGTGACGCCGCGCGGGGGTGCCTTTCGTTCGGCTTCTTCGTCAGCGCGAACTTCGCGGGCACGACGGGTGGTGCGGCGGGCCCCCAGCAATTCGGCAGACATGGGGAAGAAAATGTAAGTGACCAGGCAGGCGAGGGCACCGATGCCGATCCACAGGAGGCGGTTCGCGAGAAAGACGCCGGACCAAGGAATCAGCTGAGAGTTGCGTTCGGCAACGGTCCAGTACCGCGTCACCCCGTCCAGAAGCACGATGCCGAGGGGATCGGAAACGGAAGGCCAGGTGCGGTCGAGTTTATTGGTGGCGACGACGGAAACGAGCAAGATGAGATAGAGCGCAAAAAAAACGACTCCCTGGAGATACACCACAAGGATGCGCCGCGAGAGAGCCGCAACACAAAAGAACAAACTCCCGAGGAAAAAGATTTGTACCGTGGTGATCGAAAGAAACGGCTGTAAGTGAGTCCACAGCTGAATGGGGGCGATGCGTGTCTTATCCGCCCATGGCATGAAGGCGCCCAGCATTGCCCCGAAGACCAGCCCGGAAAAAACGAGAACCGAGATGACAAAAGAAGCCGCCCAACGCCCGCCCAGATAGTCGAATTTCGAAATGGGCTTCGTGAAAAGCAGCGGATAAGTATCCTGCTGGAAATCGCGCAGGATGGCAGGCCCGAAGATCGCGGATATCAGAATGGCCCCGAAAGCAGTGAGTTGGACGAAAGTCAGCGACAGAGCATATGGACCGTTGAGATAGACCTTGCCGTTGCCGACGGGGCCAAAGTCGCGCGCGGAAACCGTGAACAACATTGTGAGGAACGGTATCAGGAAGAAGACATAGGTTGAAACGCTCTTGAACCGCAGCTTCAATTCGAGCAGGAAAAAATCCAGAAACATTCGCAGCGCTCCTTGACTCGAAGGTTAGTTGCGCTGATGGTTCGCCAAAGTGAGGAAGTAAACGTCTTCGAGATTGGCGTCCGCCAGTGAGAATCCTTCGCCGAGCGAGGTCTCCGAGTAGAATCGAAGCTCGTGCTGGCCGCCGACGAGGTGAGTCGAGACTACTTGCATGGATTTCTCCAGCGCTTCGCGCTCGGAATCGGTGGCGACGATTTTCGTCCAGATGCGCCCCTTGATTGCTTCCAGAGTTTTTGCCGGGACGCCTTCAATGAGCAATTCCCCATTGCTGATCATGGCCATGCGCGAGCAGAGTTCGCGAACGTCGTCAACGATGTGCGTCGAGAGGATGACGACGACGTTGCGACCGATGGAGCTCAGTAAATTGAGAAAGCGATTGCGCTCGGCCGGATCCAGGCCGGCGGTGGGCTCGTCGACGATGACGAGTTTTGGATTGGCGAGCAGAGCTTGGGCGATGCCAAAGCGCTGCTTCATTCCTCCCGAAAATCCTCCGAGTGATTTCTTGCGAAAATCCCAGAGGTTGGTCTGCTGCAAAAGGCCTTCGACGAGTTGCTTGCGTTCCCCGCGATTGGTAACGCCCTTCATAATGGCGAGATGATTCAGCAGGTCCATTGCGGACATTTTCGGATACACGCCGAACTCCTGAGGAAGGTAGCCGAGCAGCCGGCGTGTGGCGTTCTTATCGGCGATGAGGTCGAGCGTATCCAGGTGCGCCGATCCGGAGTCCGGCTCAAGGAGCGTCGCTAGAATTTTCATGAGCGTGGATTTACCCGCGCCGTTAGGGCCAAGCAAGCCGAACATACCAGGAGGAATCTCCAGATTAATGCCGCGCAGGGCGCGCACGCCGCCGGGATAGGTCTTGGTAAGATTCCGGATTGAGAGCACGAGATCGCCTCCTAGGAAACGGCCCCGCGCGGGAACACGCGGCGAATCCAGCGCGATGCCCTGAATGGCCCACTAAATCGCGGCGATTGTAACCGAAATGCGAGTGAGCCGGAAGCGAATGGGCCGGGCGGATCGATAACGCACTCGCCAACGAATTCCAAACGTCGACGCACGCAGCAGTCTCGTAGCTCGCGCAGTTACGCTTCGCGCCGACGGGAGAAGTGGCCTACGGAGAATCACGGTTAAATGCTTAGACAAAAGTGAGACGCTGTATCTTCTGACGGCTGTCATGACCCGACTGCGCAATTTCTTTCGGAGCGCATGGATTGCGAATTTGCACCTGTCAAACCCCTTGAAATCGGTGCGTGGGGCGATGTGCCGGGATTTCCGGCTTGACCGTCCGCCAAATGATCCTATGATGACGGCGTCCGGTCGGCAGTGACCTGCGAGTCGGGGGCGACAAGGAGCCAACGTGAAACAACCGCTGCTTGGGATCGTTGCTTCGGTGCTCGTGATCGCCGTCTCGCTTGGCTTCATCGCGCTGTTCGCGTTTCCAATATTTGCGACGTGGGTTGCATTTCTGACAATCTGCTTCATTCCAATGCAGATCGTCACGTCCGTGACCTGGGGATGCAGGCATCCGGCCTTCGCCGCTTCGCGCCCACAGCCAGCCAAGGGCATTCTGCTGACGCTGATGGCGCTGTTGGTGGGCGCGATCGTAGCGGCAGTCCATTTCTCCACTGTGGGCGGCGGGATCAATCCGCCGACGCCGATGCTCGCCATGTGCATCATCGCATCGGTGATCATTGCGTTCTGGCTCGCGATCATGTGGGGCGGCTGGCCGTTCAATCAGCTGATCAAGAATCCGGTCGGCGCGGGCTTCGCGATGCTCGTTGCGTCCTACGTCATCAACTATCTGTTGTTCCGGCTGCTGTTCAACTACGGATTCATGGGGGGCGCGCCGGCGTACGTCGCGGCGCTCGATCCGCACGGGCTGTTCAACGCCTGGACCGTACTGGTGTTTTACGTCACGGTGATCGCCGCAATGTTTTTGTCGCTCAACTTCGATCTGTGGCCTTTCACGGTATCCCCGGCGCTCATGAAACAGCCGGTGCTGGGGATCGTCTGGACGATTACGGCGCTGGTCCTTGGAGGCCTCGTGTTCTATCTCGGCGTACACGTGATGGGAATGGACGTCGTGTCGTTCATGGTCCGCGTTCCCATACCCTTCGTTTTCGGCACCATCATCGTTCTGAACATGCTGCACGGATCGCTGTTTGGCAAGCTGGCTCAACCGCGGAAGGGTGTCTTGAATGCAATTGCGTCTGCCGTGATCGGGGTCGTGCTCGCGCAACTCTACGGATCCTTGGCGCCGGTGGTGACCGGTGCGGTCAAGCCGGGCCCACCCAGCTACGATTTCGAGATATGGCTCGCTTCGGCACTTCTGGCTGTGACCTTCCCGTTCCTGATTTTTTACGCGGAGTTCTTCAGAATGTGGCCGCTGCACAAGGAGGCAGCGGAGACGACGGCAGCTCCCTCCCCAAGCTCGCCACCAGCGGCGACATAGCTCGCATGCGGGGCAACTCGCGAGGAAACTCAAGAAAAACAAGAAAACCGGTCAAGCGCAGCCCGCTTCTTGGGAGGCGCGACCCGCGAAGCAGGGCCGCTGGGCGGTGAAAGTACCCGCTGAATATTTTTGTGATGACACCAAAGTCTAGGTGGTTAGTTCTTCGTAGAGAGCGTTTCGATAATGGGCAAATGCGTTGAGAAAAGCAGCGGAATGGCGGGTTGGGCTAACCGTTCGAAGCCCTCCATAACGTATTCGCGAAGGAAGAGGCCGGCGAAACTGCTTTCCGTCAGCAAGCCGTCCATTCAACAATCAATTGGCTGTTCCGCGCCCAATTCCTGAGCCACGCGATTAAACGGAAAAAGGGCCGGGACCAACCTGGCAGCGGGGTAGATCGAGGTTGCCTACGGGAGGTCCTGCAAAGGTTTCAAGTCCGTGTTACCGGAGGTGGAACGAGGTCTTTGCTTCTCAGGTGCAATCTTCTGCAAACCCGATCGCTGTTGAGAGAAATTGGGGTGAGCGACGGGGTTTGAACCCGCGACCCTCGGTGCCACAGACCGATGCTCTACCAGCTGAGCTACGCTCACCACCGGTTCAAAATCATAACATGGTGCGGCGAGCCTAAGCTATGCGTCTGGGCGCCCCCTGCGAACGACAATTTGCCCAGAGAGGCGAATCCTGCCGATTTCGCGGTGCTCCGTTGCTGAGCCGAGATCATCAGAGCACCGACACATTCGACTCACGGCGGCGAGCCTCCGGGCAGGCAGGAGTCGCAGTGCCACTGAAATCTTGCTCTAAGGTTTGATCTGAGCTTTGCGCGGGAAGGGAATTGGAGCGATTGGCTTGCGGCGCTCGGAACATTGGCGCAGGTGAACGCGGGCTTGGTCGGCCCAGGGGCCGTTGGGAGCGTGGCGCAGGTAGAGCATCCACTGCTCGCGGGCCAGGTGACGCTCGCCGCGCTTTTCATAGGCCAGCGCGAGATTGAAATGCACGTCGGCGTGGGCGGGCAGTGCGCGAACGGCGCGGCGCAGATGCTCGATGGCCTGGTCAATTTCACCCTGCTCCTCGAGCACGCAGCCTAGGTTGTAGCGTGAGATACCGTTCAGCGGATCGAGGTCGACAGCCGATAAGAATTCGGCGCGCGCTTCGTCTGCGCGGCCCAATTGGTACAGGGCCACGCCCAGATTGATGTGCGCGTCCACCCATCCGGGCGTGAGGTCGAGGACCTGGCGGTAGCGTTCGATCGCCTGCGGGAGCATGTCCGGGTTCGATTCGCAATCGAGGGCGCTCTGAAACAGCTCCTCGGGCGTCGGGCCGGCCATCGCGTGCAGTTTCGACGGGCGCGCGGAGGCTTCAAACGAGAACGCCCACTGTTGCTTGAGCGGGCTGAAAGGGCGCGCGGCGCCGGGCGGAATGACCAGCACATCCCGGCCCTGCTCGACGAAGCGCAGCTCCTGCAGTCGTACGTCCGGTTCGCCAAACTGCTGTTCGATCAGACGGACGGCCCGGCGGACGCGGCGGGCGGGAATGTGATTGTCGGTAAGGCGTTTGAGGGTGCGGGAAGCAGCGAGATCGCCGAAGCTGTAAAACCGCTCGCCCCAGCGGGCGCGGGGGCGAACGAGGCGCAGCCGTTCCCAATAGCGAAGACGGCTCGGCTCAACACCTAGAATGCGCCCGACCTCTCTCCGCGTGTACCGCTGATCCAATCCGCTTGTACCCCCCGGAAAAACGAATCTGAGGAAGATTATGCACCCTGTGTCAATGCGCGGGTACCTTCGTTTGTGTAGGGAACCCGCTTTGACGGTTGCAGCGAGATCCGGGCGCGCCGCGCGATTACCAAAAGGACGACGCCTCCCCGAGGGCCGATTGCGCGGGCCGGCTGGCTTGCTAGACTTTTAGACGTAGCCTCTCGCCATGTCACTCGACAACACCGGACGCCTCTATCTGGAGCGGCAAATCACGCTGGCGCGCGCAGTGATCGCGGCGCTGTCCTTGGTCGCGCTGGTCGAGACGTCAGGCGGCCCGGTGCGGCGTTCGTCAGTGGTTTTTCTTTCCGCGTATCTGGTGGCTGCGGTGGTCGAGGCGCTCATCGAGCGGTTCATCGGGAGCACGCGGTACCGGATTCCGCTTCCGGTGGATTTCGTGGTGCTGGCGGTTTTCGTGTATTTGACGCCCTCGGTTTCGGCGTTCTGGTTTCTGTTCTTGTTCACCGTGTTCGCGTTGGCGACGCGTGGGAACCCGCGGGCGATGCTGGCGCTGGTGGGCGTGGCTACGGTTGGAATTATCGCACGCGTTGCGGTCGAGCAGCCGTTCCGCTGGCAGAGCGTCTGGCACTGGGTCGCGATCGGGTCAGGAACGCTGGTTTCCGGGCTTTGTATGGGATTCCTGGGCGCGCGCGAGCGCGAACACCTGGCGCGGCAGGAGTTTCTGGAAAAACTCACCGGGCTGCTCCAGTTCAATTCGGGGCTCACGGAATCGATCCGGCAGATGCTGGGCGAGTTGGCGGTATCGTTCGAGTGCGAACTGGCGTGTCTGGCCGTGTTGGAGGAGGATCTTGAGAGGATTTTCGTCTGGCGCGTGCATCCGGGGGAGCTGGCGTCGAGCGGGGCGGAGACGGTCCCGCAATCCCGGTCCGACACATTCCTCTTTGATTGCCTGGAAGCGACCTTGGGCTGGGAATTCCGGAACGGAAGCGGCGGAGAAGGATTCGGCTGGGACCGGCGAACGGGGGAGCGGATGAGGGTACCGGCGCCGCCGAACGCCACGCGTGAGGAATTTGCCGCGCGGTCACTGCTTGCCGTAACCCTGGAAATCGGCGGCCGGCCGGCGGGAAGGGTCTTGCTGGTCAACCCGCAACCCGCGAGGGGCCGTTTCACGGCGGGCGATTTGCGCTGGCTCGAGCAGATCGTGCGGCAGGTGGCACCGCCGCTCGAAAACGTGTTCACGATGCGCAGCCTGCGGGCTCGCGCTGTTGAATCGGAGCGCAGCCGCATTTCGCGCGACCTGCACGACGGGATTTTGCAGACTTTGCTGAGCCTGAAAATTCAGCTGGAAGTGCTGCGCAGGAAGCTTTCGTCGAAACCAGAGCAAGCCTGCGCGGACCTGGTGAACCTGCAAAAGACCGTTCAGCAGGAGAGCGACGAGCTGCGCCGCATGGTGACGGAGATGCGTCCGCTGCGCGTGGAAAGCGCGGACATGCGCGAGTTGATGTACGGATTCGCGGAGAGATTCCGGAGCGAGCACGGAATGGATGTGGACTTATTCATCGAAGACCGCGATTTACGCATTCCAGACCGTATTTGCAGAGAGATTTTTCAGATTTACCGTGAAGCACTACACAACGTAAAAAAGCATGCTAAGGCCAGCCACGTCGTGGTAAAACTAGAACAAGACGAGGCGAAAGTTTTTCTCTGCGTGGATGACAACGGAGAGGGATTTAGTTTCTCCGGGCGCTACCGCAGCGAGGAGTTGGATCAGCTGCGTCTCGGGCCCATTTCGATCAAAGAGCGGACGCGGGGCGTAGGCGGAACGTTGACGGTCGAGTCGAATCCCGGCCATGGGGCGCGCCTGACGGTCGAAATTCCATTGAATTAAAATGACGAAATCTAAACAGGTGGTTCGAATCCTGGTTGCGGACGATCATGCGATCTTTCGTGACGGGTTGCGCAAGCTGCTGGAAGTCGCAGATGATGTGCAGATCGTCGGCGAGGCGTCCAATGGCGTGGAATGCGTAAAAATGCTGCAGAAATTGAAGCCGGATATCCTGCTTCTAGACCTGCGCATGCCCGAAAAAGACGGGCTTGGCGTGCTGGAAGAGGTTAATTTCGACTCGCTGCCGACGCGGGTGATCGTTCTGACGGCGGCGGAAGACGACCGCGACGTGGTCCGCGCCATGCGATTGGGCGCCCGCGGCGTGGTGCTGAAGCAGTCCGCCAGCGACCTGCTGCTGAAGAGCATTCGCAAAGTTTCCGACGGCGAAATCTGGCTCGATAATCGCATGACGGCCGAAGTGATCGACGCTTTCAAGAAATCGTCGGAATCCGGCCAACGGCGTGAGAAGCCGTTGCTGAGCGATCGCGAGAAGGAGATCGTCCAGCTGGTGGCCCAGGGTTTCCGGAACCGCGAAATCGGCGAAAAACTGTTCATCAGCGAACAAACGGTGAAGAACCACCTCCACAACATCTTCGATAAGCTCGGCGTTTCCGACCGTCTCGAACTCGCTTTGTACGCCATTCATCACCGATTAATCGACCAAGCCTAGTCCTGCCAGCAGCCTACCGACGTCTAGTACTTCTGTACCAAATGGCCCCTTCAGAATTGGTGCTCTTGCGCTATTGGTTCCTTTCAGCCTCAACCCTATCCTGTGTAGGCAAGAACAAGGAGTTGCGCTTTGGCTCTTAAAGAACGTCGTGTTTCACGCCGTTTTCTGATGCGTTTGCCGCTTACGGTCCGCTGGACCGACGAAAATGTCGTGGGTGAAGCCGACACAGAATCTCGCGAAGTCAGTTCGCGCGGCCTCTACTTTCATTTGCCCAAGGGATTGCGGAGCGGTTCTCCGGTTGAAATCGTCATGACCTTGCCTCACGAGCTGACTCAGGCCGGGCCGGTGCGCGTGCGTTGTTTGGGACGCGTGCTGCGCAGCAGCCAGGAGCACTCGGGGGAAATGGGAGTGGCGGCGGCAATCGAAAGATACGAATTCATGCGGAACGGTGAAAACGCCGCATAAAGGTTTCTTACCCAGACCCTGCGGAGATGGGTGAGAAGAGGCCGGCGGGCTTGGGTCCCTCAGCCTAGCCCCCGGCCGTTTTATTTTCGTCTGCTGCTCCCGCGCGTCGCGGTCGGGCGGCCGGTTCCGGCTGCTGATTTCGCGCTTAATCGAATTCCAGTTTCGGCCTGGCTTGCTGCGCGCCGGCGCGCCCGGCGACGATCTCGGCCAAGTAGTAGTTTTCGGGCCGAATCGGTCCGCCTGCCAGGCGGCGGAGCATCGCGATTTGGCCGACGTGAGTGAGTGCGTCTGCAATCGGGGCCTGCATCAGTTTCTCGGGCGAGCAGGCGAGCGGACCCTCAGAGGCCAAATAGGTGTCGAGGGCTTCGAGACTGGCGAAAAAGCGCTGTGAGGCCTTGTCCCAGGGAAGGGAATCGGAGACGTGGTATTTTTCGGAGCCTTTGGCGAGTGTCAGCCCCCACTCGAGCACGTCGCTGATATGCGCGAGGATTTCGCCGGGCGTGCGTGATTCCTCTCCTGCTCGAAACTCCGCAAATCCGTCGGGTGCGCCGTGGAGTGCCTTGCCGCCGCGGTAAGCAACCGTGGCTACAGCGTGGCGCAGCAGTTGGCGGTGGGGGACTGCTGCTGGATTTTCCGGCATCGGTCGGCTCCTTGATTGCCGCCCATGCTAGCACATGCCGATAAACGACTGGCGATGGGCCCTCGCCCGAATCGGTGCGTTTTTATGCTTGACAAAGTCTACTAATTGAGTAGACTTTGTGTTGTTAGTAGGGATTAACCGAGGCCATGAGGATTTCACAAAGAGGGCTATACGCCTTGCAGGCGCTCACCGTGCTTGCCGAACATCCCACCGGTGTCGTCAAAATAAAGGACATCGCTCGTGAGGAAGACCTGCCGGAAAAGTTTCTCGAAGCGATCCTGCTGGAGCTTAGGCGCGCGCGAATCGTGGACAGTGTCCGCGGCGCGCGCGGCGGCTATCAGCTGAAGCGTCCGCCGAAGAAGATTTCGCTCGGCGAAGTGCTTCGCCGGATCGACGGGCCGCTGGCGCCGTTTGAGGATGCCGAGTCCCTGCGCCGGCGGGTGGAGACGGATCCGAAACACCGCCCGCTGTTTCGGGTCCTGCTCGACGTTCGCAATGCCACCGCTGGAATCCTGGATCATACCTCGCTCTTCGATTTGTGTTGTCGCAGCCGCAATTAGTTTTCCGTCCTCGGTCGTCCGTCAGCCAATGGCACTCCCAATTCTTGTTTCTTGAATGCTTCGACCTCCGGGGGCAGGTACAGGGACCCGGGGCCAGTCCAGTGACGAGAGTAGGCCAATGAGCACTGCAATCACGACGGGCACAACGAATTGGCACCAGGACCTTTCGGCCAGCGAGCGCGAACTACTGCGCGAAGTTGCATTAGCGCTGCGGGGCATACGGTACGGCTCCGTCGTACTTACGGTTCATGACGGGCGAATCGTAGAGCTGAACAGGACCGAGCGAATTCGCAAGAGCGGAACCTAACGCGCTCGAATCGTTTTTCCCCGACCCGCTCAACGGGAGGGACGTGGGGATCAGGCCAGCCGACCAGTCCGCTGGAGGCCAGAAGCCAAAACTACAGGAGACGTCAATGCACCGAAGGTTGGAAGGCAAATCGAAAAGCATCGCTCTCGTTCTGGCGGCCGCATTGGTCACCGCGGCGCCGCAAGCGTGGGCAAGTCCAGATGGAGAGACTCCGGCAGCTTCGACAACTACTGCATCACCGAGCAGTTCCTCGACGTCCACTGCCGCCCCGGCGGTTCCAGCAAAAGAGCTTGCCAGCGAGCTTCAGCAACTACGGCAGACGGTCGAAGCTCAGGAGCGCGTGTTCGACGAGCACAGCAAGGAACTTGAATCGGAGCGCGCGGCATTGAAACAAGAGCTGCAGAGCATCAGCGCATTCGAGGCAAAACTTGGCGTGGTGCCAGATGCGGTGGAATCTGCGTCCGTTGTGCCAGCTCGGGGCGACAGCTCGCTCGTCTCGCTGCAGGATCCGCAGAACAAGCAGCCGATCAATATCGTCGCTCCGGAGAACCCGCTCTCGATCAAGATCGGAGGCGCTACATTCACTCCGGGTGGTTTCGTCGATTTGACCGGCATCTTCCGGAGCCGAGATGTCGGAAGCGGCCTTGGCACGAATTTCACGATTCTGCCCTACGCCAACAATCTTCCGCTCGGGCAACTCTCCGAATTCCGGTTTACGGGGCAAGGCTCCCGCCTTTCGCTCAAAGTGGAAGCGCAGCCGTCGGAGTCGACGGCCGTGACGGGCTACGTGGAAAGCGATTTCAACGGGTTTGAACCCGCCAATTCGAACATCAGCACGAAGAGCGATACATTTCGGCTGCGGTTGGCGTTTGTACAGATCAAACACGGCAAGTGGGAGCTGGTTACCGGCCAAACATGGTCGTTCCTCACGCCGATGCGCCAAGGTCTTTCGCCTAACCCGGAAAACATCTTCACGGCGCTGCGACTCGATACGAGTTACCTGGCAGGCCTGGTCTACGATCGGCAACCGGGAATCCGTGTCGTCTATCATGCGACGAACTGGTGGTCGTTCGGCGTCGCACTAGAAAACCCGCAGCAGTTCGTTCCGAGTTCGGTTGTCTTCCCCACGGACGGAACGACGAACTTCTTTTCTACCCAGTTTGACAACGGAAGCAGTAGCACGAGCGCCACAAGCTCGGCCGTTAACCCTACGGTTCCAAACCTCCATCCCGACATCATCCTCAGAACGGCGTTCGATTGGAGGTTGCGCGGAAAGCTATTTCATGTGGACGCCGGGGGGATCGCCCGCAGCTTCAGGGTTTATGACAATCTGGCGGCCCCGGCAAGGACAAACACGATTACGGGTGGAGGAGGCGGAGTGAATGCCAACTTCGAGGTGCTGAAGAACGTTCACCTTATCGCGAATACGTTTTATGGTGACGGTGTGGGCCGTTACATTGGAGGGCTTGGGCCCGACGTGACCGTAAAAGCTGACGGCACGCTTTCTGCAGTTCATGCGGGATCCGGCTTCGCTGGTTTCGAATGGCAGACCACTCCGAATTTCCTGGTAGACGGCTACTACAGCGGAGCGTACTTCTTCCGTGATTATTCGCTCACAACGAAGGCTCTAGGCACGCCGTGCGGCCCTTCCGACTCGCTCTATTGCGTGGGCTTCGGATTTCCGGGTTCAGCGAACACGAACAACCGCGACTACCAGGAAGGCACGGTCGGGTTCATTCCGACGATTTGGTCAAGCCCGAACTACGGCAAGCTGCAATTCATCTCGCAGTTTTCATACGTCGTTCGAGCTCCCTGGTTCGTCGCGTCTGGCAGTCCAAAGAACGCACATGCATTCATTACGTATGTGAATTTGCGCTACATCATTCCCTAGGGGCCCTAAGATGACTCAGAAAAGAAGAACCCTCCTTGCTTTGACTATCGTTGTTCAACTTGCCCTGGCCGCGCCGTCGCGCGGACAGGGCAGCCTTACTCTGCTCAACGTTTCCTACGACCCCACGCGCGAGCTCTACCAGGATTACAACGCAGCGTTTGCGAAGTATTGGAAGGCGAAAACCGGACAAACCGTCACGATTCAGCAGTCGCACGGAGGCTCGGGAGCCCAAGCGCGTTCGGTAATCGATGGCTTGCAGGCGGACGTGGTGACACTGGCATTGGCGTACGATATCGACGCGATTTCCGAAAAGGCGAAACTGCTGCCGGCCAATTGGCAATCGCGGTTACCCAACAACAGCACGCCGTACACATCCACGATCGTTTTTCTGGTGCGTAAGGGCAATCCGAAGAACATCAAGGACTGGGATGACGTGGTTCGACCGGGAGTGTCGGTGATCACGTCGAATCCGAAAACCTCTGGTGGCGCACGCTGGGCTTATCTAGCGGCCTGGGGCTACGCGTATCTGAAAAGCGGAAAGAGCGACGCGGCGGCAAAGGATTTCGTCACGAAGCTGTACCAGAGAGTTCCGGTGCTCGATTCGGGTGCGCGCGGCGCGACGAACACATTCGTCGAACGCGGCATCGGCGACGTCCTGCTGGCTTGGGAGAGCGAAGCACTTCTGTCGGTAAAAGAGCTCGGCCCCGAGAAATTCGAGGTCGTCATTCCATCGGTGAGCATTTTGGCCGAGCCACCGGTTTCGGTGGTGGACCAGGTCGCAGACCGGAAAGGAACCCGCGCCGTGGCGGAGGCGTATCTGCAGTACCTCTACACGGCAGAGGGCCAGGAGATTGCTGCCAGGAATTTCTATCGGCCGCGGCTCGATTCCGTGGCGAAAAAATACGCTTCCACGTTTCCGAAGGTGAAACTGTTTACTCTGGGGGACGTTGCGGGCGATTGGCACAAAACACAGGCCGTGCACTTCGCCGATGGCGGCGTGTTCGATCAGATTTATCAACCAGTGCAATAACTCCACCCACCCCACACCCGGAGGCCGAGCGATGAAATTTGTGCTGAAGCGACGGAGCATCCTGCCGGGTTTCGGACTATCGCTCGGCTTCACCGTTTTTTATCTCTGCCTGATCGTGCTTATTCCGCTGGCCGCCGTTTTCATCAAGACTTCCACGCTGTCTTGGCACCAGTTCTGGCACGTGGTGCTTTCGCCGCGCGCGCTGGCTTCCTACCGCTTGAGTTTTGGTGCATCGTTGATCGCGGCCTCGATCAATATGATTTTTGGCCTCCTGGTCGCGTGGGTGCTGGTCCGCTATGACTTTCCGCTCAAGAGGCTTTTCGATTCGATGATCGATTTGCCCTTTGCGCTGCCCACCGCCGTCGCCGGCATCGCCCTGACCACGATCTACGCGCCGAATGGCTGGCTCGGCCACCCGCTTGCGGCGCTGGGAATCAAGGCGGCATACACGGCCTTCGGCGTCACAATCGCCCTTACATTCATCGGGCTGCCGTTTGTCGTCCGAACCGTGCAGCCGGTACTTGAGGATCTGGACAAGGAGCTCGAAGAAGCCGCCGCAAGCCTCGGCGCGCGCCGCTGGCAGACCTTCCTCCGCGTCCTGCTCCCGACGATTTTGCCGGCGGCGCTCACGGGCTTTGCCATGGCGTTCGCGCGCGCGGTGGGTGAGTACGGCTCCGTGATATTCATCGCTGGGAACATGCCGATGCGGACAGAAATCACGCCGCTGCTGATCATCACCAAGCTCCAGGAATACGATTATGCCGGTGCCACCGCCATCGCCGTGGCCATGCTGGTTGTTTCCTTCCTGCTGCTGTTGCCGATCAACCTGCTGCAGCGCTGGAGCGGCAGCCGGACGGAGCGCGAGTCTGATCCGATCGAGGCTCGCTGAGAATCGCCATGGCGTCGATCGCCCAAACCCAGTTCCGAGCGGCCGCGGGTCCACACAGCAGTGCGGCCGGCGTGGCCACGTCCGAGCCCGCGGTCGTGCGGTGGGTGCTAATCGGGCTCGCCGTTGGGTTTCTGGCAATTTTCCTTTTTCTGCCGCTGGCCGTGGTCTTCGGTACTGCCTTTCAGAAGGGAATCGACTTCTATTTTCAGGCCTTTCGCGATCCCGACACGCAAGCGGCTATCCGATTGACGCTTCTTGCCGCTGGAATTGCCGTGCCGCTGAATGTTGTCTTCGGAGTGGCCGCCGCATGGCTGATCGGCAAGTTCGAATTTTTTGGCAAAAGTCTGCTGATCACGCTAATTGATCTTCCGTTCTCGGTATCACCTGTCGTGGCCGGATTGATCTTCGTGCTGCTTTTCGGCTTGCAGGGATTGGTGGGCCCCTGGTTGATCGCGCATGGTATCCGGATCGTCTTTGCCTTGCCGGGGATCCTGCTCGCGACGATCTTCGTCACGTTCCCGTTTGTGGCGCGCGAATTGCTGCCGATGATTCAGTCGCAGGGCAACGATGAAGAAGAAGCGGCGCTGACGCTCGGCGCGAGCGGCTGGCAGACATTTGTCCGCGTCACACTGCCCAATATGAAGTGGGCGCTGATCTATGGCGTGATCCTGTGCAACGCGCGCGCCATGGGCGAATTCGGCGCGGTGTCGGTCGTCTCGGGCCACATTCGCGGCCTGACCGACACGATGCCGCTGCACATCGAAATTCTCTACAACGATTACCAGTTCGTCGCTGCATTTGCGGTTGCGTCATTGCTCGCGCTGCTGGCCCTAGTGACGCTCGTGGTCAAGAGCATCGCCGAATGGAAAGCGGTACAACAATTCGCGGCCCAGTCCGCTGCGGACCCGGAGAGGTCCCTATGAGCATCAGCGTTCGCGGTATTCGCAAGAAATTCGGTCAATTTCAGGCGCTTGATGACGTCGACCTGGAAATTCCGGATGGTCAGCTAGTGGCGCTGCTCGGCCCGTCGGGATCGGGCAAGACCACGCTGCTCCGCATCGTCGCCGGACTCGAGTTCGCCGATTGCGGCACCGTGCAGTTCGACGGTAAGGATATTTCCGCTCAATCGGCGCGCGACCGGCAGGTTGGTTTCGTGTTTCAGCACTACGCGCTCTTCCGCCATGTGACCGTGTTTGAGAATATCGCGTTCGGCTTGCGCGTCCGTCCTCGGGTCTTGCGGCCGTCGGAACAGGAAATCCGCGACAAAGTGAACGAACTGCTCACGCTCATCCAACTCAAGAACCAAGCGCGGCGTTATCCATCGCAGTTGTCCGGTGGGCAACGGCAGCGGGTGGCTCTGGCGCGGGCGCTGGCGGTTGAGCCGGCGGTGCTGTTGCTCGACGAGCCGTTCGGTTCGCTGGATGCGAAAGTGCGGCAGGAATTGCGCCACTGGCTGCGGCAGCTGCACGACGAGGTTCACATCACCAGCGTATTCGTCACCCACGACCAGGAGGAAGCCCTCGAAGTGGCCGATCTCGTCGCGGTGATGAACGAGGGCCGCATCGAACAGGTCGGCAGTCCGGAAGAGGTTTACAATCGGCCGGCCACGCCGTTCGTTTTCAATTTTCTGGGCAATGTGAACATCTTTCACGGGCGCGTTGACGACGGAAAAGCCTACATCCAGGAGACAGACACCGGAAATCTTGCATTCGTCCGGCCGCACCTGCTCGAGATCACGCGCCAGCCCAACGGGGCTAACCATTTCGGCGCTACCACCACGCGCATCAATTCGGCGGGCCCGGTGGTGAAAGTCGACGCGATCACCGAATGGGGCGCTCCCGTGTATGTCGAAATCTCACAAGAAAGATTTCAGGCGCTGCGGCTAGCCAAAAACGAATTGGTTTTCCTGACGCCTCGGGATATCGCGGTATTCGGCAAGGAACGGGCCAGCTGAGAGCAGTTTCGCGCGGGCCCAAACGATCAAAGCCGAAAGCACGGTGAAGCGATCGCCGCTGAGCGGCCTGAGACACTGCGTAGTCGAATCCGTCGGCTCTTTCTTCCATCCTATGTCACGGTTTTCCGTCCGGTTTTGAGCTTGTGGTTCGCTTCGTGTTCTCTCGTGAGTGCTCTGTCATCGGATTAGGGCAAGAAGTGCTGTTTCAAGAATATCTCGATCGATAACGGCGGGTCTGGAGCGTTATGTTGTCTTGACAACTAGTGCGCGATTTGGTGTACTGAAGGTCGTCTCGACAGGAGCTACGGGATGGCGACGCTTTGAACCCAGAAGGTTGGCGAACGGATTTTCGATCCGCTGGTGGAGCAACACCTGAAGGACCACGAAGGCTGCCGGACCACGCTCGTTTATTGCCGCTGGATCCCGACGGACTTCAACATGCCTGCCGGCAGTTCGGGCACACCGATCGGTTCAACAAGCGAAATTCACAGATCGCGAATCAGGGCGTGGAACCGTATGAATCCAGGAAGAGGCTTCCGGCAAAGGTGTTGATCGCGCCGTATGAGAGGCTGACGCGTGCAGCCCGCTACGGATGACTGCACCGATGGAAAACTGCGGCCCCCCCGGATGAGCCGGGTGGCGGATTGAACCGCGAGCAAGTCGAGGAGGTAAATCATCATGGATCGAAGAAAGGTCTTGGCTCTACTTGGCGCGAGCCCGGCGCTGGTGGCAGGCACACCCTCTTACGCGAGAGCTGTCGCAGGGAGCGCTCCGGTTGCGGGAACGCCCGTCGTAGTCGATCGAATGATCACGGCGCTGAATCCGGCCGTCACGCCCGAGCTGCCACCCAGAAAACCCCTCGCGCCGCGCCTCGACAGCCTGGATGGCAAAACGATTTATCTGGTTGATACCGATTGGGGAGGCATGGGTCAGAACGACGGCATCCTTGAAGAGATGCAAGCGTGGTTTGCCGAGAACATGCCCGCCGTCAAGACGGTCATCAAAGTTAAGAAAGGGAATTTCGTCACCGACGATCCCGCGCTGTGGAAGGAAATCGCCGACGCCAAAGGAGATGGCGTGGTCCTTGGCGTCGCAGGTTGACATGGCTGCGTCGGAGCCGTGAGCTCCGAAGCTGGCGAAATCGAGCAGAAATATAACATACCTGTCGTCGCCGCCGCGGGATCGAACGTGGTGTCGTTCGGCATCGGCGCGAACGCCAAATACAACACCGGCAGGCCCATTCGTTACGTCGGCGTGCCTTTCCCGTTCTCCGGCCAGCCGCGGTCGGTGCTCAAGGGGTATGTCGCAGGAAAGGACACCGTCAGCGGCAAGCCGATGATGCAAGCCATCGTCGACGGTCTCACCAAACCTCTCACCGACGCGGAAAAGCTATCCGGCACTCCGCCGGAGTCGGAGCCGGAACCCCGGCTGCTTCAGGCGGACACGGAAGACAATCTTCAGCGCCTATTCAAGGATCGCTGTTGGACCGACTATAACCCCGTCGTCATCCCGACGCAGGAACGGGTAGCCGCGATTCTGAAAGGCACCAGCCACAAGCCGGACGAAATCGTGAAATCCGCGGCCGGAACGTTCGGCACCCGCCGTCCCTTCACGGTCGAGAAGGTCGCCATCGTCGCTGCGATGGCAGGCGCGAAGCCGGAGTATTTCCCCACCATTCTGGCGCTGGCCAGCATGGTGCCGTATCAGGATTCCACGACTTCCATCGCGCAGATGATCGTGCTGAACGGACCGGTACGCAAAGAGATCGGCATGAATTCCGGCCTCGGCGCGTTGGGTCCGAACAATGACGCGAACTCCGTGATCGGGCGATCCATGACGCTGATCCACAAAATCATCCAGGGCTACGACGAAGGAGTGACTGGCTTCGCATCGCTCAGCAACCCTCTGCGCTACGACAATCTTTGCATCGCCGAAAACGAAGAGGCCCTTCCCGACGGTTGGCAGCCGCTTCACGTCCAAATGGGCCATAAACCCACGGACAGCACGATGACGATGCTCACAGGCTGGAATTTCATCAACAGTACCGGTTGGGTAGAGCAGCATTACGCTCCTCAATTCCTGATGCGCGACTACATGTCTTCGCTTTCCGGAATGAGCGCCACGATCCTGATGGATCCTTCCGTTGCGGAGCTGCTCAACAACGTGCAAGGCTTCAGGACCAAGGCCATGCTCGCCGAGTGGCTCTCCGAGAACGTGCAGAAAACCGCCGCCTCGTACTGGGGCAATTCGATCGTGTCCAGCATGCTCGGACCGCTGGGCGCGCAGGGGCTCGAGCCGTACGCGACCTGGAAAAAAGCGTCGGGCGATACGATGATCAAACCTTTCACGAATCCGAAAGGCATTCACGCCGTGGTGGTCGGAGGGAAGACGGCGAGCGTCTGGTTTGCGACAGATTTCACACCCGAAAAGAGCGCGTCGATCGACGCTTGGCGGTGATGGGGCCGCCTGAGCCGCAGGGTCTGGAAGGCTTCTAGTCCGGAGCCGTCACGGCTTGGGCTTTTGGCGCGCCCTCGGGGATACCGCAGGCGCCGTCGGTGCACTGCAAGGGCACGGGCATGCGGAGCGGGTGTGCGTCGCGGCGAACTCCGCATTTCGGCCGCCACGGATCGATCGAAACGCTTCGCGTGTAGGTGAAGTCCGTGGTGATCCACATCGGATTTGTTTCGCCGCCCACGACGAGTATGTTGACGCTGTCGGCGGAGAAACGCGGCGTGATGAGCGCGTCGTTCGGCAGCTTCATCCAGCTGGCGAACGGCTCTACGCCCTGCGCTGCAAGACCCTTTGCGAAGCCTGACTGCGCCTGGCTTTCCCAGTAGTGGCCCACCGGAACTTTTGAATTCTGGACGATCCATGTGCAGGCTTCCTGCTTGGTCCTGAATCCTTCGGCACGCAGGCTTTTCGCCACCAGCGGATCGACGACGAACGTGATGCTCGGA
Organism: Candidatus Acidiferrales bacterium; assembly: GCA_049696975.1. Lineage (GTDB taxonomy): Bacteria > Acidobacteriota > Terriglobia > Acidiferrales > UBA7541 > Palsa-295. The sequence continues at coordinate 31,235 of JBAVUW010000122.1, read as the reverse complement.
CCCATCGATCCGAAAGTGGCGATGACGTGCGCCATTTCTTTCGCAGGGCCGAGACCGAAATTGAGCGTATTCCATCCACGGAACAGACTGACCACGCTCTCGTCCTGGCGAAAACCTTTCTGCACGTGGAAAGGTTCAAAGACGCTTTGTTCCTCATTTTCGCCGAAGCACATGTTGTTGTAATTCAAGTTGTGGCCGAACGATGCCATAAAGGTTTCGCCCGCGCGCGCGTCTCCGAAATTGATGCTCATCAACGTCCATGCGCGGCCGATCACGGAATTCGCCAAATTGAACGGGCTGAGCGCGGCCGTTCCGCAATTCATGCCAATTTCATTGCGAATCGGGCCGTTCACAACCATCATGCGGCCCCAGGATGTGGTCGAACTCGGCATGGACGGTTCCTGGCTCGCGGCAAGCGCAAGTATCACAGGGAAATGCTCCGGCCGCGCACCGGCCATCACCGCGATGGCTGCTACCTTTTCGACCGTGTACTCCATCTTCTCCTGGTGCGTGGTAATCAGCATCCGGCCCACAAGTTCCTGCGGACCGTGGTCCGTTCCGGTGAGCATTTCGGCCACGCGCTCTTCGGTAGGGAGCACGATCGGAAGGCCGTCGGTCCATCCGTTTTCAACGAACTGCCGGTAGAGGTTTTCCGCTGTGTCGGCGGGAAGCAGGCGAGGGCGCCGCGGCTTCCGAACAACTGTGGGATGTTTTTCCCTTTCGGTGAGCGGAAGCGTGAGCGCTTCGATGATTTCCTGCATCAAGGGTCTGGATGTGATGGGATTGTCTCCTTCGACGTATTGACGAAGCACGTCTTGGGACATGCCCATCACCGGATAGGGAGGGAAGCTAAAGCGCAGGTGAGTTCCGCGAGCTCGCGCATCGCGTTCGACGAAGTCCGCAAACCTCGCCGTGACCACGGGAGCCGTGGCGAGACCAAATTCGTGTTCAAGTGTCCTGCAGTAATCGGCGAGACTCGCCGAGCAGGCCTCTCAACCTCCCACGCCCAGAATCGCGGCGTCTCCGCTGGACTTGATTTCGGCCCAAAGATCGGGATCGTCAGTAAACATCGTCCCGCGTTTATGTCGGATAACGGTCTTCACGCCCGGCATATTCCGCGAAAACCAGCCCTCCACTTCCTGGACGAACTCAAAGCTGCCGGCAAATCCGGTTTCCACCAGATAGACCGTCTTGCCGTCGAGTGGGCCATTCCGGGGTGCCAACGACATGGTTGTGTTGAGTTCGCCGCTGGGCTGCGCGAGCGGGTCCAAAATGTCGCCGGGTTTCGACTGCACGTCGAGTCGGCGTCCGAAAATTCCGCTAGGTTGCCCGTGAGGATCGAGGACCGTCAATTTGGCGTTCGGCTCCATGGGAACCCTCCTGTAACCCGAGAGTGTGCTCCGCGCCGGCCGACGGACTCTATCCGGCCCGAGACCAGACTGAAGGGAATTGTAGTCGTTCGTTAGGTCGTTGTCAAAACAACCTTCAAGCCACAAAACTCACGATGAGCGTGCAGAAGGTCGAACTGGGTAGAGCCTTAACGGCTGCGGACCCTGCGCCGATTCTGTCGTATCGCGGCGTGAAACATTTCCTCGGCACGAGCGGACAGCAAATCGAGGACTCGTTCCACGTCCCGAAGCCGCTGGCCCTGCAAGAGCTGACATTGGTAGTCCTGCGCGACCGGCGCGATCTCGCGCAAGAGCGCCTCACCCTGGCTTGTCAGCGATAGCAGTGAGGCGCGGTTGTCAGATGGATGGGCGGCCTTGGCGATCAGATCGCGGCGCATCAAGCCTCTGAGCGAGCGGCTAATCCAGGCTTTGTCGATATGCGTCCTGCGGCTGACTTCATTCACCGAGATCGGCTGATAGGCGCCGAGCATCACGAGTATTCGCAAATCGGTCGGCTTGACGCCGAACCGTTCTTTGAAAGTCAGCGTGCCGATGCGGAGAATCATTTCGGAAAGACGTACGATCCGAACAGAGACAAGCCGGATGAGCGCGTCGATGTGGGGTGCGTGCTCCCGGCGCTGCCGCACTCTGCGGGCGGCATCCGCGGCTTTCGGACGTGGCATGGACTGCGGGTTGCCAGCACTCATCGGTCTGTGTCTCCGAGAACTCCTCGATGCGAGTATAGAGGAGTCGCTTCGCCAGCCCAAGCGCCGAGGGGAAGAAGCGAGCGCGCACCCTTTTCAAATTCACTCCGAATCGCAGCCACCGTGGGCACGCAGAAATCTCCAAGACGCACAAGACGAAATCTGGAACTAGGGCCTGGCGGCGGCATGATAGGACGGCAACGCCCGGGCCACGAGTATGATGATGTCTTGACAACAATCATTCCAGACGAGTATATAGCATATCGGCTGGAGGAATGCCGCAGATCTACGAATCGGATCTAGTCCGCGAAGGTCGCCGCGCATTGAATCGGCAGAAGGAGGGGATGATGGACAGACGAAAAATGTTGGCGATGCTGGGGGCGAGTCCCGCGCTGATGGCTGGCTCGCCGGCCAATGCAGGCACCGCCGTGACGGCCGTGGCAGATTCCGCAGCGGGGCAGGGCCCGATCCAGGTGATGAATCCGGGCATTCCGAACAAATTGGCGCCCCGATACCCCCTAGCGCCGCCGCTCGACACGCTGGAAAACAAGACGATCTACATGATTAATCTTTCCTGGGAGGGTCCGGACGCCGGAAACTATTTCTACGGAGCGATGACGGAGTGGCTGACGCGCCGCTACAAGGGTGTGCAGACGACCGTCAAAATCGCCGCCGAGGGAATGTTCGGACTCGATCCCGCCATCCTGAAAGAAATGGCCGCGAGGAAAGCCGATGGAGCGATCGTCGGTGTAGCGGGTTGAAACGCGTGCGCCGCGGCCGTGAGCCGCTGGGCAAAACAGATTCAAACGCAGCTGAAGATTCCGGCGATCGGAATCGCTTCGACGAATGTGGTGCATTACGCCACAGACTACGATTTCAAGTACAGCAACGGTATGCCGGTGCGGTACGTGGCGGTGCCGTTTCCATTTACCGGTCAGCCGCGCACGGTGGACGTGGGCTACGTGACGGGCAAGGACCCGCTGAGCGGACAGCCCTTGATGGACGCGGTCATCAAGGGGCTGACCGATCCGCTGACAGCGGAGGAGAAAATTTCCGGTGCGACGCCAGAGCAAGGCGGTGATGCGAAGCTGTTGCCTGCGGACACGGAAGAGAATCTGCGGGTGCTTTTTGAGGAAAAGGGCTGGACCGATTACAACTGGATCAACCTGCCGACCGAAAGGCTCGTGGCCGCGATGCTGAAAGGGACGAGCCGCAAGCCCGAGGACGTGATCAAAACGATCGACATCACCGGCGGTTCGCGGCAACTCACCGTCGAGAGAGTGGCCATTTGCGCGGTGATGGCCGGGGCATCGCCGGAGCATTTTCCGGTAATTCTGGCACTGGCCACGCAGGCGCCCTTCGGAAATTCCACCAGCTCGATGGCGAATATGGTGGTGATCAGCGGTCCGATCCGCAAACGGCTGAACTTCAATTGTGGAACCAACTCTCTGGGTCCGTATAACCGGTCGAACGCCGTGGTCGGCCGCTCGTTCACGATCGTTTCGAAAATCCTCGGTGACCTGCGCAACAACGTCAACGCGTGGGAGAGCCTCGGAAGCAACTTGCAGTACAACAACCTCTGCTTTGCGGAGAATGAAGAGAATCTGCCGGAGGGATGGGATCCGCTGCACGTGCAGATGGGATTCAAGGACACTGACGACGTGGTGTCGGTGGGGATCGGGTGGACCAGCATTTCGAGCGTAGGCGGAAGCCAGAGTCTCTACCCCACACATTTGCTGATGCGGGATTACATGCGATCGCTTTCGGCGTCCGGGTCGGCCGCGACGATTCTGGTCGACCCTACCGTCGCGGCTTTGCTGAAAGACACACACGGCTTCAAGACCAAGGCGCAGCTGGCCGAGTGGTTTTCACAGAATGTGGAGAAGACAGCGGGATCCTACTGGGGTAACGGCGTGATTCAAAGCACCGCTGTGCCTTTCGCCCTGCAAGGCCTCGAGCCGTACGCGAGCTGGAAGAAGCTGCCGGATGAAACTCTGATCAAGCCTTTCACGAACCCGGGCGCGATCCGCGTGGTCGTAACCGGCGGGAAAGTCCAGACGACATGGTTCGTGACGGATTTCGGATTGCGCCGCGGCATCAAGGTGGCTGACTGGTCTTGAGCACAGCGGAGTGCCAGGAGACCGTCCGTCCTAACGGGAGCCGGATAATGGAGATCGATGGCATGGGGAACGCGGACGCAGAGCCCGTCCGGGTACAACGGACGGGAACGCGTGTTCTCGTGTCCTTTCTCGCGATCACTGCAAGTCTTGCTCTCGTCGGTCGGCCAGCGTTCGGGCAATGGTTGACAGTCGGCGGAGATCCCGGCAACACGCGGTATTCCTCGCTTTCGCGGATCAATGCGGAGAACGTGTCGGAGCTGGGCGCTGCGTGGGTTTCGGAGAAAGTTGGACCGGCACCCAGCGCGCGGGCCATGCCGGTGGTGGATCACGGACTGCTGTTTCTGACGGCACCGCCATACGTTTACGCAGTGAACCTCACCACGGGAAAGATCGCGTGGCGCTACAACGCGATGCCCGACGGCATACCCGCGCGAGAGGGAGTGGCGGTGGGCGAGGGAATGGTATTTGTGGGATTGTCACCCGCGAATCTGGTGGCGCTGCGCGAGAGCACCGGCGAGGTTGTCTGGAAAACGTACTTCGGTGATCCGGTGCACGAACCTTCCGCGGGGGCGTCCGGTGCGCCGTTGTACGCGGATGGATTGGTATCCATCGGGTTGAATGCGGATTTCGGATATCGTGGGCGAATCGTTGCGGTGGATGCGAAAACGGGTCACGAGGCCTGGCATTTTTATGTGGTGCCTGCGCCGGGCGAGCCGGGATCGGAAACTTGGCCGAAGCATAACAATTCGTGGCAGCACGGGGGAGGAGCGGTCTGGCTGGTGGGAGCGTCCGATCCGGAGCTGGGGCTGAATTTCTACGTGACGGGAAATGCGGTGCCGCAATACGCCGGAGAGAATCGCGCCGGGGACAATCTCTATACGTGCTCGTTGATCGCGCTCGACAGCAAGACGGGAAAGCTGCGCTGGCATTATCAGGTGATCCATCACGACATTTGGGAAGCGGACATCGCCGAGGCACCGGTGCTTTTCGACGCGCTGGTGAACGGACAATCGCACAAGGCGATCGCCGCGATGCGGACGGATGGATATCTCTTCATGCTGGATCGCACGAGCGGAAAGCCGCTGGCACGGATTGAAGAACGGCGGGTGGCGCAGGATGCCTTTCAGAAAACTTCTGCCACCCAGCCGTATCCGACGGGGGCCGATGCGGTCCTGCCGGACTGCGATTTCTGGCGCAAGCAGCCAATCCCGCCAGGTTTCGAGCTCGGATGTTTTTTCACTCCGGCTTCGACGGAGAAGCCGGGGTTGCTGGCGCCGGTGTACGGGATGCGTGCGACGCCGATGGCGTTTGATCCGCAGACGCAATATTTTTATGCGACCGGTGCGGCGGCGCTGCAGTGGCTGCGCCGGTCCGACAACCCTGGATTTTTCAGTCTGACGATCAGCGGGCGCGTGCCGGGGGTGAATCGCCTAGGTTTCAGCGTACTGGCGGCAATCGATAGCCGTACGAACAGAGTCGTTTGGAAGAAGGAATTTCGCGAAGGTCGCCCGAGCGGCGCGCTGGCCACGTCCGGGGGACTCCTCTTTCAGATGGCCGGCGACGGCAACTTACAGGCGTATGACGCTGCGAACGGCTCGCTGAAGTGGCAGTTTCAAACGGGCGCTTTGGGAGGGAGCCCGCCGATCGCGTTTGAAGATGGCGGCGAGCAATACATTGCGACCATCGTTGGCGGCGAAGTTTGGGCCTTCAAACTGGGAGGAACGATGCCGCAGCGCGCGGCGCCTCCTGTTCCCGTGGAGGAGGATTTCTCGGGTCCGATCGAGAACACCTCGAACATCGAGACCACCACCCTGGCGCGCGACATGGGCTTGATGGGTTCGCACTACATCATCGACGAATATGAGTTCAATCCCTACCGCGTGCGGGTGAAAGCCGGGACGCGCGTGAGCTGGAGAAACAACGGGGAGATGGTTCACACCGTGATTGCAGAAGATGGGTCATGGACAACGGGACCGTTGAACCCTTTGGATATCGGCGCGGTCAGTTTCGACAGGCCCGGGACGTACGTTTATATCTGCAAAGAGCATCCCTGGGTGTACGGCCAGATCATTGTTGAGCCGGCTGCGGAGAAAACCGGCGAGAAGTAGAATCGAGTTGACAGTTTTGCGGGCGAGGGACTCGTGCTTTTTGCATCAGGGGACGCAAAATGAAAGGTCATCTGTCGGGCGTCATGCTGTCCGCATGGGTGCTGGTCGTATCGGGCGGGTTGTCTCCAGGCGTTCTGCACGGGGAATCGAAAAGTGCACTGTTCGCGATTCCCAGCCAGGAAAAACCGGCACAAGCGAAAGAGGTAGAGCCTTTTCCTGACGTTCTGCGCGTCACCTCCGAGGAGGTTCAACGTCTCGCGAAAGGCGGCGCCAAGGTCGTGATGGTGGATACGGACGACCCGGTGGCATACGAGTCCGAACACATCCAGGGCGCCGTGAATATTCCCTACGACCCAACCCGCGATGCGCACGAACAGGATCAGACTCTCAGCGCGCTGCCCGGCGACAGGCTTGTCGTTTTCTACTGCAATTGCGCTCACGAGGAAGACAGCGCACCGCTGGTGAAGGAAATGTGGGATCTGGGCTATGACCACGACAAGGTCAAAGCTTTGAAGGGAGGGCTCGCCCGTTGGGAGCATCTGAAGTTTCCACTCGCCGGCTCGGATGTGAAGCCATCCGAACCCGCCCATCGCTGACGACGGCGTGTATCATTTGCTTATTGGACTGACCGCGAACCTGTGATGAGGATATCCACGAGACGCTTGGCGCTCTGCTGCCAGTCCGGGCCGGCCGCCACGTTGGCAACGCCGATAAGAGCCGGAAGCCGATCCGTGGGGACCTGGTGCCTGCCTAGATCGCCGCTGTTGATCGCGCGCCTCACCCGACCCTGAATCGCTTCATGGGTCTGAGCATAGGAGGTGGCGAGCACCTTTTTGGGAGCTCCGATCACAACATGGAGCGCCGGGGCGATGATTTTCTTCGTCTTGACAGCATCGGCGAACGAGAATGGCCAGAATCGCAACGCCTCAGCCGGCGGCATCGGTTGAGCGAACTTCCGCTCGGATGCGGCCAGCATTTGCATCTCGGACCAGTAAACCGCCCGCAGAGATTCCTCGCGTGTAGGAAAGTGGCGATACAAAGTCCCCGGCCCGATGCCCGCCTCGTTGACGATGTCTTCGAGGCGGGCGCTTGCGCCGGATCGTGACGGCCCGGTTGGCCACCTCCAAAATTCGCTCGCGATTTCGCCGTGCGCCGGCCTGCGGCTTTCAGTCGGCAGACTGGGAGCGATTCAGGAGCACCCTCAAAAAAGTTGCAACCGGAGGCAGTCTCCGGTAATCTAAGTATGCGGAGGGAGTCTCCATTTTACTGAACCGACCTGCATCGAGGAGGGAAAAACGAAATGAGCACAGCGAACCTCGGCGGACAGTTCCAGCTTTCCGGCACATCCGTCAGCGTTTACCGAATGGGTTACGGCGCCATGCAACTGGCCGGCCCCGGTGTTTGGGGCGCACCACCCGATCTGGATGCTGCGATGGCTGTTCTACGAGGGGCGATCGCCGCCGGCGTGAACCACATCGACACGAGCGACTTTTACGGTCCCCATGTGACCAATCAGATCATCAGGAAGGCTCTTCATCCCTACCCGGCCGGCTTGGTTATTGCCACCAAACTGGGTGCCCGCCGCGGTGAGGACAAGTCATGGATTCACGCACTTTCGCGCAAGGAACTGATCGACGGTGTTCATGACAATCTGCGGAACCTCGGCGTCGACCAGCTCGACGTCGTCAACCTCCGAGTCGGTGCAATCACGGAGCCCTCGGAGGGATCGATCGAGGCGCCTCTGAGTGTACTTGTGGAATTGAAGCGGCAGGGACTGGTGCGTCACATCGGGCTCAGCAACATCACTCGACGGCAGTTCCAGGAGGCGCAGAGAATTACGGAGATCGTATGCGTCCAAAACTTCTACAACGTGGCACATCGAAGTGACGATGCGTTCATCGATGCTCTCGCGCAGCAGGGCATTCCGTATGTACCGTTCTTCCCGTTGGGAGGGTTCACGCCGTTGCAGTCGTCAGTGCTCGAGCGCGTAGCTGCGTCGATGCAAGCGAGTCCGATGCAGGTTGCGCTGGCGTGGCTTCTCGAGCGTTCCCCCAACATCCTGCTGATCCCCGGCACCTCTTCGATCAACCATCTACGAGAGAATCTCGCTGCTGTGACCCTGGAACTTCCCTCGGTTGTCATCGCCGAACTCAACTCGATCGCTGAAGGCGTCCGGTCCGAGGCCCGGCCGACACACTGATTTCCTATTCGCAACACTTCACGCAAAAGGAGCCATCATGAGAATTTTCGTAACAGGAGCAACAGGCTTTGTCGGTTCGGCGATCGTTCGAGAGCTCGTAAGCGTCGGCCATCAAGTGCTAGGTCTCACGCGCTCGGATGCCGGCGCAGAATCTCTCATCGCCGCGGGTGCCGAAGTGCATCGAGGAGATTTGCAGGACTTCGACAGTCTGCGCAGCGGAGCGGCCATGGCAGATGCCGTGATTCACACCGCGTTTATCCATGATTTCTCGAAATTCAAGGAGAACTGCGAGATCGACAAGCGCGCCATCGAGGCTCTCGGTTTCGCACTCGAGGGTTCTGGCCGTCAATTGATTATCACCTCCGGGACCGGGATGGTCGCGCCAGGTCGGCTCGCAACAGAAGAGGATGAGCCGATCCCCAGCTCGGCCGGGATGCCCCGTGCGTCGGAAGAGGCGGCTGCTTTGGTGGCGTCACGTGGAGTGCGCGTGTCGGTGGTGCGCCTCCCGCAGGTGCACGACCGAGTCAAGCAAGGTCTCATCACTTATGCCATTGCTGTTGCTCGAAAGAAGGGCGTCTCGGCGTATGTGGGCGAGGGGCTCAACCGCTGGTCGGCGGTGCATCGGCTGGATTGTGCTCACCTCTACAGACTGGCGCTGGAGAAGGGATCTCCGGGTGCGCGCTATCATGCTGTCGCTGAAGAGGGCCTGCCGATGAAAGAGATCGCCGAGGCGATCGGACGAGGCCTGAAGCTGCCGACGATCTCCCTATCCGCTGAGCAAGCAGGCGAGCACTTCGGCTGGCTCGCGTCCTTCGCCGGTTTGGACATGCCATCGTCCAGCGCGCTGACGCGGCAGCGATTGGGTTGGCGACCAACGCAATCTGGGCTCATGGAAGATCTTGATCATGCTCGCGATTTCGAGCCTGAGCTCGCCAAGACCAACGGGGGCCGCTAGGCGGTGAGCAAATAGGAGGGTTGCTCTCTTGGCGCAGCCTGAATCCTAGCCCCTCCCATTGTCCCAGCGGGGCTCGGCCGATGGCCACTTGAAAGAGCGCCTCGTACAATCGTTTAGAAGAAGCACACCGGGAGATCGAACGATGCAAAGCAAAGCGAAAAAAATTGCGTTGGTCACGGGAGCGAACAAAGGAATCGGCTTTGAGGTTGCGCGTCAGCTGGGCGCGTCGGGTTGCGTGGTCCTTCTCGGAGCACGCAACGAAACACTCGGCAAAGACGCTGCCGCGAAACTTGCTGCCGAAGACCTCGATGTCCGCTTCGTCTTGATCGAGGTCACCGAACTTTCGACGGTGACCGCAACCGCCGAAAACATCTCACGTGATTTCGGCCGTCTGGACATTCTGGTCAACAACGCCGGCATCAACGATCCGGCCGATGGCCCTGCCCTGACGGCCCACCTCGACGCCGTCGAGCGCGTATTGCGAACCAACTTTCTCGGCACTCTGGCGGTTACGCAGGCCATGTTGCCGCTGCTACGCAACTCGGCGGCTGGCCGCATCGTCAACGTGTCCAGCGGCCTGGGCTCTCTTGCCCGGAGCGCCAGCTCCAATCCGTCCTCCACGAACTTGATTGGTTACAGTGCGTCCAAGGCCGCGCTCAACATGCTCACCGTGCAACTTGCCCGCCTGCTCAGCGATACCGGCATCAAGGTGAATTCCGCCGCGCCGGGTTACACGGCCACGGACCTCAACGGCTTTCGCGGGACGCAAACGATTCCGGAGGGAGCCGTCGAGCCCGTCCGCCTGGCGCTGCTCGCGGACGATGGGCCGACCGGCAGCTACTCCGAAAGGACCGGAATCGTTCCTTGGTAGCAGTGTTTGCGGAAAGCACGAGGGCGCCTGCTTTGGAGGCGCCCTTCCCGGCTCCCACATCAACGTTTGCAACTTTCGGTATGCGACGTTTTCAAGAGTATGAGGCGGCTGCTTTTCGCTCGAAGCGGACCTCAATCGTCTGAAGACATCGTGCTCCGGCACAGTGGTTGCACCGATATTGGATCGCGATGTAATCCTTTGCGCCTACTACCTTTGAGTTGCCGAGCGGGCGCGATGCTGATCCTCGCGATTCAGAATGTTATCCCGGCGTCAATCTCGTATTCACTCTGAACCAGGCCGCCTTCGTAGGAACGCGTTTCGACATGACGAAGTTGGATGTCGCGAAGCAGTGGACCGAACAGAGCGACGCCTGCCCCGATCAGCACCGGCACGCGCGTGATCACCAGGTGGTCGATGCACCCGGACGCGAGGAATCGCTGAATGGTGCTGCCGCCGTCCACATAGACATGTTTGAAGCCGCGGGACTTGAGTTGCTGTTTGATTTCGTGCGGTGCCCCGGAAGCCTGTTCGACATTCTCACCTGCGACGGAGGACAAATCGAGCGGACGGCTGCTCAATACGACCAGCGGCTTCTTGCCGTAAAGCGTCAGATGTCCAAGCTTCATCACAACGTCGAACGTCCTACGGCCGATCACAACTGCGTCGACGCTGGCCAAGAATTCCGTGAACCCGTGAGGCACCTGCTCACCTGTGTCTAGGAAGTCGAGAGCGTCATCCGGACGAGCAAGAAAGCCATCTAGGCTCACGCCACAAAAGACGGACAGTCTCACCGCAAGCCTCCTGAGTTGGCGTTCCTATACTGACCTTAGCGGGACGCACGCGATACCTGAATCACAACAGCGTGCGGCAGGGGAGGTGGCCGGGTTATTGTTCCCCTGAACCCTCCCAGATCCGGTGGCCCTAGGAAGGGGAGAAAGGAATTGACTGAAACGAAGTAGACCAAATTCTGGAGCCGAGGCCCGGACTTGAACCGGGGACCTGCCGATTACGAATCGGCTGCTCTACCAACTGAGCTACCTCGGCAGCACATGCGACTTTAGCATCCCGACCGAAAACGCGTCAAACCGCGAATCCCATGCGCCCTATCGAAACGTGTGCCTGTGAGTCCGGCTTTCGGCACGTTTGTCCTTTCTCCCTATCATCGGAACGGGCGATTTCAATTTGCTTCGATGAAAGACGTTATTTCGATATGCTTCGATCGCCAAACCATGCATTTCGACGTAGGAGAATGCCCCTTCGATCTTGACTCGCCTATGTCGAAGGCGTAGCGTGAACGCAAAGGGAAAACGCGAATAAGTGCAGCAATTTGTTCGCGATCAGCCGCCCAAACATACGGCTGCGAGCTAAGTTCTGAGGAGGTTTCTTCGTGGCGACTCAATTCATCCTCAACGGAAAGCCCACCACGGTCGACGTCAATCCCGACATGCCGCTGCTCTGGGTTCTCCGCGACGCACTCAACATGACCGGCACCAAATTCGGATGCGGGATGGCGCTCTGCGGCGCGTGTACGGTGCACGTCGAGGGCGCCGCGATCCGCAGCTGCATCACTCCAATTTCGGCCATGGCCGGAAAGCACGTGACAACGATCGAAGGCCTTTCCGCCACCAGCAGTCATCCCGTGCAGCGCGCTTGGGTCGAAATCGACGTCCCGCAGTGCGGCTATTGCCAGTCGGGACAGATCATGACGGCGGCTGCGCTGCTCGCCAAGACCCCCAAGCCCACTGACGCCCAGATTGACGACGCCATGACCGGTAACATCTGCCGCTGCGGCACATATCCGCGCATTCGCCAGGCGATCCATCACGCCGCGGCGCTGCAAGCTGCTGCAACAAAACCTGCCGCAGCAACCAGCCCGAGCGCGGATGCCGTCCCAGCTCCCGATTCAGAAGAAGTTCTTGCAGGAGGTGCGGAATGAGCGCCATCACGAATCCCGTCAACCGCCGCAGCTTCCTCAAAACCGGAGTCGCCGGCCTAACCGGTCTCATCGTCGGCTTCTATCTGCCGGGCCGCAGTGAAGTTCTTGCGGCGTCTGCGTCTGAGCCGCGTGTTTTCAACGCGTTCATCCAGATTGCCCCGAACGACACCGTCACCATCCTGATCAACAAATCCGAGATGGGCCAGGGCGTCGAAACTTCGATCGCCATGCTGGCCGCCGAAGAGCTCGGCTGCGATTGGAAACGGATCCGCACCGAGTTCGCTCCCGCCGCCCAAGTTTACTTCGACCCCGCGTTCGGCATGCAGGGCACCGGTGGCAGCCAAAGCATCCACTCTGCCTGGCTCCCCATGCGCAAGGCCGGTGCCACGGCGCGCCAGATGCTCATCGCCGCCGCCGCGCAGCAATGGTCCGTGGAGCCATCCGAGTGTCATGTCGAACGCGGCGTAGTTCTGCACCCGGCTACCAAGCAGACCGCGACCTTCGGCAGTCTGGCCGAGGCCGCCGCGCAGCTTTCGGCGCCCACGGAAGTAATGCTGAAGGATCCTAGTCAGTGGACCATTGTCGGCAAGCCCACCAAGCGCGTGGACGCCGCGAAAAAAGTGAACGGCACGGCGGAGTTCGGCGTCGATGTTCGGCTCCCCGGGATGCTCCACGCATCGGTCGAGCATTCACCGGTTTTTGCCGGCACCGTCGTCAGCTTCGACGCCACGAAGGCGAAAGCGATACCCGGCGTCAAAGACGTCCTACCGATCATGACCGTCCGCGACCCCAAGAAGCCGCCCGTGATGACGGGCGTAGCCGTCGTCGCTGACAACACCTGGACCGCATTCCAGGGCCGCAAAGCTCTCGACATCAAATGGGATGAAGGCCCGGGCGCAGAGGCCTCGACGGAAAGCATCCGCAAATCGTTCCAGGACGTGATGGACAAGCCCGGCGTCACGTCGCGAAAGGAAGGTGACTCGGCCGCCGGCTTCAAGAGCGCCGCATCCACTCTCGAAGCCCTCTATTGGGCACCCTATCAGGCCCACTCCACCATGGAGCCGATGAACGGCACTGCGGACGTTCGTCCCGACGGAGTCGACCTGTGGGTCCCCACGCAATTTCAGACACCTTCGCAGCTCACGGGCATGAGCATCTCTGGCCTGAAGGCGGATCAGGTGAAAGTGCACACCACCTATCTGGGCGGAGGCTTCGGCCGCCGTGGCTGGTCGGATTTCGTAGCCGAATCTGCGCAGCTCTCCAAAGCGATGGGCAAGCCCGTGCAGGTCACCTGGACGCGCGAGGACGACACCCAGCATGACTACTATCGCCCCGCCTCGCTGATTAAAATGTCCGCCGGCCTGGACTCGAGCGGCAATCCGACCGCATTCACCGCGCGCGTGGCCTGCGATTCGATCATGAGCTGGTTTTTCCCCGGCTCGATTACCAACGGCCTGGATAGCTCGAGCGTCGAGGGCGTCTCCGACATTGCCTACGACATTCCCAACATCCTGGTCGATTACCACCTGATGGCTGGGCCGGTTCCGATGGGTTTCTGGCGATCCGTAGGCGCCTCGCAGAATGGGTTTTTCAGTGAAAGCTTTGTCGACGAGTTGGCGCACGCGGCGAAGAAAGATCCCTACCAATACCGGCGCGACCTACTCTCGAAAAAGGCGCGCCACCTCGGCGTCCTGAATCTCGCCGCGGAAAAGGCCGGGTGGGGCACTCCACTGCCGAAAGGCCACTATCGCGGCATTGCCTGTCTCGAGGCCTTCTCGACGTATGCGGCCGAAGTTGTCGAAATCTCGCTCGACAAGGACAATGGCGTCAAAGTGCATCGCGTCGTAGCGGCCGTCGACTGCGGCCGGCTGATCAACCCCATGACCGCCGAGGTGCAGGTCTCCGGCGCCATCGTGTACGGCATCACCGCCGCCCTGAATACCGAAATCACCATCGACAAGGGCCGGGTGGTCCAAACCAATTTCGACACGATCCCCCCGCTTCGCATGAACGAGTGTCCGAAAATTGAAGTCCACTTCGTGCCGAGCGACGAAGACCCGACGGGCCTGGGCGAACCGGCCGTGCCGCCGGTGGCTCCCGCCATCGCCAACGCAATCTTCGCCGCAACAGGCAAGCGCATCCGCAAGCTGCCCATCAAGCCCGAAGACTTGGCGTAAGCCTCCGCATCGTCATAGGAAAAGGGCGTTCGCCGCGGCGAACGCCCTTGTTCCCATCCAAAGTTTTCTCCGGGTTTCCGTGCCTTCGTTGGAAATCTGACTTCAGCGGGAAAACGGATACATCAGCCAGGCAATCCCCACTCCCATCGCCAAAAATAAAACCAGCGAAAGCAGTGCATACTTGCACCGGGCCGCGACTCCTCCCCGGGCCAGCGCAGCAAGCGCCACCGAAACGCACGCCGCAAACGCAACCATCGCTGCGAAATGGCTGACAGGAAGTCCGCTGCTCAGCATCAGCGCTTCCGCCCCATCGCGATTCCGTAGGCGTCCAGCACGCCCAGCAAATTCACCACGCCGGCCGCGGCAAGGAATCGCGTCCCATAATCCCCGGCAGCGCGCGAAACGTCCGGCCCCGCCCAGCCAATCGCCCGCGGCAAAAAGTAAAAGACCCCGGAGGACGCATCCGCAAAAAATCCCAACGCCCCAAAGGGATCAGCCGCCCCCCGCGCAAACAGCTCCCCGCGCATGGCAAACCCGACGAGCGCCAGTCCGCCCACCGCCAAAAAGAGAAAAACCGCCCGCCCCCACCGCCGCAGCAGCAGATGCCCGAGCCCCGGCACGATCCATCCGGCGATCGCCACGATCAAAGCGGTAACCGCAATCGCGTCCGGACTTTTTTGAATGGCAGGTGTATCGCTCGCCATCGGAGGTCAGCCAAGCAGCGGCAGGATTTCATTCTGAATCGCACCCGTCACACGCGCCTCACGCTCGCCCACATACACGTTCACCTCGCTGCGCATCCCGAATTCCGGCATATAGATACCGGGCTCGACCGAAAAGCAGGTGCGCGGAGCGATCCGCCGGTCGTCGCGGGTCTCCAGGCCGTCCATGTTCGCGCCGTTGCCGTGGACTTCCTGTCCGATGCTGTGTCCGGTGCGGTGAACGAAGTTTTTCGCGTAGCCGGCCTTGCGGATCACCTCGCGGGCCGCCCGATCCACTTCCCATCCATGGATCGTTTTCCCGCGCGCCACGCTATCGCGCACGAAATCGATCGCGCGGTCTCGCGCCTCGCGCACGATCTTGAAGATTTTCGCGTAGGCTTCGGGCACTCGCGCGCCCAGATAGCCCATCCACGTGATGTCGTAATACACGCTCCCTGGTCGATCGCATTTCGCCCACATGTCGAGCAGCAGGAGGTCGCCCGCGCGAATCGGCCGGGAATGGACCTCGGGCGGTTCGTAATGCGGATTCCCGTTGTTGGGCTGCACCGCCGCAATCGGCGGCTCCGCGGTCGTTAGCCCGTTCGCGCGGAATTGCTCGAGGACCCATTGTTGTAGCTGGTATTCCGTCAGCGGGCGCCCATCGCGGACGAAGGCCGCCGCTCGTTCGAACGCGGCACCGGCCACGCGATCCACGATCGCGCCGGCTTCTAGATGAGACTGCAGCTGTTCCGGCGTCCACGCCGCCTCGAATTTCTGCACCAGGTCCGCCGACGTCACCACTTTCTTTTTCAGCTTGCGGACGAGCTCCACGGTCCCGGCGTCCACCAACCCGATGTACGGAATAGCGTTGTCCGGCGAATACTGCATCGCGATCTTCCGCGAACCCGAAAGCAGCTTTTGCAGTTGTTTGCGGAGCTCCTCCCAGCCGGCGTAGGCCTGCGTGCGGCCCGGAAGGGAATCGAGCTGCTGCTGCTCGATCCTGTGCACGAGTTTTCGCGGCTCGCCGCGCGACGGAATGAAATAGAACCATCGGCGCGTGGCCATCCCGTTGCTGTCGAGGCCGAGAATGTGCCCCGCAATCGGATCGCGATGATGGTGATCGTAAAAAAGCCAGCCGTCGATTTTGCCGGCCTTCAATTCGGCCTGTATCGCTTTGATGTCAAGCATCTCGTTGTCTGTTCCGGTCGACCGTGACCGGGTGCGCACGCGCTTCGTTCGGCTGCTGCCCGAAAGCCTTGGCGACATCTTCACGCGTCGCGCCCGCGATCGAAACCGTTTTCATGCAGTTCTTTTCGCCTGCGAGGATTCTAACAGCCGATACGGGCACCTTCAAACGTTCGGCCGGCAGTCGTCGCAGCGCCCCATTTGCGCGATCCTCGACGGGCGGCGCAGTCAGCTGTATTTTTGTCGCCCCTTGATATTCGCCTCCGATGGCATCGCGGCTCGCGCGGGCCGAAACCGGCACAGCAAATACGATCCCGCCATCTCGCCCTGAATTTCAATCAAGCGGCCCTCGCTCCGATGCCGCACCTTACCACCAGCGTGCTGCATGTGTGTGTCTTCTCTGCGCCCTTTCCGCCTCTGCGCTGGGAGTCTTTGAATCGCCCTCCGACTAGCGCTTGCGAACCCCGCATCCGCTTCGTACAATGCTCCCCCTCCCCAAAACAATCTCATGCCTCCCTCCGCGAAAACGCCGCTGACGAAGAACCAGGTGCGCGGTTTCTGGGCTTCCTGGGCCGGCTGGGCGCTCGACGGCATGGACTCGTTCATCTACGCGCTCGTCCTAGTGCCGGCGATGCGCGAGCTGCTTCCGAAATCCGGTATCCCCGCCACAGCTGCGAACACGGGCTTCTACGGCGGCCTGTTGTTCGCGCTTTTTCTCGTCGGCTGGGGACTCGCGCTCATCTGGGGGCCTGTGGCGGACCGTTTCGGCCGCGTCCGCACCCTCGCGTTCACCATTCTGTGCTACTCGCTTTTCACTTTCCTCGCCGCGTTCGGCCAGAACATCTGGGAGGTCGCTGTTTGTCGACTGCTCGCCGGCGTCGGCATCGGCGGCGAATGGGCCATGGGCGGCACGTTCGTGGCCGAAGAGTGGCCCGAAGATCGACGAAAAATGGGCGCTGGCTACATGCACACCGGATACTATTTCGGATTCTTTCTCGCCGCACTCGCGAATCACTTTGTCGGCGAAAATCACGGCTGGCGCCCCATGTTTATGATCGGCGGCGCTCCGGCGATCCTGATCGGTTTGATCCTCTACAGCGTTCACGAGCCGGAACGCTGGAAGGCCGGCGCGGCGAAAGTCGCCAGTCCCTTCGTCGCCATCTTCAACTCGCAATACCTGCGACGCACGCTGCTGAATTCTGCGTACGTACTCATATCGATCATCGGTCTGTGGGCCGGCACGGTGTACGTTCCCACGGGCGTCAATGAAATCGCCGGCCGCATGCATCTGGCCATCGGACTCGGCCCGAAACTCGCCACCTACGCCACCATGGTGATTTCACTTGGCACGATCGTGGGGTGCCTGCCGCTGCCGCTGATCGCCGAGCGCTTCGGGCGCCGCAAGACGTTGGCTATCTATTTCGTCATCATGGCGATTGCGATCAGCACGAGCTTCGGCTGGGCGTTCTATTTGCCCCAGGACGCCATGATGTGGTTTTTCATCGGCATGTTTTTCCTGGGAGTCGGGGGAGCGAACTTCGCCATGTACACGCTCTGGCTACCGGAGCAATATCCCACTACCTGCCGCGGTAGCGCCTTCGCCTTTGCCACTTCGGTGGGCCGGTTCGTAGGCGCAGGCTTCTCGTTCATGGTCGGCGCCGGGGTCGCGCATTTCCACACCATCGGCATTCCGGTCGCGCTGACGGCAATCCCGTTCGTGCTCGGCCTTTTCCTGCTACCATTCGGCCTGGAGACCACGGGCCAGCGCCTTCCCGACTAGGCCCCGGGGGCTTCCAACCGTTCACCAACCGTTGATTTGACATTTTTGGTGACTCCCGTGAAATAATCGGCCCGACAGCCTCGTAGTAAGCAGCAGCCCAGGGCTCACTCAGAGGGAATTCGTGGACGCGATTTCGCTTGAAAACGTCACCAAGGCCTACGACTCCGTCACCGCCGTAAACGGGGTAAACCTGCGCGTGCGGCAGGGCGCCGTGCTGGGCTTGCTCGGTCCCAACGGCGCCGGCAAGACAACGACCATCCGCATGGTGATGAATATCCTGGTGCCCGACGAAGGCTCGATCCGCGTGCTCGACAGACCCGTGAGCGACGAATCGCGCAACTCAATTGGCTACCTGCCCGAAGAGCGCGGCCTCTACCCGCGAATGAAAGTCCGGGCGCTGATCATTTTTCTCGCCGCTCTCCACGGCCTCACCGAGCAGGAGGCTGACAAGCGGGCCCGCGAATGGCTGGCGCGATTTGACTTGAGCGACTGGTCAGAAAAGAAAATGGTCGACCTCTCGAAGGGAATGCAGCAGAAGGTGCAATTCATCACCGCCGTCATTCACAAGCCGCCCATCGTGATCCTGGACGAGCCATTCTCCGGTCTCGATCCGGTGAACGCGGCGACGATCAAGGACGTAATGCTCGAAATGAGCGATCAAGGCTCGACCGTCATCCTTTCCACGCACCGCATGGAGCAAGTCGAGAAAATGTGCGACTCGATCTGTCTGATCAACCATGGCCAGAACGTTCTCGACGGCGACCTCCGCGCAATCAAGCACTCCTACGGCAAGAATACTGCTCACATCGAATTTACCGGATCCGACGCCTTCCTGAATCATCCTTCGATCGCCGCGGTCAACCGCTTCGGCTCGGGTGTGGAAGCGAAATTGAAACCCGGAGCCGATCCGCAGGAGCTGCTCCGGGCCGCTGTGCAGTCCGGTGTCGAAATCAGCCGGTTCGAGCTGCTGGAGCCTTCGCTCAACGATATCTTCATCGAGAAAACCGCACATGCATAAACTCTGGCTGATCATTAAGCGCGAGTACCTCACCCGCGTGAAGACAAAGGGTTTCGTGATCGGCACGCTGATCGTGCCACTGGTCGGCATCGGATTCACGCTGATCATCGTGTATTTGGTCGGGCACCAATCGTCGCAGGCGATGCGCATTTCGATCGTGGACAACGCCGGCGGAATCGCACCGGTGGTTGCCGGCGACCTGGAATCCCGGCAGTCGCACGGCAAGCCGCAATTTACGGTGGAGCAGTTGATCGAACAGCCGACCGCCCCCGAGGCCGTCGAAAAAGACCTGCGCGCAAAGATCAACGCCGGAAATCTCGACGGCTATCTCGTGATTCCCGCCGACTTGAGCCAGTCGGTCAAGCTGCATACGAAGAATTCCGGCAATTTCTCTCTGATAGGCCCGGTCGCTTCCGCCGTGAACGAAGGCGTCGTCGAAGCGCGATTGAATGCTCACGGTGTCCACGTAGACGACGTCCGCGATCTTGTGAAAAGCCCTGATTTGCAGGTCATCAAAGTGACCAAAGAGGGCGAGTCTGTCGAGAAGGGCCAGACGATCGGCATCGCCGTCGCGCTGGTCATCCTGTTGTACATGTCGCTGCTGATGTACGGCATCATCACCATGCGGTCGGTGCTCGAGGAAAAGACCACGCGGACAATGGAGGTATTGATCTCAGCCGTCACGCCCTCGCAGCTTCTGGCCGGGAAGATCCTCGGCGTCGCTGGAGTTGCCGTCACGCAATTTCTGATTTGGGGCGCGACGATCGTGCTGCTGGGCTCCTACGGCGTCGCCATGGCGGCCATGGGCGGGGCGGGCTCTCTACTTTCCGGCATCCACGTGCCCGCGTCGCTGATGATCTGCGCGGTGATCTATTTCTTCTGCGGATATTTCCTGTACGCCTCGATGTTCGCGGCGGTGGGCGCGGCGTGCTCCAGCGAGCAGGATGCGCAGCAGCTCCAGTGGATCGCCATGGCCCCGCTGGTCTTCACCATGCTGATTTACACCGTGGTGCTCAACGATTCTTCCTCGCGGCTCTCCGTGATTCTCTCCGAGGTTCCGTTCTTCGGGCCGGTGCTGATGCCGTTGCGCGTGTCGCTGCAGACACCGCCGCTCTGGCAGATCGTACTGTCCATCGCCATCCTGCTGCTCTCGATCGCCATCGTCATTTTCGGCTCCGCAAAAATCTACCGCGTCGGCATCCTGATGTACGGGAAGCGCCCCACGCTGCCGGAGCTGTTCCGCTGGCTGCGACATTCCTAGCCGAGCGTTCCCGGACGTCCCCGGTCGCACACAAGGGCGGAGTCGCATCCTGCACCCACATCCTGGAACCGTTCCCGACCGATGTAGGCGAGCACGAAATTCCGTTGTCGGGCGGCCGGAGGAGGACTACGATGCGCGACAGGGGAGCATTTCGTCGGTCCGTGGGCACCATACCTGCTGGGGGCAGGCGACCGTTATGAAGAATCCGTCACGACGACTCATTGCAATCGCATTTGCGGCAGCTTCGATCGTTGCTATCGCCCGGCCGGAATTAGGGGCGCAGCAGGAGCCCGCCCCAAAGCCGCTACCGCGCGACGGATTTCCGGTGGGGCCGTCGGCGAAGGTTTTGAGCTTCACGGCCAGCCCGATGTCAATCCAAGCCGGCCGGCCGGTCACGTTAACGTGGGAAGTGGTGAACGCGGATCGCATCGAGGTCGATCAGGGAATTGGAATCGTGGCCACGCGGGACAGCCGCACCCTGACGCCGAGCCTAACGACGACCTACACTCTCATCGCGCGAGGAGCCAATGGCACCGCAAGCGACACGCGCACGGTTACCGTCACAGTGACCGGCTCATCCGCTGCGGTGAGCGCAGCAGAGCCGGCCGCGCAACCCGGCAGGCCCGTCGTCAGCGAAGCAATGATGCGCGGGGCTGCGCCGCGCATGCCGGACGGCAAGCCCGATCTTAACGGGCTTTACATTGCGCCGTATCATTCGATCAAGGCGATCGAGGAGGTCAAGCTGAAGCCGGGCGCGGAGAAATACAAAGTCGGACCGGAATACACGTTCTCACTCGGCGAAGTCTGTCTGCCGCGCGGGGTACCAGACACGATCGGCGAGCCGTATCCGATCCAGATCGTGCAGACGCCGAAGCAGGTGGTCATCTTGTACGAAGTGGGCGGATATTTTCGCGTGATCCCGACGGACGGGCGCGATCATCCGAAGGACCTCGATCCCACGTGGATGGGGAATTCCGTGGGGCACTGGGAACGCGATACTTTGGTAGTCGACGTGATCGGCGTGAACGACAAAGTGGGTGTCGGTGACTACCGGCATACCACGGCATATCATCTGGTCGAGCGATTCGAGCGCACGAGATTCGACACGCTGAAATATTCGGCGACCATCGACGACCCCAATGTCTTCGCGGCGCCCTGGACGGAGGTCGGGACGTTCACGCTGCACCCGGAATGGGACATTCAGGAATACATCTGCGAAGAAAACAACCACGATTACAAGAAACTGTTCGAACAGTACAAGAAGTAGGCCGGCCGAAGAGCCAGCCTACTGTTGATCCATGGGCCGCGATCCTAGGGCGTTTTCGCGACTGCGGGGCTCCTGAGGTTCCCCGCACCGGCGGGGCGTGGCCGATTCTCGCTGAGAAGCTTTTCCTTCGCCGGGGACAGGCTGTTGAGGGTGTCAAGATACGCGGCGATTCCGCGGTAAAGACCTTCCGCGACGCGCTGTCGCTGCGCGCTTTCCAGGAGCAGGCTCTCGTCGCTCGCGTTGCTGACGAAAGAAATCTCGGAAAGAATCGCGGGCATCGTGGCGCCCGTGAGGACGACGAAGGGCGCCTGTTTCACTCCGCGGTTCGTTTCGCCACGACTGACGAGCTGGAGGCGGGTGGAAAGCGCAGTCTGAATTTCAGCGGCAAGCTGCTTTGATTCGGTGGTCTTCATGTTGCGCTCAATCTTCTGCAACAGCGTCGGAAGATCATGCAGAGAAGTCACCGCCAGCGCGTTTTCGCGTGTAGCCAGCCGCATCGACTCAGGCGAAGCGGAAAGATTCAGGTAGTAGGTCTCCACACCACGCGCGTCCTGCACGTCGCTCGAATTAGCGTGAATCGAAATGAAAAGATCGGCGTTCGCACGGTTCGCGATCGCGGTGCGCTCCTCGAGCGGCACGAAGCGGTCGTCCTCGCGCGTGTACACCACCTGGGCGCCGGAGATATTCTTTTCGATCAGCTGCCCAAGCCGCAGGGCGACATCGAGGCAGAGATTTTTTTCCACCAGGCCGTGTGGACCCATCGCGCCAGTGTCGGACCCGCCATGGCCTGGGTCGATGGCAATGCGGCTGATTTTCAGCCCGAGCGCACGGGTCAGCGAGGGGCGATCAGGTGTGGCCCGGCCGGCCACGGACGCCGCAAGCAATGCATCTGATTTCGGCGGGGTGTTTGACTTCGGTGTAGCCACCGCGTCCGCCATCGCCTGCGCATTCAAGTCGATCACCAACCGGTACGGATCACTCAGAAGGCGCGCCGAATAGCTTTTCGCGCCGTCCGCGTCCAACACCAGCCGCACAACATCGTCGGTATTCTGCGCGGCGCGGACCCATTTCAGCAGACCGTCTTCGGGCGGAGCCATGCGCTGGCCGACCGAAGGGCTCAGGCGGGCGTTGTGCAGATCGAAATAAATCCGATCCGGAGAGCTGATGCGCGCCGAATCGTAGCGAACGGCGTCGTCAAGCAGGACCGTGACGCGCGCTTCATCCGGGCCGCTGGAAACCTGGAGGGAATTGACGTTGAGCATCCCGCCGGCAGCCGGGGGCGCTTCCGAGACCGGGTCGATTTCTGGCGCGTCAGACACTCCGTGGGTCTGAATGCGGTCGTCCGCTTCTTGGCTGTGCGCTAGTCCCGCGAGCGTAAAACGGCCGGAATCACTGGCATGAACGGCGAGGGCGGAGAAGGCCGGTGTCACCTTCTCACGGACGGCGCGAAACATGTCGCTCGGATGCTTGTGTAGCGCCATAGCGGCCATAGCGGCGGCAGCGCCCACAAGCAGCAGCGCGGCGACGGCGCCACCCTGCCACCAATTGCGGCCGCGCGGGCGAAGGCCTGAAAGCGGCTGGTAGGTTAGCGGCGTCGGTCCTCCTGCGGACGCGGCGGCTGCCTTTGCGGAATCGGAGCTGGCGAGGCCAGTGTCAGGCTCTGGTGCGAGCGATGGCGGCGCCGCCGCGATCAGGAGATCGTGCTGGCGGTTCGCCTGCGCGACGATTTCCGGAGTGACGGTGCGAGCGCCCTGTCCATGCGCTTCGAGCAGGGAGTTGTAGCAGATCCGGTTGATGCTTCGCGGAACGCCGCCGCTCAGCGCGGCGACCGCCGCAAGTGCGTTCCGGTCGAAGATTTCATCCTCGGAATTGCCGCCAATCTTGAGCCGGTGGCGAACGTAACGGGCGCTTTCCTCCGGCGTCAGGGCTTCCAGGTGCTGCACCACGGTGAGCCGTTGCAGCAGTTGGGCCAGACGCGGGTGATTCAGCTTTTCGGCCAGCTGCGGTTGCCCGGCCAGTACGATTTGCAGCAGCTTGGTGTTGGAAGTCTCGAAATTCGAAAGCAGGCGGATCGTTTCAAGCACGCCGTCGTCGAGGTTCTGGGCTTCATCGACGATCAGGACAAAACGCCTTCCCGCCAGCATTTCCGCAAACAGCATTTCGTTGAGCTTGTTGTGCATGGCCACGAGGCCCATCCCGTTGGCATCGACGCCCAACTCGCTCAGCAGATATTCGAAGAATTCGCGGGATGTGCACTGCGTCTGAAACAGGTAGGCGGCGCGAGCCTTATCGCGCATGCCCTCGAGCATTTGGTAGAGGAGGGTGGTCTTGCCCATGCCCGGCTCGGCGATCAGCGCCAAAAAGCCCCGCCCGCTGGTGATTCCGTCCGTCAGCGCGTCGAGAGCGCGGCAGTGTGTTTCGCTCGGAAACAGATAGACCGGGTCGGGCGTGACGCCGAACGGTTGCTGGCGAAGGTTGAAGAAATCCAAGAACATCACCACTGCCTCCGTCCCTTCCGGGAGGGTAAATGGCTTCCGCGGCACACCGCCCAGGAATCCTAGCACTTTCACGACACCTACGGCTGCCGCGAGCGTGAGCGCTGAGCCGGCGGGCGGGAGGGGACGTCGCGCGCGTCGAACAAACATCTTACTCTACAGCCGGGCCGTTCGGGGAGCAATGCGAGGGCCAAGTCCGCAGGGCCTGACCTGGGTTGAAAGCAGGGGAAGTCCGCGTACCAGACTCCTTGGAGGCCGGCGCGGCTGATTTCAGCCCGGCGCGCCGAAAGTCCCTTACGACGTACGAAGGTATCCGCACGGCAAGGGCGGCTTGAAGCGCGAGAGAATCATAGCCCTACCCGGCCTTTTTGGAGCGTGCGCCGAACAGGGCCGTGCCGGGACGAATTTCGGTGGCGCCCTCCTCGATCGCGATCTCGAGATCGTGGCTCATTCCCATGGAGAGGGTTGGCAGACGGCGGCCCAGGCCCTCGCCAAGTCGATCCCTCAGCTCTCGAAGCTTCCGGAAATGCGGGCGCGCCCGTTCGGGGTCGTCGGAGTAGGGCGGGACGGTCATCAGCCCGTGCAGATCGAGATGCGGGAGGGTTGCGATCGATTCGGCAACCGAAGGGAGCTCGGACTCGCTCACACCGTTTTTCGTCGCTTCGCCTCCCACATGGACCTCCACCAGCACCGGCAGCCGTTTGCCGAGCTCGCCGGCAGCGGAATCGAGCTTTTGCGCCAGCGGCACGCTGTCTACGGAATCGATCCGGTCAAAAAGCTGGGCGGCGAGCCGGGCTTTGTTGCTCTGAAGGTGGCCGATGAAATGCCAGCTCGTGCCGAGATCGGCGAGCTCCGGAAGCTTTGCCTGCATCTCCTGCACTCGATTCTCGCCGAAATGGCGAAGGCCCGCCTCGTAGGCAGCGCGGATCCTTTCGATCGGGAAAGTCTTCGACACGGCGACGAGTGCAATTTCATCGGCGTGACGCCCCGCCCGCTCGGCCGCCCGCAACACGCGTTCCCGCAGACGCGTGAGATTTGCGGCGATATCAACGATCTCGAGCGACGCCATCCCTGCGATTTTAGCACGCGGCACGAAGCGCTGGTCAGGCGCGGTGGCGGCTGCTAAACTGGCCGAACTTCAATGCACGCCCGCGGAAAATTGATCGTCCTGGAAGGAATCGACGGCTCGGGAAAACGCACGCAAATCGACGCGCTCGCCCGCGAGTTCGGCCGCCGTGGGACGCCCTTTGCGCAAATCAGCTTTCCGAATTACAGCGGTTTCCACGGCAAACTCGTCGCGCGGTTCCTGAACGGCGACTTCGGCTCGCTCAGCGCGGTCGACCCGCATTTTTCCGCCCTGCTCTACGCGGGCGACAGGCTGGAATCGAAGCCGGAAATCGAATCCGCGCTGGCGGCCGGCAAAATCGTGCTCGCGGATCGCTATGTCGCATCAAATCTAGCCCATCAGGGTGCCCGGGTGACCGACGAAAAACGCGGGAACTTCCTCGCCTGGTTAAAGCAACTGGAGTACGCAGTTCACGCGTTGCCGTTAGAAGATTTGGTGATCTACCTGCGCTTGCCGGTGGCAGAGGCGCACAACCTGGTCGGCCAAAAAGCCGTCCGCGCTTACACGAAAACGCGCCGCGACTTGCAGGAATCGGATCTCGCGCACCTGGCGGCGGCTTCGTGCGTATATGACGATCTCGCGCGCCAGCCGAACTGGTTGACGATCGAAAGTTTTGACACCGCAGCCGGCGCGCTTCGCCCGCCAGCGGAGATTCACATGGAGATCCTGGCGGCTGTCGAGGCGCACATTCATTCCGCGCTCGGCGCCAAGGGTTGATGACGAGTGGGCTTCGACGAATTTCTCGGCAACCAACGTGTCGTCAGCGCGCTGCGCGGCATGTTGCGGCGCGGCCGCGTGCCGAGCGCGCTGCTGTTCACCGGGCCGCGCGGGATCGGAAAATACACGCTCGCCCGGATGTTCGCGCAGGCCGCCAATTGTGAGCGGCTGCGGGACGATTTCTGCGGCGGGTGCGCCGCGTGCGTGAAAATCGCGCGACTTAACGATCCTGAACCGCTCGTCGAAGCGGGACTGGCAGAGCGTGGCGAATCTGCCGATTCGGCGGCAGTCGAGCGCGCGCCGCTCATCCTGGAAACGCATCCCGATGTGTGGCTGATCGTGCCGGACCCGGTGCGGCTGCGCAATCCAGTGGCGCGGCCGATGATTCGCGTGGGCCAGTTGCGCGCGGTCCAGCGCGCCGCCTATTTCAAGCCGCAAGGCCGTCGCCGCGTGTTCATCCTCGACGGCGCCGATACGATGCGCTGGAACGACGCCGACCTGTTCCTGAAAATACTCGAGGAGCCGCCCGAATCGGCCACGCTGATTCTACTGGCGGCCACGCCGGATTCGATGCTGCCGACGATCCGCTCGCGATGCCTTCAGTTTCATTTCGCGCCGGTCCCGGTAGGCCAGATTGAAACATTTCTGCAAGCACACGTCGAAGGCAGGTCTGTGAAGCCGGCCGAGCGCAAACTGGTGGCGCAACTCGCGGCGGGCAGTCCGGGAGCGGCCCTTTCGCTCGATCTCGTAGAATCGGCGCGGCTGCGTCGCAGCGTCCTCGATCTGTTAAACCGCGCTGTAACCGGACAGAAATATGGGGACGTATTTGCGGCCACCGCTCAGCTTGCGAAGCAGGAAAACGAATCCTTTGAAAACATCCTGGCACTGTTTTATAGTCTGCTTACGGACTTGCTGGAATTCTCCGTGCATTCCAAAAGCAGTTTCCTGCGCAACCCTGACCTGCGGGGAGAAATCGAAGGCCTGAGCAAGAAAATCAATTGGGAGTGGGTTTTGCGCGCCACCGAAGGTCTAGACACACTGGAGGGCGGGATGCGCCGAAATACCGGCCGACAGTTGGGTCTGGATGCTCTGGTCACTTCATTAAGCGCCCGTTAAGGGCCGGCCTCGGGACAATCTGAGTTTTTTGCAAATTGTTGCAACCGAACGTCTCTATACGTAGTCATATCTATCAGCACTTATACCGAGGAGTACTTATGGTGAACCGCAAGTTGTTTCGCCCCGCCCTGAACGAGATGAAGGAGCCCGCGGCGTTTTCGCCGCGTCAGTCGCAACCTGCTCCGCAGTCCGCTCCGCCACGGAAAAAACCCGCTCCGCCGGATCAGACGTTCGCCGAGAATTTTTATTACGTGAAGCAGATGCAGTCGCGCACGCCCGTGGCTGTAGTGCTCACCGATGGCGAGGTGTTGCGCGGCACGGTCGAATGGTACGACCGCGATTGCATCAAGCTGACGCGTTTTGGCAGTCCCAATCTCCTGATTTACAAGCACTGCATTCGCTACCTCTATAAAGAAGGCGACGAAGCTTCACAGGGCGGAACGAACGGGCAGTAAGCGGCGCCCGTGCGAATCCTTCTGGCCCACGCGCGCATCCAACGCGCAGCACACCGATCGGTGCGCCAAACTTCATGAAAATCGGAATCACCTGCTACCCAACGTACGGGGGATCCGGCGTGGTCGCCACGGAGCTCGGCATTGAGCTCGCCGCGCGCGGCCACGAGGTGCACTTCATCAGCTACGCGATCCCGATCCGATTGACGCACGCGAGCGAGCGGATTCATTTCCACGAGGTCGAGGTCACCACCTATCCGCTGTTCGATCATCCGCCCTATACATTGGCACTGGCGACGAAGATGGGCGAAGTCGCCGAATCAGCGTCGCTCGATCTGCTCCACGTCCACTACGCAATTCCACATTCCGTCAGCGCGCTGCTCGCGAGGATGATGGCTGCACCGCGCCGCCTCCCTTTCATCACCACCTTGCACGGCACGGATATCACGCTGGTCGGCAGCGACCGCAGCTATCTGCCGATCACCCGGTTTTCGATCGAACAAAGCGACGGCGTGACAGCCATTTCGAATTATCTGCGCGACCGCACGCTGAAGGAATTCGAGATCAAGCGGCCGATCGAGGTGATTCCGAATTTCGTCAACTGTGACCTCTATAAGAAATCCGACGATGCGAAAGCCCGCGCGAAAATCGCGCCCAACGGCGAACCCGTCGTCATGCATCTTTCGAATTTCCGGCCGGTGAAGCGGCTTACAGACGTGGTCGAGATTTTCGCGCTAATCCGCGAAAAAGGTCCGGCGAAGCTCGTGCTGATCGGTGATGGTCCGGACCGCGGCGCGGCCGAATACATCGTCCGCAGGAAGAAGATTTCAAAGGACGTCACGTTTTGGGGCAAGCAGGATCACGTGCAGGAAAAACTCGGCCTGGCAGATCTATTCCTGCTGCCGAGCGATGAGGAATCGTTCGGCCTCGCGGCGCTCGAGGCCATGGCCTGCGAAGTGCCGGTAGTGGCGACGAACGTCGGGGGCATCCCCGAGGTGATCAAGCACGGAATCGACGGCTATCTGTTTGAGCCGCGCGACGTCCGCGCGGCGGCGAAGTATTCTCTCGATATCCTGACCCGCCCGGACCGCGGCCGCATGATGGGAGAGACGGCGCGCGCCAATGCGCGCCGGAAATACTGCTCGAACGACATCATTCCGCTCTACGAGGCTTACTACGAAAAAATCCTGAACGCCACCGGCCCTGCGAAGTAAGGGGAGTGTCCGCTCGGCCCCGAACGTAAAAACAGAAGGCCCGCTTATGCAGCGGGCCTTCCGCCAGAAAAAGTTCAATGGCCAATGCGCGGATGGCCCTAAAACCTTTCCCGCGCGGAGTGTAGACAGCGATGCGCCTCTAAGTCAAGCACGAACAGGTGTGCCGAATCATAAGCGCTTTATTATCAGCGAAATATCCGCAGGGCCACCCGGTCGGGCAGGTTCTTGTCGACCACCGGGGTCGGACCGGATGAACCGGTGTAGCCGTAGAAGTCGTCGGAGTTGATCGGTTTGCTGCCCAAGCCGAGTTGCAGGACCTGAAGGTCGGCGCTGCGGTCAAACACTTTCCCCGGCGCGAACCGTTTCACGATCAGTCGCAACCCGCCGAACGAAAATCCGGCTACGAGGGCGAACAGGCAAATCGACATCGCCCCGATGATCGAGCCCTCGATCATCAGCTCGATGGGTGGCTCGTGCTTGGGCACCGGCTCGTTCCAGCTGCGCTCGGTTTCCATCTGGATCTGATCGAGCAGCGAGTTCGCTTCCGCCTGACTGGTCGCGCCCGCGACGATTGCCAGCAGCCGGGCCGAGCGCTTGCCATAGAGCGGCGAACCCGAAGATGGGCCTTCTCCGTTCAGGTTGGAATTCTTCTGGAGCTCGGAAAGCTGCACGGCCGCGAGCTGGTCGGTTGGCAGCGCGACGATCAGAAGCGTGGCATCGTGTCCACGAAGTTTGTAGTGCGCGAGCTCCGCCTCGGCGCTCCGTTGAAAGCCTACAGAATTTCCAATTCCGGCCGGGAACAATTGATCGAGCGTCTGTGGCCCGAGGACGTATCGGTCGCTTGCATCCACGCGGTTTTTTTGCGGCAGGTACAGCGGAAGAGTCGGCAACGAGCCTTCTTCGGCATGAGCCGAAACCGCGGTGGCCAGCACATGAAGGTCCCCGCTCGAAACAGCCAAACCCTTGCCGCTGACGTCCAGGATCAGATTGCCGACCAGTATCAGCGCACGGCCACCGGAAATGGAGGAATGTTCGCTGAAATTCGCGCGCCGCATGTTGGGACTTCGCAGATAGGAGTAAAGTCCATAGGCGCCGCTCGCGTCTTTCATCTGGTAACAGCTGACATTCAGATTGCTCAAGCCGCGGGAATACCAGGTTGATTCGCCCGACACGAAACCATATTCGGCTGGTGTCGCGGCGGCTGCGGGGTTGTCGATGTTGGCCATATGTGCCGGATCGAAGGGGGAAGATTGGAGGGCCTGCCATCCCGCAAACGAGGTCGGCAGAATCCTCTGCGCGGACGCCGACCAGGCGGCGAGCAACAGCGCGAGAATGGATAGCCCTAGGACGCGACGCATCGTTGACCCCGTTCTATTAGACACCAGAAATGTTACTTGGGATTCCCGGCAGATTCCACTGAAGCGGGTTCCAGACGGCCGGTCGGGACGTGGTTTTCCGAGACGAGGCGCTGCTTGTTGACGGTAATGCTGTTGAGGCTGTCCAGATAGGTGACAACCCCGCGGTAGAGTCCATCGGCGATGCGCTGCCGCTGGTCGGGTTTGCGGAGCAACTTTTCATCGCCCGGATTGCTGACGAACGAGATCTCCGACAGGACCGAAGGCATGTTCGCGCCGATCAGCACGACGAACGGAGCCTTTTTCACGCCCCGGTTCTTCTCGGCGCGGCTGACCAGCTGAAGCCGCTCGGTCAGATTGTCCTGAATGTCATTCGCGAACTCCTTCGATTCCTCGATTTTTTCGTTGCGCGCGATTTTCTGGATCAAGTCCTGCAGATCGTGGAGCGATTCCTGCGAGTTGGCGTTCTCGCGTGAGGCCACTTCCATCGATTCAGCCGAAGTTGCGAAATTCAGGTAGTAGGTCTCGATACCGCGCGCAGCCGGATCGTGGCTGGAATTCGCATGGATCGAGATGAAGAGGTCGGCCTTCGCTTCGTTGGCGATCGCGGTGCGTTCTTCGAGCGGGATGAACGTGTCGTCCCTGCGCGTATAGATCACTTCGGCGCCGGGCAGCTTTTCTTCAATTTCCGAGCCCAGCCGCAAGGCCACGTCAAGGCACAGATCCTTTTCCATCAGGCCGTGCGGGCCGATGGTGCCCGTGTCGTGGCCGCCGTGTCCGGCGTCAATCACGATGCGTCCGATTTTCAGGCCCAGGGCGCGGGTCAGCGAGCGGTCGCCTTCGCGCGTCGGCCTGGGTTCGGCCGGCGGCTCGAGGGCCGCGGCGCTCAGCGGCTTCTTCCTCGGCACGATGGGCGTAACATCGGCAGAAGCCTCCGCAGCGGTCGTGGCAGTCGGTTTCCCGGGCCCGATCTTCTTGGTCGGTTTCACGGCAGTCGTCTCGCTGACTACTGTGGAGGAAACGGACGAAGGTTTATCAAGCGAAAGCTTCGTTGTTGCGCCAGCGTCCGGATTCTCCGCGGCCGATGGT
>JBAVUW010000121.1:0-4401 GCA_049696975.1 Candidatus Acidiferrales bacterium | reverse complement strand
TTCACACACGATGCGATGACCGCCACTCGTTGCAATTCCTTCTGGCTCACGCGAAATGTCTCCTGGCTCATGGGGTGACATTTTCACGTTGCCGTTAGGGGGTGACAAAATTATGGAGCCAAGACAGCATCCTCCGAGTCAACTTGACCGCGTCGAACCGCCTTGCTATGTTGATGAATTACACTGGACCCATTCTACCCAGTGTGCAGCGTCGCTCCCTGTAGGGGCGGTACATTCATATGGGCCTGAAGAAAATCGTCATTCGAGGCGCCCGGCAGCACAATCTAAAGAACATCAGCCTCGAAATCCCGCGCAACACCCTTACGGTAATCACCGGGCTCTCCGGCTCCGGGAAATCCTCGCTCGCATTCGACACGCTCTATGCCGAGGGCCAGCGCCGCTATGTGGAATCGCTTTCGGCCTACGCGCGGCAGTTCCTGGATCAGATGGAGCGGCCGGAGGTGGATTCGGTCGAGGGGCTTTCGCCGTCGATCGCGATCGAGCAAAAGACGACTACGCGGTCGCCGCGCTCGACCGTGGGCACGATTACCGAGATTTACGACTACCTGCGGGTGGTTTACAGCGCCATCGGCACGCCTCATTGCCCGAAATGCGGCAAGGCGATTGCTCGCCAATCGACCGAGCAGATCGTGCAAGCTGTGTTGGCGCTGAAACCCGAGGACCGCATCATGGTGCTGGCGCCCGTGGTGCGCGGGCGCAAGGGCGAATACAAGAAAGAACTCGAGAAGTACGCGAAGGAGGGCTACGTCCGGGCGCGCATCGATGGGGACCTGGTGAGTATTGACGAGCCGGTCGGGCTGGATCGGCGCAAAAATCACACCATCGAAGTCGTGGTCGACCGGCTGCTGCTGAAAAACGGCATCGCGCAGCGACTGGAGCAATCGATCGAAACCGCGCTGAAGCTCACCGGCGGACTCGTCACCATCGCAGTGGTGGGCGGCGAAGAGCACGTCTATTCGGAAAAACTGGCGTGCCCGGATTGCGGAATTTCGGTCCCGCAGCTTGAGCCGCGCTCGTTCAGTTTCAATTCGCCCTATGGTGCCTGTACGGAATGCCACGGTCTCGGCTCGAAATACGACTTCGATCCGGCGAAGGTGATTGTCGATTGGGCGAAGCCGTTGTTCGAAGGTGGGCTTGGACCCGGCTCGGGCTCGGCCTACTTGCAACGCACGCTGCGGCTGGCAGCCGTAGCGCATGGATTCGATCTCGATGCGCCCTTTGAAAAGTTGCCGCGCAAAGCGCAGAACCTCGTTCTGCACGGAAATCCGGCCAGTGGCGCTTCGGCGAAGGGGCTCAATTTTGACGGCGTGATCGGGCACCTGGAAAGCAGCCTTGCGGAATCGAATTCCGACACCTACCGCGAGTGGCTGACCCAGTACATGTCGCCTGCCTCGTGCGCCGCCTGCGGCGAGCGCAGGCTGCGCCCCGAAAGCCTCGCCGTGAAAATCGCCGGGCTTTCGATTGCGGATTTCACGGCTCTGGCACTGAGCGATGCGCGGCCAGCGGTCGATAAAATTCGCAGCAAGCTGACGCTGCGGCAGCGAAAAATTGCCGGGCGTCCGCTGTCGGAAATCGCCGAGCGAATCGATTTCCTGCTGGACGTGGGCCTGGGCTACCTGACGCTGGCGCGATCGGCGGCCACGCTTTCCGGCGGCGAAGCGCAGCGTATTCGCCTGGCCACGCAGATCGGCTCGCGCTTGCGGGGCGTGCTCTACGTGCTCGACGAGCCCTCCATCGGCCTGCACGCGCGCGACAACGGGCGGCTGCTTTCCACGCTGGAGACGCTGCGCGACCTGGGCAACACCGTGCTGGTAGTCGAGCACGACGAAGAAACGATTCGCCGCGCAAATTACGTGGTCGATCTTGGTCCAGGCGCCGGAAAAGCCGGCGGTCATCTGGTTGCGGCAGGCGCGCCGGAGGAAATCGCCGCCAATCCGGCTTCGCTCACAGGAAAATATCTCTCCGGTGAGTTGTCCATACCTGTGCCAGCCGAGCGCCGCAGCATGAACGGCAAAGCGCTGGCGATTCTGGGTGCGCACGGCAACAACCTGAAGAATATCGATGTGACGATTCCGCTCGGCCTGCTCTCGGTGGTCACCGGCGTTTCCGGTTCCGGGAAATCCACGCTGGTGAACGATATTTTGTACCGCGCGCTGGCCGCGAAACTGTATCGCTCGATGGAGAAGCCGGCCGCACACCGCGCGCTTTCCGGCGCCGAGCACATCGACAAGGTGGTGCAGATCGATCAGGCGCCGATTGGGCGCACGCCGCGTTCAAATCCTGCGACGTACACGGGTGTTTTTGCGCCCATTCGCGAGCTGTACGCCATGCTGCCGGAATCGCGCGAGCGCGGATATAAGCCCGGGCGATTCAGTTTCAACGTAAAGGGCGGCCGCTGCGAGGCGTGCCAGGGCGACGGCCAGCGGCGCATCGAGATGAATTTCCTGCCGGACGTCTATGTGACGTGCGAAGTCTGCCGCGGAAAGCGCTACAACGCGGAAACGCTCGCGGTGCGCTACAAAGGCTGCTCGATTTCCGATCTGCTCGACTTGCCCATCGAGGAAGCGCTGAAAATTCTCGAAAACATCCCTGCGATCCAGCAGAAGTTGCAAACACTTGTGGATGTCGGGCTCGGCTACGTGCAGCTGGGGCAATCGGCGACCACGCTCTCGGGCGGTGAAGCCCAGCGCACCAAGCTCGCGCGGGAACTTTCCCGCCGCCAGACGGGGCGAACGCTGTACATTCTCGATGAGCCGACCACGGGCTTGCATTTCGATGACGTGAAGAAGCTGCTCGACGTGCTGAACCGGCTCGTTTCGCTCGGCAACACCGTGCTGATCATCGAGCATCATCTGGACGTGATCAAGCAGGCCGACTGGATCATTGACCTCGGCCCCGAGGGCGGAGAAGCGGGCGGGCGTGTGGTGGCGCAGGGCACTCCCGAGCAGGTGGCGCGTGTGAAGAAGTCCTACACGGGGCAGATCCTGGCGCGGGCGCTGCACAACTAGAACGGTTGCAACGAAAATGAGCCTCGACGACAGCTCGATTCCCCGACCGCCGGCGTCCCCGACGGACGAATCGCCCGCGCAGCCTCCCGCGAGACCGGCGGTGGCGCGGATCGAGGTTGCGCCCGATTTGCGCGTGCCGTGGACGTGGCTCGACCTGTTTCTGCTTGCGGTGCTCTCGCTGGTCGCGAACATCCTTTTCCGCCTGCTGCTGGTCGGGGCATTCGCGAAGTTCGGAATCCCGGCCGTCCGGATTCAAAAATCCCCCGCGCTCTTCGGCCTTTTCACGCTCGTTCAGCAGATACTGCTGATCGGCGCGCTGCTGGGCTACCTGGCGGCGCAGTTGCGCGTGAATTTCCGCGCGCCGTTCTGGCGCACGATCGGCTGGCGAGGATTTGAGCCAGGCCCGGTTCCTGCGGCCCTGCGATCTTTCGGATTCGTCGTGCTCGGATTCGCGATCGCGCTGATCGTCGAAAGCGTGAGTCTGCGTTTCGGCAACAAGGCGAAGCTGCCCGTCGAGGCGCTGTACCAGGATCGGCACATAGCGCTCGCGCTGATGGTGATGTCGGTCTTGGTGGCACCTGTGTTTGAGGAGACGGTCTTTCGCGGCTACATCTATCCGGTTGTCGCGCGCAGCCACGGTGTCGCCGTGGGAGTCCTCGCCACAGGAATTCTGTTCGGATTGCTGCACGCACCGCAGCTCTGGGGCGGCTGGCTGCAGATCGGCGAACTGGTTGCGGTGGGAATCATCTTCACGTACGCGCGCGCAGTGACTCGGACGGTGCTGGCCAGCTTTCTGCTGCACGTCAGCTACAATTTTTTCGTGTCGTTCGGCGGTGTGCTGGTTTCGCCGTGGCTGCGCCTGATCGCCCCGCACCGTTGATCGGTGCCGAATCAGCTAGAATGAGTCACCCTGATTTGTGCGATACGAACTACGCGGATCCACTCGCGTCCGAAACGGAGAAAAATATTGCGCAGCGTTGAGCCGATCCGATGGACGGCTGAAGGCGTGGTGATACTCGACCAGCGCCGTCTGCCCGGCGAAGTCGTCTACCACACGTACCTGGATTACCGGGACGTCGCAAAGGCCATCAAGGATATGGTGATTCGCGGAGCACCGGCGATCGGCGTGGCGGCCGGCATGGGGGTAGCGCTGGGAGTCGAGCGCTCGAAGGCGAACACGGTGCCCGAGCTTCGCGCGGAGTTCGCACACATGTGCGACACACTTGCGCGCACGCGCCCCACGGCGGTCGATCTTTTCTGGGCCATTGACCGCTTCAAGAAGAAGTTCGAGGGCTTGGTGACGACTGCCGAGAAGGGCGGCGCGGCCGGGCTCGCGTCGCTGCGCGCGGCGATGGTGCAGGAGGCGCAGGAC
>JBAVUW010000120.1:0-3251 GCA_049696975.1 Candidatus Acidiferrales bacterium | reverse complement strand
ACAGGGGCCGGTCAACGGGATTAAGAAAGGCGACGAAGCCGAGATCGTGCTGGATCGCACGTCGATCTATTCCGAATCCGGCGGGCAGGTCGCCGACACCGGAGGCTTCTTCGACGATTCCGAATCGCTCGCCGTCGCCGAAGTGAAAAGCGCGTATTACCCCGTCGCTGGTCTAATCGCGCACCGCATCGTGGCCAAAGAAGATCTCCACGTCGGCGATCGCGTTTCGACCGTCGCCGATCCCGAGCGCCGCACGCGCAACATGCGCAACCACACAGCCACGCACCTGATGAACGCCGCGCTCCGCAACATTCTCGGCACGCATGTGAAGCAATCCGGTTCGCTCGTGGCGCCCGGTCATCTGCGTTTCGATTTCACGCACTTCGCCACCGTCGATCCCGCAGAAATCGCCGACATCGAACAGCAGGTGAACGAGGAAATCCGCAAAGACGTAGAAATCCGCACGGACATCATGAACATCGATGACGCGCTGGCCTCCGGGGCCCTCGCCTTCTTTGGCGACAAATATCCGGAGGCCAACGTCCGCGTGGTCACGGTTCCCGACGACGCTTCGCCGCGCGGGTTCTACAGCAAGGAACTCTGCGGAGGCACGCACGTGATTCGCACCGGCGCCATCGGTGTGTTCAAAATCGTCGCCGAACAATCGACCGCCGCCGGAACCCGCCGCATCGAAGCCATCACCGGCGACCGGGCCCTGGCCGAATATCAAAAGGCGCTCTCGACACTGCGCATCGCTGCCGGCCTGCTCAACGCCAACGAAGACCTGCTGATCCCGGCCATCGAGCGGCAGCTCGACCAGATCAAAGCCCTCGAAAAGCAGCTCGCAGGCCTTGCGCGCAAGGCCGCCGGCTCCCAAGCCGCCGGTCTGCTCGACAGCGTTAAAGAGGTGAAAGGCGTTAAGGTGCTCGCCGCTCAAGTACCGACCGGTACCAGCCGGGACGCGCTGCGCCAAATGGTCGATTCCCTTCGCCAGAAACTCGGCTCCGGGGTCGTGGTTCTGGCCGCCGCCGACGATGGCAAAGTCTCTCTGATTGCCGGGGTTACGAAGGACCTAATCCCTAAACTCCACGCCGGCAACATCATTCGTGAACTGGCGAAACAGGTCGGCGGCTCCGGAGGCGGAAAGCCCGATCTGGCCGAGGCTGGCGGAAAAGACACATCCGCCATTGAAAGTGCCTTGCGGTCTATTTACCCTCTCATCGACCGCTTACTATAATCCCCGCAGTGCCAGAAGTTTACCGACGGGATGTGTGTATCCCGACGCGTAAAAGGCCCGCGTCTGATGATCAAATTCTTTGTTCGACAGAGC
Organism: Candidatus Acidiferrales bacterium; assembly: GCA_049696975.1. Taxonomy (GTDB): domain Bacteria; phylum Acidobacteriota; class Terriglobia; order Acidiferrales; family UBA7541; genus Palsa-295. The sequence continues at coordinate 1,921 of JBAVUW010000120.1, read as the reverse complement.
AGCGTTCTGCCTTCCCCTCGGGTGTCGAATGAGCAGCTGCTGACCCGCTCGACGTTTGCCGCCACCCTGCTGGTGGCCGTCGTCGGGCTCGCGCTGCCCGCGCCGACCCGTGCTCAAATTGCGACCGCCGTGGACTCGAGCGGAAAGATGACTTTCATCAACTCCAATCCGGCACCCACTTCACAAAAGGCGCACTCTAGGAGTACGATCATTGCTCCCGCGCCAGCGGTCCCGGCCCAGCCCGTCACGCCTGACGTCGACGAGTGGCCGACTCCGAAACGCGCCCCGGTTGCTGCCACTCCGGCCAAACCCGCGGCGCCCGCCGTTCCTTTGACGGCCGACACGGAAGCGACCGGATCATTCGTCAAACCAATCGAGCCGACAACGGTTCAGGACCCGATGGATCGCATCGTGCAGGAAGCGGCCCAGCGCCATAAGGTCGATCCCGCGCTTGTGAAAGCCGTGATCAGCACGGAATCCGACTGGAATCCGCACGCTGTATCGCGCAAGGGTGCTGAAGGCTTGATGCAGTTGATTCCTGAAACGGCGGAGCGATTTGGCGTCGGCAATCCGATGGATCCGGCACAGAACGTGGAAGGTGGCACAACGTATCTCAGATGGCTGCTCGACCGATACAACGGCGACTTGCGCAAGACACTCGCGGCATACAACGCGGGAGAAGGCGCAGTGGATCAATCCAGAGGGGTGCCGCGGTACCGCGAGACGCAGCAGTATGTGCAAAAAGTGACTCACGCTTATTTCCAGCCCGGATCGGGACGCAACCTGACGCTCTGGGAGCCGCCACGGCCCCCGGTGCGCCGCGAAGTGGATTCGAATGGCCGGGTAGTTTTCACCAACGAATGAATCCAGTGGGTTTCTGGGGGAAGGGTTTCACGCGAAGGGTGTTGTGCGCGGCAGCCGTGGCTGCCGTGCTCGCATTGTCTTTCGCCCCCGCCGCGCACGCCGACCGCCGGTCCGAGGCGCGCGATCAGTTCACCCGCGCCGTCAAAATGCGCACGATCCTCGAGGGCTATCTCGAAAAGGACCGCTCGCTTTCCGATTATCGCCAGACCGTCTCCGGCTACCACAAAGTCTATTTGATCTCCACGCAGGCCGAAGAGGTGACGCCGTCGCTGGTCGCCGAAGCCGAGCTTTATGAAGAAATGGGCCGGCTCTTCAATGCGAAATATTTTCAGTCCGCGATCGACGCGTACAATTTCCTGCTGAAACAATACCCGGACAGCCGGTACCGCGGCGAGGCCATGCTGGCCATCGCGCAGATCCAGAAAGACGATCTCAACAAGCCGGCTGACGCGGAAGCTTCCTACAAAGGCTACCTGAAGAAATTCCCGCATTCGGAAAAGACCGCCGAAGCGCGAAAGGCCTTGCGTGAAATCGCCGCGAATCAGGCTGGCCCGGCGAAATCGCCGTCGCAACCGACCTCGCAGACAAGAGGTCAGGCACAGGATCAAGTTCAATCGGTCGCGGCTGTCGAGGCCATACCGCAGGAAGCGGGACCGCACGTCGAACCGCGCGAGGCCCCAAAAGGCATACCGAGCGTCAACGCGATTCGAACCGTGAACTCCGAGGGCTTTACGCACATCGTCGTAATGCTCGACGATACGGTGAAATTCGATGCCGCGAAAATCGCATCTCCCGACCGCATCTATTTCGATCTTACGAAAGCGAAATTGGGTCCAAAGCTGCCCAAACAGCCCGACATCCCCACGGGGCTGCTGAAATCGCTCCGCCTCGCACAGAATAAGCCTACGACGGTCCGTCTTGTCCTGGATGTGGATGGCGCGAGGGACTATTCAGCGTACTTGCTCGCCAAGCCGTACCGGCTCGTGATCGACGTGCGCGCCAACGGCACTCTGACCACGAAGAACGTGCCGATGCCCGCCGCTGCTCTACCATCGGC
>JBAVUW010000119.1:0-16509 GCA_049696975.1 Candidatus Acidiferrales bacterium | reverse complement strand
GGATTCCTCCCGCACAAATCTTCCTGTTGCCGAAGGGACGCTCGATCACCTAAGTAACTTGCCGGCGAGCCAGTAATCGACACTGAACTTTCCCGGACCAGAGCAGATCAGCCAGATAAAGGAGAGCACGTACAGTACTTCCGGGAGGTAGAGGAAATCGTCGAGCCAGTTAAGAGGCGAAAGCCCTTTCGGCAAGGCGGCAAGCGCGTTGGTCAGGACAGCCACGATCATATCGATCAATAACGCCGTGCAAGCCACGCTTGAAAGCAACCCCAGGGCCACCAAGGATCCGCCAACGAACTCGACAGTCGACACGAAATAGGCGGTCAGTTGGGGAAACGGGATTTGGGCCTTAACGAGTGTTTCGTAAACAGGTTTCGTGCCGCCGGCGACAAACAATTTGTTTGCCCCGGAGATGGCGAAGAACAGCCCGAGCGAAACGCGCACCAACAGGATGGCATATTGCTCCAAATCACTGCTACCCGACAGCGCAAACTGGACCAACCGGTTCCAATCCATCTCTTGTCTCTCCATCGGAGGCTGCGCTGCAAAGATAATCGATATCACGCAGTTCAACTTCTCCGCTAACCGCATCAATTTGGACTTGTAGCCGTACCAGCTGGTTTCAAATCAACTCACCGACACGTTCGCGACGGTTCACCAGTCCCGCAAGACCGCACCCCTCGTCTGTTTGGTCACCGCTTCCCGTACTCGGTGAAAATGTAGTCCTTTTTCGCCACGATCGTATGGCATGTGAACCCGCAATTGACGACGCCGGTGGCGTCGGGCGTGAACTTGTCGGACGCGGGGTTATAGTCAAACACCGCGTAGGCCCATCCCTTGGTGTCCGGGAAGCGCTTCTCATCCTTCTCGATGAAGAAAATGTCTTGCAAGCTTTCCGGTATCCTGACTGAAAATGGAGACTCGGTGCTCTTTTTGGGCTTCCACTCGATCTTTGCGATCTTGGAGCCATCAGGGAAAGGCCTGCCATTGCCGGGAACGCCGGCACGGTAGGCGTCGATCATCGTGGGATTAGCCACCATCGCCTTGAGCAGATTATCGGTCTGGCTGACGGCGACAACCTGCCAGTTTTCGTATCCTCTGAAATCAGAGAACTTGAGCCCATTCGGCACTTGTAGGGCGTACTTGTCCTGCTGGGCGGACGTGGCCCTCTCACTCAAACCAGCGAGCGCGACCGCAACGATCACCATCAGGCAGGATAGAATTCTCGTCATGGCATGCTCCTCGACCCTCTATCTTGTTGCGCAGCAAGGACTTCGATCACCGCGTTCTCTCCTTTTGAGTAATCTGTTTCTAAAGGTTGGGGGAGTATACCGCTCCCCGACACGTAATGGGAGAAAGGACGCCGTCAACGTTGGTCAGCGGATTACCGGGAACCTGGTCACTGGAACCTACTTTGTCGGTAGGCGGGCGCTGGAATCTGGGGTTGATCGGAAAACAGCGAACCGCACCCAGAAACCATGCAAGAAAGCCGAGCTAAATCGTTCAGACCTTGAGGTGGGCTACGGCTCGCTGCCGTTTTGCAAAACCATAGAGGAGTCAGGCTTATGAAAATCAGTGAATCACACCACGAAGCGGTGCTTGCTCGCGTTCAGAGGCTCGAAGTACAGACCCGAATCTGGCAGATCGCGGGGCTTCTCCTTCTGTTGACCATTGGATTTTCCCGAGCGGTGAATGTAAAGGCGCAGGAAAACAGCCCTACGGCACCCATGCGCGCCACGACCATCGAAGCTCAAAATTTTCTGCTGAAGGATGCTGCCGGAAAAGTGATGGGTCAATTAACGGTCAGAGACGGCAAGGCTCAACTTGACTTGTATGATGGGTCTGGAAAAGTGACGTGGTCAACGAACACCCGAGCGATCGCCATGGGCCGTTAGCCGGACGAGGTACTTTGGTATCCACCTTCCCGGTAAGCGCGTTAAGCCGGACTCGGACTCCGAAGAAAGGGTCCGGCGCGTCAACGGAGCCTCTAACGGTGATGGAACTCCAGCTGGGGGTGAACGATGTGGTGGCGGCCGGGTGTAATCTTGCTCGCTTTGGCGTTCCAAACTTCGTTTCCTGCGAATTCCACCGAGACTCTGCGTCCGCGATGCCGACAACCAGTGTCGGAAACATTTCTTGCTCGACCGGGCATCGTGGTGACTGCCACCTGCGGGTTCAGTGGGAATACGTGCGGGTCTCCGCTCAAGTCAACTCCCGGTTCGTCGGATTACCGGTCATCTTGGTTCCAGGACACCCTTTGCCAGTCAACATGTTAATTACGTAGCTACGTACGCGTACCTCCTTTGGGCGTGATCTTGTAGTGGAGGCGCAGGACCGTCAGGCCGAGGAATTGAATGATGTGGTCGGTGCGGAGAACACCCTCCGGGTCGACGTACACATGGAAAACTTCGTGCAACGTCCGAACATAACGCACGCGCCATTTCCCCGAACCCAGCTCGACGATGCGGTAGAAACCGGGTCCGCCGAAGTCTGAATTTCGCGAGGTTAGGCGGAAGGATCCATCGGCTGCAGCCTCGGGGCGAAGGACAACTGTCGAGCTTCCTTGTGGCACTGGAAAACTAACTTTGACGCATGGCCCCGGGTATTCTTCCGGAGTCGTGGTGGAGTAAAGTCCGGCGTAGATGATTTTGCCGGTGGCAACCATCGTTCGCAGCCAGCCCGTGTAAACCCTTCTCCCAGTTAGACAGTCGTCGAGTTCGATGACTTCGCTCCTCATCCCGGTCGAAAGCTCCAAGGGAGAAAGCGGAAAATTCAACTGATCCATGCGGCGGCTGATGAAGGTCACCAATCCCCACATAAAAATGCTGCTTACCAGGCCAGTCTCGCTCCAAGCTTCGAGATGAAAGCGCGCGGTATGCTCGTAGAAGTCGCGAATTTCGAGTCGAACGAGCGCGGGATCGAACTGCGGCCCTTTCAGGAGGTCGAAGCTCGGCAGCAACCCCGCGTCGGCAGATTTGCCGATTTTTAATCCTTCCCTGTCGGCGAGCTGGCCATAGAATTCGCTCCCGATGCGCCCCCGGGTCCCGATCGGACTGCTGAGCCATGGCACGTCGGACTTGTCCACGCGCTTTCCGGTGATGCAAACCCAAAGGCGGATCCCATGCTCAAGCACCGCGCCGAAAGCGTCGTGAAACCCCGAAGTCAAACTTTCGAGAGCCATTCGATGAACTCGCAGTTCGTCTGAAAGGGATCCGCGATCGAAAACTAAATTCATGGTAGCGCGGGCCGAACACCGAGAAGTCTTCTGAAGGCTTCGATGTTCCAAAGGAACACTCGCCGGATGGCACCTCTCGACAGAATCATGCGATGGACGGAAGCGATGCCCGCGATTCCGATGATTGCCATCGACTCTAGGCTGGCCACGGAAAAGACTGCGATCAACACGCGAGCGGGATCTCCAAAGGTCGAGTGGAAACTGGCAAGAGTTCGTGCGTATCCCTCGGCACTGAACTTGTAAACCCAGGCTGTCGTAATTGGCCCCACGTCGAGGCTTTTTTCACGGACTCTCGGCTGGCGGGACATCCGGTTTTCAACTCTCGAGAGACAAAGCCTTCCGACTGGGGACGTGGGGCCCTCGGTCGCTGTGGTATCGTGCCGAGGCCGATGAGGAAAGAGAAAATACTCGCGCCGGAAACTCAACTTGGCGTTGCCACACGATCGCCCGCCGACCTGACTGTATTCAGCGTCATTTTCGCCATCAGCTTCAGCCATCTGTTGAACGACATGATGCAGATACTTCTTCCCTCCATCTATCCAAATTTGGCTTCGGGATTGAGGCTCACGTTGGGGCAAGTCGGCGCCATCACCATGGTCTATCAGCTGACCGCGTCGCTCCTTCAGCCTCTGGTCGGCCTGCAGGCGGACAGGCGGCCTGCGCCGTTTGCACTTCCCGGCGGAACGATCTTCTCGCTTGCCGGACTGGTGGTCATCTCGATGGCCCGAAGCTACGGGGCGGTGCTGGCCGGGTCGTCTTTGCTCGGCATGGGCTCGTCAATCTTTCATCCGGAATCTTCGCGTGTCGCGCGCATGGCGGCGGGCAAACGTCACGGCATGGCACAGTCGCTGTTTCAGGTGGGCGGGAACGCCGGGTCCGCGATAGGGCCGCTCGCGGCCGCGCTGGTCGTCGCGCGCTACGGACAGTCGAGTCTGGCTCTTTTCGGCTTGTTGGCCTTGCTGTCGTTCGCCGTGTTGTGGAAGGTTGCCGTTTGGTATCGCGACCACGGTCTCGCGCGTCTCGAAGAAGACCGCAAGAGTCTCGAACGGGTCGCATTGCCTGAGAGCGCTGCCAAACGCGGCGTCACCATCCTTCTGGTGCTGATTTTTTCGAAATACGTCTATTTGACGAGCCTCACCAGCTACTTCACTTTCTATCTGATCCAGCGCTTCGGTGTCTCCATTCGCGTGGCCCAACTGCACCTATCCGTCTTTCTCGGGGCTGTCGCGCTCGGCACTTTTCTGGGCGGACCGGTCGGCGATCGCATCGGGCGCAAATATGTGATCTGGGTTTCAATCCTCGGCGTGCTGCCGTTCACGCTGCTGCTGCCGCACGTCGGCCTTTTTTGGACCGGGGTGCTGAGCGCGATCATCGGCATGGTGCTCGCTTCGGCCTTTTCCGCGATTGTGGTCTTCGGCCAGGAACTCGTGCCCAACAAGGTTGGGATGATCTCCGGACTGTTCTTCGGTTTCGCGTTCGGCGTGGCCGGACTAGGCGCCGCCGTGCTGGGCCGCGTCGCCGACGCTTACGGAATCTATACCGTCTACCGGATCTGCGCCTTCTTGCCGGCAATCGGGCTGCTGGCCGGTTTCCTGCCGGACCTAAGACAACGCGAACACGCCGCCCCGCTTTCCATCGCAGACTAACCCGACCAAGGGATTGGGAGGAAGCAGCCGACGTTGGTTCCTGCAGCGAACCAACCGTCACGCCTGGCGTGTGATCTCAAGTGGCGGAAGCTATGCCGGGAAGAGAATCCTTTCGATCATCTCGCGGGATTGGCGCGCGGGATCCCTCACGACTTCGCTGGTCGAATTGATCATCATGACGTTGCGATCCGCGGCTGAGTACGCGGGCCAGCGCGGAAAGCCTTTCGAATTCGGACTTCCTGTTGCGGCGAATGCAGCCCACGCGCTGCTGACTCGTTCGGCCAGCGGGAAAATATCTGGCGCGCTGCCGGTGAGCTTTTGCACAAGCGGGTCGCCTACGTTATCGAAGACAAACGGCATCTCGATCGTGTGCGGCGAGCGGAGCTTGCCTTTGAGGATCGGTGTCTCCCAGGTGAATTCATAGACGAAGGTGGGAGCCTTTCCGAGGGCGGCGCGACGTTCGGCAATTTTGGCGGTGAACGCTACGGTGGGGTAGGCGCTCGCGATCAGGAAGTAAAGACCCGCAAAATTCTCGTTCGGGTAGTCGTTGCGGAACGCCTGTATTGCGGCTTCGGCTCGGTCACCCAGGAGAGATTGAATGCGCTGGTGCAGGCCGGCCTCCTCGAGTGTGAAAGCCGCGGGATCACCGGCGGCGAAAAGCGTCAGTTCGGTGCGATTGAAACCAATCAGAACCGGCACATCCGCGGAGATTTCCGGCGCGACCGGATCGAAAGGGTCTTGCGGAAGCGAGACTCCATCAACGACGGGCGAGAAGCCCGCGATCATCCCGGGGGTGAAGCCGCCAAGTTTGCGGCTGACCGCACCCTGTGCCACCATGATGCGATCAAGCGACAGGGACTGAATGTCGGTGACACCATCCGGCTTGATGCCGAGCTCGGCCAGGACCATGTCGCCTACTTTTGTCGCGTAGTCGAGCGAATTCATCTTCACGCCCGGGCCGCTCTCGATCACGGCTCGATGGAAAAGCCCTTTGGCCGGCGGCATGGCGAGAAGCGTGGAGACTTTTTGGCCGCCGCCGGATTCTCCGAAGATGAGAACTCTACCGGGATCGCCGCCGAAATTGGCGATGTTGTCGCGCACCCAGGCCAGTGCGGCGACGATATCGAGCATGCCGACGTTGCCGGAAGTCTTGAACAGGCCGCTCGCGTGGCCGAGGTAGGTATAGCCAAGCAGGCCGAGCCGGTGATTGATCGTGACGACCACGACATCGCCACGACGAGCGAGATTCGCACCGTCATACAGAGGCGCGGATCCGGAGCCAGAAGTGAAAGCGCCTCCGTGACACCAGACCATCACGGGGCGCTTGTGGTGGTCCTTCACGCTCGGCGTCCAAACGTTGAGAACGAGACAATCCTCGCTTTCACCGATTCCCGCAGGATTCGACGCCGAGGCCATGAAATCCGCGCCGGCGAGAATGCCGGGCGCACCGGGGATGGTCTGCGGAGCGGAATGGCCGTATTCGAGAGCGTCGCGCACGCCGGCCCACGGATCGGGCTTAACGGGCGGCAAGAAACGATTCTTGCCCGCGGTCGATGCACCGTACGGAACGCCTTTGAAAACCATGATGTCGTTGTTCGAGCTACCCCGAATTCTTCCGGCGGTTGTTTCAACCATTGGCTGCGAATCGGCCGGCGGCGCGCTTGGAGCTAATGCGGCATTCAGGGCCGAGCCTGCGAAAAGCTTGTGCATGATGGCGGCACCTCCCAGCAGCGACGCTTTCATAAAGGAGCGGCGCTCGACGCCGATTCCCGAGCATTGGCTCTTTGTCATCAGCCCCCCCGAGTACGTGGAAGCCGATTCTAACTGAGTTTCCCTAAGTTGTGCCGATTGATCAGTTTCATAGACGGTCTACGACGAGGCCCGGCCCTGTGGAGTCACAGCAGGCCAACACGGGATTCCGTCGTTGCCATTGGCACCTCGTGCCGCTTATCGGCGGAGCGAGTTGAGAGCGATGAACGAGAAGTTTGAAACGGAGATCAAGAAACTGAACCAGCGAGTCGAGGAACAGACTTGCGAGCCGCCGGGAGCGATGCTGGCGATGACTTCTCCTGGGGCACCCGCGCACTCGCTCTAGCGGTCCGCTTCTCCGGCGCTGAAATAGGCGCAATCGGGGTGGTGGAAGACGATTCCGCTGACACTCGCTTCGGGATCCATCATCATGCCCTCCGTCAACTCCACTCCGATATCGCCAGGCTGTAGCAGCTTCCAGATACCTTGTTGATCGTCCAGATTTGGACAGGCGGGGTAACCGGGACTGTAGCGCTTTCCGCGGTAGCGGGACGTGAACCGTTCTTGCATCGTCATGGACTCGGAATCCGGGAAACCCCAGTCCTCGCGAATGCGGCGGTGCAGCCACTCGGCGCAGGCTTCCGCACTTTCGATGGCGAGCGCTTGCACCGCGTGGGCTTTGACGAATTCTCCACCGATTTTCCAAGCCTCAGACTTTTCACGGATCCCATTGCCTGCCGTGACTACGAAGATCGCCAGATGATCCCGGCCCGCGGGGCCCGCGTCGATGATGTAATCGCTCAAACACAACCCATCCTCGCGAGACTGGCGTGGGAAGTCGAAGGTGTGCACCGGAGACGGCGCGCCGGGTTCGAACAGGTGGACTGCGTTCCGGTCACGTTCGGCTTCGAAAAACCTCCACAGGGCGCGAACCTTCATGAAGCCCGCCGCTTCCTGTTTAACCTGCTCGATACGCTCTGCTAGCGCGAGCGCTTTCGGCGCGCGCTCTCTAAGATCGCGATCGAAGTTCCCCTTGTAACCCAGGTGGCGCCCGAAAAGCATGTAGGGATTGATATAACTCCACAACTCGGTCAGGTTTTCGACAGCGCGTTTCTTGCGATCGAGATACGGGACGGCTGGAATGCTCAGCTGGGTCCGGACTCGGCTGCAACGTGTCGTCGAAACGGGAATGGTAGAGGGCCTCTCCGGAACCGTAGTTTCTTCCGTGGCGGCCTGATGCTTGGCCAGCACGGATTCGCGAGAGGCCGGGTCCATGAGCTGATTCATCAGTGACAGCCCCGTCATGGCGTCCTTGGCGTAGCACGCGGCATGGCCATAGGCTGAGGCGATCTTGGTTCTGGTGAACTTCTCGGAAAGAGCCGCGCCGCCCACCAGGAGTGGAAGGTTGATTCCCGCGGTACGGAAATCGGTCACCGTAGTCACCATTTGCTGCGTGCTTTTGACCAGCAATCCCGACAATCCCACGGCGTCCGGTTTGTGATCGTGGCAAGCCTGAATGAGGACTTCCGGGGAAACCTTGATGCCGAGGTTGACCACTTCGTACCCGTTGTTGGCCAGGATGATCTCCACCAGGTTTTTGCCGATGTCGTGCACGTCGCCCTTCACGGTGGCGAGGACCACTTTGCCGCGTACGGCGGTCTCGTCCTTCTCCATGAACTGCTGCAGATGCCCGACAGCGGCCTTCATGGCCTCCGCGGACTGCAGAACCTCGGCCACGATGAGCTCGTTGTTATTGAACAAACGGCCGACCTCATTCATTCCAGCCATCAAGGGACCGTTGATGATCTCGAGCGGGCCCAGGCCTTCGGCCCGCTTGCGATCCAGATCGGGCACGAGGCCGTCGCGTGTCCCTTCCACAATGTAGCGGGACAGCCTTTGATCGAGCGGCAGGTCGGCTACGCTGGTCTTAACGCGCTGGCCAACGCCCCGAAAGTGTTCCGTGATCGCCGCAATGTGAAACTGATTGATGGCGATCTTTTGTTCCGGACTCTGATCGCGCCAATCGCTCGAGGCACGGTCACCCTCGAGCGGTGAGTTGAAGAGCAGGTTTTCGGCCAGAATCCGTTCGCGCTCGGGCAGCGACGCGAAACGCTCGAGCTTCTCCGAGTTGACGATCGCCAGGTCCAGACCGGCCTTGGTGCAGTGATACAGAAAGACCGAGTTGACCACTTCGCGTGCCGTGGCCGGCAGTCCAAACGAAACGTTGGAGATGCCCAGCACGGTCTTTACGTGGGGAATCGTGCGCTTCACCAGCCGGACCGCCTCGATCGTCTCCACCGCACCGCCGATGTAATTGGCATCGCCCGTGGCGCACGGGAACACCAGCGGATCAATGACAATGTCCTCGACCGGAATCCCGTATTTGGTTGTCAGTAGATCGACCGATCGCCGCGCGACCGCCAGTTTGCGCTCACGGGAAAAAGCCTGCGCCTGCAGGGGATCCTCGTCAATGCAGCCCACCACGAGCGATGCGCCGTAGCGTCGCGCGAGCGGGCAGATCCGTTCGAACTTTTCCTCGCCGTCTTCCAGATTGATGGAGTTGATGATGCTTTTGCCCTGGCAGTAGGTCAACGCCAGTTCCACGGACTTCGGGTCCGTTGTATCGATCATCAGAGGCGCTTTGATCTTGGCGATGAGTTTTTCGTAGAAAGGAGGGATATCGCCAATCTCGTCCCGGTCCGAGGTTTGCAGGCAAACGTCGACAATGTGCGCCCCATTCTTCACCTGACGTCGCGCGATTTCCGTCGCCTCTTCCCACTTTTCCTCGGCCACCAGATTCTTGAAGAGCCGCGATCCAATCACGTTGGTGCGTTCGCCCACGATCAGCGGTCGGCTGCTGTCATCGGCTTCCACCAGATCGATTCCCGAATAGTAGGCGCGGTGAGACCTCTCGGGCAGGGCACGCGGACGTTTCGTTTCCGCCATCTGAGCCAGCGCGCGCACGTGCGCATCCGTGGTGCCGCAGCAGCCGCCGATAAAGTTCAGCCAACCGTGGTCGAGAAAACGCGAGAGTTGCGAGGCGATGGCCTCGGGGGATTCCAGGTAAATTCCATCTTCGTTCGGGAGGCCCGCGTTCGGATAGCAGGAGATCCGGAACGGCGACATCTGGTGAATGGTGCGCAAATGGTCGGTCATGAACTCCGGCCCGGTGGCGCAGTTGAGCCCGATTGCCAACAGGTTGGCATGCGACAGCGAGGCGGTGAAGGCGTCCGCGGTCTGTCCCGCGAGCATCGTGCCCATGGCCTCGATGGTGCCGGACACAATCACCGGAATCTCCTCGCCGCGCTCATCGCGCAGAAGTTCGATGGCTGCCAGTGCGGCTTTCACGTTGCGCATGTCCTGACACGTTTCCACCAACAGTAGATCGACGCCGCCATCCAGCAGGCCGCGGGCTTGTTCGTGAAAATTGGCGACAAGAGCCGGGAAAGTGACTCCGCCGGTGACGCTGATCGCTTTGGTGGTCGGACCCATCGCTCCGGCGACGAAACGCGGCCTGGCCGACGTGGAGTATTCCTGTGTCGCCCGCCGAGCGAGTTGTGCCGCGGCGAGATTCAAGGCGTAGGCGTCCTGGCCGAGACCGTATTCGGCGAGCACCAGAGGCGTGCCGCCAAACGTATTCGTTTCGACGACGTCCGCACCCGCGGCGAGATATGCGGTATGAACGGCAGACACGACGTCGGGACGCGTGCGCACCAGGTTTTCGTTACAACCCTCCAGGTCGACGCCACCGAAGTCTTCCGCCGATAGGTCGCGGAGCTGCAGCATCGTGCCCATGGCGCCATCCAGGACCAGCACACGTTCTTCGAGCAGGCTGTAGAGGCTTCGCGTTCTTTCGGCGCGTGTATTCAAGCGAGATTCCTTAGTCGGCGTGAATGGCCGACGCCACGTCCAGAGCAAGCTGGTAGCGTCCAAATGGAGCGCTCAGTTGTACTCCTTGCACCAGAGGCTGTACGCGCTCGACCATTTCGCGAGCAATCAAAACACCGGCCTGGCTGGCTTTCTCCGCGTTATCGGCACGGCGCATGCGTTCCATGAAGTGCTCGGGAACCGGTACGCGCAGTTCGTTGACCATGAACTCTGCGTTGCGGTAGCTGGTGAGTGGCCAAATGCCGCAAATCACCGGGACTCCCAAGCCCTCGATGCGGCGCAGGAATTCCTGCAACTGCCCCAGGTCGAACACCGGTTGGGTCACCACATATTCGGCGCCCGCTTCCACCTTCCGCTCAAGACGCTCGATCTCTTCGTCCGGATTGAGTGCGCCGGGATTCGCCCCCACCCCGATCACCAGCGCGGTCTGCGATCCCATGGCCCCGCCACCGATGTCGAGTCCGCGATTCAGGTGGTGAGCGATTCGCACCAGACCGATGGAATCGACATCGAACACCGCTGTGGCTTCCGGATAGATGCCCATGCGCGGCGGATCGCCGGTTATGCAGATCAGGTTGCGTACGCCCAGCGCGTGGGCGGCCAAAAGCTCGGATTGAATGCCGAGAATGTTGCGGTCGCGGCAGCAGAAGTGATTCACGGCTTCGATATGGGCGTGCTGCTGGATCAACTGGCAGGTAGCTTGTGCGCTGAGGCGGGCACTGGCGCGCGGCCCGTCCGGGATGTTGATGCAGTCGATGCCGTGTCCGGCACACAGAGCGGCGCCCGCGATCTCACGGGAAGCATTCGTACCGCGCGGTGGAAGTATCTCGACGAAGCTGACAAAGCGGCCCTGGGCCAGCTTTGCGCCCAGCTTGGATTTGTCGCGCAGCGGCACGGCAACCATGCCATTCACTTCCGCTGGCGAGCTCTTCGTGTCCGTCCGTTCCACTTGCACGATCGTTTGAGTCCGGCGTGGCTGTAGTGACCGTGTCTCGGACACCATCAGCTTGGTGTGTTCCGGCGTCGTCCCGCAGCATCCCCCGATAATTCTCGCTCCCGCTTGTAGCAGGCGACGCGAATACTGGGCCATGTATTCGGGAGAACTCAGGTAGATGTGGCGGCCCTCTACGCGTACCGGCAGACCGGCATTCGGACTGGCGCTCAGCGGCTTCGAACTGTGCGAAGCCACTTCTTCCAGCGTTTCCAGCACCGTCTTGGGACCCACCGAACAGTTGAAGCCTAAGACATCCACAGGCCAATCGTGCGCCTGGCGGACGAAGTCCAGAGCGGACGCCCCGCCGGGTAATTCACCCGCATCTCCAATGGCGACCTGCGCAACGATCATCATGTCGCCGCCCGCCGCCTCGCGGGCCGCCAGGACCGCTTCGCGCAGTTCGGTCAGCTCCGTGAACGACTCGAGAACCAGCAGATCAACACCCGCTTCGCATAGCGCCTCGGCTTGCTCCCGGAAAACGTCTCTCGCCTCGCCGAGCGTCATGGCCCCCAGTGGTTCCAAATGCGCGCCCAGAGGGCCGATGGTGCCCGCCACGTAGATCCCCTCGGACGCCGCCTCGCGGGCCAGGCGGACGCCGGCCTGGTTGATCGCGACAGTCTTGTCGGCAAGTCCAAACCCCGCCAGACGAGTTTGATTCGCGCCAAAGGTGTTGGTCCCCAGAATCTCAGCGCCTGCGGCAGCGTATTCGCCGTGGATTTTCGCAATCATCTGCGGAGCCGTGAGATTGAGTTCATCGAAGCAACGATTGATGAACACACCGCGCGAATACAACATTGTTCCCATCGCGCCATCGGCAACGAAGACGCGCTGCGGAAGGCTCTCGCGGAATCGGGCGGCTCGGGAGGTCAGGGCTGGCGTCAGAGTCATATCAAGTTTTGGTTTAGGCCCCCAGGATCAAGCTGGATATCTCCGGGGCGGTCTGATCAATGCCGGATAAATGCACGAGCGGTGGTTCACAAATCTGTCGAAGATGCCACCAAGAGCCGCCTTCCGCGGCCGTCGTTACGGACCCGCTTGAACTTCCCGCTCCCTTGCTCGCGACTCCATCGTCGCGTACACTGGCTTATGAGTCAAATGAAAGCCGATGGCATGATGAATGAACCGCATTCATAATTAACGGGAGGGCTTCGTGCTCGAGATTCGCCATCTCCGGATGCTCATGGCTATTGCCGACACGGGAACCGTGTCGCGCGCCGCCGATCGGGTCCATCTCACGCAGTCTGCGGTGTCCCATCAGCTCAGGGCGCTCGAGTCGCACTACGGAGTAGCCATGGTCGCGCGGGAGGGTCAGACCGTGAAGTTGACGGAGCCGGCCGAACGACTTGTGGCACTCGCGCGTGCGGTGATCGGCGAAATCCAGGCGGCTGAGCGCGACGTGGCCAGGATCGCGGTGAAACCGGCAGGCAGTCTGCGCATCGCCATCGAATGCCATACCTGTTTCGAGTGGCTCATGCCGATCATGGATGAGTTTCGGATGAACTGGCCCTTGGTCGAACTGGATCTGTTGTCCGGCTTCCATCCCAATCCGCACGCGCTGCTTGCCGACCGGAAGACCGACCTGGTCATTGGCTCGGAACGCAAATCTCGCCGCAACCTCGTCTTTCACCCTCTGTTCCGTTTTGAGATCCTCGCCGTCCTGCCGACGGACCATCCGCTACGCAGGAAGCGATACCTCACCGCGAACGACTTTGCCGACGAGACATTGATCACCTACCCTGTGCCCGACACGCGCATCGACCTGATTCGCTACGTGCTTAAGCCAGCTCGTATTCGCCCCAAGCGGCGTACGACCGAGCTCACCATGGCAATCCTGCAGTTGGTCGCAAGCCGGCGTGGCGTGGCAGCCTTGCCGAGCTGGGGAGTCACCAACTATCTTCGGTACGGATATGTGGTCGCGCGCCGGATTGGGCCGAACGGCCTGTGGAGCAATCTCTACGGCGTGACCACGAAGGAGGTGGCGCGGCAACCCTTTGTCCGAGACTTCCTGGATACGGCGCGGCGGGAATGTTTTGCCAAACTGAACGGATTGGTTCCGGTTCAATAGTCGGTTTGCCGTTGATTTTAGATCCGATGCCTGTGCGTTCGGCCGGTGAATCCAACTGCCTCCGGTCATGATGACTGACCCGAACGGCTATGCGGACAGGAACCCGCGCACCGGCGACTACCTGGCCGAGCACTTGGACGAGGTGCTTAATTTCGCGGCGCTCGCCCGAGTGGCTTGCCTTTCGCCTTATCACTTCGACCGTGCACCTGGATTCTGAATGAAGCGATAAACTGCTTGCTCGGCGAAATCACGCGCAGACCCTGGCCCGAGCAAAGTGCGTTTGTGGCCGCCGTCATCGGTTCAATGGCAATGAACTCCTTGTCCTTCGGAGCAAAGATCTGGGCGAAGGAGAAACCGTTTATGAATTCGAGGGCGATGGAGTAGCCGTTACCGGCGATCTCGAACCTGGCGTGCTCACCCGTTAGGGCAAAGCCATCGTCGTAGACGGTGTTTCCAAGCTGTGCAGCGATGGGCGCCAGAGGAGTTTCCCGGCCGGTGGGGATTCCCTGCGCATCGACAGCCAGCTTGCGCATGGCAGGAGCGTTCAGCGTCCACTCTGCCCGCGGGATTTCCGGAAGGCCGAAGTAGGGATGGAAACCGAAACTGATCGGAACCGCTGAACCTGAATCCGCAAAAACCGTTGTTTGAATCTCCAAATCAACGGACCGCAGCCGCACCGCCATCTCGACGTGATGTGGGAATGGAAAGATCGCGAGCAGTTCCTGGCTCAACCAATCCAAACGTGCGGTTAATGCATCCGCGTGGCTCGAAACAACCCTCCACTGCAGTTGAGACCAGGGAACGCCGTGCATCGGGAGCTTGTGATCATCGAAATGCAAACGCGGTGAGGAGGAATCCAGCGAGACCTGACTTCCAGCGGCGCGATATTGCAGGCTGGCGAGGCGATTGGCCCAAGGATACAGGAGTGGAATCCCGGCAGTACTTCCTTTGACGCGGGCGGCCTCGAGATCGTCCACGCGGCGCAGAAGTTCAACTCCGCGGAAGCGAAGAGAAGCGCCGAGCATTCCAGCCGCGGGCCAGAACGTTGCTTGCAAATCACCTGCAGTAAGGGTCTGCGTAGAAGGCCTGCTCATAACGCTCCGCGAGTCATTTTGTCACGCGCCAGTCTACTGCAAGCAGGTCTTTCGGGCGCCGCTCCAGGTGGGATCGATGTTTAAGCACTTTGCACAACAGATTGGCCGGATAAGCATCTTTCAAGAACGGCAGAAAGAATCGTTTCAAACACCGAGCGTCACCCTCCTTGCCGCGCCGTGAACCGCCGACCGCCGCCATCGTAGTCCCGTTCTGTTACGGATTTGGCGAGAGTTCAAGTGTGCGCCGGGCGCTGGCATGGTCGAAGACGCGCTTCTGGTGCAGAGTTTGTACGGCGCGATTGGTGAGACAGCGGAATATCAACGAGTGCCGCGAATGGAAGCGAGGCCAGCAAATGCGTAGGTTGAAAATTCTAGAACTTCTTACGAGTAGCTCGGCTTAGGACGATCGCGGTCGGCAGATCGAAGACCAGGCGTCAACGGAAAACGCGATTTGCGTTGAACGCGAGCCCATTCAAACCCGGCATCGATTGACCCATTCGTTGACGATGCGGGGTTAGCGTCAGAGAGCTCTGGATTTGCCAATCCACACGTCCAGGCTAGCGGAAGTCGCAGCATCTGGTTTGGACTGAAAATCCTTTTCTGAACCCGTAGGGGGCAAGATCACACCGCACGAGTGCCCGTTGCTCGTAGTCACTAGACCAACCGATATGTCCATTCCAAAGGATTAGGTGGAACGCTTGGACCGGTATCTCAAGTACCTTGCTCAAGGTAGACAGTCTATCGGATTGGAGGTAGCATACCGGCATTCTGGGGTCCGGCGCAGTACGCAGCGATGGGAGGGGAGGCAACGGATGATCAGGAAACGAACGAACAAGAAGAAGCGGCTGCACAAGGGCAAGAAGCTCGAAGCGAAAAAAGCACTTTTTACGGCCAGCGAGCACGGGGCGCTCACCGGATCCGGGCCCGGATCGGGCGGACCGTACCTCGAATTTCCTCTTACGACTACCTTCGTCTCGGTGAAGTAACTCTGCTTTAGGACTTTCCGTTGGGGACGTCCCGTGGTCCGGCGGAGACCGGGACCACCGGGAGGGAGGTGACGAATGATCAAGAGGCGAAAGGGCACCAGGAAGAGCCTGCAGAAGGGCAAGAAGCTTGAAACCAAGAAACCACTCTTTACTGCGGGCGAGCACACCGCCCTCACCGGCGGCAGCGGCACGCCCACGCAAACGCTCGGTCTGAACTTTACGAAGCTGGTCACGAAATCAACTCAATAGTAGTAAGGCTGCATTCGAGCGTTTGGATGAGAACGCTCGCCGCAACAGGATTCGTTCAACGTTCTACCTACACCTTGCTCCGCGCACGATCATCGATATGTAAAGCGAACTTCGTCACTAATCGTGCCACAAGAAATAATCCACTTACGATTGTTAAGACGCCAACAGGGTATATTGACCCAAAGCGGCCTTCGCTCAGTAGTCGACAGACGAGCTATAATGCAGCCTCATGAGCCCCGAGGAGAGCGTAATCGCGCGAAGATGCGGGGTCACCTTTGAATACGAGGGAGTGATGACATGAGAAGACAATATCGCTCGTTCCTTTTAGCGTTGCTCGTTCCAGCATTCTTCCTCGTCAGCGCATTCGACGTCGTTGCGGCGGGTCAGGAACAAGGATCGCACGCGGTCAAGCAGGAGCTCTGGTCCAATCCTGCCACCTGGCCAGACCGGAAGGTGCCCCGCGCAGGGGACACGGTCACCATTGAAAAAGGCAAGGATGTGCTCCTCGACGTCAGTCCGCCATCGCTGGGCGGCTTGCGAATCGAAGGCAAACTCAGCTTCTCGGACAAAGCCGACATCGAGCTGACCACCGAGTCGATC
>JBAVUW010000118.1:0-15422 GCA_049696975.1 Candidatus Acidiferrales bacterium | reverse complement strand
GAGCGGATGAATACCAGCGATCCTCGAGGCGGAAAAAAAGCACCGAGAACCCAAACGAAGAAAAATAAACCCACCAACCATAGAATCGCTCTCTCACGCTACACCTGGTGAGAAAGGCGGGCTAGAGCCGCGCGTAGACCGGAAATCAAAAGCCGCGAAATCGGCGGCTAGCCGACGCAGCCACCGCTGTTGAGGTAGTCGTCGACGGCTTTGGCGGCGCTGCGGCCTTCGGAAATCGCCCAGACCACGAGCGACTGTCCGCGGCGCATATCACCCGCGGCGAAAATCCCCGGAACCGAACTCATATAGTTCCCGTTAGTGGCAACGTTGCCGCGCGCATCAAGATGCACGCCGAACTGGTCGAGCATTCCCTTTTTCACCGGGCCCGTGAATCCCATGGCCAGCAGCACCAGGTCGGCGTCGATCGTAAATCCACTCCCGGGCACGGGCTCGAACTTCGGTGGCGGACCGACGCGGACGGCATGCAACTGGTTCACCCCGCCCTTTGCGTCTCCCGTGAACTTCGTGGTGTTGGCGGCCCAATCGCGTGTGCCACCTTCCTCGTGGGCGCTTTCGGTGCGCAGCTGGAGCGGCCAGAGCGGCCAGGGCGTCGAGGTGTGGCGGTCGGCCGGAGGCATGGGCATGATTTCGAACTGCAGCACGGACCTGGCGTTCTGCCGATGGCAAGTGCCCAGGCAATCGGCGCCGGTATCGCCGCCGCCGATGATCACCACGCGCTTGCCGGTGGCGAGGATCTGACCCGGTACGGAATCGCCAGCGACTTTCTTATTCTGTTGCGGCAAATAGTCCATGGCGAAGTGGATTCCCGGGAGCTCACGACCGGGAACGCTGAGGTCGCGCGGATGCTCGGCTCCGCCGGTGAGTACGATCGCTTCGAATTCCTTGCGTAGATCCGCGGCGGGAATGTCGCCGCCGATGTGAGCGTTGGTCCTGAAAACCACGCCTTCGGAGGCCATCTGTTCGAGGCGGCGGTCGAGGATGTCCTTTTCCATCTTGAAATCGGGGATTCCGTAGCGGAGCAGGCCGCCGAGGCGGTCGGACTTCTCAAACAGCGTCACCTGGTGCCCGGCGCGATTGAGCTGCTGCGCGGCCGCCATGCCGGCCGGTCCCGAACCGACGACGGCGACGCGCTTTCCGGTACGGGTGCGTGGAGGCTCGGGTGTGATCCAGCCCTGCCTCCAGGCGTGGTCGACGATGGTTTTTTCGATCACCTTGATCGCGACGGCCGGCTCGTTGATGGCGAGCACGCACGCCGCTTCGCACGGAGCGGGACAGATGCGCCCGGTGAATTCGGGGAAATTGTTCGTGGAGTGCAGGACGCGAATCGCTTCCTTCCATTCGTCGCGATAGACCAGATCGTTCCAGTCCGGAATGATGTTGTTGACCGGGCAGCCCGTGTGGCAGAAGGGAATTCCGCAATCCATGCAGCGGGCGGCCTGGGTGCGCACTTTTTCGTCCGCGAACGGTTGATAGACCTCGAAATAATCCTTCACCCGCTCGTCGATGGGGCGCCGCGTGGGAGTCTCGCGCGAGTATTCCTTGAAGCCGGTGACCTTACCCACGGATCACCTGCCCGCCGGACTGTTTCTCGGCATGCACGGCGAGGACGCCGGTTGCGACGCGGGGAATGCCGAGGACGCGTTTGTATTCGTGCGGGAAGACCTTGACGAATTTCGGCAGAGTGGCTTCCCAGTTCTCCACGATCCACTTTGCCTGCGTGCTGCCGGTCAGCTCGCCGTGGCGCGCAATCAGCTGGTAGAGATTGTCAATGTCCTTCTGGTCCGACACCGGCTCGAGATCGACTTCGCCGCGATTGCAGCGCAGGGCGGGGAAGTCTCCGAACGGGTCGAGAACATAGGCGATCCCGCCGGTCATCCCCGCGGCGAAGTTGCGCCCGGTGCGTCCGAGCACCACGATCAAGCCATTAGTCATATACTCGCAGCCGTGGTCGCCCACCCCCTCGACCACAGCGGTCGCGCCGGAGTTGCGCACGGCGAACCGTTCGCCGGCCATGCCTGCGAAATACGCCTCGCCGCTCGTGGCGCCATAGAGGCAGACATTGCCGACCAAGATGTTTTCTTCGGGCACGAACTCCGACACGCGCGGATGGTAAATCACCAGCTTGCCGCCCGAGAGGCCCTTGCCGACGTAATCATTGGCGTCGCCCTCGAGCGTGAGCGTGACGCCCGCGGCCAGGAACGCACCGAAGCTCTGGCCGGCGCAGCCCGTGAACTGGACCTGAATGGTGTCCTCGGGCAGGCCCGCGGAGCCGTAGCGCCGGGCGATTTCGCCGCTGAGCATGGTGCCGACGGTACGGTGAATGTTGCGAATCGGCATGCGGAGCGAGACGGGCGTGCGGTGCTCGAGCGCGTCGTGGGTCATTTCGATGAGCCGGAAGTCGAGAGCTTTGTCGAGGCCGTGGTCTTGCGGCATCGTCGAGCGGCGTCCGACGGCGCTGGGCATCGGCGGATTGTAAAGGACCGATTCGAGATCGATGTGTTTGGCTTTCCAGTGCGTGATGTCCTCGCGCTGGAGAAGGCAATCGACGCGGCCGACCATTTCGTCCACGGTGCGGAAGCCGAGCCGGGCCATCAGGCGGCGGAGGTCTTCGGCGACGTAGAAGAAGAAATTCACCACGTTTTCCGGCGTACCCGTGAATTTCCTGCGCAGGTCGGGATCCTGCGTGGCGATGCCGACCGGACACGTGTTCAAGTGGCACTTGCGCATCATGATGCAGCCCATGGTGATCAGCGGCGTGGTGGAGAATCCGAATTCCTCGGCGCCGAGCAGCGCGGCGATGGCCACGTCTCGGCCGGTCTGAAGCTTCCCATCCACCTGCACGCGGACGCGGCTGCGGAGATCGTTGAGCACGAGCACCTGCTGGGTTTCCGACAGGCCGAGCTCCCAGGGAACCCCCGCGTGACGAATCGAACTGATGGGTGAAGCGCCGGTGCCTCCGTCGTAGCCGCTGATCAAGATCACGTCCGCGTGCGCTTTGGCTACGCCGGCCGCTACCGTCCCCACGCCGGTTTCGGCGACGAGCTTCACGGAGATCCGGGCGCGCGGATTGGCGTTCTTCAGGTCGTGGATCAGCTGGGAGAGATCCTCGATCGAGTAAATATCGTGGTGCGGCGGCGGTGAGATCAGGCCGACGCCGGGAATCGAATGGCGCACCCGGGCGATGACGTTGTCGACTTTGTGGCCGGGCAGCTGGCCGCCTTCACCGGGTTTCGCGCCCTGGGAGATCTTGATTTGCAGGTCGTCGGCGTTGACCAGGTAGTTCGTGGTTACGCCGAAACGCGCGGAGGCCACTTGCTTGATGGCACTGCGGCGGAGGTCGCCGTTGGCGTCGGGCTTGAATCGCTCCTCATCCTCGCCGCCTTCGCCCGTGTTGGAGCGAGCGCCCAGGCGATTCATCGCGATCGCCAGCGTTTCGTGCGCTTCCTTGCTGATCGAGCCGAACGACATGGCGCCTGTGGCGAAGCGCTTCACGATCTGCGTGGCCGGCTCGACGTCGTCAAGCGGCAGGGGCGAGCCGTTGGGTTTGAAGTCGAACATGCCGCGCAGCATCAGCAGGTCGCGATTCTGCCGGTCGATGATCTCTGCGAATTCCTCGTAGGTCTCAAAGCTGGATTGCCGCACGGCGTGCTGGAGCTTGCTGACCGTGGTGGGGTTCAGCATGTGGCGTTCGCCGCGCACGCGATATTGATAGTCGCCGCCGACGCGCAGCTCGGTTTCCGACTCGTGAGGCGGCTCGATGGCGAAGGCGTGCTTCATCAGCGATTCGCGCGCGATGATCTCGATGTCCACGCCCTCGATGCGCGAACTGGTTCCGGTGAAGTAGCGTTCGACCACCGACTTGCTGAGGCCCACGGCTTCGAAAATCTGGGCGCCCTGATAGCTCTGCAGCGTTGAAATGCCCATCTTCGAGAAGGTTTTCAGCAGGCCTTTGTCCGTAGCCTTCATGTAGCTCTTGAAAACTTTGTCCCAGGAGCTTTCGGCAGGGAAGTGGCCATTCTGGTGGAGATGCTCCAGCGTTTCGATCGCCAGGTAGGGGTTCACGGCGCTTGCGCCGTAACCGAGCAGCAGCGCGAAATGCATGACCTCCCGCGGTTCGCCGGATTCGACAATCAAGGCGACCTGATTCCGCGTCTTTTCACGGATCAGGTGGTTGTGGACGGCAGACAGCGCCAGCAGGCTGGGAATCGGCGCGTGATTTCGGTCGACGCCGCGGTCGGAAAGAATGATCAGCGTATAGCCCTGCTTGACGGCGGCCGAGGCGCGCATGCAGAGAGTTTCGACGGCGATTTCGAGTTCCTGCTGGCCGAGCTTCACGGGGAAGAGCGCCGACAGCGTGGTGGCTTGAAAATCGCCCCATTTCACGCTGCGCAATTTTTCCAGACGCCAGTTGGAAATGATCGGATGGCGAAGCTTCAGCGTGTGGCACTGCTTCGGAGTTTCGTCGAGCAGGTTTCCTTCGCGGCCGATGTAGCTGTTCAGCGACATCACCAGATCCTCGCGGATCGGATCGATCGCGGGATTGGTGACCTGCGCGAAGGTCTGTTTGAAATAGTTAAACAAAAGTTGCGGCTTGTCTGAAAGGCACGCGAGCGGGGCGTCGATGCCCATCGAGCCGACCGGCTCCTCGCCCTTGATTGCCGACGGTTCGAGAATGGTCTTTAAATCCTCATCGGTATAGCCGAAGGCGCGCTGGCGCATCAGGATCGTGTCGTGGTTGGTCGGCTCGACGTTCGCCGGGCTCGGCAGATCGTCGAGCGTGATCTGATTCTCTTTCAACCACTCGGCATACGGTTGACGCGCGGCGAGCTGTTTCTTCACTTCCTCATCGGAGATCAGCCGCTTCTGCTCGGTGTCGACCAGCAGCATGCGACCCGGAGCGAGACGCCCCTTCATGCGGACTTCTTCCGGCTTTACCGGCAGGACCCCGGCTTCCGAACCCATGATCACCAGACCGTCGGCGGTCACCACGTAGCGCCCCGGCCGCAATCCGTTGCGATCGAGCTTTGCGCCGATCACGCGGCCGTCGGTAAACGCCACGGCCGCCGGGCCATCCCACGGCTCCATCAACGACGCGTGATATTCGTAGAACGCCTTCACGTCCGGCGACATTTCCGGTGCGTTGTCCCACGCTTCGGGAATCAGCATGGACATCACATGGGGCAGCGAGCGTCCGGCGAGCGTCAGCAGCTCGACAGCATTGTCAAGCGCCGCCGAATCGCTGCCGCCGGGATTCACGATCGGCAGAAGCTTGGAAATGTCTTTTCCGAACAGCGGCGACGCCAGCACCGACTGCCGTGCGTACATCCAGTTCATGTTGCCGCGCAGCGTGTTGATTTCGCCGTTGTGGCAGATGTAGCGGTAGGGGTGCGCCAGCTTCCAACTGGGGAACGTGTTGGTGGAAAATCGCTGGTGGACCAGGCACAGCGCGCTGGTCACTTCCGGGTCGGACAGCTCCTGGTAGAAGCTCGCGATCTGCGGCGCGAGCAGCAGACCCTTGTAGACGATCGTGCGCGTCGAAAGCGACGGAATGTAGAAAAGCTCTTTTTCCTTCAGGTCGGACTTCGCGACGGCCGTGGTCGCGGATTTTTGCAGGACGTAGAGCTTGCGCTCGAGCGCGTCCTGATCCATGCCGGAAGGCGGGCGGACGAAAATCTGCTCGATATAGGGCTGCGAATTGCGCGCCACGCGTCCGATCGTGTTGCCATCGATCGGCGTGTCGCGCCAGCCGAGCACGGACAGTCCCAGTTTTTTCGCGGTCTGCTCGACGATGCCCTTGGCCAGCATGCGATCGTGCTGCTCGACCGGCAGGAACATCATGCCCACGCCATATTCACCCGGCATGGGAAGCGTAAAGCCGAGCTTGGCGCACTCGCGCTCGAAAAACCGGTGTGGAACTTGAATCAAAATCCCGGCGCCATCACCCGTTTCCGGGTCGCAGCCGCAGGCGCCGCGGTGCGTGAGGTTCACCAGAATCTGGATACCCTTCAGGACGATGTCGTGGGATCGATGGCCTTCGATATTGGCGACGAATCCCAAGCCGCAGGCGTCGTGCTCGTGTTCGGGGCGATATAATCCCTGCGCCTCGGGCACGCCGACGTTTGGATAGTATTTTTCCTGGCGCTTCTTCGTCATCGAATCGAATTTCCTGGAGTTTTAATCTTAGCATTGATGCCAGCCGTGTTCGGCCGGGAACCTGGGCCCGCAGACCCCTAACTATTTTCGA
Organism: Candidatus Acidiferrales bacterium; assembly: GCA_049696975.1. Taxonomy (GTDB): domain Bacteria; phylum Acidobacteriota; class Terriglobia; order Acidiferrales; family UBA7541; genus Palsa-295. The sequence goes on along the minus strand of JBAVUW010000118.1, from coordinate 9,157 downwards.
TGCGATCCATCAGGAATTTGAATAGAGTGTTTTTACCGAATGAAAATGATGGTATTGGGCGCCGCCGGTCGCGCAAAGGAGTAGACCCACTATTCGGGATGAAAATGCGGCAGCGGCGCGGAACTGATGATTCCCGAAATCGCCGTGAAGCCCGCGCCGAACAGCAGCGCCAGGCTGGCGCCGTGCAGCGACACTCCGCCGCGGGCGGTCAGCTCGAAGATAACCGCCACCACGGACACGCCGATCGATTGTCCCAGCAGCCGTGACATGGTGCTGATACCACCGGCTCCGCCACTGCGTTCCTTGGGGGCGGCCGCCACCATCGCGCGATTGTTCGGTGCGCCGAAAACCCCGAATCCGGCGCCGCCCAGCGCCGCTCGCCACACAATCTGCCACACGGACGGATGCGGTCCGACCAGAGCCAGCAGGATCAGTCCCGAGGTCATGCCCGTGATGCCGATCGTCCCGAGGATGCGGATGGGAATGCGGTCCGCCAGGCGCCCCGAATAGTGCGACGTGATTCCCGCCGCAACCGGCCACGGGCTCAGAAGAAGGCCCGCCATCACCTGCGAATAGTGCATCACGTCGATGAAATAAAACGGGAGCACGACCACCGCAAGCCCTTGCGCAACGAAGGCACACAGCGACGCGCTGACGGACAGTGTGAAAATCGGCCTCTTGAAAAGATCGATCGCGAGCATGGGGACCGGCAGACGATTCTGTCGCCACACCATGGCCACGCCAACAAGAAACGCCGCGGCGAGCTCCGCGATGACGACCGCAACGCCCTGTCCCGTTCCGACGCCATCGATGCCACGGACGAGCAGCGTGACGGCGACGCCATTGAGCAACGCGCTCCAAATGTCCCAGCGATGCCGGGAGCCTTTGGCGGGCGCCAGGCATCTCTCCGACATGCTCAGCGCCAGAAGTCCGAAAGGAATATTGATCGCAAACAGCCAGTGCCAGGTGGTGACCGCCAGAATGCCGGACGCGACGCTGGGCCCGGCCGCCGCCGCGGTGAAAACCACAAATCCGCCAAGCCCGATTCCGCGGCCGAGCAGCGCGCGAGGATAGGTGAAACGCATCACCGCCGCCGACGTACTCCAGATGCACGCCGCGCCGACTCCCTGAAAGACACGCGCGACGATCAGCTGATTGAGCGAATGCGGAAGCGAACAGCCAACCGAGGCAAGCGTGAAGAGCACCAGGCCGGCCTGGTAGACCTTCTTGTATCCGATGATGTCCACGAGCGACGAAAGCGGAACGACGCAGATGCTGACGGTGAGTAGAAAGGCGTTTACCACCCAGATGGACGACGCGGGACTGGCGTGCAGCTGCGTGGCGATGCTCGGCAGAGCGGTGTTGGCGATGTTGCCGTCGAGGACGGACATGGCCAGGCCTACGAGATAACTCATCATCGCCCAGCGGCGGCGGTCGGCGGGCAGTCCGTCGGTGAACTGCATGTCTCCGGCAACGGGAAGTGTGATCTCCGCCATTTCTTCTATATTGCTCCGGCATGTTTTCGGGATTCCGCGGTTGTCGGCGGGCAATCGTTCACGTGCGCCGCTCGCGAATCATGCGGATGGCGTCGGGCAGGGTCGCGCCCGCCGGTTTGTCAGGATCGGAATCGCCGTTGGCGCCGTCGAAATCTTCAGGGCGCGTGTCGCCTTCGCCGGGCGCGAGAAACAGGTCGGTTTCAATGCCGTGCTGGCGCGTGTACAGATCGTAGTAGCGGCCCTTTTCGGCGTAGAGCGAGGCGTGCGTGCCACGCTCGATGATTTTCCCCGCTTCCACCACCAGGATCTGATCGGCGCGCCGGATGGTGGAAAGGCGGTGCGCGATCACGAAGGTCGTCCGGCCGCGCATCAGGAATCGCAGGCCTTCCTGGATGAGCGCTTCCGATTCGGAATCGAGGCTCGATGTGGCTTCATCCAAAATCAGGATGCGCGGGTCGGCCAGAATCGCGCGGGCAATCGAGACGCGCTGCTTCTGTCCCCCGGAAAGCTTGACGCCGCGCTCCCCGACGACAGTTTCGTATTGGTGCTCGAAGTGGTCCGCGAATTCGTCCACGCGGGCGATGCGGCAGGCTGCGAGGATTTCTTCTTCTTTGGCATCCGGGCGGGCGAACGCCACGTTTTCACGAATCGTTCCGTCGAAAAGAAAAGTCTCCTGCAGCACGACGCCAAGCTGCGTGCGGTAGGAGTCCAGCCGCACGTGAGCCAGATCGGCTCCGTCGACCAGCACCCGCCCCGCCGACGGAACGTAGAAAGCGGCGATCAGGCCGATGATCGTGGATTTTCCCGCGCCGGATGGGCCGACGAACGCGCTCACCGTGCCAGGCTGCGAGTCGAAACTGACGCCAGAGAGAACCTGCTTGCCGGTTTCGTACGAAAAGTCCACTCCTTCGAACGTCACACGGCCGTCGATGCGGCCAAGCTTCACGGTCCGCTCCGGATCCGGATCCTCGGGGTTTTCGACGAGCACTTCGCGGGTGCGCTCGAGCCCCGCCATCGCCTCCGTCATCATGGGGCCCAGGCTGACCACCTGCGCGACGGGCGCAATGAGCATAATGAGCAACGCGTTGTAGGAAAAATATCCGCCGGTGGTGAGCGAGCCGGCAATCATTTTCGTAGCGCCCAGGTAGAGGATCGTGGCGCCGACGATTCCGGTGAGTACGGTAGCTGAGGCACTCAGGAGCGATGTGGCATTCAAGGTCTGCATCATATTGTCGAGCAGCTTTTGCACACCCGCCTGGAAAACCTGGCCTTCGCGCTCTTCGGCGTGATAGCCCTTCACCACGCGTACGCCGCCGAGCGATTCGGTGAGGCGTCCTGTGACTTCCGCGTTGATTTTCGGTCGCGCCCGGTAGATCGGGCGAATCGTCCGGAACGCATACCGCAGGCTGAGCGCAAATACGAAAAGGAACACGGCAGCCGCGCCGGTCATCGAGACGCTCACGCGTAACAATAAACCGAGTGCTACGATGGCGGTCATGATTCCGCCGGCGAAATCGACCAGCCCGGTGCCGACAAGGTTCCGCACGCCTTCGACGTCGCTCATGATGCGCGAGACGAGCACTCCGGTTTTATTCGCGTCGTAGTAGGCGACGGGTAACCGGCCGATGTGTTCCTGCACCTTGACGCGCAGCTCGGTAATCATCCGCTGCGAGGATTTCGAGAGCAGTTGCGTGAGGCAGTAGGAGGTCAGCGCCTGAATCAATGTGGCGCCGAGCAGGATCAGCACCAGCGGCAGCAGAAGCTTGGTTTGGTGCTTGGTCACCACGTCGTCGATCAGGTATTTCGGCGTGATCGGCAAAGCGAAGCCGCACAAGCGATTGACGGCCATCAGCAGAAAGCCTGCGAGCAGCACTCCGCGTCGCGGCTTGATCAGCCCCCAGACGTGCGGGAGCAATATCCAGAAAGACTGCTTGGTGGGATTGCCGTGCCCGGCGGTCGAGGAGCGTGCGGGGCGGTCGCCCTTCAAATTTGCCGGCCCCGAGGGACCTGATGTAAATGGAGGCATCCGCGATTCGTTCGCCCGCGCTGAATTCGCGTGAACTGCCCCGATTATAGCGGAAGCGAAGTGCGGGCGCGACGGCTGCCGCGGGTGAATCGGAAAGTGTGTGTGCGGGCTATACCGTGGGACTCATATCGCTCGACGTGCCGCCCGCGGCCGGCACGTAACACTTTCGCGTGTAATCCATCACCATGCGGTCCGCGTTGAAGCGCCAGCCGAGCGTGCGGATGGTGCGCTTCATGCGCTTGATCCAGCCTCGAGGCAGGCCGTCGCGGTCGCGCTCGTAGTAGAGCGGAATGACTTCGTCATGCAGCGTACGGTAGAGGTCTTCGCCGTCGCGCGCATCGTGAACGTCCATGTGCGAATGGGTGCGGCCGGTGCCGATGGCGAACCCATTCAGGCCGTCGTAGGCTTCGGCCCACCAACCATCGAGCACGGAAAGATTCAGACCGCCGTTGAGAACCACCTTTTGACCGCTGGTGCCGGAGGCCTCGAGCGGCCGGCGGGGATTATTCAGCCACACGTCGACACCCTGGACGAAATGGCGTCCGACGTTGATGTCATAGTCTTCGATGAAGACAAACTTGTCGGCGAACTGCGGGTTGCGCATCATCAGCGCGATTTCCTGCAGCACCCGCTTGCCGGGATCGTCGCGGGGATGCGATTTACCGGCGAACACGAACTGTACGGGCCGCTTCGCGTCGTTGACCATGGCCGCGAGCTGTTCCATGTCGCGCAGGATCAAGTCGGCGCGCTTGTAGGTGGCGAAGCGGCGCGCGAAACCGATGGTCAGCGGGTCGGGGCCGAGTACGCCGCCAAGCCGTTTGAGCTGCTCCGGCGATTCGTTGCGACGCTGGGCCTGGAGCACAACCCGGCGGCGGACGAAATCGAGCAGGCGCGATTTCAGGCTTAGGTGCGTTTCCCAGAGTTCTCCGTCATCGACATTTTCGATTCCTTCCCAGATGCGGGCTTCGCTGCTGTGATCGTGCCAGCCCGCGCCGAGGTGGCGGTCGTAGAGGCGGAACATTTGCGGCGCAAGCCACGTGGGGACGTGCACGCCATTGGTAATATGCCCGATGGGCACCGCGTCCTCGCTCTTGCCGGGATACAGCCCCGTCCACATGGCGCGCGAAACTTCACCGTGCAGTGCGGAAACGGCATTGGCGCGGCGCGACAATTTCAAGCCGAGGACCGTCATGCAGAATTCCTCGTTTTCGTTGCTGGGATTCTCGCGGCCGAGCGACATCAGGCGTTCGTGCGAGAGGCCCAGGTATTCACCGAGCGGGCCGAGATGTTCTTCGACGAGATCGGAGCCGAAGCGGTCGTGTCCGGCCGGCACCGGCGTATGCGTGGTGAAGACGACTTCGCGCGAGACGCGGTGCACGGCATCCTCGAAGTTGAGGCCCTCCTCCTGCATGCGATCGCGAATCGCTTCCAGGACCGCGAATCCGCTGTGGCCTTCGTTGAGATGCAGGACACCCGGCGTGATACCCATCGCTTTCAGCGCACGGAAGCCGCCGACGCCGAGCAGCAGCTCCTGCCGGATGCGAACCCGCGAGTCTCCGCCGTAGAGTCGCGAGGTGAGTTCGATGTCGTGCGGGGCGTTGCCTTCGACGTTTGAATCCAGCAGCAGCAGATCGCAGCGGCCCACTTTCATCCGCCAGACCTTGGCGTGAATCATTCCGCTGCGCGTTTCGATTTGTACCGTCACGGCTTGACCGTTCAAGCCGATGGCGAGCTCCATGGGCAGGTGATTCACGTCGGTCGCCAGATATTCTTCCTGCTGCCAGCCGTCGGAATCGAGCCACTGCCGGAAATAACCCTGGCCGTAGAAGAGTCCGACTCCTACCAGCGGAATACCGAGGTCCGACGAACTTTTGATGTGATCGCCCGCGAGAACTCCGAGACCGCCCGAGTACTCCGGAATCGATTCATGCAGTCCGAATTCGGCAGAAAAATAAGCCACCGGACGAGGCCGCAGCACTCCCGCGTGCCGCGTGCCCCAGGTGCGATCGGCTCCCATGTATTCGAGCTGGCGGCGATAGGCGTAATTGATGCGGCTGTGCAGCACGAGTTCGGCCGCGCGCCGCTCAACCTCCGCGAGCGGGATTTCACTGAGCATCGAAACGGGATTGTGGTTCAACTCGCGCCAGCGAATCGGATCGAGATCGCGGAACAAGCTGGTCGAATCGTAATCCCACGACCACCAGACGTTGCGCGCCAGACTCCAGAGGCGTTCCTGGGCGGGGGCAATAAATCGGTCGAGTGAGCGCGCCTCGCTGACGACGGGCGCAACCTCCGAGGCGGCCTTGGCCAGTGCCTGAATCTCGTCCTCGCAGAATGCTCGCGGCTCTTTCGTCTGGACTACGAGCACGCCTTGCAGCACTTTTTTGTCGATGAGCGGAACACCCACAAACGACTGGTAATCGTCCTCGCCCGCTTCGTGGAAGTACTTGAATCGCGGATGATCCTTCGCCCGCTCGACCGCAATGGGGCGGACCTGTTCGGCAACCAGCCCGGCCAAACCCTCGTGGATTCCCATGCGCAGCGTGCCGATGCACGCCTTGCGCAGCCCGACGGTTGCGGCCAGCACCAGACTGGTGCGGTCCGGTTCGAGGAGATAGGCCGAGCAGACGTCTGTCTCGAAGCGCTTGGCGATCAGCGCGACCACATTCATCAGGGCCTCGGCCGGCTTGCCGCCCTCGAGCGCGAGGTTCGAGATCTCTTCCAGAGTGAGTACGAAGTTCGCCCGACGTTCTTCCGTGCCTTGACTCACTTCGCGAGTTCCCCCGTCAGCCGATTTTCGGCGGACGCCTGATTGTGGCATCGCGTCTTCTTTCCTTTATCTCATGTGTGCCTCGTGAAGCGCGATCACAGCCGAACCGCGCGTTGCCGAGGCGTCAACCCTGCTCGAGGCGGCACAGGCCAAAGACGCCCGATCGCACCTCTCCCATTTCGATCAGCAGGTGTGCGGGGCCACTCTAGGAGTCTCGCGCGCACCAGTCCAATCGAAATTCCTGATTGCGAATATCAACGCTGTATCAGTGCGTGGCGCCGGAGAGCCGGAACGTGAGATCCACTTCCCGTTGGAATTCAACGGGCTTACCGTCGAGCATGGTCGGGGTATAGCGCCATTGGCGCACCGCTTTTTCGGCCGCGTCCACCAACAGCCGCGGGCCGCCCAGCAGCGCGACACCGCGAACAATTCCGTCCGGTCCGACCGTCACGTTCAGCCGGACGGTTCCTTCGGCATGTTGGTCTTTGGCGATCTCCGGGTACTCCGGGTCGACGCGATGGATGAGCTGGGCCTGCTTCACGATGCCGGTCGCCGCCGCCGGCGCGGGCACCGGCAAGAACGGGGCCGGAGCGAGGGAGCGAGCCCCGCCGGGCGATGTCAGCACGTTATCACCGGGAGGGGAAGCGTCGGAAACCACTGGCGGAGGCTCTTTCAAATCGCCGCTTTCGCTCGTCACCGCTCGTGTCTGCTGTTGAGGAGGCGAAAGAATCCAGGTCCGGAAACCGGGCGCAGGCTTGCGGGTCTGCTGCTGGCTGGATCCGCCCGACGGGCGCCGGCCCGAGTCGGCCGCCGAGTTCAGCGGGCCGTTGAACGGGATCGACCAGCGCTGGCCGCTGAGGTTCTCCACTTCAATTTCCCCAGGGTGTGCAGCCGGCCTCCCCAGGTGTTGCAACGCACCGCGAATCTCCTCGGCTCCCTGCGTAGCACGCAACCGGGCGAGAACCATTCCCAGATGACCCTGTCCGGCTGCCCATCCTGCCGCGAGCGAACCGACGGCCAGCGCCACGAGCACCACGACAGCGGGCCATCGATTCGCGATCAGGCCTTCGCCTTCGGCGGATTTCGAGTCGCCCGGCTCCAGATCAGCGGCATTCGCTTCGCCAGGGTGTCGGAATGGAATTGGCGGGGGAGAAACGGACGACGGCGGCAGAGGCGGCTCGGAACGCGGTGGTTCGGCAGGCAGCGGATGGGCGTGTACGGAGACCGACGCCACCAGGTCGGCCAAGACGGAGGATGCCGCCTCGACGTCGGGTTCCGGGGCGGTCGAGGCGGCGATGTCCGCTGTTAGGGCGGAGCTTTCGGTTGATTCGGTGGGGTGAAGCTCGGTCGCTGTCCGCACCATCGGAGAAATTGATTCGACGGCATGGTCGGGAGGCGCGACGGGCGGGAGCGCGTCGGCCCCCGCCGTCGTCGTTTCATCAGGACCGCGAGCGTCCGCGACTTCGGTGTCCACGGCCGGACGGGAATCGCGGTCCAGCCATTTCCGGAGAAGGCCGCGACAATCTTCCGACAAATTGACGAACTCGAGACCTGCCAGTCTGCGCGTTTCGTTGGTCCAGGTGATTCGCGCGTTCGCTTCGATCCAGGTATCCGTTTCAGTCAGTTGAAAGCGGACGCCGGGCAGCAAATCGTCCATCAAGCCGGCCACGGCCTGGACGGATAGGCCGCCTTCGCTGATGTTCAGGATGATTCCGCCGTTTCCTTCGTCCAGCTCGACGTAGGCGAGCGACGGAATCGGCTGGCGCGCGTGGGCGCGACGCTCCGATGCGGAACGAGGGTCATGGGCCCGCGCAAATGTATCTGACATGACCGGAGTAACTTCCTTCGGTTGCGGGCCTGGGTTCCGCAACAACCACATGTCACGAGATTCTATTCTGCCTCAAGGGTCAATTCAAGCTTGGTCGTCCCTTCGGGAATAAAATCGTGGCGCTCATTGACGCGCAGGCTTCCCGATATTTACTTGCGACGCCTTCCAACAAGGTGCAGCCCACTCCGATAGCTTCAAACCGCAAGGCCCAGGTGGCATTGGGACGCGGGGGGACGATGTGGATATCAGTTCTGAGTGGACGGGGCGGATTCGGTCTGCAGTTCGGGAGTGGAGGTGGCCAGTTCAATCTGATAGCGGGTCGCCTGATCGAACAGCACGAAACCTTCCAAGCCCGAAATCTGGTCGACGACGAACTGGCGGAGCTGCTTCTCAGCTGCCGCGTCGCGCTGGACGGGCCATTCGAAAGCATGGGTGATTTCCAGTGCGATCCGCGTGCGGTTCTTGGCCGGCACGAACGCCGCCGCATCGAGGCTGATTTGTTGGTCGCTGCTGAGGATGCCGCTGGATTGCAGCCGGCTCATGATCACGACGTCCGGGCCGCTCGACAGGCGATAATCGCTGTCCGTGCGGTTCTCGAGATCGTAGAAAAAGATCACCGCGGCGTGCGTTGGATCGAGCTCGCGCACGCGCACGGCGGCGAGCGTGCCGTGGATGGCGCCCGAGTTCCAGGAATTGGGCGCGGCATTCGTCGATCCGGCGTGGTGAAATTCCATGGCGACCAGAATCACCGCAAGCACGCAGACCCCCGCGGCGGCCCAGGCTGCCCCTACCAGCATTTTCTTCGGCGGCATGTGGGACGAATCTACCACATCAGGCTCAATTGCACGATGCGGTTGCCACCTCCGGATGTAACACCGCCGTAACGGACGTGGGCCGGCCCGCGCGCGCGCTGTCGCCGCAAAGTGAGAATGTCCTGTTTGTGCAAAGTAGAAATGTCCGGTTTCATGGATGGCCGGGGGCGCCATGGAGACGGAGCGAATGGCCTTGAGTCAACGAGAACGGGACCGCATACGGGT
>JBAVUW010000117.1:0-66240 GCA_049696975.1 Candidatus Acidiferrales bacterium | reverse complement strand
CCCTTGCCCAGCGTCGGCCCCGAAGGCGCCGCGGTCGACCAGCTGCGCGCCACGCCGTCGCCAAAATCGAATCCCGCGACGGCGTCGGTGAAATCGCCCATGAAATTCGAGCGCCGAAACTCACCGTCGGTAAAAATATCGAATCCCAGTTCTTTCTGCTTCGCGAGAACCCGCAGGATCGACCGGTCCTCGATCTCGCGCAGCCGCGAGGCATCAAACGGATCCGCCGTCCGCGCGTCCAGCAGTTCCTTGGGCCGCAGGAAGCTGCCCACTTGATCGGCTCGATATTCGACGGACATTGCTCAGCTCGCCTCTCGAGAGATGGCTTGTGACTTCCTTCGGAACCGGCCTAGTTCGCGGTTTTTGCGCCGGAGTTCAGCTTGAACAATCTCTTCGCGTTGTCTTCGAAGATCAATTTCTTGTCCGCGTCGCTGAGCCAGCTGAACCCGTCGATGTAAACCTTTACATCGTCCATCCACTTCCCCGTCTTGGGATCCTTCGCCGTCCCGACTCCCGGACGCTCCGTCCCGAAAACGCACCGGTCCGCGCCAACCGTCTTGATCAGCAACTCGCAGGCCAGGGGCGTGTACAGCACCGTATCGTAGGTCAGCTTCCGCAAATTGTCGTAGAAAGTGCTCGTCGCACCGCGTCGCAGTGTCGGCGCCAGAAATCTTCCGAAGTGGTAGGGCACCGCGCCGCCCCCGTGCGAACACACGATCTTCAGTTTCGGAAAATCCTGGAACACCCGCGAATTCACGAGCGACACCACCGAAATCGTTTCCTCATTGATGAAATGCGTCGAGTAGCTGTGCCGAATCGAACGGCAGCCCGCCCCGTGAATGTATCCGGGCACGTCCAGCTCCACGAGCTTTTCATACAGCGGATACCAGTACTCGTCCCCCATTCCCGGCGTATCGTAATTCGTCGCTTCGCTCGGATCGGGATTGATCAGGCAGCCGACGAATCCGAACTCCTTCACGCACCGTTCGAGCTCGGTCACACAGTTGGTCGGACTCGCGCCCGGTGACTGCGGCAGCCCGCAAACCCCGCGAAACACATTGGGAAACAGCCGGCATTGCTGGGCCACCATCGTGTTGCATTCTTCGATGAACCACTGCGACACCTTCGCCGGCTTCTCCGCCATCATCATCTGATACGGCCGCGGCGACAGCAGCTGCAGATCCGTGCCGACTTCCTTCAACAGATCGAAATGGGATTTGCCGGTGCCGAAGGTAGGCGCATTCAGAAACGCAACCATCTCATCGTCGCTCACCTCGACCTTGCCGCGGCCGTGTGATCCGCGATGCGACAATATATTTGCCTTGAAGACGTAGAGCGAGTCCGGCGCAGTCAGGTGCCCGTGGACGTCAATCACCATTGCATTCCACCCCCGCGGAAGTAACTCAACCTGTCGTTCGCAGTTATTATCTCCGAAACCGTCGGATGTCAACCGATGTAAATCTCCGACGAAGATCGAGCCCCGTCAAACTCGACTGCTCCCGGATCGGCTAGCTTCACAATGGCACCTGCCTTTTCCTGGCACGGACACTCCCGCTTGCGCGGAGCCCGGTCGGCGGGAGAGGGGCGAACGTCTCGGTGCCCTCGCGACCTTCGCCTGGCACCGGCCGAGGGGCACCATGGGACGGATTCATCCGACGAACCAGTTGACGTGTTCGCAGCCGCGTCATAGGCTGCGCGATGTCGCATGCCCGACAACAACATCTCCGAGAGTAAATCCAAGTTCTCACAAACCTCTCCAGCCGCCCGCTACGCGTTGGTCATGCTCACCATCATCTATACCCTGAATTTCCTCGATCGCACGGTCATTAATATCCTCATCGACCCCATCAAGCGCGATTACCACCTCTCCGATACCGAAATGGGCCTGATCACCGGCTTCGGTTTCGTACTGATGTACTCGCTGCTGGCCGCGCCCGTTGCCCGCTGGGCCGACCGCGGCAATCGCCGCTCGATTCTGACGGGTGGACTCATCCTCTGGAGCGGCATGACCGCGTTCGCCGGCATCGCCCGCAACGCGATTCAGCTCACTCTCGCGCGGTTCGGCGTCGGAATCGGAGAAGCTGCCGGCACAGCTCCCTCCGCCTCCATCATTTCCGATCTCTTCCCCGGCAACCAGCGCGCCATGGCCATGTCCGTCTATCAGCTTGGCCCCGTCTTTGGCGGATTTCTCGGCGCGTTCATCGGCGGCTGGATCAATCAATATTACGGCTGGCATCGGGCGTTTTTCGTCGCCGGCTTGCCGGGCCTGCTGGTCGCGCTGATCTTTCGCTTCACAGTCCATGAGCCTGTTCGCGGCAGGACGGAGGCGACGAAGGTAAACACCGAGCAGCAACCGGTCGGTGAAACCCTCCGGTTCATCTTCAGCCAGAAATCCTACGTCCTGCTCCTGATCGGTTTTTCGTTCACTACCTACATTCAATTCGGCTTCGGCAACTGGACCGCGCCCTTTCTCGGCCGCATCCGCCATCTGAACTCCGCACAGATCGGCACTTACCTGGGCACCGTGCGCGGCCTCGCCGGTCTGGTTGGCACTCTGGTCGGCGGCTATCTCACGGACTGGTTCGGTCAGCGCGATCCGCGCTGGCGTCTCTACGTCCCGGCCATCTGTTCCATGCTCGCCTGTCCGGGCGCACTTCTGTTCCTTTTCTCTCCCAGCCCGGTTCTCTCGCTCGCGGGATTTGCGATCATTTCGGCAGCCAGCCCGGTCCATGTCGGACCGATCGTCAGCGTCTCCCATTCCATCGTCAAAGTCGGCATGCGCACCTTTTCCACATCCTTGCTCTATCTCATCTCGGAAATCTTCGGACTCGGTCTCGGACCCTATTTCATCGGCGCTTTTAACGATCACTACGCCCGGCAACTGGGCGTCAACGTGATCCGTTATTCCATGTCCACGGCTGCGGCGGCCACACTCGTTGGCGGCATCTTCTTCATCATCGCCGCCCAGTACCTGAAGGAAGACACCTCACGCACACTGGCCAGCTAGAATCACAAAGGCACTCGACGTACTTTTTCTGTCCCAACGCACACCAGACTCCCCGGCCATCCTCTGCCAAACCAAGAAACGACGGCGCATGTCGCAGGCCGCCGGGGCGAGCGTCGGATGGCTCTTTGAAGACGGAAAAACCGTTCCGCTCGGAACTCACAGAAGACCAGCAAAACAGACCCCCGAAGCGACACTCGATCTCACCGATTGCGCACCGGTCGAGGCTGCCCGAATTGCTTCCGCACCGCGCCACGTGATAAGTTTCTCAACTCAATCCCCGCGGGGGGAGCATTGGTCGACAAAACTCTAGCCACAGTGAAGGAAGCGGTCGCTCCGGTATTTGATGGTGCGGTCATTCTGCTCGGCGGCTTCGGCGATCCCGGCCTTCCGGGCCAGCTGCTCGAAGCGCTGCGCCTGCAAGGCGCGAAGAATCTTACAGTTGTGCACAACGGCTCGGGCGGCGGCGTCCATTCGCTCGGTGGCCTGATCCACGACGGCAAGGTCAAAAAGCTCATCGCGTCGTTCCCGAGCAACCCGGGCAATCAGTCGTTCCAGGAAAAATACCTGAAGGGCGAAGTCGAGCTGGAGCTGGTCCCGCAGGGCACGCTCGCCGAGCGCATTCGCGCCGCCGGCTCAGGCCTTGGCGGATTCTTCACTCCCACCGGTGCGGGCACGGATCTCGCCGCCGGAAAGGAGGCGCGGGTAATCGACGGCCGCGAGATGATCTTCGAAAAAGCGCTCCACGGCGATTTCGCCTTCGTCCGCGCACACAAAGGCGACCGCCTCGGCAACCTGAACTACCGCATGGCCATGCGCAATTTCAACGTCCCCATGTGCACGGCCGCAAAACACGTTATCGCGGAAATCGACGAGCTCGTCCCCGTCGGGGCCATCGATCCGGAGGACGTGCACACGCCCGGAATTTTCGTCGACCACGTGGTCGAAGTTGCCCGGCATCCCGAGTATCTGAAAATCACCACGGAGGGAAGGTAGCTCATGTCGCTCACACGAGACGGAATCGCTTTTCGGGTTGCCTGCGATTTGCCCGAGGGCAGCTATGTCAATCTCGGCATCGGAATCCCGACGCTCGTCTCCAGCTATATCCCGGCGGGCAAGGAAGTTTTCTTCCACAGCGAAAACGGAATTCTCGGCATGGGCGGGCTGGCCGCCCCGGGAAAAGAAGACCCGGACCTGATCAACGCGGGCAAGCAGTACGTCACCCTGAACCCCGGCGCAAGCTTCTTCGATCATCCGACGTCCTTCAGCATGATTCGCGGCGGCCACATCGACTACGCCGTGCTGGGCGCGCTTGAGGTCGCCGCGAACGGCGACATGGCCAACTGGCGCACGCCCGGTGAAAAGGTTCCCGGTGTCGGTGGCGCGATGGATCTCGCCTTTGGCGCGGAAAACGTGCTGGTCACCATGACCCACGTCACCAACAAGGGCAAACCGAAAATACTGAACAAGTGCACGCTGCCGCTCACGGCACCACACTGTGTGAAGCGCATCTATACGGACATGGCCGTCGTCGACGTGACGCCCGAAGGACTCCTGCTCCGGGAATTCGCGCCCGGACTCGATCCGCAAGCGGTGCAGTCAAAAACCGAAGCGCCGCTGCGCGTAGCGCCCGATTGTAAAGAAATGAATCTTCCCGCGAAATTCCACGTCGCGCAACCCGCGGCCTAGAGGCATTTCCGATTCCTGGGAGACGTTCGATGCTGAAAGCCATCGACATGCACGCGCACATCCAGACGGGCGAGCGCGCGAAACAAGGCTGGGGCCATGTCGCCAAGGCGGGCCTCCCGATGAACACCGGCAAATGGCGCAGCGATCCCGACGGGATGGCCGAAATGTATCAGGCCAACGAGATGATGGCCGTGATTTTCGATGTCGACGGCGAAACGCGCAGTGGCGTGAAGATGGACAACGCCGAAACCGCCGCGTGGATGAAAAAGTATCCGGACACCTTCATTGGTTTCGGCAGCGTCGATCCCTGGAAAGGTAAAATCGCGGAAATCGAAGTGCAGCGTTGTGCGGACATGGGCCTGCGCGGAATGAAATTCCAGCAGGCTGCTCAGGGATTCAATCCCAACGAGGAGAGGTTCTTCCCCATCTACGAAAAAATCGTGAAGCTCGGTCTGCCGGTGATTTTTCACACCGGCACCACCGCGGTCGCTGCCGGATCGCCCGGCGGAAAAGGAATCACGCTCGAATATTGCAAGCCGATTCCCTACATCGACAATCTCGCGGCGTGGTACCCGGACATGCGCATCATCATGGCGCATCCCGCCTGGCCCTGGCACGACGACCAGCTCGCCGTCCTCCGCCACAAAGGCAACACGTATATGGACCTTTCCGGCTGGGCGCCCAAGTACTGGCCGGAATCGACCGTGCACAACATCAATTCGCTCGTGCAGGACAAGGCCTTCTTCGGTACCGATTTTCCGATGATGACGCCCGAGCGCTGGCTCGCCGAATTCGCCGAGCTCCCGCTGAAAGAATCCGTTCGCCCGAAAATCCTGCTGCACAACGCCGCGAAATTTCTCGGACTCGAGGTTCCCTCGGCCGCACCGGCACACTGAATCGGCCGCTCAGCCATGACCGAACAAAAAACGCAGCACATGACCTGCATGGAAGTCTGGGGCGACAGCCAGCTCACCGCAAGCGGCATCGAAATGGGCGGGCTCGACGCGTGGGTGTACAGCAAGCCCTTCGGGCACTCTCAGCGCGGCGGCGATGTCTATTACGCTTCCAGTTGCGCGACAGGACGAATCAGTCGCCTGCTGCTCGCCGACGTTTCAGGTCACGGGAATTCGGTGGCGGCCACCGCGGCCGATTTGCGGACGCTGATGCGGCGCTTCGTCAACCGCCTGGACCAGAAGGAATTCGTGCGCCTGTTAAATCAGCAGTTCGTGGCGCTCTCGCGCACGGGAACGTTCGCGACCGCCGTGGTCACCACCTTTTTCGCTCCCAGCCGCCGGCTGCTGATCTCGAACGCGGGTCATCCGCGGCCGCTCCTCTATCGCGCGGCGAAGAAGGAATGGAACCTGCTGGGCGACGACGGCACGGCCGAGGTTCACAAGCCGCAGAATATACCGCTAGGGATCATTGACCTGACCGAGTATCAAGAACTCGACGTCGAACTCCATCCCGGAGACTGCCTGATGAAATATACCGACGCGCTGATCGAATCGCGCGACGCGGACGGAGAAATGCTGGGCGAGGCGGGCGTGCTGCGAATCCTGAATCTGATCGGAGAGGTCGATCCCGGGAAAATCACCGAAGCGCTGCTCAAAGAAATCCGCGAGCGCTATCCGGACAATCTATCCGAAGATGATGTGACCGTCATGCTGATCCGCGTCAACGGACGCCAGCCAAAAATTCCGTTCCACGAAAAGCTGGTCGCGGCCGGCCGGTTTTTCGGCACCCTGATGCGATCGGTCGATCCCCGAGCCGAACGCCCGCCGGTTCCTGATTTCACGCTCGCGAACGTGGGGGGAGCCATTATTCCCGCACTCGGCAGGCGCTGGCGCTCGCTTACGAAGGACGCCGGCTAGGCGCTGCCGGTCACGTTCCAGACGTAGAGAAAACCACTGTCTGCGGCGGTGGCCACCCTCCGACCGAGCTTCCGCGTCGCGCGATTCAGCGCCGAACGGATGTTTTCCTTCGTGTCGGGCAAGTCCGCGATCGGTACCTTCAGCGCCGCGCCCTCTTTCAGCCGCTCCAGATCGCCCAGGATCACATTCACGATTTTCTTGTGCTTGCCGTTGCGCCCCTGCGGAAGATCCGCATGAATCACGGTATTGAAGTGCATGGGAGCTGGCTTCGCATTCCGGGTTGCCATACTATCCTCTCCTATACAGTTCGTTAAACTAACGTGGGACTAACGTATAACACACGCACCCGTCCCCGTCAAGCACAAAATAGCGAATGCTGGCCCTATGGGGTCGGGCCGACGCGCTGTGCTGCGACTATCGGGCCCGCCCTCACGCAAACCGCTCCAGGCCCCTTCCCTAAAGAGTTCACCCGTATGAATGGCGGTCTGTTAGTTTTCGAGTGGCAAGGAGAAACTGCCATGCAACGAGCACCGACACACTTCGAGCAGGTTCCGCTCGCTACCGTCGAGGCGATCATTCGCACTGAGACAGAGCGGCGCATCGAGTCCGAAGCGGCCCAGGCTTCGAGCAAGCAGCCGGATTCCAAACTGGGCAAGCAGGGCAGGAACTGGAAATGACGGACTCGCCCATCGACATTTTCTGCACCGAGCCCGACGGCAGCTATCTCTGGCGCGGTACCGCTTCGTCATTTGAGGAAGCCGCGGAGCGGGTTCGCGAGCTGGCCAGGAGTGCGCCTGGCGACTATCTCGCGGTGAATCTGCAGAGCGGGGAAAAGGTCAAGATCGATCCGAACCGCTGACATCCCGCGGCGATCTAGCGGGTAGTAAACTCCAACCGCCGGACCTGGGGATGTCTCGCCAATTGACCGATCACGGGCGGCGCGCTTTCGTCATTGTGTTTGCCGCTCCACTGAATCTTCCAGCCAAGCGTTTTGACTCCCTCTCGCTCTTCGTTCAGCTCGATCGAAGGGAATTGCGCCGAGACCCCCGCGTTCTCGAGCAGTCGTTCGACGTCCATTGAATCGAATTCGCTCTCGAACAGCGTGACTTTCAATGTAGCGTGGTGCCTTTGCGGCATCAGCGTCTCGAGCCGTTTCAGCCCGACCAAAATCGTGAATCCGGTCGCAAACGCCCAAAGCCCCAGAACGATCTGCCCGCCGCCGAAGCACAGGCCCATGACGGTGACAAACCAAAGTGTCGCCGCCGTCGTGACGCCCGTGATCATCTCTCCGCGCTTGATGATTGCGCCTGCGCCGATGAATCCGATGCCGGAAAGAATTCCGAGCGGCAGGCGCATGGTATCCATGACTACGAACGAATCGGCGGCTTTTCCTTCCGAAATCATCAATGCGTTCGCCTGCATCATCGCGATCGACGCTGCCAATGCGACCAATAGATTGGTGCGCAGGCCGGCGGGACGCCCGCGCTGATCGCGATCGAACCCGATGGCACCGGCGGCAACGATCGTCAGCGCCAGCCGGATCACGATGTCGTGCCAGGTAAAGAGAGTGTTCATCGGTGTATGGGTGGCGCGCGTTGATCGTGCGCCGAAAAAGGGCGAGGTCGTCTTTGCGCTACGGATCGATTATTCGGTCGGTGTGAGCGCGCATCAATACAGCAAAGCCTGTAAAGGAAATCGCCGGATCAGTCCGGGATCGAAGTCTTGGCCGGATGATCCTTGTCCGGTGGAGGCGGCAGGGGCGCGAGTTTCTCGAAGCCGCGCTGTCCGTCGGGTCCGATCGGGCCCGGGCCGGGCTGCAGATGCGGCGCGTCGACGTTTTCCTCTGCGCAGGAGTACTCCTGGACCTGCTGGCCGGGAGCGCCGAGCAGCCAGGTGCGCTGATAATGAACCGGCTCAGTGTAAAACTTCGGGTCGATCACGCTGAGTTCCAGGTGCAGATGACCGGCATCGGGGCGCGTCCAGCGCTCGATGGTGTGCATCTGGTCGCTATGCGGATTGGCGTTCTCGTCGGCCCACGTGCGCGCCTGCTTGAACGCAATGGAATCGATCACCAGGGCGTCGCCGTCCCAGGCGCCCACTTCTTCACCGAAAAATGACGGGTCGGGGTCGTCTGTGTGCTTGCGGCCGTCGGTTGGGATCAGGCGATAGGTCGTGTACCAGTACAGGAATGCGACGTGATCGGCGCCCTCGAGCAGCTGAAACGGCAAAGCGCTCGCGTCATGCCGCGGAATCCCGCCGACGACGCAGAGACTTTCGGGATCGATGGTGTGTTCGATGTTGTATTTCAGGGCGGTGCGGCCTGCCGGCGTGAACGGGAGCCTGTAGCCGGGCAAATCCTTGCCGAGGTTTCCGACCGGTTTGTCTTTCGTGGAGGCAACCCAGTAGCCGGAGAGATCCGGATGACCGTCCGCCATGCGGGGAGTGGGACCCTTGGGCAGATCCTCTTCGCGGCGGGAGAATTGCGAAACAGCCGATTCCAATTCGGAGGTCGACTGTTTCCCTCCGCTGTTGGCGGCCGCAGAGGACTGAGTCGATGGGCTCTTTTGCGGCGCCGCCTTCGACGAGGCTGCGAAGCTTGCGATCGAAATCGTTGCGGGTACCACAAGCCGAAGTGTCCAGTGCATGGCTTCCTCCTGCGGGCCGATAGTATAAGTCAGGGCGGACCCGACTGATCATGGCAAGGGGCGCGGAGAATCGCATTCTGTGCGATTATTCAGGCTCGTTCGGGGCCGCTATGAAACTTTGTGCCATTTTGTGCATGGTTGCGGCGTTGCTTGCGTCGGGCGAGCCGGCGTTCGCTCATCATTCGTTTGCCGCCGAGTTTGACGGCAGCAAGCCTGTGCGGCTCGTGGGCAAGATTACGCGCGTGGAGTGGACAAATCCGCATTCGTATTTTTATGTCGATGTGGCGGACGACCAAGGCCACACGACGAACTGGGCTTGCGAGGGCGCAAGCCCTCTGGCGCTGACGCGCCGCGGCTGGAAAAAAGGCGATTTGAAGCTCGGCGATACGATCGTTGTGGACGGTTATCGCGCGCGCGACGGCTCGCACTTCCTGAACGCACGCCGAGTTACTTTCCCCGACGGCCGCTCGCTCGACAGCGGCTCGAAAGCGCCGGACGCGCCGCCCGACGACACCTCACCGAAGTAGCTCGGGCAAAAAGGACCGCCGCCGTTGGGAGCTGCGGCGTCCTCGAAATGCGAACGACGAATCGAGCTCGGGAGTTCTGATTTCCTATCGGGGCGACGGCAGCAACAACGCCAGCGGAAATCTTTCAAACGCGTCAGCCAGCGGCAACGTGCTCCTCGATGAAATCCCGATGGATGGGACCTCGTTGCCGGCCAAAACGTTGGTCCACCGTTTGGGGGCGTCGTCTGGAAGCGCTAGTTGGGTCGCCTGCCAGAACTTATGCCGGCAATCACGCCGCATCACGGGCGCTTCGACCGAAGCAACGCACCGTGGAAAAACAGAAATGGCCCAATTCCCGGCATAGATCCGCGCGAACGCCACCACGCGCCGGGCGTGCTCGCCTTCGGCTGCCAGCGGTACGTAGCTCCCGTCGCTAAAAAGCGCCGGGTTCGCCTGCCGAACGTTCAAGGCCGTCGCCAAGACGTGCATTTTCACACGTCCGTCGCGCCAGCTCGCCAGCAGCGCTTCGACGTCCAGTTCCTGATCGGATGCCCGGGCGGCGCGCAATCCCTCGAGCGCCTCTCGGCGGGTGTTGTAGTCGATCGGACCGCGATTATCCGGATCGACCATCCGCAAGTCCCACAGCTCCGATCCCTGATAGCAATCCGACACGCCCGGAGAGGCCGCCTTCAGCAGCGTTTGCCCCAGTCCATTCAGCATTCCGTACAGCGCGACAGACCGGTGAACCTGCTCGAAATCCTCGCAAAATTCGCGGTTTCGCTCGCGGTCTACGACACCGGCGACAAAGTCCCGCAGGGCGGACTCGTGCGCCTGATTCGGCGCGACCCATCGCGTGCGAACGTTCGCTTCCCTCGATGCTTTGATGAAGTACTCCTGCAGACGCGGCAAAAAGTCCTTCCATCCGCCCTCCTCGAGCGGCCAGGCGCCGATCAACGTTTGATAGAAAAGGTATTCCTCATTGCGGTCGGGCACCGCGATGCCATCGGCTTTGCTTGCGAACGGTTCGTTCCGGCGCGACCAGGCATGGAGGCACTCCGCCCAGCGTTCCGGAAGCTCTGAAAGCACCGAGATTCGCGCCCGAGTGTCCTCGGAGCGTTTCGTGTCGTGGGTCGTCGTCGCGTTCATGCTGTGGGGCCATTTTTGCTGTCGTGCGGCCACGAAGCTGTGGAACCCCAGGGGATCGATTCCCTCGACGCGCGGATCTCCACCGACTTCGTTGAGCGATGAGAGCGGAAAATAGACGTACAGCGCGGTGTCCTCGAATCCTTTGGCCATAATCGAGCCGGTGAACTGCTGCCAGCGGGTGACGAACGCGAGGCGTGACTCCCGCTGTTCGGGGCGAACGTGCTCCGGCGCCGCCAACAGCAGAACATCGGCAAGAAAATCGAAATATCGAGGCGGCAGCGTGGACCGGCGGGACCGCGCGAGTTCGATGGCCCGGCTGAGCACGAGCTTCGCGGTTTCCGGAACGTCGAGCGTCTGAACATACGTCCGGTAGATGGACAGACAGGCAGTCGCTTCGACCAGCGCTTCGGCCAGTTCGGCCGGATGGAGTTCGCGGGCGTAGCGATCGTCACGCGCGAGCTCGGTGAGTTCCCTGCCGAGCGCGCGCATTTCCACGCCGAAAAGCGTCCGCATCACGAGCTTCTTTTTCTCGTAAACCACGTCTTCGAAATCGATGCGCAGGCCGGTAGAGTCCGCGTAAATCGCATCCAGCTTTTGCACCTGTTGTTCGTCAACAAACAAGCGGTTCGCGAAATTCATGAAATCGTAGCCGGTCGTGCCTTCGACCGGCCAATCGGCGGCCAGCTGCTCGTCCCGGGCCAATATCTTCTCGACGATCAGATACGGCTCGCTGGCTCCGGCTGAACTCGAGCCTGGCGTCGACAAGCGCTCGCGCAGCCGCGTGAGATAGGCGAGCGGATCGCGAAGGCCGTCGATGTGGTCGATCCGGAAACCCACACAGCACGTGCTTTGCGCCAGGCGAAGGGCCAGTTCATGCGTGGCGTCAAAAACAGCAGGGTCTTCCACACGAACTCCGACCAGATCCGTGATCGAGAAAAATCGGCGATAATTGATGGCCTCGCTCGGCGTCTGCCAGAATGCCAACCGAAAATGCTGACCCGCGAGAATCTTTTCGAGCTTGCGGAAGCTCGCCGGACGGCCGGTTTCGCCATTGATGCCGAGCAGCGCACTCTCCAGGCAACTGCCGATGGCGGGTGATCCGGCGAGCAGCTGTCTGAGGCGCTCGCGCATGCTTTCGAATTTCGTGCGGCGCTCCGAGGCGGCCTGCGCGCTGCCACCTTCGCTGAAAGCGAGTGATTGCGCGAGCGCCGAAATCCCCTGCCATTCGAGCGCGGCGGGCGAGCCGGCGTCCAGCGCGCCCTGCAGCTCGGACTGACAGGACGCGAGAATCTCCGCGTAGGAATTCGGCGCCACGGGAAATGTCTGCTCGCCGTAGTGCAGGAAAAAACGGCCATCCTGCAAGGCAATCTTCAGTTCGCCATCATTGAGCACGTCGGCGAACGAACGGCCGAGAAACGGCAGCAGGAGCTTGCCCTGCAGCGTGCGCGACGGTGATTTCCAGTCGATGTCGAAATAGGACGAGAACGCGGAGTCGGGCCCGAACTCGAGCACGTCCATCCACCAGCGATTCTCGCTGCCTGCGGCCATGTGGTTCGGCACGATGTCGAGCAGCAGTCCGAGCCCGCGTTCGTCGAGCGCCGATTGCAGTGCGGCAAAATCCTCCGCGCCGCCAGCGTCGACATGAATGCTCGTGGGGTCGGTGACGTCGTATCCGTGGCCACTGCCATGCCGACTGGCGAGGATGGGCGAGGCATAGATGTGCGAAATTCCGAGATCGCGCAGGTAGTCGAGGATCGGAATCGCATCGCGGAAACGAAAATGGGAGTTGAACTGCAGGCGATAGGTCGCAAGTGGAACACGCGGCGGCATTACGTGGATCCGTGGATGCAGAGCTTTTCGCACACCGCCGAAAGCTCGCGGCTCCATTCCTGTTGACCCACGCCGGAATTCTGCTGTGTCGCAGGAGCGCTGCTGGCTTTGCCGCCGCCGTTCGCGGCGGCCGCTTGCGCAAGTGCATTGCCGCCGGCGGTCGGTTGCGCCAGGCGGGCGAAGCAGAGCTCCTGCGCCGTCGCGAGTCCCACGTGGAACGGCAATCCGGACGCGATATCGAGCAGGGCGTGAAGCCGCTTGAGCGCGCAGAGATCGTCAGGCTTCTGTTCAAAAGCCGCCGCTTGTTCCTCCAGCCGCTTGCGCATGGTGAACTCGAGCGTGGTCGCGTCGAGAATCACGTGATTCAGCTCCGCTTCGCGTAGCAGCCCCTGGACCGCGGCGGCGTCGATATCCGGACGTTCGAGCGCCTGCTGCAGCTGGCCATTCAGCGCAATCGCGGCCACCGAGAGAAACGCAGCGGGCACCGGGACACTCAGCGAATTGAGGAAGCGGAGCAGCGGAGCCTGATTTTCGTACATGGCGCGGATGGAGGAGGTTGCGGTGCCCAGCGCATCCTGCAGAATCAGATTGATGATGCGGCGTTGCTCGTCACGGAACAGGGAGCGAATGGAGAACGTGCTCTTGCGGAAGTGCTCGTCAAGGATGCGGATGACCCCGGCGGTGTCAGCCTGGGCGAATGCCACTTTTAGCTGGTCGCGCAGTTCGTGAAAGCGGTTCTTGTCCTGAAATTCGCGAACGCCGCCGGTGATGTTGTGATCGCCCAGGTGCAGAACCGCGAAGCCGAGCGTATTTTCGTCGGTGGTGACGAGCGAGCGCACCCGCGCGCTGCCGACGGCCAGACGGACGCGGCCTTCCGTTTCGACGCTGTATTCATCGCGGGTGACGTCGTAGCAGTAGATGCGTGTCTGATCGCCGTAGGCCTCGAAGAGTCCGCTGACGGCGTAGTGGCCGGTAACTTTGTCTGCGGTGATGACGGCCGGCGCGACCCATTTCTTGTAGATTTCCTCACCGTTCGGGTGCTCGGGGAGGTTGCTCCTGGCGCTCTGAAGCCTTTCGCAGAAGGGCGCCGCCAGATCTTCCCCGAGCGCCTTACGGGCGAGATGGATGGCGCGGCCGGCGTAGTGCAGCACCTGCACGGTTTCAAGGCCGGAGAGTTCGTCGAAGAACCATCCGCAGCTCGTGTACATCAGCATTGCGTGGCGCTGCATTTCGAGCAGCTTCAGGGTGCGCACGCGTTCCTCGCGATTCAGTTCGTGCGTGGCATGCTTGGCCAAAAATGCCGCCACCGTTTCCGACGACCGATCCAGGACGACGTCGATGTAATCGTTGCGAGCCGCCCAGGGGTCTTTCAACGACTCGCCGCCGCGCCGCTCGAATGCCGGTGCCAGCGTGTCGCGCAGCCAGTCGAGCGCCTGCCGCAGAGGCTCGCGCCACTCCTGATTCCATTCCGGATGGCCGCCGGAGTTGCAGCCGCAATTCGATTTCCATCGCTCGATTCCGTGAGCGCAACTCCAGGAGGTGTTTTCGAAAATTTCGACCCAGTGATCGGGAGGGTGCATCTCCAAGAACTGGCCGTAGTTCGTGAGCTTCGCTACGTCGCCCGATGCAATGTTCCGCAGCGCGTAGGTGAGCGCCATTTCGCCGTGATGGTGATGATGACCGTAGCTTTCGCCGTCCGTTGCGATATGGGAAAGCTGCGGGCCGACGCGATCGTCGGAGAATCCGCCCAACAGCCGGTCCGCGAATCGTTTGCCGTCGTTGAGCAGGCCCTCGAATGCCACGCCCTGCGAAATGGGTCCGTCGTAGAAGAACAGCGATATCGTCTTTTTCGACGGAAGTCGCAACTGGTAGGCGCGGCTGGGGTCGATGCGGTCTCCGGAAACATCTTTCCAGTTGCGGCTGCCGTAGCGGCGCACGCGCTTCGCCTGGCGCGGAGCGAGAATGGTGAAGCGAATTCCCTGCGCGGCGAGCGCCTCAAGCGTAGGAATGTTCACGGCTGTTTCCGGCAGCCACATCCCTTCCGGCCGGCGGCCAAATCGGGCCGCGAAGTCGCGTACGCCCCACAGGACCTGCGTTTCTTGGTCGCGCGGATGGGCCAGCGGCATAATCATGTGGTTGTACGCTTGTGCGATGGCCGAGCCGTGGCCGCCGAAGTGTTCCTGGCTCTTTTGGTCAGCCTCACGAATACATGCGAGCAGCTGCGGGACTTTCTGCTCCATCCACAGCAGGAGCGTCGGGCCGAAATTGAAGCTGATCTGCGCGTAATTGTTCACGAGCTCGACGATGCGATGCTGGTCATCGAGAAGACGCGACTTTGCATTGGGCGCGTAGCATTCCGCCGTCACGCGTTCGTTCCAGTCGTGGTAGGGATAGGCGGAATCCTGGAGCTCGATCGCCTCGAGCGATGGATTTTCGCGCGGCGGCTGGTAAAAGTGGCCGTGCACGCAGACGTATCTCATAGGGTCCGGCCTCGGTGTGGGACAAGCACTGCGAAGGAACGCGGCTCGAGGGGCACGCTTCCACCCTGCGTTTCGGTGGACAAATCGCTGCGTGCCGGGCCACGCCAGTCGCGATCCGCGGAATTCAGGATCGCGGAAGCGGACCCAGTGCCGGCTGGGAGCGGAACCAGAACCTGCCCCTGTCCGAAATGGAAGATCGCCAGTATGGGCACTGCCCGGTACGCCAGTGTGAGCGTCTTCGCCGATTCGTTCCAGTTCACGTCCGGCTTCGTTGAGCCGAGACCGAGCCTCTGGCGAAGCGTCAGTAGGGATTTGTAGAGCCTCCGCAGCGTGCGATGCGGTTCGGCGTCTTTCGCGGCGTAATCGAGAACCGCGGCGGCAAACGTGGCTTCGTCCTGAGGATCGGCGACCTCATGGCCCCAGCCGAACTGCGCAAATTCCTCGCGACGGCCGCGGCGGACCGCCTCGATCAGCGCGGGATCGCCATGACTGGTGAAGTAGGCGAAGGGCCGCGTCTCGCCGTATTCTTCACCCATGAACAGCAGCGGAACGAAAGGCGACAGCAGCGTCACGCCCGCGGCGAGCTTCGCGCCTTCGAAATCGACCAAAGCCGCCAGCCGCTCAGCGCCGGCGCGATTTCCCACCTGATCGTGGTTTTGGCTGAAGACAACAAAGTGATCGGGCGAAACTCCTTGCGGCGAATTGCCATGCCGGCGCTTCCGAAAACTGGAATACTGCCCCGCGTAGCGCCAGCCGTCGCGGATGGCGATGCCCAGATCCTCGACGGTGCCGAAGTCACTGTAGTAGCCCCCCGATTCGTTCGTGAGCAGGGCGTGCAGCGCGTGATGAAAATCGTCGCTCCACTGCGCGTCCAGGCCATAGCCTCCGCGCGCCGGGTGGTGCAGCAGCCGCGAATCGTTCAGATCGCTTTCGGCGATGACGTTCAACTTGCGTTTCGCCTGCGCGGAGAGATCCTGCACCTGCTCTCTGAGCTCGCCGAGAAAATGCCGGGCGCTGAAATCGAAAATGCCGTGCACGGCGTCCAGTCGAAGCGCATCGACGTGAAATTCCTTCAACCAATAGAGGGCGTTCTGAATGAAGAACGCACGCACCGGTTCCGACTCTGGGCCGTCGAAGTTCATCGCCGGTCCCCAGGGTGTCGAGTAGCGCTCGCTGAAGATGGGGCCGAACTCGCCGAGATAATTACCTTCCGGGCCGAGGTGATTGTAGACCACGTCCAGGATCACGGACATCCCGTGCCCGTGAGCCGCATCGACGAACCTTTGAAACGCCCACGGCCCTCCGTAGGAATTCTGTGTAGCGAACGGAAATACTCCGTCGTAGCCCCAGTTCCGGTGGCCCGGAAATTGCGCCACCGGCATGATCTCGATTGCCGTGATTCCCAGTTCGGCCAAATCATCGAGCCGCGAAATCGCTCGGTCGAAGGTGCCCGCAGACGTGAAGGTGCCGACGTGAAGCTCGTAAATTACCATGTCGCGCATGGAATGCCCCGTGAACCCGGCGTCGCTCCACTTGAATTTGCGTGTGTCGACCACGGCCGATGGATGATGTACGCCGTCGGGTTGAAAACGCGATGCGGGATCCGGAAATTCGCGGCCGTCGGGCACGCGAAATGCGTAGCGAGCACTTTCGCGGGCGTGCGCTTCCGCAATATGAAAGCCGCATTGCGATCGCATGGAAATTACTTCGTGGCGATCGCCGCAAAAGACAAGAGACAATTCGGATTTGTCCGGCGCCCAGGCGACGAAGCGCCAGAGGTCTTCCGAGATGGGCGTCGCTCCGAATGCTGGTATCGCGCCGAGCATCCGAGGCTCTGGAACCGGAGACGGACGACCCTCAGGATGCAATCTTCGTTCCGCCGTCTCGCGCAGCAGTCTCATGCGCGTACGGGCAAGGAGGTTCTTTCCTGCTGAGCAACATCCTGAACGCAATCGGGAACCGCATCGCTGTTCGATGTGCGCACTTGACGGACCTCCTAAGTGAGACGAGCCAAGCAAGGTAAAGGTAACGCTCGTTTCCCGTAAAGCGCTACGGTTCTCGCGAGCCGTTTAGCGAAGCCAGGGACCGGCTGTTGGCTTTACGGACTTGCAGCGTCAGGTTTCCGTTGTCCATGTCGGCCGTGCAACTGGAGAGATCGACGGGCTGGGGCCAGCGAACCATGTAATAGGTCGATTCTCTGGTTTGATTTGGACCATCGTCGTCGGCCGGGCTACTCTCCGCGCTCACCATCGCTCGATCCTCGGTTGCGTAGACCTTGACATTTTCGCCGGAGACTTTTGGCAGGGATATATTCGCGACGAACGAATCGGCCAGCTCTCGGACACTCGGAAGGGGCGGCGCCAATTCGTTCTCGGCTTCAAACCAGTGTAATAGGTCGTTTCCATCGACACGACCGTCGTGATCGAAGCGTTCATAGGCGCGACGGGCCACCCGATCATGGAACTCATCGAGAAGCCCGCGGCCGCGTTCTTGCGAAACGATTTCGGGCTGGGAGTTCCTGGAAACCAAGCGGTTTTGGACACTGCGGGCCGGACTTGACATGCGATCACCTGTCTTTTAGCGCAATTGAGATGCGAACAAATTATCAGGATTGAACAGCATCGGAACAATACAGCGAAGCATGTAACGGAGAGCCGACACGGACTCAATCCGTACAAAGCACGCGTGAGACTCGGTAAGATCAACCGTCTGGTTCACTCGGACGAGTGCGAAAGCTGCTTCGCAACCTCGCAGTTCATCCCCCCGCAGTGCGTCGTCTGCTCGGAATGAGCCCGGAGACTCCTGTGACGGTGGGGCAGCATTCCGGTAACCGTGTTAGCCACATCGGGGGCAAGAAACTGGGCAGGTTTGGCCGATTCGGGAACGAACTGTCACGTGCCATCGAGCGGAAGGGTTTCATCCCCCAGCTTGAATGAATCCACCAGATCCCGCGGCGCGCCGCTTACCTTGATGCCGTCTTCGCAAGCCCGTGACGACGCTGGTAAATCGACAGACTCACAAACGCCGCTTGCAGTATAGGCGTCGTCAGGCCGTGCTTCTCGCCGCGCTCCAGAAGATCGCCCAAGATGCTGTCTACCTCAACGGGAGCGCCCTTCTGGAAATCGCGATACATCGAGGAAGTCAAGTGCGAGCCTTGCTTCGTGAGCTGCACAGTCTGCTGTTCGAGGAATGCAGCGGGTGGTGGGTAGCCGCAGGCGCTCGCGATCTGGGAGCACTCACGAAGCGCTGCAACCGGGAGTTCGGCGCCTCGCCCGATCGCGACAATCTCCCCGATGTTGCCGCGCAGGAGGCACGTGATGCTTCCCAGTGTCGCCAGTTGCACCCATTTCCCCCACATGTCCTGCACGATCTGGCTGGACCGGGAAGCATCGAAGCCTGCACCGTCCAGCGTCTGGTCGACTTTCTCGATGCGCGGGGTGGCCTGCCCGTCGAGCTCGCCATAGCGGATGCTCTGAAAATCAGAGAGCTGCCGGATCCGGTCGTCCGGATCAATCTCGGTCGCGACCAGAAACACCCCTCCCAGAACAGCCTTCTTCCCAAAGCGCGCGATCAGCAGGTCGATATGACGCATGCCGTTCAGCGCGGGAAGAATCATCGTTTCGGGCCCGACGGCAGGAGCGAAGTCATTCATCGCGGCAGAAAGCGTGTAGCTCTTCACGGCAAGCAGGATCAGGTCAAACGGCTTGGTAATTCTCTCGGACGTGACCGTTTCCGGATGGAGCGTCACATCGCCGTGCGGGCTGAGGATTTGAAGTCCCCTTGTCTTGATCGCCTCGGCGCGCCTGGCACGAACAAGAAACGTGACATCGCGGCCGGCCTGAACCAGCCGAGCACCGAAATACCCGCCGACAGCGCCCGCACCAACGACCAGAGTGCGCATGGAGGAACACCTCGATTCTCGGACGCTCGCCGTCGCGAGATTCACCGATCTCTACTGCTCGTAGTTTTCGACGATCTTGGGGGGACGTACTTTGGCTTCGTCAGGATCTTTGCCGAATTCGCGGAGTGCCCGACGTTGCCGCAACAAGTCCCAATACTGGTCCAGATGCACCTTCAGGTCGGCCAGGCGGGTGCGGTCGTCACTGCTCATTTCACTTTTTCCGTAGAGGTGCTCTTCTTCCTTCATCAACCGATCGATGTTGCTGAGTACGGATGGGTCGTTCCTATCAAGCGCCATAGACGTCTCCTGCAAGCTCCCGCACGTCCGAGTTCGCTGCGTTCGAGTGCGAGTCCCCGCCAACTGACTATAGCAAAACCAACGCGCGCGCGCGGAATCCGCAGGCGCGCCACAGACCGTGTCGGGCGTCGGCACTCCATCAAACGAGGAATCCATGCAGACTGTGCACATCAGAAAGCAAGGTGTCGAGACGCCACCTCTTTGCGCCGCGCGATATTCGTCGACGATTTTGTCACCTTGTTTGACGATTTTATGCACGTACGGGACCACATCCGAATGGCCACAAACGACGTGTTTGATTCCGATCGTTGCGTCGTAACGGTAAGGAGTCTCACGGGATCGAATCCCGGAGGCGGGTTGGCCCTCGGGCGCACAACGTCGTCGCTCGTAATCACAACCGCGACGGACGCCGTCATCCCTCGGGATCGGCATCGGATCGAGGGACGTGCCCCGGAACGGGGGAGGGCCTTCTCTCTCCATTTGGCGTGCGCAGATCTCTCGCTGGAGAGCAGCGAAACGCAGCCGAATAGACCAGTTTCGGACGACTCGAAGCAGCCCGAGCCGCTGGTCCGCTGCTACGGGTCTCGCGATGATATCCGTCGTGGCGCGACAACATTGGTGCGGGAATGCGCCAACGACACTTGCCCCGTTTAGCGAACTCCGCTCACCTCAACCGATCTCACCTCAGTAGCGAGCCGCGAGCGTCGTCATTTTAGTTACGTCCGGATAGAGAACATCGATCGCCTGCTTTTGACCGTCCCTGGCGGCGAACCAGACTGCGCCTTCCCGCGTCACGTCGATTTTGGGCATCGCCGTTTTTTGAGGACTCGGGTAATAGGTGAACTTGTGCGTCGCACGATTGAACTCGACCATGGCGGTTTCAAATTTCATCATCGCGAAATTATTTGTACCCGGCGGACCTTGGCCCGAGTCGTTCAGGTGTGAATCGTCTCCAATCCAAATGCTACCGTCCTTGTCCGTCGCGATATCGTATGGATCCGCAAACGGCATTGGAAAGGTGTACTCAACCATTTTGCCCGTACTCGGATCGAGCATTCCGAGCTTACCGGCTTGAAACGCGCTGTAGGCGTACCAAACCATCCCTTGGGAATCGACTCGCAGGCGCTTGGATGCGCATGGCTGCTCGAGCGGAGCATACTCGGTGAACTTCTCAGTGGTCGGATCAAACTTTACGAACCGGCAGCGTATCCACTCAGCCATCCAGATGTTGTCGCTCTTGTCGATCACGATACCGTACGGATAGACGTTCCGGCCCGGAGCTTCCCACGAGGTGATCACCTTGGTCTTCGCGTTCCATTCATGCAGCTTGTTTCCCAGGATGTCGGAAAACCAAACATTCTTCTTCGAGTCCACCGCTACGGTATGTCCGCGAACGTTCTTGCCTTCCGAATCGACTGTGTAGGTTTCCATCTTCCCGGTCCGGGGATCCAATCGCACCATGCCATGTCCCACGGCCCAGACGTATCCCTCCGAGTCCACCGTAAGCCCATGGGGATTGATCTTGGGATTGGGCGGGACATAATCTTGGAATGTACCCGTTCGTGGATCCAACCGACCCATACGGTTTCCACCGGGGTCGCTATACCACACGTTGCCATCCTGATCGAAGTGAACGTCGTGCACCTGCCGGAGCCCGTTGTCCGGCAGCGGCGGGACGTAGTATTCGACGTACATGGCCTTGGCGAGAGCTTTCTCATCCAGCGGCATTTCCGCGCCGATGTCCAATATTCGCTTCGGGCTATCCGGGCCGAAGTTCTTGGTGAAGTAGGCCACCAGATCCTGACGATCCTGGGAATTCAAGACCCCGGGGAGAATTCTCGGGTCCGCGGGACTGCTCATCAAAGTGATCGCTGCGTTCCACTGTGATTCGTTCCAATGGTGAAAGGGGATGAAAGCCGCGCCGTGACAGACCATGCAGGTCTTCTCAAATAAGTCGCGTCCCCTTCCCTGCGGATACATGGCGTCATAGGAAACGGACAAAACTCCATCGCTCGTTGTGTCCGGACTCAGGGAAAAGTCCAGGGTCGAAGTCTTACCCGCGGTGACACTCACCGTATGCATCGGAGACGTAAAGCCTTTCTCTTCGACGGTGACCTCGTAATTGCCAGGAAGCAGATTCACTGCGCGAAACCGGCCCGCCGATGTATAGACCATGAACAAAATGTTCTTATCGATGTTCTTGGCGTATACACGCGCGGCTTTGAATGGCTTGGGCGCTTCGACCTTTCCGGAAAGCGCCCCCGTACCGGAGATCATGCCGGCTTCGGCGGCACTCTCTGCCGTTGGGCCGCCTCGAGTGCAGAACAAACTGCCCAGACCAACGATTCCCACCACGATCAGCCGCGACACTGTTAGGTTCATAGGAGATATCTCCATTCACTTGCAGGCGGAGTCAACCACAGCCCTTGAATTGACCCGCGCGATCTCAGGGCTGGTTCGACGCTGGTCCAGGATCGAGATAACCGATTTTGCCATTCATCCATTCGGTGAACCACACTCGCCCTTTGTTGTCGAGATCAATGAATCGCGTAGTGGATTCGCTCGAAGGGATGGGAAACTCATCAAACTTTCCGGTCTTCTCTCTGAATCGAGTGATGTGATTGCCGTTCAGATCAGCAAACCAGATATCGCCGGTCTTCCGATCCGCAACGATTCCGTATGGCATGGCATATCGCGTAGGGGGATGAAACAGCTTGAACGTTCCGGTCCTCGGATCCAGCTTGCCGAGACTATTGCCATCGTAGCTGGCAAACCAGACATCGTCCTGGGCATCGATCTCGATTCCCCGAATGCTCGGTGAATCGGGCGCGTAAAACGCCTTCGTTTCTCCGGTGGCAGGATCCAGTCGTATGAGTTCACCCATCGAAAAAGCGCTTACCCAAACCTGATCCTTCGAATCCACTCGAATGTCGTAGAAGGTGCCTTCCGCAACCATGCGAGACGCTTCTCCGGGCACTTGATCCCAATGCTCGACGGAATTCTTCGGGGCGGTGGCGGGAAGAGGAATTTGGTATTCCTTGTATTGTTTTGTTTTTACATCAAATTTCCAGACCGAACTGCCACTGCACCAGATGTTTCCTTCTCGGTCGACTGCCGGCGTGTGTGTGCCTACAATGCTTGCTTGAAAACCAACGCCTGCCGGAGTCTTTAGATCAGCAATACGGTAGGTTGCGACCTTACCCGTTACAGGATCCACAGAAGCCAACCCCAGATGGGGCACCGTCATCCAGATCAGCCCATCCTTGCCGACCACGCCGGTATGGGAGCCGCGCACGGGATATTCGTCGAATTTCTCCGGCCCCGCTTCAAAACGGGCTACCAACCGGCCGCTAAACCACGCGTCGCCATTCCGATCAGCCAAGATGCTATGCGGCATACTGGTCAACCCGCCGGGGATTACGTATTCGTGAAAGGTGGCGTTCAGCACGGCATCGGACAGCTCGGCATGAGCGACCTGTTGCGGTTTCGGCGGATCCGCATTGGGGCCCAGATACGGAGAGTCAGGACCGAAGTACGTTTCAAGCGCCTCGGTGACGGCCTTCAGACCCGCGGGCGTGAAGACCGGAGATGCCAACCGTCCCCCGGTCATCGTTGGAATAAATGCCGCCCACTCCTGGGCTGTATAGCCGCTCTTGTGCTGGATATACGCAAAGCTGTGACAAATCGTGCAGGCACCTCGGATGAAGCGTGTCTGGGAGTTATCGGGCAGAAGACTCTGCAATTCGGCGCTGGTCAGGCGTGCTACGGAAAATCCAGGAGTCAAAGTGAAGTTTGTTTCGCCGGCCTGACTGGGGTCTTTGTCTTTCTCTCTTTTGGGGTTAAATCCATATGCCTCGACGGTCAGGTCGTAGTTTCCCGCTGGAAGTGCAATCTCATATCGACCGTCGGCGTGCGTAAACCGGGTTACCGTCTTTCCCCCCTCGGTCGCTTTAATCATCGCGCCCCGCACGGGCTTACCGCCATTGTCAATAACCATGCCGTGAATCCCCAAGCCCGAGTCAGCCACAGCCGAAGGGACTGACAACGCCATCAAAACGAACACCCATATTTTCTGCACTGCATCCTCCTTCGACGGAGCCGTATGCGGCTGGCGGAGACGATCCAAGATCACGCAGTTTCTCGACGGGGGAAAAATGTATTCCATTTTGTATCCACTGTCAATGTGTGGCCCGAACGTTTTCCTGATTCGAGAAAACTCGCGCACATACCGGGAAGCCCGGCGAATTATTTTTATAGCCTGTGTATTCAGCTACTTACAGTCACCGCGCACGCGGCTCGACGTGGCTTTCTGGCGATGCGTTTCCGTACTGCCCGATGAGACAGCCGAAAATTAGCGATCGCAAACAGATCCCTTTTTTGAAGGACCGAACCGCCCCAAACGGCGCGGGTCGATGGCCGGCCGCGAGGGCGTCCCGAACGGCTGCGCTCATAAGGGCCTCGGCCGGCCAAAGTTTGCGAGCGTGTTCATCGGCTCGGCGATGTCTTGAACGGTTCGGAGATTCAGCCACTGTTGCTGAGCTCGCTCCTTCTGCGCGTCGGCTACCTGCCTGAAAGCGCAGACGCGATCGAACTTGGCGACGATGTCCTGGCGAGTCATCGGCGTGTTGGCATCAAGGGCCGCCTCTTGCACCAATTCACTGCCCGTTTTCGTTCGTACCGTGAGTCGAATCACACCCACCAGAGACAAGCCCCCCGCACGGTCCGTATTCGGCCGCACCGTCGTTGCAGCCATGAGTCGTCTCACCCGAGGGTCCATGATTTTTTCTTGGGTGAAGGAGTCGATATCAATTTCTCCATCGATCAATGCCCGGGCCACTACGCAGGGCAGGCTATGGTCGGCCGTCTCCCGATTCTGCGGGTCCCACTTGGGCGGATCTGCAAGTTCCTGCCACCAGCTATACGGGAGCTCGATCAGAATCGAAGAGATGTCATCGGGTCCGGTCCAGGCCTTGAACGCCGGGATGAGCTCGAGCGCTGATTGGGTGGCCGCCTCCGATGGATAGCGCTTGTACGTTGTCCTCTCAATGACCATTCCGGAGGCAGGGCTGACGGAGGACAGGCGCAGATCGTTGAACGAACCGATGTGTTCAAACAAGCCGCCCTTGGCCCGGAATGGCTGGCAGGGACCGGTCAGGCCTTCGCGTGCCAGCATCGCCGAGAAAACCGCACAGCGGGCGGACTCGGAAGCATGGCAGCCTTTCCACATCGACAGGGTGCCTTCGTGACTCGCACTCATCGGCATGTGCGCGACCAGGGCGAGTGACAGTGCGTTGGCCAGCTGATCTTCATTGAGAGCCATCAGCTTGCCCACGGCCAGAGCCACGGCGGGCAGCTCGAAAGGACTGTCCCAGCCCCGAGCGTTCGCGCCCGCGGCGGTCAGCGCTCCGGCAATCTCATACGCCAAGGCCATCGCCACCATCACCTGAGAACCGGTCGAATGAAGCGCTTCTCCGACCGCGAGTACGGCCGAAATCATGTCGCTGAAGTGCCCGCCCGGACTGACGTCATTGAAGTCGCAGTAGCGGAGCATGACGCCGTTTGCAAGAGTGGCCAACTCCGGTGACGTCGTAATGCCATAACCGAGAACGGTGCTCTTCATGTCGCTCCGCGTCGACCGCGCCAAGCGTGCGCAGATTCGCGCCGGTTCGGATTCAAATCCAGCGACGAGTGAGGCCATGGAGTCCAGCATCGTAGTGCCCACGGCGTCGACAAGTGAATCCGTCAGATCGGATTCGGAAAAGGAGCTCACATACCTGACGAGCTGGCGGCTGGTATCATCCATCGGTCCGTTACCCGCAGCGCGATGGGCATCATTCTTCCAGCCCGTGCCGGTCTCCGGAACCGCTGCCTTGGGTCCTGAAGTTGAGTCCTGGCCCTGCGTCGACGCAAGGACATTCGGTGTTCGAGTGATCCAGACACCGGCACCCGCGCAGATCTTCATGAGGTCACGTCGGTTGAAACGAGGCGATCCAGCGCGAGCCTTCTTGTCGCTTTTCATGTCGTCCCCGTCATCTTCGAGCAATCTCATGTCATCCTCGGACGGCAGCCATCATCGGGTCGTGCGAGAAGACCCTCGACAACCGTCGGTAGAATTGTGGTCGACGAGCCATTCCTGATCCGGTCGATCTCTCTTGGGCTCCTGTGGGAGCAGAACGGAATCACGAGCAGCCCACAGGGTCATGAATCCGAAGTCCCTGTGCCGGCCAGCTGTCTTCCGTTTCGGGCCCCACCTCGAGAACCGCGTCCACCAAAGGAGCGAACGACGATACGTCGAGGCCAACGTCCCCTGCTGTAATGAAGCGGTAAGATCTTGGAGAGCCCGCTGACGATTCATTCCAATAGCCGCCGGGAAAAACTCCGACGGCAGCGCTCAAAATAAGAGGGGCCACACGGAAGTAACACGTCTCTCCGCGCGTGACCCCTCGGGGGGTAGTACAGGGGTGGACCTGTACATCGCTGGCTGCAGACTCCGCCCGCTCGTGTGCAAAGCAGTACGCAACCTGCCGCCAATATCTTCGACCCGCGACAAACTGGGCCCGGGGTGCAATTCGTTAAAGACGTCGTTGCTTCTGGAGGCGGGCCCGCTGCCCCGACCAAGCGACCGATGACGTCGGCTGGTACTTCCGAAGGTCCCTTTCCGCCCTTTTCCTAACCTCCCAGCAGGAGTTGAAACACTTCCTTCCGCGCGAACTGAATCTGGCGCGCTGGCGTGTTCGTAGACGTGATCAGCCGGCAGCGGAGAGCGGAGCCTCAACGTCGTCGGTAGCCGGACCCGTGGCGGAGAAGATTTGGTTGATCAGATTGGCGAAGTTCGTCCGGTTCACGTCTTGTCTGCCGCAAGCCACTCCAAAAACGGTCGAAGCGCACTCGAAAACTCCCCGACAGCCGCTGTCGACTACCGAGCGTCGGCTCAGCAGAATCCCGGTTTCTTCGCGCGTGAAAACCGAGCCGATCTTGACCAAACCTGGCGGATGCTAAATCTCCGCTTCGCGTTCTGTCAATGAATATCGTCAGTTAGGACAAAGGTTTTTTGTGATCGAAAAATTCTTGTCCCGCTTCAAAACGACACCGCGGCGGTGCCTCAAGAAAAACGTTCGCAGGGGACGCGGACATCCTCACATCTTATTGATTGTCACTGGCTTACAGTTCGCCCAATGACCACAAAACGACGCCTATCCTCCGCCCAACATCCGAAAACCGCCGGCGCAATAACGCTCACCGATCATTGACAGTGGATACAAAATGGAATACGATTTTCAGCTGTCCGTGTGGCGTTCTGGCGTGGGGCGCGGGACGGGTTTGTCCGACGACTGCAGGGCCTCGCGTTCGTTGCCGGACCCCGCGGCCCGGGTGATTCGCTGGTTTCGAAAGCTCAATCGTGATCAACATGAAAATGACCATCGCGCAAAAAATCTTGGCCTCAAAGTCAGGCAGGGATTCGGTTGTCGCGGGAGAAATCGTAGACGCGTATCCGGATTTGGTCATGAGCCATACCGCCACTTGGCGCTCCGCCAGTGCGATGGCCAAAATCGGAGCAACCAAGCTCTACGATCCGGAGCGATTGGCGATCGTTCTCGATCATGTCTCTCCGGCGAAGACGGAAAAGTATGCTGCGGACCAACAGATTTCCCGGGATTTCGCAAGGAAGCACGGTGTCCGCAAATTCTACGACATTGACTCCGGCATCGCGCATCTGGTCCTCATGGAAGCCGGTCACGTGGCGCCGGGGGACTTGATCGTCGGAACGGATTCTCACTGCACGATATACGGCAGCCTCGGCGCGCTGGGAACGGGAATCGGCTATACGGAAGTGGCCTCCGTTTGGATCACCGGCAAGCTTTGGATGAAGGTGCCGGAGACATTCAAGTTCGTACTCAACGGTTCGTTCGCCGACGGCGTTTACTCAAAGGATCTGATGTTGTATCTCATCGGAAAACTTGGTGCGGACGGCTGCAACTACAAATCGGTCGAATTTTACGGCGACTCGATTCCGCACCTGAGTATGTCTGAGCGGATGACCATGGCAAATATTGCGATGGAGATGGGTGTGAAATGCGTATTCATCCCTCCGGACGGCAAAACGGCTGAATACCTCGGTGGTCGGCTCGAAAGCCCCGGCCGTTATCGGCCAGTGTACGCGGACCCGGACGCCTCCTACGAGAAGGAAATCACAGTTGATATTTCGAAGTTGGAACCGATGGTCGCCTGCCCACACGAGGTTGAAAATACCAAACCCATCGGCCAAGTATTGGGAACTCGCATCGATCAAGCCTTTCTGGGGTCGTGCGCCAATGCCAAGTTTGAAGACCTGCTCACAGCTTCGCGGATTCTCAAGGGCCGCCGAGTGCACCCGAACGTGCGATTGATCATCACGCCGGGTTCCAAGCAGATCATGTTGGAGGCCATGAATTCCGGCGTACTGCAGATTCTGCTCGAGAGCGGTGGCATGGTCACGAACCCGGGTTGCGGAGCGTGCGCCGGAGACGGCGGAATGCTCGCCGATGGAGAAGTTTGTCTTTCGACCGCCAACAGAAACTTCGTGGGACGCATGGGCAGCAACAAGTCTCAGATATACTTATCAAGCCCGGCAACTCTGGCGGCTTCCGCGATCAAAGGGGAAATCGCGGACCCGAGGGAATTCCAAGGGCTGTAATCGAACGGGGCGAAAAATGGAGTCTTCGATCCAAGGCCGGGTGTTCAAGTTCGGAGATAATATCAATTCCGACGTCATTATTCCGGGACGCTACATGATTTACATCGATCCCGAAAAGCTCGGTCAACACGCTTTCGAGGTTCTGGGGCCGGAGTTCCCCGCAAAGTTGCGGGACTTCGAAATTCTTGTGGCGGGTCGAAATTTCGGCTGCGGCAGTGCCCGTGAGCAGGCAGCCACAGCGATCATCGGGTTGGGGATCAAAGCTGTCGTGGCCTGTTCGTTCGCCAGAACTTTCTATCGGAACGCGATCAATGATGGACTTCCGATCATCGAGTGCCCGGCGCTGTATTCCTCGGTCCAACAGGACGATCGGGTTCGGATCGAACTGGGAGAAGGAAAACTCTATCATCGCGACCAGGAATATTCGTTCCCCAAAATGCCGGAATCGGTGCGGCAAATATTGGAGTCGGGAGGGTTGGCTCCCTACCTGAAGACTCAGCTTCAGAAGGGCCACTAGCCGGCTCTTGAGGTGCTACCCTGTCGGGCCGGCGATACGTCGATCTCACGGCCGGTCTTCGACTGCCCGTGATCCATGGCCTTGACGACGTTCGGCGGTGCCAGGAACCTATCTGGAGCAGAAACATGATGCGAGGAGAGAAGTTGAACCGCCGGGCATTTTTTGCCCGCTCGGCCGGTTTGGTTGCGGCAGGAGGTCTGGCCGCCTGCTCCCAGGACAATCCCGGATATTCCCGATACCGATCCGCGACCACCCTGGGCAATCCGCAGGACCTGATCGACACTGCCAAACAGGAAGGGACGCTCACGGCCTACCTGGCGATGGCTCAAGAACCGTTCACGGACTGGGCGAAGGGCTTCACGAACACGTACGGGATCAGCGTTCTCGCACAGATGCAGGGGAATAACGCGCTGTTCTCCCGGTGGGCACAGGAGACGCGCGCCGGAAAGAATATCGCGGACTTCGTCATCTTCGGCGGTCAAGACCTGCTCGGCGAAGCCAGGAAGAACGGTTGGATTGCACGATACACTCCCGCGAGCGATTCAAAATACGTACAAGGAGTTTCAAAAGACTCCGGCAGTTGGTACGGCCTGTACCTTGCGATCGAGCCTCTCGTCTTCAATTCGGACCAAGTCATGAAGGAAGAAGCCACCAATCTTTTGTCGAATACATACGAAGCTCTGTTTGATAAGTCCTGGGTGGGCCGGACCTCAACGGTCGTCCCTGCCGCCTCGAACCGTGTGTACGCGACCTACTATCGGCTTGTCCAACAACACGGTTGGAGTTTTCTCGAGAAACTGGCCGCCACCAAGCCCACCTTCCAGAACACCGGGACATCCGCCATGAACCAAATAACCGCCGGACAGAATGCCGTTCTGATAGCCGGGGGCGAGGATTCTCTGGCGGCTCGTGCAGTCGCCTCGGCCGCGCCGGTCGAGTTCGCCTATCCGGAAACGTCGACCGCCACGATGGAATTCGGCGCCATCTCGGCGAACGCACCTCATCCTGCGGCCGTTCGGTTGTTCATGGAATGGGCCACCAGCGATGAAGCGTTGACCAGTCTGGCGGCAATTACGGCGGGCACGCCGTGCCGTTTGGGGATTCCAGATAACCGCTCGGCGGCCAAGCAATCCTGGTATAGACAGCCGGCGAAGCTCGACCTGAATTGGAGCATCGACCCGACCGAGTCCGCCGCCCAGGCGGTGTTCC
Source organism: Candidatus Acidiferrales bacterium (assembly GCA_049696975.1). GTDB lineage: Bacteria > Acidobacteriota > Terriglobia > Acidiferrales > UBA7541 > Palsa-295. The sequence continues at coordinate 36,471 of JBAVUW010000117.1, read as the reverse complement.
TGACCGAGTGGGCGAAAATCTTCAACTACTCTGTATGAACTCGATCCGTCAAGACAGTGTCCTGCGCCGCGCTAGGGGAAAAAAGCCCGGTATTCGAAGGCGATGGTGAACCCGTGAGTCGGATCGAATCCGGCGCCCTACCCGAGGCTCGGCCCGCAGAGACACATCCTCCGGCTAAACCGTCGCAAAACTCCGGGGGGATGCTGGCCAAGGCTTTGTTCGTAATACCGTTTGCAGTCTTAGTGCTTTTTATCGTCGTCCCGATCGCTTTTATTTTCTTCGGTTCGCTGCGAAGCGACCTGCCGGGCGCCAGCGACGCCCGGTTCACGCTGGACTCCATTCACACGGTTTTCGCGACCGAAGCCTACCTCAAGTCATCGGTCGACACGCTTCTGCTGAGCCTGTTGGTCTCTGCGATTGCCGTGAGCGTGGGATCTCTGTTCGCCTGGATTCTCACGCGCACGGATGTCTCCATGAAGAAGTTCCTCGAGCTCCTCGTTCTCGCTCCGCTTTTCCTCTCGCCCCTGGTGAACGCACTGGCCTGGTTGACGCTGGCGGCGCCCCGCTCCGGCGTACTGAACGTCACGGCCAAAACCCTCTTCGGCGTGGGGCCTATCATCAATATCACCTCGCTGCCTGGAATCATCTTTGTGATGTCTTTGTCTTTTGTGCCATACGGTTACCTCTTTACGTCCTCCGCCTTCCGGAATATCGATGCCACATTTGAGGAGGCCGCCTGTCTGTCAGGCGCTGGGCCCCTGTGGACCTTCTTGAGAATCACATGGCCGGTGGCCCGCCCGGCGGTGCTGTCGGCATTCTTTCTCGTCGCGGTTTTGTCGGCGGGGATGTTCTCGATTCCCGCTGTCCTCGACGCCAACCTATCCTTTGTTCCGCTTGCCGTGCGAGTCGAGCGGGCGATAGATCTGTCGCCGGCAAACTATGCCGTCGCGGCCGCGATTGGCATTGAGATGATGCTCATCGCAACCATCGGTCTCTACTTCTACCTTCGGTCCGTGCGATCGGCGCGTCGATTTGTGATCGTCACCGGCAAATTGACGCGCCCACGGGTGGTGCCACTGGGGAAAATGAAGATTCCGTCGGCCGTGCTGTTCGTCTTGTACGGTTTATCGTCGATCGTTCTTCCCTATTTTGCTTTGTTACTCACCGCCTTCACGCCGTACGCGATTACGGACCTGAGCAAACTGAAGCTGTCGACGAAAAGTTTCCTGGATGTGATCACGTCGACCAACACTCGATTCGCTCTTGGAAACACGATGGAGATCGGGCTGCTGGCGCCCACCCTGTGCGTCCTATTCGCTTTGATGGTTTCCTATGGAACGAGCCACTCGGAAACGCTCTATTCCCGCTTGACGAGTTATGTGGCCACCGTCCCGGTGGCAATTCCCGGCATCGTCTTTGGAACGGGCATGCTGTGGGCCTACATCACCACTCCTCTGTATGCGACGATCTGGATCTTGCTTCTCGCCTTCGTCGCGCATTACCTACCCTATGCGTACAGGCTGGCTTCCACAGCGGCCATGCAGATCGACGGCACACTTCCGGAGGCGGCCAGAGTGTCGGGGGCAAGTCGCGCGAGAGCCTGGCTGGCCGTGACGTTTCCCCTGTCCAGACCCGCACTGCTGGCGGCCTGGATACTTGTTTTTGTATTTGTCGTCCGCGAAGTGGACGTTGTGATTGTTCTTGCGTCGCCCGGTACCCAGCTGCTGTCCATTGCCACATTCGACGCCGAACAGTATGGCGTTCTTCAGACTGCCGCGGTGCTCGGTTTGCTTCAAACCGTCATTCTGCTCGGGGGAATCGTCGTGGCCCGGTATATATTCGGAACGAAACTGCGAGATGTGGGGCTCTAAGGTGGGTGGCCGCGTGTACGCGCCGACGCCTTGACCCCGAGGTAATCAGAATGCCCGAGCAGCTGGCAATAGAAAACTTGACCGTTCGTTACGGGGATACCGCTGTCGTCAAGAACCTCGACTTGCGCATCCAGGCCGGCGAATGGGTCACTCTTCTGGGCCCGAGTGGCTGCGGCAAGACCACGATATTGCGCTGCATCGCGGGGCTTGAACGACGCAGTGAAGGTTCGATTCGGATTGGGAATCGTCTGGTTGCAAGCCCGGGCGGCGAAACTCCACCCGAACTCCGCAATGTGAACATGGTGTTTCAGAACTACGCAGTCTGGCCACACATGACGGTGCTCCAGAACATATCGTTCGGTTTGAAGCTCATGAAACTATCCCCCGCCGAGGTACGCCGCCGGGCCGAGCGGGCCTTGGATCTGGTTGGTCTTGGCTCCTACACGGAGCGGTACGGCACGGAGCTGAGCGGCGGTCAGCAGCAAAGAGTTGCCCTTGCCCGCGCGATCGTCACCGAGCCGGATCTCCTGCTATTCGATGAGCCGCTCAGCAATCTCGACGCCACCCTTCGGGAACAGATGCGAGTCGAACTCCGGGAATTGCACGACCGGCTCGGTAAGACAGCCATCTATGTCACGCACGACCAGTCCGAGGCGATGGCCATGTCCGATAGGGTTGTGCTCATAAACGAGGGGCGCGTTGCCCAGGACGGTACGCCCCGTGAGCTGTTTGAACGACCGTCGACACGATTCGCGGCTCAGTTTCTCGGATTTGCGAACATGTGGGACGGAGTACTGAGCGATATCGGCCCCTCTGGCGAGTTCAGCGTCACGATCGATCAGAGCGGATCACGGCTCGACGTACTTGATCCGAACGCCCTGCGTCACATCGGAGCGCGGGGTTCGGTGTGCGCCCGCGCTGAACGGGTCGAGATCGCCGCAGGGCCGACCGCGGACGCCCATCGGAATATGTGGACGGGCCGTATAAAACGCGTCAGCTATCAGGGCAGCACGATTCGATACGAGGTAAAGATCGGCGGGCCGGGCGAGCTCATCGTCCGGGTTGAAACGCATCCGCGCCTCAGCCTGGCGCCCGGCGACGAAGTTTGCGTGAGAATCCAACCGAGCGACCTGGTGTGGCTGCCCCGGGACGGGGGGTCCTCCGGCGCAACCCGGCCGGACGATCCGCTCGAACATGCTCGACCGTCTCAAGCGCCTCATCCCTGTCCCTGACTCGGTTCTGGGGATGCCGAAATTCCGAGATCGCCCCGATTTGTTCGCAAGAACCAGCATGAGCAGCAACGATAAGGAGCCTGCAATGACAGCTCACCCGGCCGCGGTACCAGCAAGTTCGTTTATGGACGACGTCACCGCTGCCATCAGTTCCTTCGTGGCGGAGTCACACTCTAAGGCCATCAGTCCCGAAGCCACCCAAGCTGTCGTGACGCACATGGTTGACGCATTTGGATGTGCGATTGCCGCCACGGACTCGGAGCCGTGTCGAATCGCCAAAGCGGTGGCCGGCGCCGACCGGCCGGCATCGGGGGCGTCCGTTATCGGGCTCCGCACACTTTGTACGCCCGAGCTGGCGGCCTTCGCGAATTCCTGCATGGTTCGCAGTCTCGATTTCAACGATACCTACAACTCCAAGAGCGGCGGCCATCCCAGTGTCATCTTCCCTGCCGTGCTTGCGATGGCGGAGCTCAATCGGTTGGCGGGCCCTGATGTCATCCGAGGTGTGTATGTTGCCTCGGAGGTATACGGTGCGCTCTGCGACGCCGTGTCGCTGCGAGACCATGGCTGGGACGCAGGCGCGTTCGTCTCGGTCGCCTGCGCCGCGGGTGTCGCGTCGATACTCCATCTCAGCGCGGAAGCCACGGCTCATGCCGTGTCGCTGTGCATTTCCTCGGGAATCCCGTTGGGGGTGATACGCGCAGGAACCTTGTCCGCGTGGAAAGGCTGTGCCGAAGGCCACGCCGTCATGAACGGCGTCCTGCTCACGCGCCTTGCCGCTCAGGGAATGACCGGCCCAGCTCGGCCTTTCCAGGGTGTCACTGGTTTCCTGGACCAGGTCGCCCGGCCGCTTGAACTCGGGGAAGTGGGTGGCCTCCGCGATGGAAAAACGGTTCTCGAAAGGACCGCGATAAAATTCTTGCCGGTACAATGGTCCGCGCAAGCACCCGTTGAGCTGTTTCTCGGACTCCACCACCGGCTGGTTCTCGACGAAATCGAGTCGATTACGATTTCAGGATATGACTTCCTGCTCAAATCCGTCGGTGGCGGCCGCAACGACGTCGCCGAGAAGTGGGATCCTAAAACTCGCGAAACCGCCGATCATAGCCTGGCCTATCTTGCCGCCGTCGCGCTGACGGACGGTGCGGTCACGCTCGATAGCTACCGACCAGAACGTATACGCGATGCCGCCCTGCGCCCGCTGATGCGAAAAATCACCATCGTGGAAAACCCCGCCACCAGAGGATTGCCGCCTGGCCGCCAGCCGGTAGACATTGTCGTCGCCTTGCGCGGAGGGAAAGCTGTGCGGGAGCACTGCGAGTTCCCTCGCGGCCATGTAACGAATCCTCCGACGTCGGAGGCGGTCGATGATAAATTCATGGAACTCGCCGCAAGGGTTTTGGATACTGCGAGAGCCTCAGGGATCCTCGACCAACTTCGGGGTTTAGCCTCGCAAACTGAATTGACCAACCTGACCGCGGCCCTGCGAAGCTGTCCGTGAGCCAGTCCATGGGATTCGGGTCGGGGCTTCGGGAAACAGTTATTTGAATTACCTGTTTGGCGATTACCGGAATTAGCGGCTCTCAAATCCATCGAGGAAGCCTGTTCCTGATTCTCGGCCGCCATAGCCGGAGTCGACCGACACTCAACGGGCCGCTCGACCATGCCACACGCGCAAACGAGTGAGGCCCTGCTCTAAACAGCCCTGGGGTCGGAAATCTTCCCGGCGAGCGCGGAAGCCGCCACGGTTGGGGCCGAGGCGAGATAGATCCGCGATTGACGAGATCCGTTGCGGCCCGGGAAGTTTCGCGCTTGCGTAGAGATCATCACCTCATTGGCCGCAAGCGCTCCCATGTTAAAAGCTTGGTTCGATCCGGCGCTGGGTGGAAAGATGTTCGCTCCTGCTTCCGCAAGCGTTTCCAAGAGTCCCTCGCGCAGAGCTGCCAGGTAGATGCCGCGCGTCGCGGGGACGACCTGCAAACGCACGTCAGGATGAATGGTGCGGCCCTGGAGACCTCGGGCGAGCTGCCGGATGTCGGTGAGGCGCCCTCCGGTGCTGCCACCGACTTCCGCCAGTTGAACACCGATCCCGGAAACCTCGCTGATCGGCTTGACGTTGCCTACGGTGGGCGGGCAGGCCACCTGAGGCTCAAGGTTTCCGACGTCAATCTCGACGATATCCGCATAGATGGTTCCCGGATCGTTTCGCATCACCTGGAAATTCTTGAGCGAGCACACGGATTGAGCATAGGTCAAGGTCTTTTCGTCGGGATTGATATATCCGGATTTTGCACCCACGTCGATCGACATCAACGGAAACAAGATACGATCCTCGACGGAAAGCGACTCCATATAGGGTCCCGCGTATTCGATGGCCTTGTAAATTGCACCCTGCTCGCCCAAATATCCCACGCTATATGCGGAGACGTCGCGTGCCGTTACACCAGGCCGTGTTTCTCCATGAAAAACAATCTGGATGGTTTCCGGAATTCGAAACCAAGCGAGACCGCGTCCGAAGCCGAGAGCCGCCATGGAGTTGTTGCCGACTCCGGTAGCAAATACTCCCAGTGCGCCGTAGATCGGTGTATGGGAATCGCATCCCACGATGACCTGCCCGGGCGCCCAGAGCCCATTTTCGATGATGACATGATGAATGCTGCCGTGGCCGGAGTCGAAAACATTCCGGATCTTGTGTTTATGGGCGAATCGCCGGACGGCGGCCAGCGCTTCTGCCGCTTGTTCGGTCGCTGGGGAAAAGTTGTGATCAAACACAAAGGCAATGCGCGAAGGATCGGCAATCGACTCGCCCGCCATCTCGTTCTCAAAAACCTTCATAACAAAGTTCGAACTCAGATCGTGCATGACCATGAGATCGACCTTCGCCACCACGACCTCACCGGGAGTGACTTCCTTCTTGCCACTCGACTTGGCTAGAATCTTTTCAATTACGTTCATAGCGGCGCAGCCCCCGTTTGCCCATACCAGCACGTATCGCCATAAAATAGTCGGTTTCCACTGGCGCGAAATTCAACATTGAGCGCGAACATAGAGCCAGGGCTCACCTTCAACGTCTCCTGGGCGGAGTAGGGATAGGGGCCGGAAAGATCTTCCACAAAGACAGGGACATCCCCGGGAGACTCGAAATTCCTGGCGATGCGCTCAAACCGGCTGCGCATCGACTCCGCTGCACCCGCCGTTGAGTGAGGTCTCGCAAGTCGGATCCAGTGGCCACGGTACTCCAGTGCGACCGCCACGGAGAAGGAGTCCCCGAGCGTCGCGCCCCGGGCCGGCCCGGGAGCGGAGGACCCATTCGTCAGCAGAATCACCAAGTCTTCCGCGCCGGCTCGCCGGAACTCGCGCTCCAGACGCCCCGCGAACTGATAATCCAAGGTTCCGACCCCGGCGGCCAATTCTTCGCTTACGATTTCGCGCGCCATCTTGGCCCCATGCCGACGCATCGACAGTTCCCACTCATCCGTGCCGGCCGGAAGCACTTCACGAGACGGCAGGTCGACGATTTCTACCTTCCCTTCGCGAAGCGAGGTGTAGAGTCCATGCGGCAGTTGCGTCAGATCCAAGAAACCGACTCTGCTCCATTTTTTTTCGGAACAAAGGCCCAGCAGCACCCGCACTGGGTCCCCGCCCGGCCGAATATCGTCCAAAATCGAAGTCGAACGGATCCACGGATACACGCGCGGCGAAAGCGCGCAAATCAGGGTCGCAGCGCCATCCTGCGGGACGACCAGCAGAGACCGATTCCAGTAGGGCATAAAGTTCACGAGATAGCGTGCGTGATTCGATCTCCAGACATCCGTATAGATGACCAGTCCAGGGAGACCTTTTTCGGCGATGATCTTCTTCACACGATCCAATCGTGCCTGGAAAACCGACGCAGGCAGCTCCGCTTGGTCCCAGGCGATCCAGCCTCGTTTCACTTCAGCCCTCTTTCTCAAACAGCTTTCTTGGAGTCGTATTCAGAGCCACACAACCTTGTGCGGTGACCAGCAAGGTGTCCCCGAAAACCATGTAACCGGACAGGGGCAAATACGTATTGGGGTGAACGATGAGAACCATGCCTTCCTTTACCACGTAATTCACGTCCTCCAAAACGTGCGGACTCTCGTCCAAATACAGACCCAAGCCGTGACCGCGCACGCGCGTGTATTTGGAGCCCGTGTAGTCCCCATATCCGTACTTTCGAAAGACGTCATTCTGCACGCGAGCTACGTCGGCAATATCAACACCGGGTCTGAGGAAGTCCTGGCCGGCGTTTTGCGCCTCCGAAAAGATCCGGAATGATTCCGTCTGTCCCGCGTTGGGTTCGCCGATTACAAGCGTCCTGCATATCTGGGCGTAGTAGCCCCCCACTTGCGGACTCAACTCGGTCGTCACGGAATCGCCCTTTTTGAATTTTCTGTCGGTGGGGGGCTTCATCCCCACCACCTCCGTGCCACCCGAGGCGATGAGCATGAAATTGTCCTCAGCGCCGTTTGACTTGACGAAAGATTCGACTTCTGCCACGAGCTCATACTCTTTCATGCCGGCTTCGATGACTTCGGTGAAATACTGATATCCGCGATCTGCCAGCACGCAGGCCTGTTGCAGGAGTTCGATCTCGTCAGGAGTCTTGACTCTCCGAAGCTCTTCGACGGCCAGCGACGCGGAAAGCGGACTCTTACTCGTGGCCTGATGGATGCCTTCCACAAAACGAGTTTCCATCAGTTCCATGCCGGCGACAGCCACGGCCATTCCCCGGGAACCTGAAAAGCGCTTGCGGAGCCCCTTCTCAAAATCGGCGGCAAGGAGCACATCGGCGTCCAGCACCGCCGCAACCGACTCGCGATCCCATGGGTTCGACACGACTACGGAAATCTCGCCGGAGGGTAACAACACCACAGCCGAATGGGGGCCCGAGAAATTAACATTCAACAGACAACGAAAGAATTCCTTCCGCCAGGAGTGCCCGTACAAAACCATGGCGTCCCACTCGTGATCGCTCATCAGTTTTGTCAGCTTGCCAATGCGGTTCTTGTTGAGCGGGTTGATGCCTTTCAAGGCGATACCTCCTCCAAGAACCATTCGGTAGGAATCTCTTTTCCGAGCCCTAATTTGCGAGCTCGATTCAACACCGCCGCTCCTACGGCTGCAAACTGCGTGCCGGCGCCGGTGTTGTTATTGAACACGGTAATCTGGCTCGCATGAGATCGTCCCTTGATCCTTCCCGCGATCAGATCCTGTATTTCCTGAATGGAGTCCCAGTTCTTGATGCCCTTCTGGGCGACGTCCCAGATGTCGGGGGACTGGTCCAGTCTGGCCACATCTTTGGAATGAACAACGTACAGATCGGCCCGGCGGATAGTCTCATCGTCCAGTTCCCGACGCTTGTTACTTGCATCGGCGCCCCCGATCGATGCGACGTACATTCCCTTCACAACCAATTGCCCGTCGAAGACAGGATCCCAGGCGGCTGTCGCAGCCTGGACAAAATCGCTGCCCTCGACCGTTTCTCTCGCTGTGGCGGAAGCGGAGATCGTGTATCCGAGCTTCGCCGTCATCGCCTCGCAGAATTCGCGGCAATGCGTCTGATTCGGACTGTAGACCTTGATTTGCTCAAAGCGGAATTGACTGCAAAGAAACTCGAGGTGGGCACTCGCCTGCCATCCGGTTCCAAACAGCCCGAGGACTTTCGGCTTGTCCGGGGCCAGGTACTTTGCCGCGACCGTGCTCAGCGCGGCAACCCGAATCTTTTGAATGACCCCGTCGTTCATGATGGCAATGGGTTCGATTTTCTCGATGTCGAACAGGATTACCAGGCCGCAATACCGATTGCCGGAGGCGACAGGCAGTATGCGGCGGCGCTTCACGCCCGCCGTGTGGGAAAATCCGGCCATATCGGACGTAATCCGCAAGGCCCACACCCCACTCGCGGCGCCGCCCCCTTCCTGCGACTTGAACCGATACCGAAAACCGGGATGGTTGGTCGACTCAAATGGCATGTACGTTTGACTGCGGGGACGATTGACGGCGCGTCCATCGGCCAGCTCGCGATAGATACTCTCGGTCGCCAGAATCGCATCCTCCGGCGTCAGAGACCGCTCCACCTCCTGGTTCGTCAACAGCAAGGTCATTCCTTCGTCCCCCGATCGGCAGGAAAAAACCTGCTGCCTGATTTCAACAGAGGAATCAAACCTCCTGCCGCCACCATTTCCAGGAGAAATTCCGAGGGGGGATTACCGTGCACGGTCTTTCCGGACGTCAGATTCTCTACCAGGCCGCTGCGGATGTTCACGCGCAGCCGGTCGCCGGTCTCTACCAGGTCGTGAATGCCAGACACTTCGAGCAGCGGCAGGCCGATCTCGTGTCCATTCCTGTAGAAAGTTCGGGCGAACACCTCGGCGACAATCACGCTCACGCCAGTTGCCTTGAGGGCTTTGGCAGCCAGAGCCCTCCCGGAGGAACATCCGAAGTTATGTCCGGCGACAAGGATGTCCCCACTTTTCACGTTTCGCGGGAATTCAGGGTTGGCAGACTCGAGAACGTGTTTTGCCATTTCCCCCAATCCACCCAACATCACATGAGTCGGGGTGATCATATCGGTGGGTATGTTGTGGCCGAACTTCCAGCAGTTTCCTTCTAAAATCAATTTCGAGGCCATGATCTGAAGTCCTTGCGTTGCGGCTTTCGACTCTTTGCTCTTTTGACCTTGATGGCTTGCGCGCTCAGCCTTCGCACCCGATGCTAAATGGCGGTAGTGACCGGAGTAAGACGTGTTTGCCGTCCGCCGACCAACATCAGAAGCAAGGCCATGCATGCAAATCCCAAATCGACACCAAAAGGCAGGGAGTATCCGTGACTACGATCGTAGATGTATCCTGCCAACAATCCCCCAGTTGCCGAACCCAAGCCAAAAAACACGATCAATATCCCGAGCACACGTCCCACGCGATAGGTTCCAAAGTGTTCGAAAACAATTAACGCGGGGGCATTAAAAATTCCGCCATAACCAAGCCCAAAAACAATCGCGCAGAAGAACACGGCATCCGCCCTGTCCACGAAAGTCTCCAAAGCCGCGATCCCCAGCCCCACGCACAGAATACTCAGGAGCATCATGAAGCGGGCCGAGAATCTGTCGGCTACTGCACCACTCAGAATCTTGCCGGCCGCACTCGCCCCCAGTACGGTGCTCAGCGCAAGGGCCGAGCTACGAGCGTTAAAGCCCTGGCCCACGAGGTACAGGACCAGGTGCTGTTGCACTGCAATCATGGCGTGCGCGGCAAGAAACAGGCTGATACCAAAAATCCAGAACATGGGCATCCGCAGCAATGAACCCGCGCCCGGTACATTCGTTGACGATGCAAGGTGGCCCGAAGAATCTTCTACACTCCTCTGCGCGCCCGGCCTCCGAACTGCAACCAGGGTCAGTAGGAACGGAATCGCGATACATAGGGACAAAAGCAAGAATGTCTTGGACACCCCGCGCGTAGATATTTGGGAGGACGCGAGGATCGGAGCGATGAACCCTCCCAAGCCGATGCCTGCATTGATAATTCCGACGGCGATACCCCTTCTGCGGGAAAACCCCGAGGCAATCAGGATGGAGTTCGGCAAGATCGAGACGGCACAAGTTCCAAGCCCGAGCACAGCGCAAAATAGATAATATTGACCCAGATCATGCGTCAGAGAGAGTAAGGCCAGACCCAACGCCACCGTGCACATTCCCGTCAGCAGGACAGACTTCGCTGAGTGTCGGTCGACCAACCACCCGATCAGTGGCGAGGCGATACCTATAATTAAGAGAACGATCGATCCTCCCGCAGCCACACTCGCGTGATTCCATCCATAGCTTCGAGCCAGCACGGGATAAAAAACCGGCAACGAGCTGACTCCAAAAGAGAAGGCGATCGTCAAATTCACAAATGCAATGAGCAAGTTCATCCCGCGCTGTTCGGAGACGCTCTCTACCATCGTGTGCTTCTCCACCTGGGAGGCCGTCGAATCGCCTCTGCCGCCAAGACTCGCAAGGTCTGCGACTGAGCGTTTCAAGGAGGGATCGAAGTCAAAAACCTCACCCCGTCGCAACGCGGCATTATCGGCATCGGATGCCCGGTTGTCAAGAAAATGTATACAGAATTGGATACTTTATGGCAAGCAGGAGTTGCCCCTCGGGGCGTCCCTGCCGCATCCCTCAAGCCCGCTTCCGCACGGCTGTCGGGACATCGCATTGCCGCGCCCCGTTTCTCCCCATCGCCGATCAAGGAATCCCGCGGGAGGCCGTATCTCCAGTTTGTTTATGCACTTATCGAGAGCCAAGCAGCTGGAGTGAGATTCGTCGACGTGAGAACATTTTGCCCGGGCTTACGGCTTTCAGCCCTTCCCGACTCCGCTCCGGCGGACCCGGTCGCCACAGACCTGAATTTCAGTGGAACGCACCATGACGCTTGGCGCGATGCCAAGCTTATAGTAAAGTGGTATCTAATTTGAACTTGTCGCTGTAACTTGATGAACCTATGAAGCGTCGAAAGCCACTCAGCAAGAAGGCCTACAGAAGAATCAAAGAATACATCCTGAATAACGATTTTTATCCAGGCCAGCATATTCGCCACCTCGAACTCAGCAAACTCCTCAGAATGAGTCGCACACCCGCGCGCGAAGCCATGCAAAGGCTCGTAGAGGAGGGATTCCTGGTTCATCGTTTGAATCGCGGTTATTTTGTAAGCGAGATTACCGAGCAGGAGGCGGCGGAACTCTACGAGCTGCGAGAGATTCTGGAGACCTATTGCATCCGAAAAGCGATCGATAAAAGCTCTCGAGCGGACCTCGATGAGATCCGGCAGATGTTGCGTACGTACGAAGACACCATCGACGGCCACGTCTCTCGTCGGACGCTTCTCGTCGATCGCAACTTTCACCTTAAGCTGGCGGAGATGGCCGGCAACGAATTGGTCTATAAGACGCTCCTCGGCGTTTTCGAAAAAATTATCATGAAGCGCAACATTGAAGGAATTTCAGCGTCCGATGGCAGGGCCGGGCTCAACAGACACATTCGAATCTTGGATGCGATTCAGAGACGAGATCTCGACGGAGCCATTCGTCAAACAGAGGAACACATTCGGGAAGGAAGGAGACGGGTCCTGGAGCAGATTCATCAGCGAAGTAATTTTCGAATTCGGCGAGCGCTGCTGCAGTGAGGGATCGCTGGAAATGTTGGGCCGCTCTTTAACGCCTCTTCGACAAACTCTTCTCCAGGGAAGTAAAGACCGAGTACACGCGCATCCCTAGGGTGTCCCGCCTGAAAAATATGTGTTCACGACGTTGCCTTTGGTAACGGGCAGCAGCAGATACGAGGGGTATTCTTCGTTGTGAAACACCGTTATTCTTGAAACCGCCGACCTGCGAAGGCTCCCGCCGCCAATCAGCTCGAGCGCGCTTTTTGGATCATCGTCGGCGCAACTGATTTTGATCCCGATCCGGGATCCCGCCTTGAACAGAATGCCTGTCGGTACCAACTTGATATTGAACTCGTAAATTCTCGTCGGCTCCAAGGGCTCGGGCGTCCCATGCGTGTAAATCGGCTCCCACGGCTTGGAGCTCTCCATATCCAGTTGTCGATGGGAACCCTTCAGCCAACCCTTCGTGAGTATCCGCTCCTTCCCGGCCGGATCGATCTCGAGAAGCGAGATGATCCAGTGAATATCCGTGTCGGTCGTCGCGGCATACAGTTTCAGCAGGACCGGGCCGGCAACTTCCGTATTTTCCACGAGAGGAGCCGTGGCGTACTCGAGAGAGCCGCGCATCCAGGGCGAATCATGGAACGAATCGCAGCCTTCATATACCCAGTGTTCCCGCTCAGACAGGAAACGATTTTCGTGCAGATAAAATGGAGTGAACTTGGTCTCCGGCAGCGGCCACTCGTTCCCCTCTTTCCATTCGTTCGTGTTCATGATGAACAATCGCACGAGTGGCTCGTCCATCAACCCGTTCTTTTCTCCTTTCAGCCAGTGGTCGAACCATCGGACTGCTTCGTGCTGGAGCTGATACAACGGACGATCGAGATAGCAGGGCGGGCCGACGATCATCTTTTTCGGTCCCCGTAGCTTTTCCCAGCTTCGGAAGGCGGCCGGCAAATGGATGCCATAACATCCCCAGTCGGCACCGATATACGCGGGGATGTTGATCTTCGAGTAATCTACCGTACGCTCTTTCCAGAACTGGTCATAGAGCGGGTGAAGCAGAAGATCGACGACAAAGGGATTCACATCGGCATCCGGATTCTTGAGTATCTCGACGAGTTCGGGGACGGCCTGGATATCTTCATCCGCGAGAACCGCGGAGATCGCCTTCCCGTAGTTCTCCGCTCCCATTTCTTTCCGGGAGTGATTTTCCGGCCTGCAGTTTGCGTACGTCAACGAAGTCTTGCTCCAACCGACGGGCCAGCGGTACACCAGGATTCCGCCGCGATAGCAGAGATCCCGGTAATGGTCGGTCGTACCCCAGGGGCAAAACAGGGCTTTTAGATGAGGAGGCTGCAGGGTGGCGGCAAGCAGTTGGATCTGAGAGAAGTAGGAAATGCCGAACATGCCGACGTTGCCGTTGCACCATGGCTGAGCCGCGAGCCACTCCGTGACCTCGTAGACATCCTGTACTTCCCGCGGGCCGAGAAAATCCCAGCTTCCCTCGGAATTGCCGGTTCCACGGGCGTTGCAGACGACGTGTACATATCCTCGGCGAGCGAAGAACGCTGGGTCCCCTGCCTCGAGCGAAGCGTTGGTCCTCTCTTGACCGGGATTTCGCCACTGTGCCGTCGATATGGCGGCGGGCGTGATGGGACCCGTCTGCGCCGCAGGGTGGTAACAATGAAAACCAAGAATCGCAGCGAACCCCTCCGAGCTTTCCGGCCTCCAAATGTCGCAACTGAGGTTCACGCCGTCGGCCATGGGAATCTTCACATTTCGTTCGATCCGAACTCGATACTTCCTCTCGGATGACTTCCAATTGACGCCGAACATCGCGCCGGCAAAATCGTCAAACGCCATACACGCTCCTTTGACTCACCGACACGCACTCGATCGCCAGCCTCCGGTCAAATGTTTGGGAGTTTGCCAACGGAATGAACAATTTCATGCCTCCTCGCGGATCAGCCCGTGCGATGGTCCGCGGCCCGCTGCGTTTCCGTTCTGACCGGCCGAACTCCGCGCGGAGATGCGGATCGTGGCGGCGAAAAACAAGGGCCGCCGCCGACCTCACTCCGGTCCGATCAGGCCGCCGGCGCGATGTTTTGATTCATATGGAAGAAGTTGTCCGGATCGTACTTCTTCTTGATTTTGCCCAGCTTCTCGAGGTTCCCCGGATAACCCGAGGCGACCCGATCGGATCCCTCGTCCATCATGAAGTTCACATAGCTCCCGCCTGCCGAGTACGGATGTAGCGCATCCCAGTATTGCCGCAGCCAGTTGATGTAGCCCGGCATCGGCCCGGGGTCGGGATCGACAGCGGTAATGAGGTGAGTGAATTCGGAACTCCGGTAGGCAAACGCTGTCTCATCATGCCCGACGTCGTGAACGGCGCCGTTCAGGGGATAGATGTGCATCGCGGACTGGATCGTAGGCACGGCAGGTCCGTATTGCAGGTGGACGCGAATCATCTCGTCATTTATGCCGTTGATGATGTCGGCTTTGTTGTAGTGATAAAGCCCCGGAGGCAAGAGCGGATCCGCCAAAGTCTGGACAGCCGGATAGGGGCGGAAAATGGTGTGCGAATATACGGGCGGACCGAACTCTCGTAGCGGCCGAGTTACTTCCTCAGCCTTGGTCATATCTCCGCAGTAACAAAGAACCACTCCGCACAACCTTTGCAAGTGCAGATCCACTGGATACTCGGGCCACGGGGGCACGATTAAGAAAGCAAAAAATGCGCTCAGCTCTCGAGGCGCGGTCTTCATGAAATCCCCGAAGAACTGCAGCGCCGCGCTGGTCTGGCCGAGAGGATAGAAGACCGGTCCCGCGTACACGGTTTTTACAGGATGAAGCTTGAATTGGAACGACGTTACGATTCCAAAGTTCCCTCCACCCCCTCGAATGGCCCAGAACAGGTCCTGGTTTTCCGTGGCGCTCGCGGTGACAGCTTTCCCGTCGGCCAGAATCATGTCCGCCGAGATCACATTGTCACAAGAAAGACCATATCGGCGCGTGAGGTGGCCAAAACCTCCACCCAGTGTCAATCCGCCCACGCCGGTGGTAGAAATCACGCCTCCCGGTGTTGCGAGGCCAAACGCGTGCGTTGCGAGGTCCATATCGGCCCAGGTGCATCCCCCGTCGACCCGGGCCACCCGGGACGCCGGATTGACGTCCACGCCCTTGAATCCTCCGAGATCGACGACCAAGCCGTCATCGCAGATTGCCAGCCCCGAAGCGCTGTGACCACCACCTCGAACCGAAAGCGTGATCTGATGCTCTCGCGCGAAGGTAATGCAACGGGTGATATCCGCAACTCCCGAACAGCGGACGATCACTCGCGGCTTGCGGTCAACCATCGCGTTGTTTACCCTGCGGGCAGCCTCATACCCGTCGTCACCCGGCTGAAGAGCTTGGCCGCTCAGCCCCGAAATAAACGCTTGCATCGCAGCATCTTTGACTTGTCTATTGGCGACCATCTCGATGGTGTCCTCCGTATGTCAGGTCACGGCCCGTGCAGAAACTTGTCTCCGTAAAAGAGCCCAGATATTGCAGAAAATCGCTGGTCACCTGTCTGGCGTTGATGAATCTGTCCGAACGGCGAGGGCCGGGGGCGGTGCGCCGCACCGATCCTTCAAAGCAATCATCCAAAATGATTCATGCCCCGCGAGGAGAAAACTCTCTAGCGGCGGTGGCAACTTCGGATTATCGGCCCTCGGCACGCCGGCGAATGGTGTGAGTCTTGTTGATCTTCATGGCAGCCTCTCTCTGTCCCAGTTCCAGCGCACGAGCCAATTTGATGTATTTATACGCTCGCGTTAGGTTGTTGAAGTGCAGCACCCTTCCTATTTCCTTCACATCTCCGTGCGCCGTGCGTTGAGCCGCATGAATCGCCCAGACCAGGAACTTCGACAAACCGTCGTCATAGCCTCGCGATCGAAGGTCGTCAAAAGAGAAGTAGAATCCGCTTCCCGACAACGACTCTCGCTCGGATGCCGCTTCTGCCGGGCCGGGCGTTCCCGGAGATGGCTCGATATTCAGGTCTAGCCCGGAACCCGCATCAAAATCTTCTATGGTTTTCACAGAACATCGCATTTGTCCGCCCCCCAACCTCTCCCCAGACATCGCGGGATCCCTTTTGGGCCCGACAGAACTTTCTTGTCTAAGAATCCCCAAGTCCAGAAACGCACGCTCGGCCAAAGCTTGCCTTCCCCACCCGAAACGATGCATACATAAGTGTATACACTCTCGCGACCTTTTAACCCGGCAGTTACGTGATGTCAAGAAAATAATTTCCCGTCCCCTGGTCCACGGAAATAGCTCGGGCGAACTTCGCGCTCCGGGACACGCGAAGTCGAGACGCAGGGTATTGTCAGCGATAGGCCATTCAAGCGGAGAGCGAGTGGTCCGGCTGCGGAGGACACTTCGTCTTCGGATGCGATTGTCAGCCCGCAGAAAGGGTTCCCGCGATGCAGCAAGGCTGCGTTCTCCAGGTCGGCCGATTCCGTTCCACTCCGAAAACCGAACTCGCTTAGTTCCTCGCCGTCAACCGATCGATCTCCGCTAGATCATCCGGCGCCAGCATCGTGCTCACGGCTTTGACATTCTGCTCTACTTGGCTCGGGCGCGTGGCTCCGGCGATGACGCTGGCAACGGCAGGGCTCGCCGCCAGCCAGGCGAAGGCAAGTTCCAAGAGACTCCACTCCCGTTTCGCGCAAAACGCCTCCAAATGTTCCACGATCCTCCAATTCGCGGTCGTCAGATAACGCTCCGACAAGACCCGTGATTCCGTGAGCCGCGCTCCTGCCGGCAGGTTGTCCTTTCTGTATTTCCCGGAAAGAAGACCGGACGCCAATGGAAAATACGGCAGGAGCCCAATGCCGTAGGCCTCCATGACGGGGAGCAGTTCCCGCTCCGCGTCGCGAGCGAGCAGACTGTATTCGTACTGACATGAAACGATTCTGTTGATGCCTAAAGTTCTCGCCGTCCATTGGGCCTCGACTACCTGCCAGGCGGCAAGATTCGAACACCCGAAGTAACGTATTTTGCCCTCTCGGACGAGGTCTTCCAAGGCGCGCAGAGTCTCCTCGATCGGAGTCAACGAATCCGGCGTGTGAAGCTGATAGAGGTCAATCCAGTCTGTGCCGAGTCGCGTCAGACTGGCTTCCACCGCCGCCAGGATGTATCGGCGTGATGCGCCCCGAAGAAGCCCTGCCGGGTCCATTCGCATGCCAAATTTCGTGGCAAGGACGATGTCTTTCCGGCGGTTGCCCAAGCTCTGGCCCAGTATCTTCTCGGACGAGCCGGGGTCTCCTCCATGCACGGGATACACATCGGCCGTATCGAACAGTGTGATTCCCAGGTCGAGAGCCTTGTGAATCACCGTCCGCGATGCCTCGAGGTCTGTCCGCCCTCCGAAATTGTTGCATCCGAGTCCCACCATGGACACCTGTAGGCCGGATTTCCCAAGACTGCGTTGCTTCATGGTCCGTTCCTTTCGACCCGCTTCGCCCGGGGGTGTTGCCTCACACAAGCCGCCGCGAAAAAAGGCCGATGGCACTTTCATTCCTATCCTCGAGGTATTCGCGGCCCGGTGTTCCTGTACCGCACCGATTCGTCCGCGTCCTGCCCTCCCTTGATCCGTTCGCTGGAGCGGCCCTAGACCTCTCATTTCTCGGCCTGGTCATCGATAATGGATACAATAGTGTATGTCAAGTTGTGATTTGCGGTATCCTTCGTTGACGCGGCTTATGGGTGTATTTAGAGTGCCGAATGCGTCAGTTCCCTGGTGCCCACCGGAGGGAAGTCTTCGTTGAAAGTCTGGGTGCAATCTCCTGGAGATATCGAGTCCGTGAACAAACGAAAGAACGTCTTTGCCTCGTCCGGGATTCCGGCGCCGGGGCGATCTGCGGCCGGAGTTTAGTCCATGGCATCCAGACTCAGCGGATTCGCGCCGGTCGACAAACCCGCCTATGTTGACTACTCGCGCTGCGTCCACTGCGGCCTTTGTCTGAACCACTGCCCGACCTACCGGTTGTGGCACCAGGAAGCCGACTCGCCCCGTGGTCGCATTCGCCAGATTCAGCTTGTCGATGAAGGCAAGCTCGAACTGGCCGAAGATTTCGTGACTCACATTGATCGCTGCCTGGATTGTCGTGCATGTGAAACGGCATGCCCGTCGGGGGTGGAATACGGGAAACTGGTGGAACTCGCGCGGACGCAAATCGAGAAACAATACAAGCGGCCCTTGTTTTCAAGGGCTGCGCGAGACTTAGTTTATCGGCGTCTCCTGCCTCATCCGGACAGAATCGCGATGGCCGCCCGTTTTCTGCGGCTCTATCAGCGTTCGGGGCTCGCGGCGCTCGCACGCGGTACCGGCATTCTGAAACTTCTTGGTCTGCAGGAGCGGGAACGCTTGCTACCGAAAATCGACTCAGAATTTTTCTTCACCGCACTCGGCAAGACGTTTCCACCCCAAGGTGCGCGTCGTGCGCGAGTGGCTTTCTTCGCAGGCTGCATTGCGCAGGTTACGTTTAGCGATTTGAATCGCGCCACGATTCGAGTGCTTCAGGCGAATGGCTGCGAGGTCGTGGTTCCTGCCGGACAGGTCTGCTGCGGAGCGCTCCAGGCTCACGCCGGCGTGCGCGATGTGGCGCGGAATCTAGCGCGAACGAATTTCACGGCGTTTGCCGATCAAGATTTTGACGCGATTGTCACCAACGCGGCAGGCTGTGGTTCGACCCTGAAGGAGTATCCTCACCTATTCTCCGCGGGCGTTCCCGATGAGCGCTCGACGCACGACCAAGCCGCGCGATTCACATCCAAGGCGCGGGATGTGACTGAGTTCCTGGCGGATCTCGGCATGTCAGCGCCGCTGCGGCCCCTTCCTGTGCGGGTGACCTACCAGGACTCGTGCCATCTCGCCCACGGTCAGAAAATCCGAGAGGCTCCCCGGGCTCTCATTTCCGCAATCCCCGAGATTAAGATCGTCGAAATGCGGCTCGCCGATCAGTGCTGCGGTTCCGCCGGCGTTTACAACGTAACCGAAACAAAAGCATCGCTTCAATTGCTCGCGCTGAAAATGGATTGCGTGCGCGAGACAAAAGCACAGGTCATCGTGACTGCGAATCCCGGCTGCATTCTTCAACTGCGCGCTGGAGCAGCGATTCACAATACGGGCCAGGAAGTTCTGCACGTCCTCGAACTGCTCGACCGCGCCATATCGAATGGAACTACAGTTTACCGGACGACTGCAAGCGCGTTAACTCGCACTGAAATCCGGCTGGCGCGATGATCGTCGATCTTATCCGACGACGTCGGTTTCGCTCACTCCACCCGAATCATGACTGGTGCTCGCATCGGCATCGCGAAGACATGGGATTGGCGTACGGCCATTCCTCAGGTAGAGTGTTCACGGAGGATTCATGAGCATATTGGCATCGATCAGGCGCGAGGAGAAGAAAGTAAAGAAACAGCTGGCAAAGCTCCAGAGTGACTTGCACGGTTTGCAGTTAGCTGCAAAGGCTTTGGGTCAAGCGGCGAGCCGTGATCTCGTGAGTACTAAGAAACGCGTACTGTCCGCAGCTGGCAGAGCGAAGATTTCGAAGGCAGCCAAAAAGCGATGGGCAAAGATGAGGTCACAGGCCAAGAAAGCCGTCGCCTGACTCGCTCGATACGAGTTCTTGCTGTACCCTCCTCAGCTCGGGATTCCGCTCGTCTCGGTTCGTCGATCGGGTTAACTTCCATGAAACTCGGCCGAATCGGCAGCGACTCAAGATACGACCCGTTAATGTGTTCAGTCGCGGCGTGTGGTTGAATCAACGGGGAGATGAATCATGCCCGAGCCAGCCCAGGACCGATGCGGGAAATGCGGAGCTGAGATCGACGCAAGCCGCAGGGTCGACTTCACGCTGAAGAATGGCCTGAGGGTTTGTGAGTCTTGTTTTGTCAAAGGCACGGCGAGCCCGACCCGAACCGGAGAAAAGATCAGTTAATTTCAACCGAGAGATGACACTGCCCGGGTGTCTCGAGAAGCTGTCGCAATTTTATGCGACGGAGAACTGACGGCGGCCTACGGATCGACCGTTAACAGTTCCTCGTAAAATCCGCCGATCTGTCGCTCGCGATCGACGAAGTGAATTTCCAGAATCCAATGTCGAGGTCGGCCGTTTTCATCCGGCGCGCGCATCAGCAGATGGCTGTCCGGATGGACATACAGGCTCACTTTGTCACCGGCAATTTTTTCATGCGGGAACTGCCCAATCAGGTGCCCTGCGATTGGACCGCCGTACTCCCAACCGAATTGCTCGGCCAAAGATTGCGCATGCCTGTAGAGCTCAGAAGCCTTGACATCCGGATGCTCGTGAAAATACGTCTTGCCGGCCTCAAACGCCTCCCCGATATCCCTGCGCAATCTGTGTTTCACCGGATCGGAACCCAGCACGAACGTTCTGCCGAAGTCCGCTTCCCAATCTTCGAACACGGGCCCCAGGTCCAGGAACAAGATGTCGTCTGACCCGATCATCAAGTCCGGCGGGTTCTCGGCATACGGAAGCAGAGTATTGGGGCCTGCACGAACGATTCGCTTGTGCCAGTAGGTCGTAATCCCATACATGTCCTTCGCCAGAGCGTAGATGTCTTCGTTCACGACGCTTTCGGTGACGCCCGGGCGGATCAGGCCGGTCGATTCAACGGCGCGGAACAAGTTCTCGGCCTTTTTCTGCGCTTCCCGGAGTTCCGTGATTCTCCGGTTTTCCAAACTGTCCATTTCCGAGCCCCTTTTGACTGTCACAAGCGATCCTGCCCCGCGCGAATCGATAAGAGTATAACGGCAATCGGAATGCGTAGAGCCACGAGTGTGATTCATTCTGGGTCGGTGCTGATTTTGTGAAAACGGATGCGAGATACCATGAAGAGCGTGGGCGGCAAGAGGTGCTTTTGACATCCTATGAGCGCCTTGCCGGCGCTGACATCTGCCGCATGCGCCGCCGACACCAGAACTGAGATCACATGGCCCGCTGGGTGGCCTTTTTTGCGGCGATCGCCACGTGCTGGGTTTCAAACACCGCTTGCGGATCGTGGGCCGAGGCGCGTCCAGCCCATATCCACGCGTAGCGGCTGCACAGGGCGCCGACAAGGAAACACGCTGCTGCAGCGTAGCGGCCATGCGCCGAACCTTTCGAAAAGATTCGGACGAACAACGCGACAGGCCCTTCGAGCGTCCCGGCGATACGCATTGTCCAGCCGGATTTCCCGTGATGCAGAGGTGCGTCCACCCGTCTGTGGCGGAACTCGAGCATCATTCCGATCAGGGTTTCAACGCCCGCCGCCGCCAGTCCCAGGATCTGGGTCGCGGGCACCAGGAACCCGAAGAATTCCAGAATCGCCGAGGATCCGCCGAGACCGGACGTGAGAAAGTGCGCTGGAAGAAGGCGCCGATTCTCGTGCCACACGGGGATGGCCGTCGCGCCGATCAGCACGCCCGTATAGCTCGCCAGCAGCAGCCCCGTCACCGCGCCGGCAAACTCTCCCACCCATCGCAACGGCGGTAACAACGGGCTCTGAATCCCGTGCAGTATGAGTTCGTTCGCAGCAAGCGCCAAAAACGCCGCTCCCCCGAAACCGGAGAGGATCCACGATCCCATGGACATCGCCGAGCGCCATTTGAAAACGCGCAACATGTTGAGGAAACGAAGCGGCCTGCCGAGATCGGAAATCAAAAGCGCCGGACAGAGAACCGTGCCCACCATGGCGATCCAGAGCGCAACGCGCACCATCCGCGGGTCGGTATGAAACAGATGGCCCACAAACGCAATCACCGATGAGACGCCGGTAATGCCTCCGATATAGAAATAGAGCGGAACTTCCCAGGTCCAGGTCGGGGGTTTCAGGAGCGGCAGGTTGTAGTAGTCTTCCGCTCCCGGAATCAGCGCATCCGCGTTCGCTCGGCCAGCGCCCGTGACGACCTTACCGGTCGTGCTGGCCTCGTTGCGAATGGCATCCAGGCGATCTTCCGACGCCTTCGGCCGCCCCGGGCCGCCCGGAATGTCAGTCGCAGCCACTTTTGGTCCCTTGAATTCGCGGTCTTGCTGGCAAACCGAGCATCCTCAAAACAGAAACGCCGCGCACACGATCGCCACGAGTACCAGCGCGGACACGAGCGCCGACCCCCAGGCGCTCTTCAAATAGATGGTCGGAACCTGGGGCGCCGGCGGCAAGTTGTATGCCTCGGGCTGTCCCAGAATCACGAACATGGCATGCGCGCCGCCAACGCTGGTTTCAAGCGGGTCGTAGACCTGGGCGTCGGTGTAGCCCCGGCGCTTTAGCTCCGCGACCCGCGCGACACCGGCCTCGCGCAATTCGTCCAGCTCACCGAATCGAATCGACTGCGTGGGGCACGCCTTCGCGCACGCAGGAATCATCCCCGCGCTCTGCCGGTCGTAGCAGAACGTGCATTTGAACGCCCGGCCATCGGGGTGGCGTTTATCGACGACGCCGAACGGGCAGGACACCACGCAATAGCCGCAGCCGTTGCAGACGTCGGACTGCACGAGCACCGAGCCGACATCGGTCCGGACGATCGCGCCGGTCGGACACGCCTCCAAACATCCTGCGTTCCCACAGTGCTTGCAAACGTCGGACAGGAAAATCCACCGGAATGGATTCTCCATATCCACTTGCTGTGGACCCGCCACGGCGGGTTGTTCGAGGAACATCACGTGGCGCCACGTGGACGCTCCGAGCATTTGCGTGTTGTCGTAGGAAAAGCCCGTCCAGATCATCCCGTCGTCGGGTACTTCGTTCCATTCCTTGCAGGCCACTTCGCAGGCTTTGCACCCGATACAGACGGTGGCGTCGGTGAGGAATGCGGCCTTTGTCACGCGATCCTACCTTCCGCGATGGATTGGTATCCGCTCAGCTGAGCGGTGTTATCCGCCCGCCGTCCCACGAACAAATTGCAGAGTATCCCTTTCGTCTCCATGATCCTTACGTTCGGCTCTTCGGAAATGGCGACCAGGTCGTTGCCGATGTCTCCCGTCACCAGGCCGTGGTATCCCCAGTGAAACGGCAAACCGATTTGGTGAACGAGCTTGTCGCAGATTTTCAGCGGCCGTATCCGTGCCGTCGAGAGTGCGTGCGCCTCAAGAGCGCCTCGCGCCGTCACCAGCGTCACCCATTCGCCGTGTTCGATGTGCAGCTCCCGTGCTAGTTCCAAGGAAATTTCGCAGAAAAGCTCGGGCTGCAGCTCCGCCAGGTGCGACAGGGTTCGCGACATTCCGCCCCCCGTGTGATGCTCCGTAAGCCGGTAGGTGGTCATTACAAAAGGAAAGCGGGTGTCCGGCGAGAAAGCGTACTCGTTCCCCGGCCGTGTTTTCCTTTCCGCAGCAGGATTTGCTTGTCGCTTGGGATAGATCGGGTTTCGGACTGCAGACTCGAGAGGCTCGTAATGAGCGGGTAGCGGCCCGTCACTCAGGCCGACCGGCACCCAGATCCAACCGAGGCCATCGCCATGCAGGATAAAAGGCTTGTCTCCTGCCAGTCCCGCATCGCCCTCGGCGTCCTCAGGCGGCTGGTAGTGGGGTGGCTTCGTCACCGTGAAATCGGGAACGTCGAGTCCCGTCCATCGTTTGCTTTCGAGATCCCACCACACGAGCTTCTTTCGCTCGCTCCAGGGTTTGCCGTCGGGGCGAGCGGAAGCGCGATTGTAAAGGACTCTCCTGTCAGAAGGCCAGGCGAACCCCCATCCGTGGCCATAGAACCCCTTGGCAGCCCGCTGATTCGCCCGATTCTCACCCACCTTCGGAAAAACGCCCGAATAAATCCAGCAGCCGCAAGCCGTTGTGCCATCGGCTTTGAGCGCCGTGTATCCGGGGACCAGTTCGTGATTCGCGACAACATAGCCGTTGATTTCCTGCAGGACTTCTTCGGCAATAGGCTCGCGATGCTCGCCTTCGATCGAGTAGTCCCACTGAAGAGCCAGAAGACCCGCATTCCGCGGGCGCGGATCGCCCTTGGCCTTCTCTCTGAGCAGCACGCCGAGATGATACGCGAACCAGTTTTCGCTGCGGCTGTCCCCGGGCGGCTCGACCGCTTTCTGCCGCCACTGGAGCAGCCTCTGCGTATTCGTAAACGTTCCGTCTTTTTCCGCGTGGCCTGCTGCGGGCAGCAGAAACACTTCCGTGGGAATCTCCTCGGGCCGCAATTCGCCACGTTTCACTTCCGGCGACTCGTACCAGAACGAAGCCGTTTCTGTTTCGACCATCTCACGCACAACCAGCCATTTCAGCTTGCCGAGTCCGCGCCGTTCCATCCCCGAATTCGGACCCGCCACGGCGGGATTTTGCCCAATGACGAACAAGCCGTCCACCTTGCCGTCCAACATGTCGAGCCAGTAGCCTTGGTGTGAGTGATCTCCTGTGACACGCGGCAGCCAGTTGAAACCGAATTCGTTTTCGGGTTGGGCGGATTCCCCATAGTAGGCCTTCAATAAGCTCACAATGTATTTGTCGAGGTTGTGCCACCAGCCCGTGCACGAGCTGTACTTGTCGATGTAGTTGGCGAGAGTCTTCGATTCCTCTCCAAATTTCGGCATGCTCAAATAACCCGGAAGAATATCGTAAAGCGTCGGAACATCTGTCGAGCCCTGAATCGAGGCATGGCCACGTAGGGCCAAAATACCCCCGCCCGGTCTGCCCATGTTTCCCAGCAGCAGTTGAAGGATCGCCGCGCACCGGATCATTTGCACGCCGTTGGAATGCTGCGTCCAACCCAGTGCATAGCAAATCGCTCCGGTCTTCTCAGGGCCCGATGCCGTACAAAATGTCTCAGCCGCGTGCAAAAAAGCATCTTTGCTGACGCCGCAATAGCGCTCAACCATGTCGGGCGTATAGCGTGCAAAATGCTTTCGCAACAGTTGAAACACACACCTGGGATCCTGGAGCGTAGGGTCCTGTTCATAGCGGCTCAAATCAGGCATCGCGTGTAGACCGTGCTCGGCGTGGCCGCCGTGGCACCCCGCGGGCGCGGCCTGCCCCGCTCGGGTGGATTCATCCGGTTCGACGCCTCGATAAAGCCAGCTTTCCGGATCGTACGCTTTCTTCTCCGCATCCCAACCGGAGAAGATTCCGTCAAGATCCTCGGTGTCTTGGAAGTCCTCGGCGATAATCACGCTCGCATTCGTGTAGTGCACGACGTAGTCGCGAAAGAAAAGCTCGCTCTCGAGTACGTAGCGAATCAATGCGCCCAGGAAAAGAATGTCCGACCCTGCCCGAAGGGGTACCCAGATATTCGCAACCGCCGACGTCCGGCTGAAGCGTGGATCGACGTGCAGGACCTTCGTGCCGCGCTCCTTGGCCTCCATGACCCATTGGAATCCGACCGGATGATTCTCGGCCATATTCGATCCCATGATCAGAATTGCGTCGGAGTTCAGCAAATCGTTTGGCGCTGTGGTCGCTCCTCCGCGTCCGTAGGTAGTGCCCAGACCGGGCACCGTTGAGCTATGTCATATGCGGGCCTGATTGCTGACGCAGACCATGCCCAACCCAGCGGTGAACAGCTTCTTGAGCAG
The DNA here is from genome assembly GCA_049696975.1 of Candidatus Acidiferrales bacterium. GTDB lineage: Bacteria > Acidobacteriota > Terriglobia > Acidiferrales > UBA7541 > Palsa-295. The sequence goes on along the minus strand of JBAVUW010000117.1, from coordinate 10,628 downwards.
ATAGTTTTCTTCGTTGTCGAGAGTGGCGCCGCCAAGATGGGCGATCGCGGTCGTCTGCATCAGAGATTGCCCGTCCCTGGATTCGACGAAAGTCCGCTCGCGGCTTTCCCACACGCGGTCTGCGATCATTTCCATCGCGCGATCCAGATCCAGGTCTTCCCATTTCTTTGAGTATGGGCGGCGATATTTCACTTTCGTCAGTCGTTTGGAGTGAGTCAGCAGCTCAAAGCTGTCCGCGCCTTTTGGGCAGAGCCGTCCCCGCGAGATCGGCGATTCCGGATCGCCTTCTATCGAAACGAGCTTTCCATCTTTGTGGAACACCAGCTGGCCGCAACCCACCGCACAGTAAGGACAAACGGACCGCGCGATCTGGGCGCCTTCGTTCTTAGGACGCATGTGCAGCGTCCTGTGGGTCATCGCTTCCGCGCCCGTTCCATCCGCGCGGTTCAGGATCTGTCTTACGACGGGCCAGCGCGTGACAAGGTCTTTGATCAAGGAAGCCTCCGCGAGCGACACGGCGATTCTCTCACCCTTTGATGCACGGCTAACTCCGCGGAATCATGTAGGCTCGTAGCGCGGATCCGGCGCGCGAATGACGCCGAGTTTCTCGCCGAGTAGATTCGGCTAGAGGCTGGGCGGCACTGCGGCGAACAGCTTCATCGCATTCAATACCGTGAAGTAAACGCCCCATGCGAGCGGGACACCCACAACCAGCCACGCCCCCAAAATCAGCGCTGGAGAAGACTTCTTTGTGTTTTCAACCATCTCTCGCGGCTCCTGTGCGACTCGATAAAAACGCTATTGAACGTTCTAATGGGGCGAAACGGAACTGGTGCGCGGAACGGAATCTGGCAGCCAATATTTCTCCGCGACGGGCTTGACCAACAAGTTCGCGATGAATCCGATGACCAGCAATACCGCCATGATGCGCATGGTCGTCTGGTAGGCACCGGCCTTGTCAACGCCGTGCGCCAGCTGATACTCGCGCATATTGTTGACCAGCACAGGTCCCAGCACGCCGGCCGTGGACCACGCCGTAAGCAGGCGACCGTGAATCGCGCTCACGTTATGCGAACCGAAAAGGTCGTCCAGGTATGCTGGAATCGTTGCGAACCCGCCGCCATACATGGAGAGCAACACGCAGGCCACGGCCACGAACAACTTTACGCTGTTCATTTGATTTCCTCCCGTCATCGGAAGGAATAGATACAGTGCTGCACCCAGAGCTAGGAAAATGAAGTAGGTTGGTTTGCGCCCGATGTAATCCGATGTGGTCGACCAAAAGAACCGGCCGCCCATGTTGAAAATGCTCAGCAGGCCAACGAATCCCCCGGCCGCCACGGGCGTAATCATCCCGTGAAACAGATCTTGAATCATGGGCGATGCCTGTTCGATGATTCCGATGCCCGCCGTCACGTTCACGCACAGAATGATCCATAGCAGATAGAACTGCGGCGTCCGCACCGCCGTGCTCACGTCCACATCGTGGGTCGTAATCAGTGCCTGCGGCTTGACCGGGGCCGTCCAGTTTTCCGGCTTCCAGTCTACGCGCGGCACGCGGATCATAAAGACACCGAGCATCATGAAGCAGAAATAGAGCGCGCCCATCACCAGGAACGTCTTTCCCACGCCAACGTCCGCCGACGTCCTAAAGTGCGCCATCAGCTTGATCGCCAGCGGAGAGCCGATCATCGCGCCCCCGCCGAAGCCCATGATCGCCATGCCGGTCGCCAGGCCCGGGCGGTCCGGAAACCATTTGATGAGCGTCGAAACCGGTGAAATGTAACCCAGCCCCAGACCGATCCCTCCAACGATGCCGTACCCGAAGTAAATCAGCCACAGCTGGTGGGAGATCACTCCGAAATACGCGATGACGAATCCCAGCCCAAAACAACAAGCGGCGACGAACATCGCTTTGCGCGGGCCTGCTGTTTCCAGCCATTTTCCAAATAGCGCGGCCGACAGCCCCAGCATCACGATCGCAAGCGAGAAGATCCAGGCCACCTGCGGCTGGGTCCAATCGTCCGGCCCGGGCTTGGCAATGCCGATCAACTGCGTGAGCGGGATCTTGAAAACGCTGAACGAATACACCTGACCAATTGCCAGGTGTATCGCCAGGGCGGCAGGCGGAACCAACCAACGGCTGTAAGCAGGGTGAGCTACCGATTTGTCTCGGTCGAGAAACGAAAGCAGTGCCATCGGCACGACTCCTTCGCAGGGCAAGGATGCGCGTCTCAAGCGTGCTCGACACAGGCGGAGAGCGATGGGAGCCGGACGCGAATCCGTTTTAGAGCATTGTCAATATACACATAGGCGCTCAAAAGCAAGTCCTGAATTACGGGAACCCGTCCGGCTGCCCCGCCGAGAACTCTCGCATCATTCTAGAGTTCGACGAAGCAGGAAAGAAATCGCACGGGGTGGCTGTATTCGATCACGCCCAACCCGGGGATTGTGGCACGGCAACTGTCAGGCTCCTGCCCCGGCGCAACACTGAATCGGTTGAAGCGCACCGTCCGTCAGCTGGAGGGGTTGGTTCGATTTCCTATAGGACAGACACCATCACGTCCTGACTAGGCGATCAGACGTAAGACGGAGAGGGCGTGGGACTCGTAAAAGTCGCTCGGGTGCCGGTTTGAACGGGCGATTGCGTCAAGAACGTGGGGCGCGATTACCAACCCATTTGGCGCATTCGCTCCAGGATGAGCTCGCTGTAGTGATTCATGTGATCGGGCCGTCGCTTCAAGGGCAATGGCAGAATTGCGGCGAGTCGGGCCGATCGTTCCCGGTCCATGTTCCGGGCCGACGTTCGGTAGTAATAACCACAGGCCGACTCCGCGCCGTAAACACCCCGGCCCCATTCGACCTCGTTGAGGTAGAGCTCCAGAATGCGCCGCTTGCCGAGGACCAATTCGGCTACCGGGACAAGCGTGAACTCTGCACCCTTGCGGAGGATGGAGCGGCCCGTTCCGAAAAACAGATTTTTTACCAGTTGCTGCGTAAGCGTGGACCCTCCGCGAATGCGGTCTCCTTGCATGTCGCCTTCCGCAGCAATTTCGATCGCATGCCAATCGAATCCATGATGCTGGTAGAAGCGTGCATCTTCTGCGGCGATGACGGCATGCTGTAGATCGGGCGAGATTTGGTCAAGCGGGACGAATGTGTGCTGTTCGTGATACGGCGTCTGGTGAATCCACGCTTGTAGGAGGCGCTCCATGCGCACGGCGGTAGTCGGCGGGTCGATCCACCGGGCCGCCACAAGGATCAGCGCGGCCAGCGACCAAAGAGCCGCCAGACCGACGACCAACCATAGAGCAAAAGATCGGAAACGGCCCTTCCGAGGTGGCGTCTCGGCGTGTGCGTCTGGAGTTTCAGGCACATTTCAGAATAATCGCCTAGCTCGGGTTGGCGCTAGTACCTAAACGTCGGGTGATCGGAAGCTGAACTGTGAAGGGTCGTTTCATCCCTGAGAGACTTGGGCGATTCCAACACCACAACGCGACGTCAATCCGTAAGGTGGGTGAATCTGTGAAGACTTCGCAGGCGATTTTCGGCCACTCGACCTGGAAATAGTCTTGATACATAGATCGCCATGCAATTCCGGAGTCGCAGCGGCGTGCGTTCGTGCAGGTCGCGGGCATTGTGATCCCAGATGACTGGCTTGCCTTATTCGGTTCACCGAGCGAGAAGACAGAGGTGGTCGATGCCGGGCAATCCCTTTCGTTTTCTGTTGACGGTAAGGAAACGACCTTCTAGAGTCGCGGCATGTTGCGGAAAGTCATCCTCGGATTCGGAATCAGCATCGACGGCTACATCGCCCGACGGAACGGCGCGATCGATTATCTGGTGATCGACAAAGAAGGGGAAGCGCTGATGGCCGAGTTCTTCGCCAATATCGATACCACCCTCATGGGCCGCAAGACGGCGGTCGGCATGGTGAAAATGCGCAAGAGTGGAGAAATGCCCGAGATGCCGGGCATGTCGACTTTCGTATTCTCGCGACGTTGGAAGCCGGGCAGACGCGACGGATTCGAAGTGGTGAGGGGGTCACTGACAGCCTTCGTGAGAAAGCTGAAACTCCGCGAAGGGAAAGACATCTACCTGGGCGGCGGGGGGCAGTTGGTCCGCAGTTTCCTCAATGCAGATTTGGTGGATGAACTCTTCATCGGTCTTAGTCCCGTTCTTTTGGGGGATGGCATCCCCGGCTTCCCGGGCAAGTTCCCACAGCGCGACTTCAAGCTCACAGAATGCAAGTCCTACTCGAATGGATCGGTGGGGCTACGCTACGAACGGATGCGGACGAAGGCAAGCCGATAGTCCGGCCCGTCTCCCGGTCAAGATCGATATCGCAATTTCCCGAGCTCCGCACGCAATCAAACCGCAGGTTCACACCTTGGACTGGCCGGGCGCGACCTGCTCTCAGCGGTCCATCGTCATCGTTCATGATCTGCGTGCGTGCGGCTCTTGCTTGACCGCATCCCGTACACAACGGACAGCCGGAGCCGCCGACCGACGTGTCTGGAATGCCGTAGGAGCCTACAGGGCCTTCTTCGAGACACGAGCGACCAACTCTTCCAATCTCGAAAGCAGAAGCTTCAGGATGGGGGACGGGTTCGACTTTCGGTAACCAAGAACCAGATCGACCGTTGGCGCATCCCCCTTCAGGGGGCGACTCGTTACTGAGGAAGGGAGAAAGTTCTGCGCGTATGCTGGCAACAGCCCTACGCCGTGCGTCGAGACGATTAAGGAAATTCCCATGGTGACATGGTCCGCCTCGTGAGCCGGCGTGAGCTTGATTCCCGACCGCTTCAGATAATCGTCGATGACCGCACGGAGCACGGGAGCCGTGTGCGACACGATCACGAATGACTCGCCGGCGAGATCCGCCGGACTGATGGCCTTGCGCTCGGTGAGTGGGTGATCACTCGGCAAGATCACCGTCAAGGGCTCCTTTACGAGGAGACGGAACGCCAACCCTGGCACCCCTTTTTCCCGCCGAAGAAAGGCTGCATCGATTGTTCCTTTCAAAAGGCCGGCCGCGAGCTGCGGCGAGTATTGACTCGATATCATCACGTCGATGTTGGGCAGTTCGTCGCGCAGGATCCGCAAGGCTTCCGGCATCCATGTCAGCTCGTGTCCGGTCAGAAAACCTATCGTAAAGCACGGCTTGGCGGGGTGAGCGACCCGCCGCACAGCTTCGGCTGCCGCATCTACCTGCGACAGCAGCGAGCGGGCGTGTTCGAGGAGGGTTCGACCCGCAGCTGTCAGTTCGATCCCGCGAGCCCGACGCGTCAGCAGCGGGGTGCCTAACTCGCTCTCAAGATCGCGGATCTGGCGACTTAACGAAGGTTGTGACGTGTGCAACTTTTGCTCGGCCGCGAGCGTCAAGTTTCCCGTCTCGGCGACCGCAACGAAATAGCGAAGGTGTCGTAATTCCATTCCCGCTCCCATGCTTCCGAGGCATCGATGCCAGCTTAACAAAGTATGCTCCTACCCTGCTACCAATGCCCGGCGCCGCAATCTAACGAGGTGATCTGAGCGATCCGGAAGCGTTCTTGGCGGGACCTCAAGTCATACCTGATCCGCATGGGTCGCAGATCGAGGAGGTCGTACCTATGAGTTCGCCCGTTGTTTTGATTACCGGAGCGCTGACCGGCATTGGTCGTGCGACGGCGCTAGCCTTCGCCCGGGAAGGAGCACGGGTTGTGGTTTCCGGTCGACACGAGGAGGAGGGTCAGAACCTCGCCTTCCAAGTGCGTAACCTCGGCACGGAGGCTGAATTCGTGCGAAGCGATGTGCGCCATGAAGAGGAAGTCAAGAACCTCGTCGACAGGACCATCGCCCGTTTCGGTCGCCTCGACGTTGCCGTCAATAACGCAGGCACCGTGGGCAATCCGGGTTCGGCTGCCGATGTAACACCGGAGAACTATCAAGCCATCTTCGACACAAACGTGCTGGGTGTGCTGCTGAGCATGAAGTACGAGATTCGGGCCATGCTTCGGCAAGCGAAAGGCAGCATCGTGAATATCTCGTCAGCGTATGGAAAAGTCGGGGGGCCGGGCGCGGCGGTCTATGTCGGCAGCAAGCACGCCGTGGAAGGCATCACAAAGTCTGCGGCCATCGAACTGGCCGGCACGGGCGTGCGTGTCAACGTCGTTGGTCCCGGTCCGGTAGAAACGGGCATGTTCAATCACTTTGCGCAAACCAAGGAAAACAAAGCGCATTTTCTCGATTCACAAGTTCCTAACAAGCGCATCGGCACTCCCGAAGAAATCGCAAATGCCATCCTGTTCATGGCCTCTGACAAGGCTTCCTACATCATCGGTGCTTCCCTGGCGGTGGACGGAGGGATGGTGGCGGACTAATTCTAGGACCGTCTCCAAACCGGATCTATTATGACCAACCACACACCAAACGGTGGCGGCCGTTTGGCACAAAGACTGACGTCCCCCGGTTGTTCTTCTTCACGCAATCGCGGCTGGTTCGGTTGCAGGACCTGCAGCAAGCCGGCGGGCCCGACGAGGGGGAAGATGTTTTTCCTCTTTTGAGTGTACGCAGCAGTGGCAGAAGAACTCTAATTCAGGAGAGTCGGGAGGCTTATAAATGGCTTCACTGCAAGGTAAAACAGCGCTGGTGACCGGCGCGTCGCGCGGAATTGGCCGCGCCGCGGCATCAGCTCTCGCTGAGGCTGGGGCGCGAGTTCTCGTTCACTACGGCCGTTCTGCGCAGGATGCCGAATCGTTGGTCGCCACCATTCGGTCCAGCGGTGGACGCGCCGAAGCGATCCAGGCGGACCTGGGGGCACCGGATGGTGCGGCATTGCTCGCGAGCAAAGTTCGCTCGATCCTCGGGGAACGATTGGATGTACTCGTTTCCAACGCCGGGATCAGCAAGGCTGCGACCATCAATGACTATACCGTCGAGGACTTTGACAACCTCTTTGCAACGAATGTGCGCAGCCCGTTTTTCCTGGTGCAGCAACTCCTGCCCGTCCTCGGGGAAGGTTCGAACATTATCGTGATCTCTTCGCTCGGAGCACACGCCGTGGTTGGGAAGCCCGGTTTGGCGAACCCTTCCATCCTTGCCTATGCCTCCACCAAGGGAGCATTAGAGACTCTGGTCAAGAACTGGGCTGCCATCCTGGGGCCCCAGGGAATCCGCGTCAACGCGGTCGCGCCGGGAGTCATCGACACGGACATGTCGAACTTCACAAAGACCGCAGCGGGCCAAGAATTCGTGCTAGGAATGCAGGCATTGAAACGAATCGGCAAGCCAGAAGACGTTGCCGACGTCGTCGCCTTCCTGGCGTCGAACGCAGCCCGCTGGATCACCGGAGCGAGTATCCCGGTCGACGGCGGGTCGAAGCTTTGAGGCCGCCGGGTCTCGGTCAGCTCAGCTGGAATCGCTCGGTTGAGAACGGGGCCGGCAAATCGCAACAATGGCGATACCCTATCGGTTGAAAAACCTGCATCCGCAGTGTGCTTTTAAACATCACATATGTAGATAGGAGGCCGGATGTCCGCGACGAGCGTTCAATTCACGGTGGCAGCCCATATCATGGCGGCCCTTGGTTTCTTTCAAGGCAAGCAAATCCCGTCGGCAACTCTTGCCGCCAGCGTGAACGCCGACCCCACCTTCGTCAGGAAATCGCTCTCGAAACTCTCCAAGGCCGGCCTGATCGTCACTACGCGCGGCAAGAACGGCGCGAGCACCCTGACGCGCTCTCCTGAAAACATCACGCTTTTGGACATCTATCGGGCCAGTGCGGCACCGCCGACATTCGCGATTCACGGATACCCGGTGGAAAAGAGATGCCCGATCAGCTCGAACATTAAGGGGTGTATGTCGTCGGTTTTAAAAAAAGCGCAGAACAGCTTCGAGAATACGCTCGATCGTGTAACCCTCGCCGATGTCGTCGGGGAGATCCGTCGAGCGAGTCGGTGACTTTTTTTGTATCGATATGTGCATATGATTATCACATATTATCCCATCCACGCAGCAAACCCAACGGATGGCCGGGGAAGGATGGTCAGGCCTCTTCGGAAATGTGGTGCTTGTTTCAGGGCTGAACAGCGTGCCTGGGAAAAGGAGAATCGAAATATGAACCTCAATGACAAGCCGGCTGTCGTGACGAATGGAACCTACGTGATCCTAGGGGCGACCGGGAACACCGGTTCGATCATCGCCGATGCCCTTCTGCTCGGGGGCCAGAAGGTGCGCGTCGTAGGTCGCGACGCTGGACGGCTGCGACGCTTTGTGGCGAAAGGCGCCGAAGCGGTCACAGCCGACGTGAGCGATGCGGTTGCGCTCACCAAAGCCTTCCGGGGCGCGCGCGGCGCATACTTGATGCTGCCGCCCATTACCTCCCGGGAAGACCAGGAGCGAGAGAGCGATGCGATCGCGAAGGCGGTGACGGAGTCCGGCCTAGGGTCCGCGGTGTACCTGAGCAGCTACGGCGCCCATGTCCCGGAAGGCACCGGGCCAGTCACGGGGCTGCATTCTTCGGAACAAAAACTCAATGCCATCGGCAGTTTGAGCGTTCTGCACCTGCGCGCGGCGTACTTCATGGAAAACAATCTGGCGGCGATCGGCATGATTCAGGGCATGGGAATCTTCGGACATGCACTGCTACCCGATCGGAAGCTGCCCATGATCGCGACGCGCGACGTCGGCGACTACGCCGCGCGCCGCCTGCTGGACCTGGACTTTTCCGGTAAACAGACGCGCGAGTTGCTTGGCGAACGCGACCTGTCGATGACGGAAATTACCGCGGTGATTGGGCGTGGCATCGGCAAACCGGGGCTGCGTTATGAGCAGTTTTCCTACGACCAGGTGCAACGGGTGCTGGAGCAAGCGGGCATGACGCCGAAGAAAGCCGCGGTGTACATCGAGATGTTCCGGGCCATCAACGCGGGGGTCCTTGCTGCGCAGGAACCTCGTTCCCACCAGAACAGCACACCGACTTCGTTTGAGAAATTTGTTCAGGATGTCTTTGCTCCTGCTTATCAACGAAAGACTGCCGCCGCTTAGGTCGATCGTCCCGGTGGCATGGGCTGGGTCTGTTTGGTGGCGGGGATTTCAGCAAGCAGCTGAACCATTGCAGGAGATCGAGTCATGATTACAACGGCCTCCAAGAGTAAAAAGCTCTCCGTACGCGATAAAACGCCGCGTGCTTATCGTCGTATCGTCACGGGCAATCGGAACGGCAAATCCGTCGTCGAAAGCGACGAGCCGTTGCCGGCCTATGAGTTCAACACCGTTCCCGGCTACGAGCACGCGCTCATCTGGGTGAATCCGGAGACGCCGGACCTCGGCAAGGGACAGAGGTTTGACCGCTATCCAGACTCCGTGGTTCCTGGGCCCGGGGGCACGAGCCTGCACTTCGTGACCTTTCCGCCCGGTTCTGTCTTCGCCGATCCGTCCTTCGACAGCGAAGCCGCACAAAAAGAAGCATTGGCTCGGCTCCCAGGACTGGCCGATCACTTCGAGAAGGAAGATCCAGGGATGCACAAAACGAACACCCTCGATTACGCAGTTGTCTACGAAGGGGAGATCTGGATGGAGTTGGACGACCGAGAGACTCTGCATTTGAAAAGGGGCGACGTCGTCGTGCAAAACGGTACGCGCCACGCATGGCGAAACAAGGGCGCCAAGCCCGTCACGATGCTCTTTTTCTTGAACGGCGCAAGAGCTGACGAATCCCCGCAAGCCTGAAGGAGGGTCCCCATGATCCATGAAAAGAATCTTGTGACTGCAATACAGTTTGATGACAACGCGTACACCAGCTCTCAGGCCGCAGAGCTCGTCTTGAACGAAGCGATCCTGCGCGCCGAAATCGCGAGGAGTTACGACGAGTATCTCGGCGTCTTTGAGAGATTTTACGCCGACGATGTCGAGGTGAGCAGTGAAGATTCGCCCGAGATAATCCGCGGAAAGGCGCAGATACGTCCCATTCTGCTGAAATACCTGGTGCCGCTTCACGTCATGGTTGAGGCTGCCGGGTTATCGATATCCGTCGAGCAGGCCGCGATGGCCCGAGACGCCGCCAACGAGACGCATTCCGTATGGACGGTCACCCTCGCTGGCATCGGCGGGAAACGGTGCACTTTGAGATGGAACGCCATTCGGAGATGGAACGCGTCTCGGGTTGTATACGAGCACCACTACGATCATCAGCAGGTCGGCGGCCCGCTAACAGGAGACGACCTGCATTCGGGTGGCGCTCCTGGCCGGATACTCGCGGAAGTCAGTGGAGCTCCTGGAAGAAAATGAATCGGGCCCGCTCCGATTTTCAAGGACTGGAGGAAACAATTAATGGCCCGCAAGTTCGAGGAGAATAACAAGACACTGGTGCTCAGGGCTTTCGACACACTATTCAACAAGCGTGACTACGCGGGCGCCGAGCGATTCTGGTCACCGCAATACATTCAGCATAGCGCTCACATTGCTCCGGGTCGCGAGGGATTGTTCGACCTGATCAGGAGCCTTCCGCCAACGCTGAAGTATGAGGCCGGAACGATCGTGTCGGATGGCTCTTTCGTCATCGTGCACGGACGGTTTTCGGGATTCGGCGCCCCTGTAAATTGGATCGCCGCCGACATCGTGCGCATCGAGAACGGGTTACTCGTCGA
>JBAVUW010000116.1:0-12207 GCA_049696975.1 Candidatus Acidiferrales bacterium | reverse complement strand
GCGTCGCACGCAGGAACAGCTGCTGCAGAGCGAGAAAATGGCCGCCGTGGGGCAGCTGATCTCGGGCGTGGCGCACGAGTTGAATAATCCGCTCACCGCGATCCTGGGTTACAGCCAGCTGCTGAAGTCCGAGGAATTCGTCCAGGGCCGCGGCGCGGATTATCTGGAAAAACTCTACAAACAGGCGCAGCGCACCCACCACATCGTGCAGAATCTGCTCAGCTTTGCGCGGCAGCAGAAGCCTCATCGCGCGCCCGTTCAACTCAATCAGATACTCGAGGACACGCTGGTGCTTCGCGAATTCGACATGAAGATTCACAACATCACGATTCACCGCGAATTCGATCCGCACCTGCCCGCGACCGCCGGTGACTTCCACCAGCTCGAGCAGGTCTTCCTGAATTTGCTGAACAACGCGGTCGATGCCGTTCGGGAAAAGAGCGGCTCGGGCGAAATCTGGATTCGCACGGAAGGCGACGGCTCGCGCCTGCGAGTCGAAATCACCGATAGCGGTCCCGGGGTGACCAACCCGCACAAGATTTTCGATCCCTTTTACACCACCAAACCGGTCGGCAAAGGCACCGGCCTGGGCCTGAGCATCTGCTACGGAATCGTGAAGGAGCACGGCGGCGAAATCCAGGTCCGCAACGCTTCCGGGCGCGGCGCTTCCTTCCTCGTTACCCTGCCACTCTCGCAGGAAACCTCCGCGTCGGCGAGCGAACCGGCTTCACCCCGGGATCTTTCGGTGCCCGGAACGATTCTGTTGGTCGACCGCGAGGAAGCTCTGCTGCTGCTTGAACAGGAGGTCCTGTTGTCGAGCGGCGCGGCGGTTCGAATCGCGCACACGGCCGAGGAGGCGATCGAAACTCTGAGCCACAATTCCGTGGACGCCGTGGTCATGGACATCAATCTCCCGGGGAAGACGTCGACCGCCGGTTTGTTCCGCTGGATCAAGGAGAATCGGGCCGATCTGTCGGCGCGCGTCGTCTTCACCGCCTCCAACGCCGGCGATGCGGCCGCGCACATCCTTCGCGATTCGGGATGTCCCGTGCTGGCCAAGCCCTTCCCGGTCGAAGAGTTCTGCAGGATCGTACAGTCCGTGCTCACGGCACCGGTCTCAAGCCTCTCCCGTCCGTAGCGATCCTTCGCTCTTAACCGTGGGTGGCTGTTGAGTTGGCGGCACCTCTTTCAAGCCGGGCCGTGCTCTGAGCGCGGGAAATCCGGTCGAAACCCCGCCCAAAAGTTCACTGAAAATCGGGCACGCCAGAAAACCTGTTATTCTCGATCACGCGTCTAATCCCTGGGAGCCACGAATGAAGCGAATCGCCTGTTTGCTTGCGGTCGTCGCGTTCGCAATGTTTGCCGCGGGCCAGACCGTCTCGCCGCCCGAGCCGGCCGCGACGAAACCCGCCACGCAGGCGGGTGCTGCCGCCGTCCCCAATCCCGAGTTTCTGGCCGCCGCCGATGAAGTGCTCAAGCAGATGAGCGTGATCCTGCACCTGCCGATCAAGGAGCCGCTGAAGAAAAGCCTCCGCTCCAAGCAGGAAATCCGCGCCTACCTGATTGAGGCCGACAAGGAAGACAAAAACGATGCGCAGAAATACGCCGACGACAAGTCTCTGGAAGCGTTCGGCCTGATCCCCAAGGATTTTCCGCTCGATCGATTCATGCTCGACGTGCTCACCGAGCAGGTCGCCGGCCTGTATGACCCGAAGGCCAAGGAGTTCTATATCGCCGATTGGATTCCGTCGGACGAGCAGAAAGACGTGATGTCCCACGAGCTCACGCACGCGCTCGAAGACCAGTCCTTCAACGTGGACCCCTGGATCAAGGCCGCGCGGCCCAATGATGACGCGGAACTGGCGCGCGACTCGGTGAGTGAGGGCACGGCGCTGGCGGCGATGCTTGATTATTCCTTGCGCGATGAACATCTGAGCGTCCGAGAAATCGGCGACGTCTCGGCGCTCATTCGCCCCGGCGCGGTCGAAGAAATGGACAAGGATTCGAAGCTCGCCAAGGCTCCGCTGGTGATCCGCGATTCGCTGCTGTTCCCTTACCTCGCCGGCACGTCGTTTTCCCAAGCGTTTCTGAAGGCGCATTCCGGCTGGCAGGACCTGCACCTGATCTTCGAGAATCCGCCGGTTTCGACCCAGCAGATCATGGAGCCGGAGTTCTACCTGAAGGGCGTCGGTCCCGCGAAAGTGACCCTGCCGGCCTGGAAAGGCGTGGCGCCCGCGGACTGGAAGCTGCTGGAAGAAAATGTGATGGGCCAGTTCGGCGTCGAGGAAGTACTGAAGCAATTTCTCAATGAAGATCGCGCGAAGTCCATTTCGCCCACGTGGGACGGCGACCGCTACGCCGTCTTTGAAGACCCGAAAAACAAGAATCTGAAACTGGTCTGGATCGTGGCGCTCGAAACCGACGACGATGCCGCGCGCTATTTCGGCCAGTACAGTGAAGCGCTGGAGATGAAGTACCCCGAGCGCACGAAGCTCTTCCGGCGCCCGAATTTTTTCCAGTTCGATACGCCGGCCGGCGGAGTCTTCCTCCGCTGCCTGGGTCGGCAGTGTTTGACGGTGCAAGGCGCATCGCGGCAGACATTCGAAGCCATCAATCACGCGATGGACTGGCCGGCGTCTCCCGGGCCGGCGGAAGAACCGTCTCCTTCGATGGCGCAAATTCCTGAAACCGCCGTCCTCGCCTCGCGATAGTATTCTCGGATGGCGTTCCTCGATTTTCCGCGCGTTCCCGAAGCGGAGGTAATGGACGATTCCGGCGAGGTCGAAGCCTATGCGTCCGCTGCGGCGCAGGCTCATCTTGACAAGATCGACAACACGCTGATTGAGCACGCCCTGCGCCTGGTGCAAGGCTCGAGCCAGGGCCGCGCGCTGGATATCGGCACCGGGCCGGGCCAAATCGTGATCAAGCTTGCGCGCCGGTTGCCGGGCTGGAACCTCCGCGGGGTGGATCGCTCGCCGGGAATGATCCGACAGGCGCAAGCGAATCTCCGGGCGGCGGCTGGCGAGCTCGGTGGCCGCGTTCGCTTCGAACTGGCCGACGGAAACCGGCTGTCATTCGCGGAAAAGAGTTTCGAGCTGGTGATGTGCAACTCGGTGCTGCATCACCTGTCCGAGCCGGCCAACTTGCTTTCGGAGATGGCGCGTCTGGCGACGGAGGACGGGGCGATTCTGCTGCGTGACCTGCGCCGTCCCGGTCGCCTTGCTTATCCGCTCTACGTCCGCTGGCACGGACGCAACTACTCGGGCGAAATGCTGCGGCTGTATCGCGATTCGGTGCGCGCCGCCTACACCGTGCCGGAGCTGGAGGAACTGCTGCGGTCTTCCGCGATTTCCGGAGCACGCGTCTTCCAGCACGGCTCGACGCACCTCGGCGTCGAACGCGCCGCGAAAGCACCCGTGCGAGGTACACGCGCGAGCCCGGCCGGATCGCCTCCTCTCAATCGTTGAAGGCGGCTTCGGGGGAGCTCGTTCGCTGAATGGCCATGAGCGTCTGGTCGTCGGTTTGGTGGCCGCCGGCGCAGTGCCGTTCCACATCCGCCAGGCACGCGGTGACGAAATCCTTCGGCTCCCAGCCGTAGCGGTTGGCGGCGGCCCGCGAAAGGCCCTCCAGACCGAAATCTTCACCCGTTCCGTTTCGCGCTTCGGAAATTCCGTCGGTGTAGAGCAGCAGACTGTCGCCGGGTTCGAGCCGCGCACGGTGCACAAAATACCGGCTCGTCGAAAACATGCCGAGCGGCAGTCCAGTCGCTTCCAGGTGGCGGATGCCGCTTTTCGAAGCGAGCAGGATGGGGAAATGGCCCGCGCTGGCGACCTCGATTTCGCCGCCACGGCCGGCACGTCCGCAGACGAGCGTGGCGAATTGGCCGGCGATGGTGCTCTCACAAAACATGCGATTGGCCATTTCGAGCAGGGCGTCGAGCTCGAGCCCGAGGCCCGCAAGCGCGCGAAACATCGCGTGCAGATGGGTCATCAGCATCGACGCGGCAACTCCCTTGCCGCTCACGTCGCCCAGCAGAAAAATCAATTTCGAATTCTCGCCCGGAGCCTGGATGAGGTCGCAATAGTCGCCGCTGACGATTCCCGCAGGCCGGTAAAAGTAATGCACCCGCCAGTCGCGGACGTGGACGTCGGATTGCGGGAGCAGCCCCCGCTGCACCCGCGACGCAAGCTCCAGATCCCGTTCGAGCGCACGCTGCTCTTCATTGGTCAGGTGATCGAGGCACAGACACGCGAGGGGATCGGCGAGCAGGCGGTCCTTCTCGACCGGATCGTGGCAGGCTTCGCAGAGTCCGTAGCTGCCGCCGTCCATGCGGCGCAGCGCTGCTTCGACGTCGTCCAGTAGCTTGAGAAAAGGCGCGGATTGGGAAGCTTCGTCGGTCACGGGAATCGTCGAGATAGCCACTTTCAGGCTGTCGCGCCGCTTTTCGAGCTGCTCTCGGAGGTAGGGATCGCTGATTGCGTTCACGGGTGGAGTCTCCACGGGCGGTTTTCTCGCCAGTTGTACTGCCGCGCTATCCGATTCTGGCATGGAATTTTTCCCCTTTTCGCCGATGCGCATTGGATTCACCGGAATCCTGCCGCGATTCAGCAGGGCTGGCTACAAGCGGGGGGCCTGCGGATTTGCGTTCCAGGCGTGCGAGGCGCCGCTCGAAGCGGATCGATCTCTCGCGATACGCACCGGCCGCAATGGTGCCGAGGCGGCTGGCGTCGCGCAGCTCAACGAGCGCTTTTTTCGCGAAGTCTGCGGCGCGATGCGGCTCGCGGGCACGATGCTCGTAGTACATGGCGAGCTGTTCGTAAGCTTCCCATCCTTCCCGTGAGTTTCCGAGCATCTCCTCCCACAGCTTGAGAGCCAGCACAAAATCGCCGTCGCGCTTTGCGAGGCGCGCGAGCGAGCTGCGGGCGGCCCGGTCGGTTTCAGCCGGGAGATCGCGATCGATCGACTGCGCGTAGTGCTTTCGGGCGCGCGCGGATTCGCCGCGGCGTTCGCAGATGCGCGAGAGGCCGAAAAGCTCGAGGCCGTCGTGGCCGTGCTCGTCGGGATTTGAGAGCAGCGACAGGGTTCGCGCGGCGAGTGCGGCGAGACCGCGCAGATCCATCTGATTGTGGTGGAAGATCGGAAGCAGGGGTTCGGGTGGGCCGCCGCGAAGATAGTCAAAATAGAGCTGAGGAATCATCCACGAATTCATGTCCGACCCGCGATTCCAGCCGAGAACCTTCAACTCAAGTTCGGCCAGGCGCGTCGAACCGATGCGCAGACGCCAGAGATTGCGCGCGGGGTGGAGGAAATCCAGATGCGCCCGCAGAGCGGGCGGACGGACCGAGCGCGTCATGCGGTAGCGCGTTTCAAGCAGCGGCCAATCGAAAGATTTTCCGTTGAACGTGACAAGGACAGGGCGTTCGGCGATGCGTTCGGCGAGAGCGACCAGCAGAGAATGCTCGTCGCTATAGTCGCGCATGAAAAGCTGCTCGACTTCGAGGCCTCCGGCGTCCCACCAGGCGATGCCGACCATAAACGGATAGGTCCCCGTCCCACCGGTAATGCCGGTGGTTTCCGTGTCGAGGAAAAGCCATTCGCGGGGATCGGCGATTTCGCGCCAGGTATTCGGCGCGAGCAATTCGAGCGCCGCGGGAGGCAGTTCGCCTTCCGGAGCGCCCAGGCCGGGTGTGTCGGTGACAGGCTCGGCATACCATTTGCGCAGGGCGACGTGTTCGCCGAATTCGTTGGCGTGGATTTTCGCTTCGAGGAGCCGGACCAGGCGCTCGGCGCCTTCCGGTACTTCCGGGGCGCGGCCGCGTGCTTCCGAGGTGGTCGCAGGCTCACGACCCGACGCGGGGCGAAGTGCCTTCAGGCGGCTGAGAATGTTGGAAGTGCTCACGGCCGATGCCTCTGGTCGTCGCCTGCAATTGAGCGGAGCCTGCGAGTTACGCGCATAGATGGCTCAGGATCGCGAGGGTGGCTTCTTTGGTCCGGTCGGTTTTCATTCCGGCGGGCCCTATGCAGGAGGGGCAGCCCTGGTCGCAGGGGCAGCCCGAGATGAGCTCGCGCGTTTTTTCAAGCAGCAGTTCGTGGACGTGATAGAGCGGCTCGCTGAAGCCGATGCCCCCGGGGTAGGCGTCGTAGAGGTAGAGATTCGGCTCAAAATATTCCTTCGTTTCTTCGGCGTCGGCGAGCGCGAGGGAGGCGTCGCTCCATTCGGTTTCGACGCCCGGCGTTGAGGGGCGCTCGCCGACGGCGGTTCCGAGGTCGCGGCGGTCGCACATCAGCAGCAGCGAGGCCATGGATTCCAGCGCGTAGAGCAGACCGAAAATGCCGCCCTGGCGTTCGGAGAGCGCGAAGGGCAGCGACGCGAGCAGCGAGCGGCTCAGTGTGATCCAGAACGCGGTGGTGTGCATTTCGTTTTCGGGGAGTTCGAGTTTGCCGTCGCCGACGTTTTCGTTGGTGAAGAATTTTATTTTCTTGAAGCCGATGACTTGGGATCGGACGAGGACGTCGCCGTGGGCGCGGGAAGAACAGGACCGGGCGGATGCGGAAATAGGGGATTCTTCGGCGATGGCAAGGACGCGGACCTGCGTGTAGCGGATGGCGTCGGTGTAGTACTCAATGTTGACGCGCCGGACGTAGGCTTTGCGCTCGTCGAAGTCGAGCCGGTCGACATGGTATTGCTGGCCCTGGTGGAGGTAGATCGCTTTCGGGTGGACCGTGGTGAGCGCGGAAGAGAAATCGACCTCACCGATCACCTGGGGAGCGCCTTTGCGAGCCCCTTCGGTGTTGCCGTCATCTTCCGCCGACCCGAGGATGATCACAAAATTGTCGGAGGTCACCGAGCGCAGGCTGATGGTGTCGGCGGGGTAGGCTTCCTGCACCCAGTGCCAGTTCGCGCCGCTGCGGTGCAGGAATCCGGCTTCCGCGAGGCGTGCGCACAGGTCTGGAACGTCGGCCGGGCCGAATTTGTCATCCGGCGCGATGGGCAGCTCGAACGCGGCGCACTTCAGGTGATTGACCAGGATTTCGAGATTGTCCGGCTGCACGTAGGCGTGCTCCGGCGAACGGCCGAAGAAATAATCGGGATGCTGCACGATAAACTGATCGAGCGGCATCGACGACGCAACGAGCACGGCGCAGGAAGTGCCGCTGCGACGGCCGGCACGGCCGGCGCGCTGCCAGGTGGACGCAATCGATCCGGCATAACCGGCCATGACGCAGGCGTCCAGCGAGCCGATGTCGATGCCGAGCTCGAGCGCGTTGGTGGCAACGACGCCGCGGACGCGGCCTTCACGCAGGCCGCGCTCGATCTCGCGGCGTTCGCCGGGCAGATAACCGCCGCGATAGCCGCGTATCGGCTCCAAGCCGCCGGGCGCGGCAGGATGGGCCTGCTGCAGATAGGTCAGCAGGACTTCGGTGTGCAGACGGCTGTTCGCGAAGACGATGGTCTGCAATTTCCGCGCGAGCAGTTCCTTGGCGACGCGCGTGGTTTCGGTGAGATAGCTGCGCCGGATGCCGAGATTTTTATTGATCATCGGCGGATTGTAGAAAACGAAGAGCTTTTCGGCTGACGGAGCGCCGTTTTCCTCGATGGTTTCCACTTTGCGCTCGATCAACTGGGCGGCGAGCTCGCCGGGATTGGCGATCGTGGCCGAGCAGCAGATGAATTGCGGGCGCGAGCCGTAAAAAGTCGCGATGCGGGCAATGCGCCGCAGCACATTGGCAAGATGGCTGCCGAAAACGCCGCGATAGGTGTGCAGCTCATCGAGCACGATGTAGCGCAGGTTCTCGAACAGACGCGTCCATTTCGTGTGGTGCGGCAGGATCCCGGTGTGGAGCATGTCGGGATTGGTGAGGATCACGTGGCCGCGCTCGCGAATTACTTTGCGGGCGTCACTCGGCGTGTCGCCATCGTAGGTGAAGACGCCGAATGGATCGTCGACGCGCGCGGCGAGGTCGTAGAGTTCGGTGAGCTGGTCCTGCGCGAGCGCTTTGGTGGGGAAAAGGTACAGCGCGCGCGTGTCGGTGTTCGCCAGAATCGCATTCAGGATCGGCAGGTTGTAGCAGAGCGTTTTGCCCGAAGCCGTGGGCGTGACCACGACAAAATCCTTTCCCGCGCGAGCGAGTTCGGCGGCGGCGGCCTGGTGCGAATAGAGGCGGTCGATTCCTTTGGCGCGGTATGCGGCGGCGAGTTCGGGGCGCACCCACGGCGGCATCGGACGGAACTCGGCTTCCCGCGCGGGGATGTGCTTGATGTGGGTGAGGACTTCGTCTGTGCGGTAGCGGCCGGCAAGGTTGCCGAGCGCCTCCTGAACCGCATCGAGCGTCGAATGAGGCCTGCGAGCCAAGCTTTCTGTGGATGCTGCCATGAGGCCTCCGGTGACGGATCCGGCCGAATGCGCAGGCTTTCGCCCGGCTGCGGCATTTCGCCTTTTGTTCGCTGAAACCTAACATACCGTCTTTGCGGGCGCAATCTGAAACTTATACCTTTTATAATCAATATGTTACGAAGCATCTTAACGGGACAGGCCCTCATCTAATGGAGTGCAGGCGAAGGAGGGCCAGGGTCATGACTCGATACGGACTCAATATCCTGGGACGGGCGCTTCTCGCGGTCGTATTGTGCGCTCCGCTGGTGGGAGCGAGCGAGCCGCCGAAGACGGCCTATCCCGGAACGGTAAATTATGTGGAAGGGCAGGTTTCCATCGGTTCGCAGACTCTGAACGCGAACTCAATCGGTGGGGCGGTACTCGGGCCCCGGCAGACTCTGACGACCGGGCAGGGAAAGGCGGAGGTGCTGCTGACGCCGGGCGTGTTTCTGCGGGTGGGCAATCAAAGCGCGGTGGAGATGGTTTCGCCGGATCTGACGGACACCGAAGTGGCCGTCGATCGGGGCGAAGCGACCGTTGAGGTCGCGAACCTTCATCCGCAGAACCGCTTGATTGTGGATGAAGGCAAGTCCAAGACGCGGTTGGTGAAGGACGGGTTTTACGATTTCAACGCCGATACCGGTGATGTGCGCGTCTTCAGCGGAAAGGCGGAGCTCGACGAAGCCGATCGCCGCGTGACGATCGGCGGCGGGCGCGACGTGACGCTGACGAATCCGAAGCTCAAGGCGGTTGGGTTCAACAAGGAATCCAGCGAGGACGATCTGTATCAGTGGAGCAGCCTGCGATCGTCTTACGTCGCGCAGGCCAACGCGGATATCGCGCCGGAATACTACGGGGGCGTCGGCTACGGCCCGTGGTACGGAGCGGGTTGGTATTGGGATCCGTGGTTTGCGGGATACACGTTCATTCCGGGTGATGGAATTTTCTACAGTCCGTTTGGATGGGGATTCTACCCGCCGTTCTTCTACGGCGGATTCGGCGGGTACGGTGGCGGCTATTACGGCGGTTACCACTACCATCATCACTTCGATCCGCACTCGGTGGCGCCCGAACGCCACGCGCAGGCATGGGGCGGACCGCGAGGGGGATTTGCTCCGGGCGGTGCCTACCATGCGGGTGGATTCGGCGGTGTGCATGGGGATGGTGGGTTCCACGGCGGTGGTGGCTTTCATGGTGGCGGAGGATTTGGCGGAGGCCGTCGCTGATTTGAGTTGGCGTGGTGCAAGGCGAGCGGGGGGCGCAAGCTCCCCGCTTTTTTTTCGCCCCGGCCAGCAGGCGCGGTGCGTATGGAGCGGGGTTTGCCGGGGCCGGTTGGAACGGCAATACCGGAATCATGCAACCGCGTGAACGGGAAATGCGTCTTTGTAGGTGAGTTATGAAACCGATTGTTGAAGATACTGAGTAATTATATCTCGAGGTCGGACAGGCCGAGACGCCCGTTCCGGGCGCGGAGCTTCTCATGCAGACCCAGTCGCCTTCCGGTATTTTTCGTCCCCTCAGACACGCGTGGCCGGATTTGAGGACGGCAGCGATAGGCTACAGGCGGGCGGTTTTCGGGTCGTGTTTGCGGAAGTGGGCTACCCGGATGTGTTTGAATTTCTCGTTTTCCACCCTGTAGATGCACCAGTTTGTGGTGATGTAGATGTCTCCTGCTTTCATCGATCGTCCTGAGAAATTCTCGTAGTCCTTGAAGAAGTGAAACTCCGTGTACATTTCGGCGGCGATCATGTCGCCTTCCATGATCACGGTTTGGACTTCGAGGGCCTCGCGGCAAGAGTTGTGGAGCTCCACGTATTGCTCGAGGAATCCTTCGCGCCCGCGGCGGGTCACGGGCGAAGCATTGGGATTGGCGAGCATGGTGGGGTATTCGATCAGCACGTCGGGATGGTAGAACTCCATCACTTGTTCGTAGCGTTTGTGATTGAAATGATCGATGTATTGAAGGAGCCTTTGCTTTTCCATAGAGCCCTCCGTGGCGTGAGGTTTGTAGCATGAGGGGAGGCGGCAGGCAAGGAAGTGGGGAACTTCCGGGGCGGAAGATTCTTCCCCTGGCACGCGCTTCTGTGCCGGCGGTCGACGGGCGATTGAAAAATCAAGCGACGAACGACAAGCGTGTGGCTATTTGTGCGAGCGGTAGAGAATTACGCGGACTTTTTCCAGGGTGACCAGGCCCCCGCCGATCATTTGGTCAAGCTGCGGCAGGATTTGTTCGATGCGCTCGGTGGCTTCGACGACTTCAATGACGATGGGGAGATCCTGCGAGAGCCGAAGCACTTTGTCGGTGTGGTAGACGCTGGAGCTTCCGAAGCCGCCGACGCCGCGCAGGACGGTGGCGCCGCTGAGTTTTTCGCGGCGCAGCAGCTCGACGATGGCTTCATACAGCGGCTTGCCGTGCCAACGGTCGGATTCACCGATGTGGATGCGCATCAGGGTGCGCTCGCCTTCGAAGCGTTCGTGCTTGGTCGCGTCGGCCATGGTCGATCCTTTCAGGCTAGGAAATTCGTTCGGCGATGCGCATGCCGAAAATCACGCAGATCAGGCCGCCGATCAGGCTGGCGAGCACGTAGATCGTGCCGTTGCGCCATTCACCGTCCTGCAGCATCCGCACGGTTTCCCAGCAATACGTCGAGAACGTGGTGAATCCGCCGATGAACCCGACGGTGATACCGATGCGCCATTCCGGAGGAAATGAAAGATGCAGCAGCGCGTATTCGCCAATGCCGCCGATCAGGAAGCAGCCGATCAGATTGACGACGAGCGTGCCGGAAGGAAACGTTCCGCCGACGCGCGTTTGAATCACGCCCTGCAGGAGGTAACGCGCCAGCGTGCCGAGCGCCCCGAATACGAGTAGCAGGAAGATGCGCACTTGTTCTCCTTGTGCTGTCGAAAGTGGCGCGTCGCCGGCCCAAAAACAAAAAACTCCTGGCGCCGGGCGGCGGCCAGGAGTCATCAGTCCGGTGAAGGACGGTTCAGGCGAACTCCATCGCCTTTCAGTCTTCGTGGAAATGCTATCACAGCTGTGCGAACAGCGGTGTGCCGTATCCGCGCGAATCTCGCCGAATGGTTACGGTTTGGAGGCGCTCGCCTGAGCCTTGGCTTCGGCGGCGAGCTCGGCGGCGTAGTCGTGACGCAGGAGCGCTTTCGGGTCGAAAGGCGAGACGTGATGCCAGCGGCCGTCGGCGCCTTCGAGACATTCGTCTTCGCTGATGCGTGCCCCGGGGCGGGTATCGCGATCCAGCTGGAGGCGAATCGTCCAGGGCTTTGTGTAGGTTTGGGGATCTTCCAGGCGAGCCTCGTAGGAAATGGTGTTCGCATTGAGCAGGGTGTAGCGCTCGACGACGTGGAGCTGGTCGCTGTGAAAATTTCCTGCCCCGTCGAGCCACGTTTGGTCGCCCAAGTCGACGACGTCGACGACGAGCGTGTCGCCTTCCCAATGGCCGCGCGAATCGCCCATGAAAAAATCGATGCCGTCGTCGTGAGGAACCGACTGCGGATCGACGATGCGGTAGGCGTGATTGTCGGTGTAGACAATGGCTAGATTGCCGACGCTCTGGACGATTTGGAACGGCGTCGGCAGCAGGACCGCGCGCGGGACTCCCGCCTGATCGCAATTGGCGGCAGGATCGGCTGTCGCGCGGTTCTTGAAATTCGCGTCGCGGTGTTTCAGGGCGTCGGGGCGGTAGGGGATTTTGCCGTCGGGAGGATCGACGACGGCGCTCCGGGCGGACTGCTTCGTGCCGCCGGCGGGACCGCGGCCTTCGAGGTCGATGTAGGCAAGCGAGCGGGCTTGCCAGATGCCGCGGAAATCGGG
>JBAVUW010000115.1:0-50191 GCA_049696975.1 Candidatus Acidiferrales bacterium | reverse complement strand
GCCTCGCGCCCGTCCTGGGCGACGGCGCGTGCTGCACCGGACAGCGCCATCGACAGCAGCGCCAGTAGAGCAGTCAGCTTCATCAAGTGTCGGATTTCGCGCGCGCCAGGATGGTTGCCAGATTCTGCGTGAATTTTGAGCGCGGCATCACTTCGCGGCAGCCGGCGGCGCGCGCACGCTCCGCCAGATCGACCTGCACATGCGAAAGAAACGCGATGAGCGGAATTTTCGAATCGCTGGCGTGCATCCGTTCGAGCGCCGTGAACGGCTCCGCCCGCGCGTTCAAATCAACCACCACGAGACGCGGCGTCGATCGCGCGATCTCCTCGTCGAGCGCATCGGGCGTCGTGCAGGCACGCACTTCCACGCCAACTTGCTTCGCCGTCTCCAAAAGCTTGGCCTGGAAAAACAGATCGTCCACCAGCGCGACGACGTCGGCCATTTACGCCGTGCGAACCGCGGAGTAGCGGCCGGAATTCAAAGCTTCCTCGGAAACCCACATCCCATGAAACGTCATGCGCACGCGATGAGGCAGCTTCACGATTGCCACGGGTCCCGCCTCGACGTTCGAAGCGTCCAAAATCGCGAGATCGCTGCGATTTTCGGCCATGCGGTTCACCAGGGTGAGCAGGTAGCCGTCGCCTTCGGGCGAGTTCGCCTTACGCGGAGCAAATAGAGGCTCCTGTACGCCGGAATCCGCACCGGGGTTCCAGATCTTCGAGCTGCCGGTCTTGTGGTCGAATTGGCCCACACAGCCGAATCCGATGTTCCCCGACCCGGGCGTATGGGGATCGCGGCAAATGACATAGCCTTTGCGATAGGTCCCGTTGCCGTAGTAGCGGTCATCGGCGCGCGGCATCTCGCACATATATTCGTAAAGCTGTTCCGTCTTGAAATCCTCTGTGTTGCCTGCCAGATCGAAAGTCAATCGAGTGAGATGCGGAATGGCCGTCGTGGGGTCCGGCGCCGTACCATCGTGATTCGGAAAGAAGAAAAATGAGCTGCCTTGCGACAGGCACACGTCGAGGCTGACCTTCGAGCCCTCGGTTGAGCCGTTCATCATGTGCCCGGCAAAACTCGTCGGACCCTTGAACCAGCGGACTTCCTCCGCCTTGCCGTACCGCGGAACGACCGCCACGACGGTCGGCTGGTCACGATGCCAGGTGTAAAAGGGGCCGCCTTGCTTCAATACGTCCACGTCCGTCAGCAGCGGGAAGAACGGAAAAATCACGTACTTGTCGGAAATGGCGAAATCGTGCACCATTCCGGCCCACGGGGCGTTGAACCAAACTTCGTGCTTGAGCTTTCCGTCCGGACCGATCACGAAATACGCTACATCGGTCGTGCCGTCGCCCTTCGCCTGATAGGCAAAGGTCAGCAGTTCGTTCGTGGTCTGATCGAGATGCGGGTGTGCGGACATCCACATCGACTTCACGCTGCCGTTGTAATCGAAGCGGCCGATCGTATCGAGCGTGTAGGGATCGAGCTCGTACGGCATATCGTCTTCTTTCAGCGCCAGCAGCTTCCCCGCGTGCCAGACGACGTTCGTGTTCGCTGTCCCCGGATTGCAGCCCTTGGCGAGAGGATCGCGCGTGTAGCGATTGCGGTACCGGCCGAAAAGCGCGCGGCGGTGTTCGGCCTGTAGCTTGAACCGCGCCGTCTTCACATACCGGCTGCGATAGTCCACGTGGCCATTGTCGAAGCGGAAGCTGACCACCATGCCTTCGCCGTCGATGAAAATGTCGTCGCCGCCCATGGGTGGGTACTGCCGGTCGGGCCCGCAGCGATAAAGGATGCCGTTCAGATCCTTCGGCACGGCGCCGTAGGTTACTTCGCAATCGCGCAAGTCGGCTTCGAGCCGGCTCGGCGCCCCGAATCCCTGATAAATGGGAATATCCGGAAAGCGCACCGCGCCCACAGCGGAAAGCTCCTCGAGGTAAATGCTGCCCATGATGAACTCCTTGCGTGCCACCTGCTCGATTCGCCGAAAGTCAATCGCTTCGGGAATGCTAGTCCCCCGCCAACTTGTTTGTCAACGAGCGGCGGAACCTCCGAAGCTAGGACGGCGGGCTTGAACCCGTCAGACCGAATTCCTGTTGGAGTTGTGCGTGGTTGCGGCGGAGTTCGCTTAGCAGCGCGACGAAGTCGGGATGCTCGCGTAGCGGGCGGAAGTGCGGATCGTTTTCAAAGGCGCGATGATTCGGCAGACCGGTTTCGGCGCTGTGGCGCAGCTGGGCGACGGCCTTGTCGACCTTTCCGCACACTGCATAGACGGCGGCGGCCAGATGATTCGAATGATGAAAGTGCAGCAGGCTTTTCTTTGTGGCCACGGCTTCGTCGGCTAGTTGCTCGGCGCGGGCGAAGTTTCCCTCGTGCGCCAAAATCAACGCCTCCGACGTTATCAGCTGAGGCTCGCCGGGAATCATCTGTTGGGCCTTTCGCAGGTGCTCGCGCGCCCTGCCTAAATCTCCGCCGTAAATCCAGGGGACGGGCGTCAGAATATTCGCGTGCACCAGCGAAGGCTCGATTGCCAGCGCCCGTTGGTTGTAGCGGTCAGCCGACGCGTAATCACCGCCGTAGAATGCGATGTAGGCGTGCGCGGTGTGGGGCAGGGCGAACTGCGGATTCGCCAGGATCGCTTCGTCGGTATCGCGCCCCGCGGCTTCGTGAAAGCCGCCGTGAAAGAACACGGCGGCGCGATAGGCGCGCGCGCTGGCGCGGTTGGGATTGATCTTCAGAGCGGCATTGAGCGCGACAAGCGCGGGGCGCACCTGGAATCCTCGCGCCGGTGACCAGAGAATCGTTCCCCGGGCGGCGAAGGCGTTGCAATTCAGCGGATCCAGGTCGAGCGTCTTCGCGACCGCGTCCTCGGCGCGGGCGAACCAGCTCGGATCGGAGTCGATATGCGAACCGATCTGGGCGCAGATGTTGGCGAGCATCCCCCAAGCGTCGGCAAATCCCGGATCCAGGCCGACCGCGCGCTCGAGCATTTCGACAGCCGCGGCAAGCTCGAATTTGCTGAAGCAGAGAGACTTGTCGACGGCGCGAAGGTAGAGCTCGAACGCGAGTGGATGGCGCGCGATGGGGGAAGCGGAGTCGGAGCTATGGTCGCGCTGGCGCGGAGTGAGCGCCGCAAAAACGGAATCTGAGAGTTGATCTTGCAGCGTGAAGAGATCACCCATGTCGCCATCGATTTTCGCCGAATGTACGGCGCGGCCGTCGCCGTGTTCCCAGACCTGCACGAAGACGCGAACGCGCGGACCCATTTTCTGGATGCTGCCCTCGGCGACGAGATCGACATTTAATTCACGGGCGATCTGCGTCCAATCGACATTCTTTCCAGCGTATTTCGTGGTGGTGGCCGTGGGTCGCACGACGAGCAACGGTGAAGACCCGAGGCGATTGGCCACGGCGTCAGCGAGAGCCACGGAGAGAAATTGCTCGTCGGTGCCGGAGGCGCGCAGCTCGAACGGGACGATGGCGATGGATTTGCGGTTGTCGGACCGGGAGGCTGAGACGGCGATCGAAGAGAGGGTGATCGATTTCAGCACTTCGGCGATTTGGGACGCATGTGACGGGCGCTGGGCTGGTTTTTTTTCCAAGCACTTCGCAACCAGACGGTCGAAAGCTGGAGGTAGTTCCGGACGGAGGCTCGAGGGCGAACTCGGCATGACGCTGACGATCTGATGCATGATCGCGAGGGCGCTGGCTCCATTGAAAGGCCGGGTGCCGGTAGCGGCCTCGTATAGCACGGAACCAAGCGAAAAGATGTCCGAGCGGCGGTCGAGGGTTTCGCCGCGGGTCTGCTCCGGAGACATGTATGCGACGGTACCAACCACCGCGCCGGCACTGGTCACGAGCGGGTCGAAGCTGGCCGTGGGCGATGCGCCCGCGGTTTCGCCCGCCAGCGACGGCGAATCGCGCGTGACCTTGGCCAGGCCGAAATCGAGAACTTTGGCGTGGCCACGTTCGTTCACGAAGATATTGGCAGGTTTGATGTCCCGATGCACGATCCCCTTACGATGGGCGGCGTCGAGCGCGTCGGCGATCTGCACGCCGACTTCGATCAGTTGCGCGATCGTGAGCGCGTGCTCGGCGATGAGCTGGCGGAGCGTGCGGCCGGAGAGAAACTCCATGGCGATAAAGGAATGGCCGTGGTCTTCGCCGATGTCGTAGACGGTGCAGATGCTCGGATGGTTCAGCGCCGAGGCGGCTTGCGCTTCGCGGCGGAACCGCGCCAGGGCCTGCAAATCGTCGGCGACGCCGGGGGGGAGAAACTTCAAC
Organism: Candidatus Acidiferrales bacterium; assembly: GCA_049696975.1. Lineage (GTDB taxonomy): Bacteria > Acidobacteriota > Terriglobia > Acidiferrales > UBA7541 > Palsa-295. Next base: position 45,907 of record JBAVUW010000115.1, on the reverse strand, counting down.
GCAACGAAACGGCGCAGGCGGGTGTCTTCGGCTTTGTAAACTACACCCATCCCTCCAGCGCCGACCCTCTCCAGGACGCGATAGTGCGAGATGACACGCCCGTCGAGGGACTCGGTGCCCGCCATAAGCGCTCGATGTTAGGGGGGCGAGAAGGACAAGTCAACCAGCGCGGCGATTGCGCCTGTGGCGCGCGAAACCCCTCGGTTTTCGAGCACCGAATTGCGCATCCTGCACCGGGGTTCTTCGGGCGCCGAATTCCGCATCATGCACAAACTCTCGGCGCTGAATTTAGCCGCACGCCAGATTTTTCGGGTTCTAGTGTTCGGGAGCTTCGTGCGCGCCGACGGACTGGTCGGGGATGTCGCCAGTACGGCCTTTGACGCGATCGTAGACGCTATAGTGGCATGTCGAGCCCAGCGCCTCGTTGTAATACGTTGAAACGCCAAGGGCTGTGCGCAATTCCTCGTTGAACCGGCGCAAGTCTCCCAGCTGCTGCACGCGAATCGGCACCTTGAGACCTTCATTGGTAAGCAAGAATTTCTGGTAGCCGGCATCCCAGAGCCGCGTGAATTGGCCCTGCAGCATGATCGACGGAATAATCGTCATGCGAAAGCTGCCACCCTGGGGTTCCTTGCGAAGCTCCGCTCCACACCCGTATTTCTCGATGCGCACAACGCCGCCCGAATTGCGGACCAAAAATCCCCTCGCCGAGAGCGATTCGACTTGAGGCTGCGTAAAGAGCTTGTCGACGTACCACATGTGAGAATTAGGATATGAATTGCCAGCGGGTCTGTAAAGTTAAAAGATGCCGGCATGCTGCTCCCGCATTGCGCCGCGTTCATAAAATCGATATAAGGTGACGCGACGAAAGCAGACGCGGGCGCAGCAATCAGCGTCCAAATGACAATCGGCGCGCAAATGGGGAGGTGGGATGAAGGCTTCTCGAGTGGCGGCGATGGCAACGATCTTTACGGCGGCCGCACTCGGCCTCGCATCGGGGGAGGCGCAGACCGCGCCGGCGACGCCGAATGGCGCGCTGCTGTTCAAAGAGCACTGCTCGACGTGCCATGTTCGCGGCGGGACGCAGGGTAGCGCGGCGCCGTCTGTTGAGGTGCTCGGGCAGAAGACGCGCGAGGAGATTTTGCGGGCGCTTGAGTCAGGGGCCATGACCATTTACGGGAACCGGATGATCGAGGCTGAACGGCGGGCCGTGGCGGCCTACCTTTCATCAAAGACGGGCGACGGCGCGGAGTCGGCACAGGCAAACTTCTGCTCGATGAAACTGGCGCCGATGGCCCATGTGGGGGTGCCGGACCGCTGGGATGGTTGGGGCAACGGTCCTGAGAATACGCGCGATCAGAGGTTTACGCGGGTCCGCGCCGACACTGTGTCGCGGCTGAAACTGAAATGGGCATTTGGGATTCCCGACGCGAGCACGGCGTACGGCCAGCCAACTTTCGTCGAGGGACGGCTGTTTTTCGGGTCCGGGGACGGGACCGTCTTTTCGCTGGATGCGAAGACGGGATGCACGATCTGGACGTTCCGAGCCGACACGACCGTGAGGACGGCGGTGACAATCGCAGGCGGCCTTCCCGGGCGCGACGCTGCGTATTTCGGAGATGGGGAAGCGAATCTGTATGCTCTCGACGCAGAAACCGGCAAGTTGGCGTGGAGACTGAATGTCGGCGGGCATCGCTCGGCGCGGATTACCGGAGCGCCGCAGTTCTACCGGGGGATTCTCTACGTTCCGCTGGCGTCAAATGAAGAGCTGAGTGCGGGCGACCCGGATTATCCGTGTTGTACGTTTCGCGGAAGCGTGGCGGCCGTAAACAGCATGACCGGAGAGATGATCTGGAGAGCGTACGCCATCGCCGAGGAGCCGCACGAGTCCAAGCCCGGGGAGAGCCATGCAAAATTCACGCCCGCCGGGGCGGCGATCTGGGACACGCCGACGATTGACGCGAAGCTCGGAAGGCTGTACGTGGGAACGGGTGACGCGTACGTCGATCCGGCGGCAGACGCCACGGATGCGATCGTGGCCTTCGATCTGACGACCGGCAAGCGGCTGTGGGTGCAGCAGAAGACAGCCGATGACGTGTTCAACTTCGGATGCATCGATCCTCGGCGCCTGAACTGCGCGGCACGTCCGGGGCCGGACGTGGATTTCGGGTCGTCGCCGATTCTGGTCGATCTGGGCGACGGGCATCGCGTGCTGTTATGCGGGCAGAAGACCGGAGTGATGTACGGGCTCGATCCGGATAATGGCGGAAAGGAACTGTGGGAGGCGCGCGTCGGCAAGGGTAGCGGCTTGGGAGGGATCGAGTGGGGCTCGGCGACGGACGGCAAGAATGTGTATGCGGCGAATTCCGATATTTCCACGCTCACTTCGGCTGGAGCGAATGCCCCGCCCCCGGGAGGGTTGGCGGCGATCGATATTCGCTCGGGTAAGCTTTTATGGAAGACCATGCCGCCCAAAACACCTTGCGAAAGCAAACCCGGTTGCAGCGGAGGCCAGCTGGCTGCGGTGACGGCGGCAAACGATGTGGTCTTCTCAGGCGGCATGGACGGTCATCTGCGAGCGTATGCGGCTGCCGACGGTAAGATCTTGTGGGACTTTGACACCGAGCCTTCGTTCCCCACCGTGAACGGGGTGACGGCGCACGGCGGATCGATGAGCGGGGGCGGCCCGACGGTGTCCGACCGCATGGTGTTCGTGGCGTCCGGCTTCACGGTGACGGCTGGAATGCCGGGAAACGTGGTGCTGGCGTTCGAGTTGCCGGCGGCGGATGGGACGGCGAAGCACTGAGAGGCTTGCGTCGGGAACGGAGGCTGCAGCATCATATCCGGTGTATGCAGTTGCGCCTTTCGATTCCCCGAATCGTTTTGAGCCTACCCGTCACGGCACTCTGCGAGTGTCGCTGTAGACCCTAGCTTCGATCTGCTAAACTGTCCCGAATTAGCGAACTACAAAGAATCTTTGCGAACCGAGGATGAGCATCGTGACCGCCGCGAACAAACCGCTCGTATCGAGGGCGAAATCCCAAGCGACGCGGGCGGTCGGCGCGAGCTTACTCGACCGCATCGGGAATACCCCGCTGCTCAAAATAGCGCGGGTGACGGCTGAATTTCCGAATGTGACGTTCACGGCCAAGGCGGAGTGGTTCAATCCAGGCGGCTCGGTGAAGGACCGTCCGGCGTATTCGATGATTCGCGCCGGCGAGAAAAGCGGAGCGCTCAAGCGCGGCAAAGTGATCCTCGATGCCACGAGCGGAAACACCGGGATCGCCTATGCGATGATCGGGGCGGCGCTGGGTTACAAGGTGAAATTGTGCCTGCCGTCGAGCGCGTCACCGGAGCGAAAGCAGATTCTGGCGGCCTATGGCGTCGAGATCGTGACGACGCCGGGCGGGGACGGAACCGACGGCGCCATCCGGCGCGTGCGCGAAATTTACGAGGCCGATCGCGAGAAATACTTCTATCCGGATCAGTACGGGAACCCGGCGAACCCAGCGGCGCATTACAATACGACCGCGCAGGAAATCTGGGATCAGACGCAGGGACAGATTACGCACTTTGTGGCCGGGCTGGGGACCAGCGGAACGTTTGTCGGCACCACACGGCGGCTGAGAGAATTGAATCCGAAGATTCGCTGCATCAGCTTCCAGCCGGACTCGAGTTTTCACGGCCTCGAGGGTTTAAAACACATGGCCACGGCAATCGTGCCGCCGATTTATGATTCCAGACTCGCCGATGAAGATCTGGAAGTGCGGACCGAAGATGCGCAACGAATGGCGAAGCGGCTGGCGCGCGAAGAAGGGATTCTGGTCGGGGTAAGCGCCGGAGGTGCGTTGTGCGCCTGCTTGCAGGTGGCGCGTCGGATCCCGAAGGGCGAACCGGCGGTCATGGTGACCGTGTTCCCCGACTCGGGTGAAAAATATCTGAGCGAGCGGTTCTGGAGCGAAGATTGAGCGGCTTCCGGCTGAAAGTGCTCGAGCAGATGTTCCAGCGGATTCACGCGCACGGCGTGGAGACGTACCCGCACGAGTGCTGCGGGGCGCTGCTGGGGCGCGACGATGACGGCTCGCGCGAGGTGGTCGACCTGGTGCCTCTGGCGAACCGGCGCGACGATTCGCCGCGCAATCGATTCGAAGTGACGCCGGACGACGTGCGGCTGGCTGAAAAAACCGCCAGCGAGAAAAAACTGGAGCTGATCGGGTGGTATCATTCGCATCCCGATCATCCCGCGCGGCCAAGCGAATTCGATCGCGAGCACGCGTGGCCGTGGTACAGCTACATCATCGTGAGCGTGCACAAGGGCGAGCCGAAGGACACGACGTCCTGGCGGCTGCACGACGACCGGGCAGCCTACGACCCAGAAGAGATCGAAGTCGCCACACATTCTTAGGTCAATTCAATGACGGCGGGCATCCAATAGCGAGCGTCGAGCTTTCCACGACGGCTGCAGCCCAGGAGGAGGTCGAATGGCAGTGAAGGTGATTATTCCGACGCCGCTGCGGGCATACGCAGGAAAGCAGGAAAGCGTTGAAGTGGAGGCGTCGACGGTAGGTCAGGCACTCGGCGCGCTGACCACGAAGCACGCGGACCTGAAGAAGCATCTGTTCTCCGATGACGGGAAGCTGCGCAGCTTCGTGAATGTCTACGTGAATGACGAGGACATTCGCTACCTGCAGAAAGACCAGACAACGGTGAAGCCGGGCGATACGATCAGCATTGTGCCCTCCATCGCCGGCGGCACGAATGGCGTCCGCATCTAATCGGCCAAGAGTTCAGACGGGAGTTATTCCATGGCTACGAAAATAGGGGCTCCGCCGGCGCCCGCGACGAAGGGCGGGGCGCTTTCCAAAGAAGAGATCATGCGCTACAGCCGGCACCTGATCATGCCCGAGGTGGGCATGGAGGGGCAGCTGAAGATCAAGGCTGCCAAGGTGCTATGCATCGGCACGGGGGGGCTGGGCGCGCCGCTTGGCCTGTATCTGGCGGCCGCGGGTGTGGGGCGGATCGGACTGGTCGATTTCGACGTGGTGGATTCGACGAACCTGCAGCGGCAGGTGCTTTTCAGCACGCAGGACGTGGGCGTGCCGAAAACCCAAGCGGCCGCGAACCGGCTGCGCGGGCTGAATCCCGACATCCAGATCGACACCTATGAGACGCAGCTGACAAGCGCGAACGCCTTCGAGCTTTTCAAGGATTACGACATCATCGTCGACGGCACGGACAATTTTCCCACGCGCTATCTGGTGAACGACGCGTCGGTCATGATGGGCAAGCGGAACGTGTACGGCTCAATCTTCCGGTTTGAAGGGCAGATCACCGTGTTCGGCGCGCCGGATGGGCCTTGCTACCGCTGCCTCTATCCCGAACCGCCTCCGCCGGGACTGGTGCCATCGTGCGCCGAGGGCGGCGTGCTGGGCGTGCTGCCGGGAATCGTAGGCACGATCCAGGCGGCCGAGGCGCTGAAGCTGATCATCGGCAAGGGCGATCCTCTGATCGGGCGCCTGCTGCTGTTTGACGCCTTGGCCATGAAATTCCGCGAGCTGAAATTGCGCAAGAACCCAGATTGCCCGGTCTGCGGGACGCACCCGACGCAGAAGGGTTTGATCGACTACGCCGAGTTTTGCGGCGTTCGCGGAGAGGAGGCTCCCAGCACCGTGACGAATATTCCTGAAATCACCCCGAGAGAGCTGAAGGCGCGGCTCGACAAGGGCGACGATATCTACGTGCTCGACGTGCGCGAGCCACACGAATATCAGATCTGCAATATCAACGGCCACCTGATCCCGCTGGGCGAATTGCCGCAGCGCGTGCACGAGCTCGACAGCTCGAAGGAGATCGTGGCGCATTGCAAGTCGGGAAAGCGGTCGGCGCAGGCAGTGGAGTTTTTGCGCGGCGCCGGCTTCAAGAAAATTCAGAATCTGAAAGGTGGTATTCTGGCCTGGTCGGACGAAGTGGATCCGAGCGTGCCGAAATACTGAGCTCTGCTTATGCGCGAAGACGCAGTTTCATGATTTCGCCGGGCAGGGCGGGCTTGAAATCCGCCCTGCGGCGCCCTTTCACGGAGGATTTGATGGCAGCTACCAAAATTACCGTTCGGACGGATGGATCGATTCGGGTTGAGGGCGATTTTGAAGTCTGCGACCAGGACGGCAAGGCCTTCGGACTGGCCGGGCGGGAGAAGATCGGGCTGTGCCGTTGCGGGCATTCCGCCAATAAGCCGTTCTGTGACGGCGCTCACAAAAAGGTCGGCTTTCAGAGCACCATCCAGGCGTTCGACCTTCCTCCGGCGCCCGCCGCCTCGCCGAACCCCAAACCGTAGCCCCGCTCTGCGCGTAATAAGCTCTCACGCAGGTAACAATTCCAAAGGCTCTGAGACCGGGTGTGTATCATTTTGCGACGTGCCTCACAATTCCCTAAGAAAAGCCCACGAAAACAGTGTACTTAGGTAGAGGGGATCGCTCGAAGCGAAACGGCAGGTGAGTTGCTGTTTCACTTCGGGGTACTCTCATTTTCCGGGGGACGTGTGGGCGTTGCAGAGACAGTTCGGGGTCGATACCGCGTCGGGTTTGTGGCGCTGGGCCTGATCGCCGTGGCAGGCTACTGTGCCGCGCTGTGGATCCTGCGCCATTCCCGCTATACCTCTGACCCGCTTTTCGACGCGTACCTGGAAATGGCGGGCAGCCTGATCGCATTCACGTTTGCCGCGAATGCCATGGTGCGGTTTCGCGGAACGCACGACCGGATTTCGCTGATTCTCGCGTTTGGCTTCGTCCTGGCGGGGCTCATCGAAGCGGCGAGCAGCATGACGTTTTATCGCGGGATGCTGGTTACCCCGAACACGGGGATGCAGATTTCGCTGGGGTGGCTGGCTGGGCGGACGCTCCTTGGCGTGCTGCTGCTGGCGGCGCTGATGGTGGAGCGGCGGATTCCTGTATCGCGCGATCCGGCGAAGGAAATCGCGGGTGTTACGTTGATCGTGGGCGCCGTGGCGTATCTAACGAGCGTCTTTTATTTCATGCTCCCGCGGGCGCCGAAAATTCATCCGGGAGTGTTCGTGCCGCGGGCGTGGGACCTGCTCCCGGCAGCTCTCTACATCGCGGCGACGATTGGTTACGGCTGGCGGCTGCGGCGCACGAGCGCAGCGCTCGACCGCGCCCTGTTCTTCGCGGCCGCGCTGAACGTGGTCTGCCACATCACCATGAGTGAGTCCCAGCGGATGCTGGACGCGCCTTACACGCTGGCGCATGCGCTGATGGTGCTGAGCTACGTCGTGGTGCTGGGCGGGACGCTGCTCGACAATGCCCAGCTTTTCGACCAGGTGAGCCGCATGGCGGCTTCCGACTCGCTGACCGGGCTTGCCAATCATCGCCGGCTGCTCGAAACGATGGAGAGCGAAATCCAACGGTCGCGGCGCACGGGCCGGCAGTTTGCGGTGCTGCTGTTCGACCTGGACGGATTGAAGAAGATTAATGACAAGTACGGGCATCTCACCGGTAGCCGGGCGATCAAGCGGCTGGGATCGGTGCTGCGCAACAGCAGTCGTGCGATCGACACGCCGGCGAGGTTTGGCGGCGACGAATTCGCGCTCGTGTTGCCGGAGGCGGAAGCGTTCGACGCCGAACAAGCCGCCACGCGCATCTGCGAGCAGCTTGCGTCGGATGGCGAAGAGCCTTTCATTACCGTGAGTGTGGGGCAGGCGGTGTATCCGACAGACGGAACTTCGACCGAACAGCTTCTGGGCGCGGCCGATTCGGCGCTTTACAAAATGAAGCGACGGACAACCGGGAAGTTTCAACTCAAGCATCTCGCAGCGTGCTTATAACCTAAAAAGGGGGCATTCCGTATGCCGCTTGGGATAGGCGGTCCCAAGTCGTTCAATGCGACCCGCTGCGAAACGCGGATTCCCATGGAAGTCGGCGTGCACATTTCCGGGCACGGCGCGGAGCCGGGCACGGAAACCACTTTTACCGAGAATGTGAGCTCGCGCGGGGCACGCGTGCTGACCACGCGGCGTTGGAAGATCAACGACCGGATCGAGGTGGCGACGCTGGCGGGTCCTTTTCGCACCGTGGCGCGCGTTGCGTACTGCCACACAACTGCCGATACGGGCTATGCGGTGGGTTTGGAATTCGTCGAGCCGGCCACCGGGTGGGTGGTGGGCGACGGGTTTAAGTGCTGAGACACGAGCCACACCTTCGAAACACAACTACTGCACGAATCCCACTTTTGGATCTGCTTCGGGGCCCGGCGGGTCGGGCAGCGCGCCGAATTGGGCCTCGTACCGCGCGATGTTTTCCTGGAGCGCGCGCATGAGGCGCTTGGCGTGACGCGGATTCACGATCATGCTGGCAACCAGCTTTCCCTGCGCGACCGTGGGAAACATGTAGATGAAGTTCAGCGTGAACTCCTCGGCATTGTGATGAACGACCACGAGGTTTGAATATTGTCCGAGCAACTCCTTCTCGTCGGCTTTGATCTGGGCTTGCTGTTGTTTTGAGGCTTCCGCCATTTCGCTCTCCTGTTGTCCGTTATGCCGCGCGGCGTTCGCTGCGATGAGTCCACAAACACTATAGCAGACTGAAACAAAGCCGTGCTTTTTCGGCGCCACGCTCTATTCAGCAATTGACGGTTACACGTGTTAAGCGTAGTTTATATGCGAGGTTCATCTTAGTTAACATATGTCCGGGCGAAAACCGGATTCGGAAACGAGCTCGTTCGGTTCGGCGCGGCCGACGACCGAAATTGCCGCGAGCTCGCCTGTTGCCGGCGACCTGGCCGGACTGCTGACGCACGAGGATGTGGATCGCGCCCGCGACCGCTGGCGAGTGACCCGCGCGCGATGGCAGGGGCGGGGCGCGCAGAGCTTCCGTCCGTTGCGCGTGCTCTGGCTGCTTGTTGGGCCCGGCGTGCTCGTGTTTCTCGGCGAAAACGATGCGCCGAGCATGCTTTCCTACTCGGCGACGGGCGCGCGCTTCGGAATCGGTTTCTTCGTCCCCTTCGTCGTGCTCACCTTCCTGATCGGTTTGGTGGTGCAGGAAATGACGGTACGGCTTGGTGCCGTTTCGCATCGCGGCCACGCGGAATTGATTTTCGACCGTTTCGGCAAATTCTGGGGATTTTTCTCGATGGGCGACTTGGTGATCGGGAATTTCCTGACGCTGATCACGGAGTTCATCGGAATTCGTGCGGGCCTCGGATTTTTCGGCTTCCGGCCGGCCGTCGCGGTCGGCGTGGGTCTCGTCGCGGTGGTCGGGGCGATCACGACCGGCCGATACTGGACCTGGGAACGAATCACGCTGGGCCTGGCGATCTTCAACGGCCTGTTCATTCCCGCCGCGATCCTGGCGCATCCGGACTGGCCCGCTGTGGGACACGCCCTGCTCACCTGGACGCCTCTACCGCAAGGCAGAGCCGCCGAAATCCTGTTGCTGATTCTTGCCGATATCGGCGCCACGGTAACGCCGTGGATGATTTTTTTCCAACAAAGCGCAGTCGTGGATAAAGGCATGCAGCCGCGTGACATTCGGGCGGGCCGCTTCGACACCCTGCTGGGCGCGACGTTGGCCGCGATTTTCGCAATTGCGGCCATTCTGGCGACCGCCCCGCTGTTTCATCACGGCATCGATGCGTCGCAATTCCAGGGCGCCCAGTTTGCAGAGGCACTGGCTCCCTGGATCGGTCATGTGGGCGCAGCACTCTTCGCGCTGGGGATTTTTGAAGCGGGAATCGTGGCGGCGATCGCGATATCGACATCGTCGGCCTACGCGTTCGGTGAAGTGATGGGAACCGGGCACAGCTTGAACCGTCCCGTGGGTGACGCCTGGCCGTTTTATTCCACGCTGCTCGGATCGGCGTGCGCCGCCGGGGCGCTGGTGCTGATTCCCCACGCGCCGCTCGAGTTTGTCGTGCTGACGGTAAACGTAATCGCTGTACTGGCGATGCCGCCGGCGCTGGCATTCCTGATCTTGCTGGTGAACGACCGCGACGTGATGGGTGAGCATGTGAACGGATTCTGGGAAAATGCGGCGGGCATCGTGGTTACCGTCCTGCTGGTCGGCGTCGGAATCGCGTTCGGAGTTACCACGGTATTTCCTAAATTGCTGGGCGGATAATGGAACCGATGAAGCCACGGGAAGATCATGTGACACCCGCTGCCGTTTCGCCGAGGCCGGATCTGAAGGATCCGCGCGTGGTGTTGTCGCTGCTTGAAACCGACCAAGTGGTCGCAGCCAAACAGCAGACGCGGTTTGGCCGCAGAAACCTTTCGCCCGGAATCAAAATCCTGCTCTGGGGATTGCGCGTCTATGTAGTGGTGATGTTTGTGCTGGTAGTGGTTTCCGTGATTCGCGCGATCCATTCAGCACCCTGAAATAGCGACGTTGAGCGCTGGGAAATCGCGGCGGGCTATGGGAAGATTCCCGCCGGAGCCGCCGACCCAATCGTGCCTGCCGCAAAATCCAATCGAAATACCCGCCTCGTCGGAATCTTGGCGCTCGTGGTGATTCTCGGAGCCGCCGGTGCAACCATGATCAACACGGCGCGCAACTGGAGCGCGGTATCCGCAGCGCGCAGGCTGAAAAACCCGGTGCCGCCGACCGCCGAAGCGATCGCGGCCGCCCAACGGGATTATGGCGAGCACTGCCGAAGCTGCCACGGAGAAAAGGGCGACGGCAAAGGCGAGAAAGCGCCCGAACTGTCGGTTGCGCCCGGAGATTTCACGGACGCACGGACGATGAGCCGTCGAACGGACGGCGAGCTTTTCTGGCAAATCACCCGTGGCCGGCTACCCATGCCCGCATTCGAGGACAAGCTAACCGCCCAGCAGCGTTGGCAGCTGGTCGATTACATCCGCACCTTCGCCGCAAAATGATGCCACGCCGGCTCCGGCGGTTACTTTACCTTCGAGAGCGCTTCGGAAACCTCGTTGATATCCGGCACCGACGGAATGTCGTAATTCTTGAACCAGGCCACCTTGCCCCCCTTGTCGACGATGGCGATGGCGCGGCCCGTGATTCCCTTGTCCGCCAGATAGACGCCGAATTTGTCAGCCACCGCACCGCGCGGCTGAAAATCCGCCAGCAAGGAATAGTGGATGCCCATTTTTTCGGCAAAAGCCTTGTGCGACCAGACGCTGTCGACGCTCAGGCCGAGCACGGCCGCGTCGAGCTGCTCGAAACGCTTCATGTCGTTCACCATGCACATGTGCTCGTTCGTGCAGACCGGGCTCCAATCGAGAGGATAGAACATGATGACGACGTTCTTCTTGCCCTGAAAATCGGACAGCTTTACGTCCTTCTGGTTCTGATCCTTCAGCGTGAAATCCGGCGCCGCGGCCCCGACCGAAATTGCCATGCCCTTCCTCCTGGCTCGCTTTCGCGAGAAGTATTTCTGAAAATCCGCTCAACGCGATTCGAGCAAACATGATAGCCGAACCTGGCGGACCACACAAACACCCCGTGTCCGGCCGGACGCGCCAATAAAAAAAGGCCTTGCCGATTTTCACGGCAAGGCCCTCGGCACCTCGTGACTCCGTTGACATATGGCGTTACTGCTTTGGCGCCGCCGCAGGCGTTCCCGGAGCGGGCCTAGGCGCCGTTCGAGGAGCGGTTGGCGCCGCAGCACCCGCATTCTTCACCGGATAGCTCTGGTCGAACAGTCGGATGATGTCCTGCGTCACGTCGATCTGATTCGCGGCGTAGATTACCGGAGTCTGCTGCGAGGAGTCGTCCAGGACGATGGCATAGCCGTTCTCCTTGGAGTACTTGTTCAGGATATCGACGAGCTTGCGGCCAATGCGGTTGACGACTTCCTGCTGCGCGTCGTTCGTGTCGTCCTGCAGTTCCTGCTGTTTGCGCTGATACGTACGCGTCAGCGTGTCGCCTTCGCGCTGGAGCCGTGCCTTTTCCTCGTCGCTCAACGTCGACTGACCCGACTGGAGACGATTCCTCACGTCTTCGATCTGCTTTTGCACGTTCTGGAGCTCATTCATCCGAGGAGTAAACTGCGATTGCAGTTCGGCCGCAGCCTGCTTGCCTTCTGCCGTGCTGGCGATTGCCGCCTGGATATTGATCACCCCGACCTTGCCCGCCGCCGCCGGAGCTGCAGCCTGAGCCCACACTGCGGGCGTCATTAAAAGTGCGGCAATAACTGGAACCACTGCTTGCATCTTCATTCTCACTCCTCATTCAGACTGTGTGGCGAAATTTAATGAACACAAACGCGGAATTATAGCTTCCCACCCGGAAAATGGTCAATTGGATTCGCCCGGAGGCGATCGCTCGCAAGCCAATGCCTCTACCGACAGGCACTCTCCGGTCCGACTCCCAATAGAGTCCGATGCCCCATTTTCAGGGGCGGTTGGCCGCGCGGTTCCGCTGGTTAGTGCGGCAGCGGAACCAGCAGGACGCGATTATTGTCCGGATCGACGAGCACGGCCAGATTCAGTTTCGGATCGATCGCCACCGCATTGGGACCGAGCACCAGGGCAGACGTCTGCGCTCCGCCCAAGCCGAGCACGACCTGCACTTTCGGAGTGAAACACGTTGGTAGAGCGTTCGACGGGCACGCGTAATCGATCACCGACATCGTGTGGTTGGAGGCATTCACCGTGACCAGCGAGCTCGTCTGAAAGTTGTAGTCAACCGATGTCGGCGCGATTCCGACATTGACCGTCGTTGAGTTTGTCGAAGAAGGATCCGTGAAGAAAATATTGTTTAGCAAACTGTTTACGGTAATAAACACCTGGTTGACAGGATCGAACACCACCCCACTCGGATTCTGAAGATTGTTGACGCGCCCGACGATCGATTCCGAGTTCATGTCGACGATGTCCAGGGTACTCGTCGAGGATGCCGTAGCCACGGCGCCAAAATCTAGAGTCGGATCGATCGCCACCGCAACCGGATCCTGGTCCGTTGGCAGACTGTCGCCCAGGGCCGCGGTGATCGAAGTATTGCCTCCCGTCGTGGTTCGCGTAACGTTGATGAAGCTGACCTCGCCCGTGCTGAAAAGATTGTTCGAGTTCGTGTTGGTGATCAGCGCCCTGTCGGTATCATCGTCGAAAGCCACGCCGGTGGCATTCAAGCAGTTCGCACCGCACAGCGGGACCGTCGTCGCCAGCGGCGGCAGAGTGGTCAGATCGATGGCCGATGCGTTGTTGCTGCCGTTATTGGCCACCATGGCGACGCCCAGCCGCGGATCGACAGCCACGCCCAAGGGCGTGGTACCGGTGGAAATCGCCGGCGGAATTACGCCGACGGGTCCGAGCGATTCCGGAGAAAGCTGGCCGTTCACGGGTGAGAGCGAAACGAGGGACACCGTATTGTCATTCGTGTTTGTCACTACGGCCAGATCGCGATCCGTATCCACGGCGACCGCCACCGGCCCGCTGCCCACCGTGATGGGCTGAATTACGGTCAGGTCCTCGACGTTCGATACGGCTCCATTGTTGCTGTTCACAACGTCCAGCAGAAAGTGTCGCGCAGATGCCAGCGCACTGGCAGGAATCTGCACCGTCAATTGCCGGCAAACGCCCGCTGCGCAGCCACCGGGTGTCGGCGCCGGCAACGCAATTTGCCCCTGATCGAGCCGGATGATCGAGTTGGCGGAGAAATTTGCGCCCGTCAAGGTCAGCGTCAGCGGTACGCTGCTGGTCAAAGTGGACGCGGGGCTGGCCTCCAGGATTTGCGGCTGCGTCAGTGGGCTGCCGAGCGAAATGATCGATGCGTGGGCGTCGCCCGCGTCGACGACAATGGCTTGATTCGTCGCCGGATCGACGGCGACAGCCTGGGGATTGGCGCCAAGGCCGGTGATCTTCTTCAGGATGATTCCGCTATCCAGATCGGCCACCACACCCGTCGAGTCCCCTGGCGAAACGGCGATGCCGAGATTCTCGAGCGGAGTAGCGGCCGCCGAACCAAGGTCCGGCGTCAACTGCTGCGCCCCTTGAAAGGTGAACGTTACGGCGGTGACGGCATCGTTCAGCAGGCTGAACGTCGTCAAAGTCTGCGCAGCCGGATCCGCCAGCAATGCCTCATGGGTTTCGGTGTTGATTCCGATGCCCTGCACGGTGGCCGAAATGGAAAGGCTGCCCATCAGCTGCGGCTGGCGGCCTACGTCACCGACGCTCGCCGCGCGGCCCAGATCGACCAGCGCGATTGTTCCCTCGCCTCCGGGTGTAACCATGGCCCAATTGAGCCGCGGGTCGACCGCCACGCCGGGGCTCTGGCCGGTGCCGTACGGCGTGATGCCTCCGGTGATCACTCCAACCGGGCAGGGCGGCGTCGTGCAGCCGATGCTGGGGTTGGCGTTGGCGAGATCAATGATGGTGCCGACGTTGGTGGATTGGTCGGCAACGAAAGCGCGGTGCGTCAACGGATTCGCGGCGATGCTGTACGGCACGGTCGCAGCCGGGATTACCGACGGCTCGTAGGCGGCTAGCGAGACCGTCGCCACCTTCGCAGGCGGGACCGCACTCAGGTTGATCGTGGTGATGGTGTTGTCCGTGCTATTCACCACATAGGCCATGTGGTTCGGCGCGAGCATGTCGTCAACGGCTACTCCTGTCGGCGCCGCACCCGTGCTGATGGTCTCGACCACGGTGTCAGTCGCCATGTTCACGATCGTGACCGACCCCTCCTTCGTGTTGGCGACCACGGCGTAGCCGTCGGCCAGGTCCATGGCAACGGCGGTCGAACCTGGCGTTGCGGTGGCGCCCATCGTCAGCGTCGCACCCGGCCCGCTGGAAATCGCCGCCGCGCTCGGATTGACGGCCAAATTCAAGCCCGTCAGATTGGGCACTCCGGCCGTAACCGCATCGCTGTTCTGAACGACCAACTGATAGAGCCCCGGCAGCGTCAGGCTGGCGTCCTGAATGGAGACGTTCATGTGCCGGCTGTCGACATAGCTCGTGCAGACCTGACCTCCGCCGCCGCAACCCACTCCGTTGAACGTCGCAAGAGTCTTGCCCGGCACGAAGTAGCCGCCCACGAGATTCGCGGTCAGGTTTGTTCCGCCATTGCTCTCCTCGACGCTGTTCGGCGTCGATGCGATGACGACCGGACGCACCGGGACAACGGGCAGGGTTACCGATCCGGAGGTTTTCGTGCCTTCCTGGGATTCAAGAAAGAGCGAGAGGTTACCCGGTTGGGTTAACAGTGAACCCGGGATCGTGACGCGCAGCAGAGTCTGGCTGATCACCGTCACGTCCGCGGCTGGCACCGCAACATTGTTCACAAAAACCTGCGTCGTCGAGAAAATGTTTGTTCCCGAAAGATAGACATCCTGCTGCGCCGAGCCCTCGGCGACCACCCGCGGTTCGACCGGGTCCGTGGCGCTGAAGGTCGGGTTATCTCCGGCTCCCACGGTGACGGTCGCGGTACCCACTTCTGAGGGATCCGCACCGGATTGCGCACCGATCGTGATCGTCCCCGGCGACGCATTCGGCGCGAAATACTCGCCCGCTGAAGTGGTTGCCGTGCAGGGATTCCCTGCCACATTCGAAGGGCAGATGTATCCGTCAATAGCGTCGCCGCCGGGGTTGCTGTTGACCATCCAGACCACGCCCGTGTCGCTGGTACCCGTCACGATGTCGGTGAATTGAAATGTCTCACCCGGCCCTATCAGCGCTGTCGTGGGAAGCACCTGTACGCGAATGCCGGAATCAAGCGTAATTGAAAACGTTCCGAACGCGTCGGATCGGACGCAGCTGGTCGCCACGATCAAGATAGAGGCAGGATTGGGAACGGTCGCCGGTGGCGTGTAGAGGCCGTTGGCGGTGATCGTCCCGAATCCGGCGATCGGACTCTTCACCGTCGGGATCGTGCATCCCGTCGTCGGGCCCTGGCCCTGCGTGCACAGCGTCGGGGGAATCGTGGTCGAAGGCGTAGCGGGAGGCTCGCAAATCTGCCAGAAAACGGTCGATGCGGAAATACCCGTGACGGTGGCGGTGAACTGCACCGACGGCCGGCTGATAATGATCGACAACGGCGCCGGGGCCGGACCCGTGATGGTGATTCCCACGGTCGTGGAGTTCCCGCCGCATCCCGCTACCCACACCGCGACAAGCAGCACTGCCGCCAATCCCCACGCCTTCATGTTCCCTCCGCCCATCTCCGATGAACTCCCCGCGCCTCTTGCGCGGACAGGAATTTCCACCTTGCTCCCCCGGCTCTCTGGCCTGCACATCAGAAGGTCCTGCTCACGGCAAACCGCAATGTCGTCCTCGGTTCGAACAGTCCCGGAGGAATCGTCTGCGACGATCGAATCTGTTCCAGGAAACTCTGCAGAGAGGGCACGATCTGCGTGTCGTAGACGCCCAGGTCCTTCAAACTGTCTCTTTCGGCGGGCGGAACGAAAAACGCTCCGAGCGGGGGCGTAATCGTCTGATCGAAGCGCAGGTAATTGTATGCCCAATAGATGCGGAATGGCGCCTGGATGATCGGAATCTGGATATCGACTTCCACGCCCGCCGATGTATGCGGCCGGAAGTTCGTTCCGGCGGCAATCGGCAAATTGTTGGGGATGTTCACGCAGGGAGCTCCGGCAGGCTGGCACGGAAAATCCGGATTCGGATACTGCTGCCTCAGCGAGGCGATCGCCGAAGGATCCAGCTGCAGCTGCGACCGTCGCAGGATTCCGTTTACGCCGAAATCGTGAAACAGCGCGATGCTCACGTACGAACCTACGACGGGTATCCGGTATTCAACGTTGGAGATGCCCTTCAAGTCGCCGCCCGGCCGCGTGGGCACGAATTCCAGCACATTGACCGGAATCGATTCCTGTTCGGGAATACCCGTCGGCCCCAGGTTGTGTGGATTTACGAACGTGACGTTCGTTGTCGTCGAGAACGGAATGAACACGAACGGGGAGATCGTGTAGAAGTCGAAACCCCGTACATCCTGCTCGCCGCCTGCATAAAACCGGGTGTTCGGCGGCACTTCCTTTCCCCCGTAGCCGGTAATGTTGGCCGCTGCAATGTGCACCGCGATTGTATTCCGGCGATGATGGTTCGGATGGAAGTACGACATTTCGAAGGTGTTGCTGATCGTGTTGACGTTGCCACCCAGCGGACCTCCCACCACGCTCGATCCGTAGGAGAAACTCTTTCCGTGCGTCGGATTGATCGGGCTGTCAACCGTGTTGTAGGTCAACGTGGGAGTAATCGAGCTCTGTCGGATTCCGTTCAGGGCCGAGGGACCCGCCAGGCTCGTGAACTTCGTGAATTCAAACAGCAACGTGGCGGACTGGCTGAATGGCGTAATGTCCGTGCTCGAATATCCGTAGCTCACGCCCAGCCGCGTAAAGGAAAGTCGTCGCAGCGGATAGGTCGCGAATATCGTGAAGCCTTTCGAATCGGTGTTGTAATTTTCCTGGAGCGCGGGATCGATCGCAACGTTCTGCCCCAACAGAATACCTTCCTGCCGCGCCGTGTTGTAATCGTACTTTGTCGAGAAAATCGTGAATCCGGTCGCGATGGGCCGATCGAAAAGATATGGTTCCGTGAACCCGAAATTGATGGTTCGTTGAATGTCGCCGATCTGCGCCGAAAGCGTCAGCGTCTCGCCCAATCCCAAGAAATTGTTCGTTTGATACGAGAATCCTACGAAGCTGCCCGATATGCCGCTCACGCCACCGGAAAAGCTGATCGATTGCTTCCCCTTTTCCTTCACCTTCAGCTTGATGTCGACCGTGCCGGCCTTCACGTTCTTTTTCAGCTCCGCGTTTTCCGGCTTGATGGCGTCGAAATACCCCAACTGGTTCAAACGCAGAAGGCTGAGCTCCCACAAACGGTTGTTGAAGACCTGTCCTTCGTCGAGCAGCAGCTCGCGCCGTATGACCTTGTCGCGCGTCGTGGTATTGCCGGAGAATTCGATGCGTCGAACGAAGAACTGTTTTTGCTGGTCGAATTCCAGCGTCAGGTTCACGATCTTTTTCTGGTCGTTCACGTCGAAGTTCGGCGTGGAGCTGAAATCGATGTAGCCATACGTCCCGTAGAGCTTGCGGAATTCGTCCAGCGATTTGCGGATCTTGTCCGCGTCGAAAATGTCGCCTTCCTTCAGCGGAAACGCTCTCGCCAGGATCTCCGGCCTGAAGATCAGGCCCTGATCGGGGTCCGCACTCCGGAACGCGAGCTTGCCCATGCGATATTGCTCGCCTTCTTCGATGCGCACAGTGATGTTCGTCTGCTTGCCGTTGCGATTGCCGATCAGCGGCATGCCCCCCTTCACGTCAACGGTATGAAGGTCCTTGTCGTCGACCACCACGGAAACCTTGAAATACCCGTGATCTTGGTACAGTCCGCGCACGCCGACTTCGAGATCCTCGTCCAGTTTTGGCCGGTCGAACGTTTTGCTCATCACCGGGATGTAGGCGAACTCGAGCGGGATGCCGTAGGGACGATCGTTCCGCATCGAGCGGACGATCTTGCGGCTCGAAAACGCGTGGTTCCCGACCACTGTGATTTCCCCGACCTTCACCTTCGGTCCCTCATTAATATTGAAGACCAGCTTCACGGCGTTCGACGCCGCAATGCGCTCGTAGGTGGGCTTCACCGTCGCGAACTGATGCCCGTGCGCGGCCAGCAAACTTTTCAGTACCACCTCGGCGCGCTTGATCTTGGTGGGATCGAACTGGCTTTCCACGCTGAGCCCGACTTTCTTGTCCTTGAAGGCGTCAAGGATGTCGGATTCGGTGATCGATTTGTTGCCCTTGTACTCGATGCGGCGAATGATGGGCCGCTCGCTGACGTAGAAAATCACGACTTTGCCGTTTGGATTCTGCGGATCGTCTTCGACCTCCAGACGAATGTCTTCGAAAAACTGCGTGTTCCACAGCGCCTGAAAGTCACGATGAAGACCTTCCGCTGAATACGGATCGCCGGGACGCGAAAAAATCCGCGCCCGCAGCGTGTTGGACTGCACGCGACGGTTGCCGATGAACTCAATTCGCGTGATGGTGTATTGCGGGCCGCCTCCCGGCTGTTGAGCCGAAAGCGATTGCCCTGTCACGAAGGGGAACAAACACACAACGGCCAGAACTTCGCACGCGCACAAAAAGAGTACCCTGCTTGCGGCCAAGGTTCTGGTCAAGGCCGCAGTTCCCCGCCCAAGATTTTATGCTCCCCCGCTGGACGTGTGATTTTAGGCCAGCTCGCGCGTGTAGGATTCCTAGTGGGCCACCGGGGTTGCTTCCACGACGGGACGGAACGCCAGAGACTCACCGGAGAGGAAAACCTCCAGCGTAGCCGGCATCTGCAATCCGCCCTGTATGAGAGCTTCCGAGAGTGGGTCTTCGACATATTTCTGCAGCGCGCGCCGGAGCGGCCGCGCGCCATAATTCCGATCCCCGCAAGTTTTTTCGAGAACCCACTGGCGCGCTTCCGGCGTCAGTGCGATCTGCACCTGACGATGCACCAGCGTCTCGTTGATCTGTCTGATGAGCAGGTCGATGATCTGCAGCAGATCCTCGTCCGTCAGCGACGCGAACAAAATCACTTCATCCAGGCGGTTCAGGAATTCCGGATTGAATACCCGCCGAACTTCGGTCATCACCATGTCGTCTTGCGATTTCGCCACAACTGTTTCGTCCGACGACTGGAAGCCCAGGCCCGACTGTTTCTGCAATTGCCGCGCACCGAGGTTGGACGTAAGGATAATGATCGTATTGCGGAAGTCAACCGTATTGCCGAGTCCGTCGGTCAATTGCCCGTCCTCGAACACCTGCAACAGGATGTTGTAAACGTCCGGATGGGCCTTTTCGATTTCATCCAGCAGGATGATCGAATACGGCGTGCGCCGCACGCGCTCGGTCAGCTGTCCGCCCTCTTCATATCCCACGTATCCCGGCGGTGCGCCGATCAGCTTCGACACGGAGTGCTTTTCCATGTATTCGGACATGTCGAAACGGATCAGCGATTTCTCGCTGCCAAACAAAAACTCTCCCAGCCGTCGCGCCACTTCGGTCTTGCCAACTCCCGTAGGTCCGAGGAACAGGAAGCAGCCTACCGGCCGCCCCGGAGCCTTCAGGCCCGCGCGGCTGCGGCGAATCGCTCGAGCCAGTGACGTAATCGCCTTGTCCTGGCTGATGATCCGCCGATGCAGCTCGTCCTCAATGCGCAGCAGTTTTTGTTGTTCGTCTTCCTTGATCGCCGTTACGGTCACGCCCGTCCAGCGCGCCACCACCTCTTCGATGTCCTCGCGTGTAACTACGCCGGTTGAGGAATCGTCGATCTTCAGCTTTTCACGCAGCACGCGAAGATGTTCCTTTTCCTTGCGTTCCTCTTCGGAATAGAACCGCGCCTTTTCGAATTCGTGGTTGGCGATCGCGGTTTCCATACGGTGCGTAATGAACTTCACGCGCTTCTGCACTTCGGAGACTTCGTCCGGCAGCATGGCCTGGCGCAGCTTCACGCGCGCACCCGCCTCGTCCAGTAGATCGATGGCCTTGTCCGGTAGAAAACGATCTGGGATGTAGCGGTTCGAGAGATACACGGCGTATCGAATGGCTTCTTCCGTGTAACTCACTGCATGGAACTTCTCGTAGCGGTCGCGCACGCCCTGCAGCACACGGATTGTTTCGTCTTCATTCGGCGCCGAGACCTTCACTGCCTGGAACCGCCGTTCCAGCGAACGGTCCTTCTCGACCGATTTACGGTATTCGCCGGGAGTCGTCGCGCCGATGCACTGGATCTCACCTCGGCTCAGCGCGGGCTTCAATATGTTGGCGGCATCCAGCGATCCTTCCGCCGATCCTGCGCCCACCAGCGTGTGCAGTTCGTCGATGAACACGATCGCGTTCTGACTCTCCATCAATTCCTTCATGATGGTCTTCAGCCGTTCCTCGAACTGCCCGCGATATTTCGTGCCCGCCACGATCAGCGACAGATCGAGCGACAGTATTCTCTTGTCCGCCAGGAACGGCGGCACGTCGCCGTCGGCAATCCTCTGCGCCAGACCTTCGACGATCGCCGTCTTACCCACGCCCGGCTCGCCGATCAGTACCGGATTGTTTTTCGTCCGCCGGCACAGAATCTGAATCGCCCTTTCCAGCTCGCGATCCCGTCCCACGAGAGGATCGAGCTGGCCTTCCATCGCCGCCTGGGTCAAATCGCGGCTGAATTCAGCAAGCAACGACGCTTCTTTAGGCCGGTTCACAGGCACCTTCTCTCCCGCGCTGCGAGCCATTTCCTCGCGCACGGTGGAAAGCCTCAATCCCCGTTCCAGCAGGATTTCGGCACCAAAGGATTTTTCTTCCCGCAACACCCCGAGCAGCAGGTGTTCCGTTCCGACATGTTTGTGACCGAGCCGTTCCGCTTCTTCCGCGGCGTAGTTGAGGATGCGCTTGCATTCCTGGCTGAGGGGAACTTCGACTGAAGTGGAAATGCGCTCGCGCACGGTGATGCGCGACTCGATTTCCTTTCGGATCGACTCGATCGAGCCGTGGGTCCGGAGAAATCGGTTCGCCAGCGCCTTATCTTCGCGCAGCAGGCCGAGCAGCAGGTGCTCCGTCTCGATGTACGGGCTGCCGTACTGACTGGCCTCGTACCGTGCGAAAAAGATCACTCGACGTGCTTTCTCTGTGTATCGCTCAAACAAGGGTTACCCACGCTCTCCCGGGGTCCGTACCCCAATGCCTGCCGATCGCGCCGCACGACCCGCGGCACCTGCAAGCACTTCTGCGCTCGGAGCCAGTTTTCCGTGCTCCAGGGCAAGAACACGGTCCGTGCGCTTTGCCAAACTCAAATTGTGTGTTGCCAGAATCGAGGTCAGGTGGTGGGTCCGGTGCAGGCGCTGGATGAGTTCGAAAATGGCCTCGGCGCTCCGTTCGTCCAGATCCCCGGTCGGTTCGTCGGCCAGAAGAATCTCGGGCCCGTTCACGAGCGCCCGTGCGATGGCCACGCGCTGCTGTTCGCCACCTGAAAGCTCTCCCGCACGCTGCCCCGCGCGACCGGCCAATCCGACTTCGGCCAACCAGTCCCCCGCCACACGGAGCGCCGTACCCAGCGCCTGGCCTTGAACCAGCAACGGCATCGCCACGTTCTCGGCCGCGGTAAAATCGGGCAGCAGATGGTGCCGCTGCCACACGAAACCTACGGCACGATTGCGATACTCGGCCAGTTCCACCTCTGCAAGCGAACGGAGTAATTTCGCGCCGACGTATACTTCACCGTTTGTTGGAGTGTCCAGCGCGGCCAGCAAATGCAACAGAGTACTCTTGCCCGCTCCCGATGCCCCGACGATCGCGATCATCTCTCCGCGCTCAATCGAAAGATCGATGCCGTCCAGCGGTACGATTTCTTGATTTCCTGAAGTGAAGACCTTGCGAAGAGCGGCGGCGCGCAGAACCTGCCCGGAGTTGTGGCCCGCTCCGATTCGGGAGTCGTCCAAGGCAACACCCGTGGCTGATTGGCTGTTCATGCCCACCCTACCCCTCACACGTTAGATGCCGAATTCGGCGCTCGGTATGTCCTTATCTTTGAACCGCCTAGTTCCCCTAGAGCGGGGGTTTTAGCCCACTGACTTCCACACTTATCCCGACGTGTTCCGTCCGCGTCTGGTACGAGTGCCAAAAATTGACGACGTCTTTTTTTCTCGGCCCCTTCATTTTAGCACGCGAGTCACTCCAGACACGAACGCAAACAGCGCTCAAAATTTGAATCGAATTGATTTGCACCGCAGAATTTTCTCGGGCCTCGCCCATCGCTCCGTTGGTTCTGGCAGCCTGATGGAATCTGGGGGGAGCGCTGCCATCGGGTCGTCGAGGAGGATGCCCGCGATCCGTCGTCCTGCGTTTCGATCTTCAGAGCGAATGCGGGTCGCACCGCATGGCAATAACGACGCACCGATGAGACCATCGCCGGTCCCCTTTGCGGTGCCTATTCAAACCGCAGAATTTCGACAGGCAGGATGAGGGCGGCGGAACGCGCCGGCACGATGGTCGCGGCGATGCTGATCGCCAGCGCCATCGCGGCGATCCAGATGGCGTCGAGGCCATTGCCGTGGAAGGGCACGTAAGGAATCGCGTAGATCTCCGGATTCAGCGGGATCAGCCGCCAGCGGTTCGCGACCCACGAAAAACCGTAACCCGCGGCTAAGCCCACGACGGTTCCGGTGATGCTGACCACCAGGCCTTGAAGCACGAACACGCGGCGGATTTGCGCCCGCCTGGAGCCCAGCGCCATCAGCACCGCGATGTCACGCGCGCGCTCCGTGACGGTCATGGTGAGCACGACGAGAATGTTCAGGCCCGCGACGAAGGTGATCAGCCCGATGAACAGCGCGGTCACCAGTTTCTCGAGGCTCAGCGCTCGGAACAGCGCGCGGTTCTCATCCATCCACGTCGTGGCCAGGTAGCCCGGGCCGGCGCGCCGCAGCAGCTCCGCTTCCACGACATTCGCGTCGTCAAGCTTGTCGACGCGCACTTCGAGCAGGCTGACCACGTCACCGACGCCTGCCAATCCCTGCCCTGAATCGATCGTGACGAACGCCCAGTTCGCGTCGTAATCGTAGAAGCCGGAATCGTAAATCCCGCTCACGCGAAAGCGGCGCGAGCGCGGCAGCATTCCGAACGGCGTCAGATTACCCTGCGGGCTCGTAAGCGTGACGTAATCGCCGACCGAGATCTTCAATTCGTCGGAGAGAATTCTGCCGACCAGCAGTGCCGGAATTCCGTCGGCGTCGGGCGCGAACGTGTCCGCTCCTGCGACGATATTTTTCAGAGCGCCGCTGGCCTTGCGTTCGAGCATCGGGTCCACGCCCTTCAGCACCACCCCGCGGGCGCGCCCGCCACACGACAGTAAAACCGTGTTGTAAATCGCGGGCTCAATCGAGCGCACGCCCGGCGTGCTGCCGAGTCGGGAAATGAGGTTGCGGTAGTCGTGAATTCCGTCAGGCCCAAGCGGTTTCAGGTTGACGTGCGCGGTGACGCTCAGCAGCCGATCGCGAATCGCCTGCCGGAAGCCCGTGTTCATCGACAGCGCGATCACCAGCGTCCCCACGCCCGCCGCGACGCCGATCACCGCCAGCAACGTCACCAGCCGCAGCACCGCCGGCCGGTTCGGCGCGCGCAGATAGCGCAGCGCCACCAGCCATTCGAACGTCATTTCGGCCCATCCGCAAGTTCGCCCGCGGGATTTTCTTCGGCGCCCTCGATGTCCCCGCCACCGCGCAGCAGCGGAAACAGAATTACCTCGCGGATCGCGTGCGAATCCGTCAGCAGCATCACCAGACGGTCGACGCCGACTCCTTCGCCCGCCGTCGGCGGCAGGCCGTGGCTGAGCGCGCGGATGTAATCAATGTCTACTTCCTTCGGCATCTCCTGCCCGCCTTTTTCCACCTGCGCGCGGAAACGCCGCTCCTGATCGTCGGGATCGTTCAGCTCTGAGAAACCGTTTGCGATCTCCATTCCGGCGACGAAAAGCTCGAATCGCTCGGCGAGTGACGGATCGTCCGCGCGGCGCTTCGAGAGTGGCGAAATCTCGGTCGGAAAATCATAGATAAATGTCGGCTGCGTCAGATGGCTTTCGGCGATCGTTTCGAAAAGCTCTCCGGTCAGCTCGCCATCGGAAAGTTGGTCGATCGCGGCAATTGGTTCCGCGCTGGACGCATGCGCGTACGAGTTGTAACGCGTGGCCACGGCGCGGGGGCCGCCGTTGTGCGCCCAATCGGAACCCGACGGCGGGGCGCCCGCTCGGGCCGGCCAGAATTTTGAGATCGCCTCGCGCATCGAAAACCGCTCGAATCGCCCGAAATCGATCTCTCTCTCACCGTAGCTGACCTTTGCCGTGCCGCAAACTCTCTCCGCGATGCCGCGCAGCAGCTCCTCGGTCAAATCCATTAACTCGTTCGCGTTGCTGTAGGCCTGGTAGAACTCGAGCATGGTGAATTCCGGCTGATGAATCGCGTCGATGCCTTCGTTGCGAAAATTGCGGTTGATCTCATAGACGCGATCCAAACCGCCGACTACCAGCCGCTTTAAATAAAGCTCCGGCGCGATGCGCAAATACAGGTCCATGTCGAACGTATTGTGGTGCGTGACGAACGGCCGCGCCGTGGCGCCCCCCAAAATCGGATGCATCATCGGCGTTTCTACTTCGGTGTAACCGCGCTCGTCGAAATAACGGCGGAACTCGCGGATGATGTGCGCGCGCTTCAAGAAAATCTCGCGCGCCCGGTCGTTGACAATCAAATCAAGATAGCGGCGGCGGTAGCGCGTCTCGATATCCGCCAGGCCATGCCATTTTTCCGGCAGCGGCAGCAGCGCCTTGCTCAACAGCTCGAGTTTTTCCACGCGGATCGTCAGCTCGGCCGTTTTCGTGCGGAAAAGCGCGCCCGAGACGCCAATGATGTCGCCCAGGTCCAGCAACCGGAACAGCTTGTAAGCTTCCTCGCCGACCGTATCGAGCCGCACGTAAATCTGCAGCCTGGCACCGTCGCCCGCGATATGAACAAATGCGGCTTTGCCCTGCGAACGTAGCGCCACGATCCGCCCCGCCACACGCATCTGCGCCGGTTCGGCAGCGAGTTCTTCAGCCGTGCGACGGGCGAATTGTTCGACCACCTGCCTCGCCGTGTGCGTGAAATCGAACCGGTGGGGGTAGGGCGCGTGGCCCAAAGCCTCGATTTCGCTCAGTTTTTTGCGGCGTTGGTGATACTGATCGAGCGGTTCAAATTCCAACGAGACAGTCCTTTCGCGCGAGGCACGCCTGCAGAATCCGCGAAAGTATATACCAGGACTCCGCGGAAAACTGCTGCCCGCCAAAAGGGTGTATAATGCACGGGCTATTTTTGGCAGGTCGGATTTGGGGGTGGGTGTGTTTCCTAGGGGCACGACAAGTCGCTCCGGACGAAGTAAAGTCTTGGACGATTGGGTGGCCACGCTGCCACGGGAGAAGGACGACCTCTATCAGGTCGTCGTTCGCCGGTGGGAATGTTCCTACGCCATGATGAGTGTGGCGCTGGATGAGGCGTTTTCGCTGCGCGCGGCAGGGGAACTGGTCTGCGCGCGGCAACAGGTGTCCATCGCCGCCGGTATGCTGTCGCGGCTCTCACCGTCGCTGATTTCGCTGTGCGAGACGCTGTCGGAACGCGGGTTGCGCGTCGCAAGATTCCCGGTCGTCGAGCCGATGAATTCCGATTTTTTTCGCGGCGACACGGGCCGGAGCGCCGCGTCGTGGAACGGAATCCTGCATCACGTGCTGTTCAGCGCGCGCGCGCGTTTCTTCCACAAGCTGCGGATCCTTTCGCGCACGGTCACGGTGCTGGCCGAGGAGTTCGAAGAGGCGGCCGGTGATATCTCGAAGAACCTGGCCACGCAACCGGCCGATAGCTGGCTGCGGCTTGACAATCTCCACTACGATTTCAACACCTGCCTGCGCGAAGCGGAAGTCGTGCTGAAATCGTTCCTGCGCGTGCTGCCGGAAACGCACGTGCGCTCGCTCGCAAAGGAACTTGATGCGCCGACGCCGCCGCGCCCCGTGCGCGTGAAAGCCCGGCTTTCAGACGCGTCCGCATCGGCGTGAAGCAGTTCGAAGAGATGTCGAAGGCTTTTGCCGCGGCCTGATCCGCTTCGCTGAACCATCATAGAACTGCTCAGCACGGCTCCTTGACCACCCCAGACCTTCCAACCACGAAGTTGCGGGTCACTCCGCAGGGGTGCTTTCCCTTGTTTACAGGACATTAGACAGAAAGTGGTTTCGCACGACCTGTCAGTTCGCGCAAAGAGCGAGGCTGCCACGAGTGCGCAGCGACTGCTGGTCCGGAACGAACACCGTGAGCGTCGATTGCGGATCCGTGCGCCGCAGATTCTGGTCACCCCCGGTCTCGTATCGTTCGTTATTGGCGCGCACGCCAGCGAACCTGGCAAGAGGCGAACCGCATTTCAGCTCGATGAAAGTTTGGAAAGAGCACAGCCTCAACGAATCTGGCCTTTGTGCGCGCACGCGCCAGGGCCAGCGCGCCGCAAGGGGTGTCAAGAGGAAAATTTCCCCACCGGGTGGCGGGCCGACCGTCGAGGTTCTGATTCGAGTGTCTCGCATGGACGGAAGCACACACCGGCAGCTAAAAACGACCGTAAAACCGGCGAGTCGTTCGCTCGTCGTTCTCCCCGGGATGAAAAGGGGAGGGCGCCTCATTTAAAGTTCGACTGTCGCCGGCGGCGGGATTGGTTTTCAAATCCTACGAGAATAGAAAAGTCCTGCCATAATGGCGGTGCATCGAATGAAAGCTTGCCGGCACCGCGTTCGTCCGCCGGCCCGGACAACGCCGCGTTGCACGGCAGGAACGGGAAGTACAACTTCTAGTGCGGCCGACGCATCGCAGTGAAGGATGCGTCCCGACGGGTAGCGTGGCCCGAACGAGACGAGTCGAAACTGGGGAAGTACCGGAGTCGGAATCAATCCGACGCGCCCAGCAAGGTGATGCGGCGGCGTTTGAGCGGCTGTATCAGTCGCACAGCCGTCGCGTGTATTCGCTGTGCCTTCGAATGGTGGGGAACACGGCCGAAGCAGAAGACCTGACGCAGGAAGCGTTCCTGCAGCTCTTCCGCAAGATCGCCACGTTTCGGGGCGAATCGGCATTTTCCACCTGGCTGCACCGCCTTGCCGTGAACGTTGTTTTGATGAAGCTCCGCAAGAAATCGGGCAAGGAGACCTCGCTCGAACAGGTCACCGAGCCCGATGAGGAGTCCGGCACGCCCCGGCGGGATTTTGGAGCGCCCGATCTGGTGCTGAGCGGATCGATCGACCGCGTGAACTTGCAGCGCGCTGTCGAGCAATTGCCGCCCGGATACAAGTCGGTATTCATGCTGCACGACGTGCAAGGGTACGAGCACAACGAGATCGCGGAAATGATGGGCTGTTCGATCGGGAACTCCAAATCGCAGCTGCACAAGGCGCGGATGCGGCTGCGGGATCTGTTGCAGGAGGAGATGCGGGCAAAGGCGCGCGAGGATCGCCGGGCCGCGGGTGGCGGGTCGGGGTCCGAGGATTGAATTCAATGGGTGCGATGAGTTGTAACGAGTTCCACAATCAACTCGAAGGGTGGATGGAAGACGAGCGCGGCCAGGAAGCTCGCGCACACCTGGCATCATGCGCCAGCTGCCGGGCGCTGGTCGCGGATTTGGACGCGATCCAGCAGCGAGCGCACGCGTGGGGAGCGGACGAGGTTTCACCTCCTGAGCGCGTGTGGGTCTCACTGCGCGCGCAACTTGAAGCGGAAGGAATGATTCGCGGCGATGCGGCCGGCGAGGTTGCGCGGGAAGCGGCGAAACCCAAACACGGCTGGTTCGCGGGAATTTTGGACGCCGTGCCACGGCCGGTGCTGGCGGGCGCATACCTGGCGGCGCTGATCGGCGCATCGATCGCACTGACCGGACAGTCCACCAGGCAACTGGACGAGGCGCGCTGGATGAACGGAACGCAGAATACGACGGGAGCGCTGAGCGCCGATCTGCAAAACGCGGAGCGCGACACGGTTTCGGCGATGAGTCAGTCCGATCCGGTGGTGACTGCCTCTTTGCACGATAATTTGGCGATTGTTGACAACTACATCGCTTTGTGTGAAAAGAGCGTGCGAGAAGATCCCGAAAACGAAATCGCGCGCGACTATCTCTACGAGGCGTACGAGCAAAAGGCGGACCTGCTCGCGCAGATGACGGAACGGGGAGTCAGCGGCCGATGAGCACCCTAGCCTCTCTTCGGAATCCGTATCACTGGAAGGCCGCGGGCCTGCTGGTTCCGGGCCTATTGCTCTGCAGCGTCGCTTCGGGCGACCGCATCGAGCGGCATTTCAAGGTAGAAGCCCACCCCGTCGTCACCATCCATAACCCCAACGGCCTGGTAACCGTGCGCGCCTGGACGAAATCGGACGTGATGGTGGTGGCCAAGCGTGCGACCGCGCAGGTGGAAGTGGACGCCGAGCAAAACGGCAATCGCGTGGACGTGCTCACGCGGCAGGTGGCCGATACCGCCTCGCCGGACGATCTGCGCACCGATCTGGAAATCAGCGTTCCGCAGGACGCCGAGCTGCAAATTCACAACGACGCGGGCGGGGTGAACGTCTCCAACGTGCTGGGAGACATGAACGTGGAAACGATCGCCGCGGGTGTTGATCTGGAAGATACGGCGGGCTACCTGACGGTGAAAACCGTCGGCGGCGCGTTTCAGTGCCTGCGATGCTCGGGGCGGCTGGAAGTCACCTCCATCAGCGGGAATTTCAAGCTGATCGATCTGAAGAGCGTCTACGTGCGTGCGCAAACTTCCGAGGGCAACATCCTCTTTAACGGCTCGTTCATGCCCAACGCGACGTACGTTTTGAAGAACTACAGCGGGCAGATCGAAGTCCGGTTTTCGCCCGGCGATTCGTTCGACTTGAGCGCCACATCGCTGAAGGGCAAGGTAAACAATCAGGCGAACCTGACGCCTTCCACGCACCACCACCTCGCTGCACGATTCGGCAACGCCCTGTTTGGAACTTTCAACTCCGGCCGGGCTCACGTCGAATTGAACTCCTTCGATGGTACAATCAACATCCTCAAGAAGGATTGATTGCGCACGAGGGTAGCACCCGACTCTTTGAACCCGGCGTTCAACAGAAAATGACCAGTGAAAATCGCGTGCGTAGGCTCGTGTGCCTGACTGGATTCATGGGCAGCGGCAAGTCGACGACCGCCCGTGTGCTGGCGAGCCAGCTTGGATGGCTGAACACGGATCTCGACCGGTGCATCACCGAAGCCACGCATCTTTCGATCCCGGAGATTTTCGCGCGTATGGGGGAGCCGGAATTCCGGCGCGTGGAGCGCGAGCAGTTGGCGCGGATCGTGGCCGAAACCGTTGCGACGCAGAAACCACGAATTGTATCGCTGGGCGGCGGAACGATCATGCAGCCGCCGAACATGGCGCTGCTGCGCGAGGCGGGCGCGGCGCTGATCTTTCTGCACTGCCCGATCGAGGATTTGCTGCATCGCTGCGCGCACATCACCGACCGGCCGCTGTTCCGAGACGAGGCGAGTTTCCGCCGTCTCTATGAAGAGCGTCTGCCAACCTACGAAATGGCGGATTATCGAGTCGAAAGCCGCGGCGACCCCTTGCGCGTGGTGGAACAGATCCTGACGCTGGGGATTTTCCCGGGGGTGACGGCTTGAAACGGGCGACCAATGTTCTGATTGCCGGGCTGGCGCTCGCTCTAGCCGCTGCCGCGATTCTGATCACCAGCGGCTTGTCGGCCGGTCGTGCCGAGGCCTCCGGCGGCTCGAAATCGGCTTCGCTTTTCGCCCCCGACAAAGGCACCTTCAAGATTCTCGTGAACGGCCAGCAGATCGGCAAAGAGGAATTCGAAATCAGCCCCAGCGGCGGCAACTGGGTGGCGAAAGGCACCTCCGAACTCAATACTCCCGACGGTATGACGAAAGTCTCGGGTTCGCTCGAGCTGCATGAGGACGGAACGCCGGTGAGCTACGAGTGGTCGACGCAAGGAGCGAAAAAAGCAGGCGCGACGATCAGTTTCAACGGCCCGACCGCCACGATCGACCTGCGAATCGAAGGACGGCGACCGTTCACGCAGCAGTTCACATTTCAAGCGCCGCAGATCACCGTGCTCGACAACAATCTTTACTATCAGTATGCCGTGCTGGCACGCCTCTATGATCGGGACAAGAAAGGCCCGCAGACTTTTTCGGTACTGGTGCCCCAGGAGCTCACGCCGGGTACATTGACCATCGAATCGCTGGGCGATCAGAACGCCGGCAACGGAAAAAAAATGGAAGAGCTCGTGGTGAAGACGGAAGACCTCGAAGTTGACCTGTTCCTCGACGGTGGCAAGCTCGTCCGCATCGTGGCTCCCAGCACGAACGCTGAAATCGACCGCCTGTAATTCCCTTCTGAATCAGCACCTGCAACGGGCGAGGTATCTGTCGGATGCCCGACTGACCCGAAAATCGCGTCGATGCTACCATCCGGCCCCAGAAACGCACCCCGTTTCCGCGCACCGATACGGCGGCAACAACCAACTCGGGGGTTCGAATGGATCTGGAATACGACATCTTTGAAGAGTTTCCGGATGGCTCGGCCATCTGGCGCGCCTTCGTGAGGGGTTTGGACGAAGCGCGGAACAAACTGGATGAGTTGAGTCGGCAGTCAGCGAACGAGTTCTTTATTTTTCATGCGCCGACGAAACGGACCATCGCCCGTTCAAACGGTCGAAAATAATCGCTGCGGCAGTTAGCTCAAGTCTCCGTCGTATTGCCTCACGACCTCGTAACACTCGCAGGCAAACTGCTCGAGTTTCTTGCGGTTGACGATTTTCACCGAGCCGCGCTTATACTCCAGGATCTGCCGCGTCTGCAGCAGTCCGGCCGCCACGCTCACGCTCGGCCGGTCCGTGCCCAGCATGGTAGCCAGAAAATCATGCGTGATGGGCACCACTCCCGCATCAATCCGATCCTGCGCGATCAGCAACCAGCGCGCCAGCCGCTCTTCCACTTTGTGGAGCCGGTTGCACGCGGCGGTCTGCGCCACCTGCATCGCCAGCGACGCGGCGTAGCGGCTCAGCACGCTCTGCAGTTGCGGCGCGGACGGTAAAATCGAACGCAGCGTGTCGACCCTCACGCGAAATCCGTTGCCGGCGATTTGCACAATCTCGCGTAGCGCGCTGCGATCCAGGCCCAGCACGCCCGGCAATCCCGCTGCGCCTTCTTTTCCCAACAGGCCCGCCTCGACACTTTTTCCGTCCTTCAATTCGACGACCAGCGAAATGAGCCCCTCGTTCGGAAAATGGGCATAGCGCAGCGCCCGGTGCGGTTGGTGAAGGCTCATATGGTGAGGCATGTCGATGTATTCCAGGTGCGGGCGGAGGACCAGAAATTCGTCGTCCGGTAACTTCAGCAGCACGCGGTTCAAGACCGCCTTCCCGCCAGGAGCGGTGCGCTCACCGGGGAGCGTTCCGCCAGTTTGTCTCGACATGCAAGGACCTCAGCCTTTGTACGGCGATTTATAGACGACAAACGACGTGCCCCTCTGTCGCACGCGCTACATTAGATGAATTAAATATGGCTCTGGCGAGGAGTACTTATCGGTATTTTACCGTAGGAACCGCAGGCAGCAACCGGTACGCCGAGATCGCTTCGTGCAGGCGCGAAAAGATGTGCTCGCGGCCGATCGCTTCGGTTATATCGTGCCGGTCGAGGTCGGCTTGCAGCTCGGGATGCACGCGCGAGAAAACCAGCGCGACGCCGCGACGGGCGAGGCTTTCGTTTAACGCGCGGACCACGCGGGCGGCGGAATAATCGACGTTCGTCATGGCTTCGGCATCGACGATCACCCAGCGCAGCTCCGATTTATTCTGATCCGCCAGCCGTAGAATTTCGTCCGAGAAGCGATTCGCGTTGGCATAAAAAAGCGGTGCGCCAAAGCGGTACACCGCCAGCCCCGGCTCAGTCAGCGCGCCCGGCGCGGCTAGCTCCGTGCGCCAATCGCCTCGCTCGGTTTCTACCAGCACGCCGGTGTGCGGGTGGTAGCTGTGGTGCACGATGCGCAGTAGCGAGAGGACCATGGCCAGAACGATTCCCTGCTCTACCCCCACCGCGACGACCACGACAGCGGTCAGCACCGCGAGCCAGAATTCCCCGGGGCTCTCGCGCCGAATTTCCCGCAATCCTTTCAGATCAATCAAGCGCACCGCGATGACGAAAACCACCGCGGCCAGCACGCAGCGTGGCAGAAACTGAAACGCGCGCGCCAGCAACAGCAGTACGCCGGTCACCGCCGCGCCGGTGACGAGCTGCGCGATCTGGCTTCTGCCCCCAGCACTTTCCATCATTGCCGTTTGCGTCGGGCTGCCGTTGACCACGAAAGTCCCGCTCAGCCCCGCAAAAAGATTTGCCGCCGAAAGTCCCAGCAGATCGGCGTTTTCATTCAGTCGCTGCTGGTGGCGCATCGCATAGGCGCGTGCGGTGGCCGCGCTTTGCGCCACGATCACCACCAGACAGGATACCGACACCGGTACGAGCGTCTCCAGATCCTTCCACGCGAACTGCGGGATGCCGAGACGCGGCAGTCCTCCCACGACAGGTCCCACGATCGAGACACCGCGGCCCGCGAGATGGAAATACGCGCCAGCCGCAATACCGCCGACAACGGCCAGAATCGGCCCGGGAAATTTCGGCGCCACGCGATGCAGCAGAAAAATCACGGCCAGCACGCCCATCGAGATGTAAAGGGTGAGGGAATGAATTTCACCAGAATGCCGAACGACGGCGGCTAACACGAGCGGCGTGCGGCGCAAGTTGACATCCAGCCCGAGCATTCCGGGAAGCACGGTAATGCCGACCTGAAATCCGATCCCGGTGAGAAAACCCACGAGCACCGTGCGCGAAAGGAAATCCGCGATGAATCCGATACCCAGCAAACGCGCGAGGAGGAGAAATACGGCGGTCATCAACGCGACGAGGCTGGCAAGCGCGATATAACGTCCGTTATCCCCAGCCGCGATCGGCGAAATGCCTCCCGCAAGAATCGCGGCGGTGGCGGAATCGGCGGCGACGACCAGAAAGCGCGACGAAGCGAAGGCGGCGAAACCAACCACGGGGAGCAGCAGCGTGTACAGGCCGGTAACGAACGGCATTCCGGCAATCTGCGCGTAACCCAGCACCTGAGGGATGTTCAGCGCGGCGAGCTGAAGGCCGGCGAGCGCGTCGCGCACAATTGCGCCGCGACGAAGCGGCCGAATGCTGCAAAACAATCCTGATTCGGGAACCGATTCAGGAGCGGCGTTCGCTTCCTGGCTCATTCGGCCGGCCGGTTCGCGAAAAACACGGCTGCGGAGAACGGCGAAGCTTGCAACATGCGCGTCAGGATATCACCATGTTGCCGAGAAAAATGACGGCGATATCGAATCGACGAGCGGGTTAGACTCCGCTGCGACCTATTCCGGCGCGAAGGCAAGCAGCACATTGCCCGGCGCCGAGCGATCCGCCTTTACCCGCCACGCTATTGACCGCAGCAAATGGATGCGCCGTGTTGTACTCCCACAGCGAGCGACCGTCGGCGGTCGAAAGCGCGCGTAACACTCCCTCCCAGCCGCCCGAAAAAACCACGCCGGAATTTGCGGTCACCGCCGCATCTTCTCCGCGACGCGGACGTCTGCCCCGCCCGGGATTAGTGGACGAGGGTTCCAGCGGCGCGAGCCACGCTTCGCCTTTCCTATACGTGTCGCTTTGGCTTCGTCGACCTCACGCCGAGCGCATCTTCCCCCACAGCTGATCGCTCGCCAGCGCCGCGCCTTCGGAAAGCGCCTTCAACTTCGCCCACGCGATCGACGGATGAATCCGCCCACCCATTCCGCAATCCGTGCTCGCCACCACGTTCTCGCGCCCCACCGCTTGCGCGTAACGCACGATCCGGTCCGCCACTGTTTCCGGATGCTCCAGCACGTTCGTCTTGTGCGTCACCACGCCCGGAACCACCGCTTTTCCTTCCGGCAGCTTGCCCATCCACACTTTCCATTCGTGTTCGTGCTGCGGGTTCGCCGCCTCCACGGAAAACTGGCTCGCTTTTACTTTCAGCATCAGGTCGATCACTTCGCGCAGCGGCAGATCCGTACTGTGAGGCCCTTTCCAGCTGCCCCAGCAGATGTGGTAGCGGACCATTTCCTCGGGAATTCCCGCGAGCGCGTGATTCACCAGCTCCACGTGGGCCGCTGCCCATTTTCGGAAGGCAGCCATGTCGTCGGTCATCGAAAATCGCCACTCAAACACGTTGACGATGATCGGATCGTCGAGCTGCAGACAGATTCCCGCGTCCGTGATGGCTTTGTATTCCTCGCGCATCGCTTCGGCCACCGCCGCGGCCTGCTCTTCAGTCGATTTGTAATACTCGCCGGGTATCACCGTGACGCCGGTAACCACCGCCGTCATGAACGCGTCGTCCACGCTTTTTCCCGCCATCGCGGCCTTCAGGTTTCGGATGTCGCGCTGGATGACTTGCTGGCCGGCGTACTGGATCGGCCCAACGTTGATCGGAAAGTGCGTGGGCCGCGAAACAGGGCCGGCATAGGCTTCCGGCGTCGCGTAGTATTCGGCGAAATCGTGGCGGTCCTTGCTGCCACCCATGATCGTGCGCAGAGCGTTGAACTCTTTCGGCAGTGGGCGGATTTCGAATCCGCTGAGCCGCGGATAGACGTAGGTGGACCACGCGCCGTAATCCACTTCGTCCGTCATCGGCTTCCCGTACTCGCCATCGTTGAGGACGTCGATTCCGGCGTCCACCTGCTGGCGGACCACCTCGCCAACCGCAGCCGCCAGCTTCGGCTCGAGCCTTTCGGCTGGCGCCTGCTCCTTGTAGAGCGCCATCAAATCGGCGGGCCGCGGCAAGCTTCCTACGTGCGTCGTCAAAATGCGATGGCTGCTCCGTTTCATGGCAAGCGCCTCCGGACGACCACCCCACGCCATTCCCCGCAGCCCTTATAACCTGCAACGATCGAGTTGACAAGATTACGGGAGGCACGGAAGCTCCCGATTCGCGCTCTGAATCGAGGCAGGGCCGCTGACTCGTCCATGCCAATGGGGGCAGATTCACGGATTCTGGCGGTTGTCGGCGTTCCGGCCCAGGGCGGCGGGGCTCACGAACCGCGCCCTCAACGGAAATCCAGCTCAGACGAAAAAACAATCTGGTGCGACGACATGTTGGCAGTGACCTAGGTCCACGAGCACATGCGCGCGGCTCCTGGCAAAGTCGAAGACCCAACGGATGCGCCCTTGACCGCGCCCTCGTCGAAGTCTTCAACTACCCGTACGCAGGGATTTCAGGCCAAAGGCCCCATCGTATCGACCAGAATGGGTTGGCATTTTACAGGACGGATAATAGGGAGCCGTTTGCGCTCCTTCGGGAATTGCGGAGACTCTGCGCAGATTCGCGCGATTCGCGCGTCGTCAAACGCCCGGATGTTCCAGAAACAGCCGGATCCCGCCGTTCACGGTACGCACCGAAATCGGTCCGCCGCCGCCGTGACCAAGTCTGCCGTGAAACGCGCGCGCCCCTGGTGTCGCTTCCGTCGAGCTGACCGGGAAATCGGAATACAGACCGCCGTTCATATTGCGCACCTTCAGATCGGCGCTGGCATTCGACGGCAACCCGAGCACCACCGAGCCGTTCACGGTTTCCAGATTCATCGGCGCGCCGTCGTTCAGCTTGCGCAGTTCCATATGCACATCCCCATTGGTCGTCTTCGCGCTGAAGCGGCCGGAGCTGTCCATCACCTCGACGTTGCCGTTCACCGATTTCAGATCTCCGCCGGCGTTGACGCCGCTCACGCGCAAACTGCCGTTCACCGTCGTCACGCAGGCGAGCAGCGTCCGGTTGGGAACGCGAATGTGATATTCCACCGCGACTTCGTCGCTCTCGGTCGCAGGATACCGCGTGTGCACGGCGAGCGTGTCCGGCGTGCTCTTCACTTCGATCTTCACCTCGTCCAGCGCGCGAGCGTCGGACTGCGAGGTTTTTACCGCGCGCACTTCGACCTCGTCGCGGTCCCAACCCTCCACCTGCACCGATCCGTTTACGTTATCCAGCTGGAAGTGCCCGCCGGAGGACAGCTTGAAAGATTCCTTGAATTCCTCGTCCGTGTTCGCAAAGCTCTGCATACAGAAGCAGAGCACGCCGGCCAGCAGAACCAGCGCTCGAACCCCATGCACTCGAAAGGATACACCTTGGGTCATGGTTCGCACTGTACGCCCCCTATTGTGCAACCTCAGACTTTACGGAGCCGAACCTTTTGTGTCCGCTCCACCGGGAGCCGACCACATTCTGTAATGCGCGCGGCGCGCCTTCGCATCCCAGCCCCTATTCGGTATCGTCGTCGGGCTGATCCTGCTTCTGCCCGCGATCGTGGCCGTGCTTCCCGCGCTCTTCCTGTTGCTGTTGCAGCTGCTGCGTCTGTTGCTGCAGCTGCTGCATCTGCTGGCGCGACATTTCCATCTGCGTGTTTGCGTCGCTCAGCACGAAGCGGATGTTTCCCGCCACGGTGCGCAATTTCAGAAGCTCGCCGCCGCCATTCAAGTCGCCCGCGGCGCGAACCGTATGC
This sequence comes from Candidatus Acidiferrales bacterium, assembly GCA_049696975.1. GTDB lineage: Bacteria > Acidobacteriota > Terriglobia > Acidiferrales > UBA7541 > Palsa-295. The sequence goes on along the minus strand of JBAVUW010000115.1, from coordinate 8,822 downwards.
GAACCCTTCAAATCGTCATAGCTGACTTTCAGCGGAAACGCCGGATCGACGATCACGCGATGATCACCGCCTTCCATCACCAGCGCGTCGATCGTCACGGGCAGTTCCCGAGGCAGATGTACGGTGATGTCGCCCGAGCTCGATTGCAGCTCGCAGACGCCGGAAGCTTTCTTCGGTGCGACGAACCACGCGGTAATTCCGCCATCGCTGGTCGAAGCCTTGACGGCGCTGTCCACCTGCGTCAGGTAGATGCTGCCGCCGGAGGTTTCCAGGTCGGTGGGCCCGAACGTGCGCACGACCTTGATGCCGCCGCCGTCGGTGTGCGCCCGGACGACGCCCTCGGCTTCGCCCACCGTGATTTCGCCGCCGCCCGTTTCGGCCGCAAGTTCGGCGCCGGAATGCTCGAGCGTAATATTGCCGCCGCCGGTTTCAAAGTGCGCGGTTCCCTGCACCGAGGTCACGCGGATGTGGCCGCCGCCGGTCTTCAGCGTGGCGTCGCCAATCACGGAACCGATGGTGATGTGGCCGCCGCCGGTGTTCGCATACAGCTCGCCCGAGACGTTCTTCGCGATGATGTTGCCGCCGCCGGTTTCCAGTCGCGCCGGCCCCCCCATGTCGCCCGCGGTGATGTTTCCGCCAGACGTGGCCAGGCCCACACGGCCCTGAATCTGCGAGGCGTCGATATTTCCGCCGCCCGTGTTTACGTCGACGCTCGCGTTTTTCGGCATGTCGAGATCGATGGTTACCCAGAGGCGCCCGGCGCCGTGCCGGTCCGGGCCTTCGGCCTTCAGCAGAACGCCGTCGGACGTGGCGCGCGCGGTGATCGTGAAGCTTTTCAGGAGCTGCTTGGCGTCCTTCTGCCGGCCGTCGGTTTCAAGATGCACGCGGTAGGTCAGCGTGTCGTCGCTCGTGTTTCGCGTGTTGATGGCGATGTTGCCGAGATCCGTTTTCACCTTGATATGATCGCCTTCGTGCACGGCAATCGTGCCATTCAGATCGGAGGTCAGGCGATTGTCGGACTGGGCGGTGTCAGGGGAGGGTCGCTCGTGGCGCGCCGAAGCGCTGGCCGCAGCAAACAGCACAGCCGCAAGCGAGGCGAACAGAATGAGGGGAATGGGTTTCACGATGCTGTCTCGGCGCTGGAGGGGAGCTCTCATCCGGGATCGCATCCTAGAATTTCTGGCGAGGGCCGATATCGCGGATGGCAGCCGCGCTCTGAAGCCGAATGTAGGTGTTGGGATCCTTCTGCATGCGCTCGCGCAACACGTCCACGCTGTGATCGTCGGAATCCATTTGGCCGTTGGCGGCCATATTCCGGAGCGCATTCACGGCTTCGATGCGTACACCGGGGTTCTGATCCTCCACCAGCGCATCGAGCAGCGTCTCGCGCACCATTTCCTGTGAGCCGGCGCCATCCAGCGCTTCGATTGCCTTCAGCCGCACGGCGGCGTTGTGGTCCTTGCGAATCGCGCGGCATAGCGCCGCGCGAACCTGGGGATCGTTGCCGCGGCCGCGAAGGCATTCGACCGCATCGAGACGAATATCGGGGCAGAAGTGATCGCCGCCGTTCACTACGTTCAGCAGCGCGGTCTTCACTTCGTCATCATCCAGAGTGCCTTCCACCATGACGGGCTGCTGCGATTTCAGTTGGAGCTGCACGCGCGGTAGGCCCTGGTCATTGGAAGGTAGAAGGCTGATTCCGGCAACATCGGCGGAATGAATGTCGACCGATGCGAGCGAAGGAGAATTTGCGGCGACGCCCTCCGTCGGTGGCGGCAGAGAAGTCGACGCGGTCGGCGCAGTCTCTCCGGCAGGCTGACTTGCTGGCGCGACATTTACGGCTGGACGGTGAAGAAGACGGGGGGCAAAAGCACCCACGGAGAAACCGACGATCAGAAGGAGTGCGGCGCTCCAGGCCGGCTGCGGCGCCAGCCCCCTAAAGCGAAGCCGTATACCCAACGTGCGGCCGAGCCAGCCGCGCTCTTCCTCGCGGTCGAGCGAGTCGTCCAGGACCGAGCGGAAACTGGCGAGCATCGCCGCGTCGGGCTCGGCGTGGAGCGTCGCCATGAGGTCGATCAGCTCTTTTTCACGGGCGAGCGTCGCGGTGCATGCCTGACAGTCTGCCAGATGCTCCGCAAGACGCGCCTGCTCGGCAGCCTCAAGCTCGCCTCCCGCCGCCGAGAGCATCAGCAACGGCTGCCACTCGGGGCAGATCGGCTCTTGCGGTTCGTGTTGGCTGTTGATTTTCATTGTGCGCTACGTACCGCGTCTAGCGAAACGAGTCCAGACTTGCGCGCAATTTGCGCGTGGCCCGGAACAGCGAATTCTTCGCCGTCTCTTCCGACGTGCCGAGTAAATCGCCAATCGCCCGCAAACGCAAGCCCTGATAGTGCTTCATCTCGAAAACCATGCGCTCACGAGGCGAAAGACGACTCATAGCCTCCTGAATATGCTGGCCGAGTTCCTGGCCCAGCAGCCGTTTTTCCGGATTTGCCGCGGCGCGCTGCTCGGGCTGGCGGTCGAAGAAGTCCCGCGTACCGCCTCCGGCTTCGGATTCCTCCGGCACCGGCGCCTGATCCTCGCGGCGGCTGGTGCGACGACGAAGGTGGTCGAGCGCCACGTTGGTCACGATGCGGTAGAGCCAGGTGTAGAAGCTGCACTCGAATCGGAAGCGGTGCAGGTTTCGATAGACGCGCAAAAAGCTCTCCTGATAAATGTCACGGGCGTCTTCGGATCGATGGACCAGATTAAGAGCCAGTCGTAGGACGTCGCGATCGTAGCGTCGGACCAGGTCGTCAAACGCGAGGCGGTCTCCGGCCTGGGCCTTGCGGACTAGTGCCTGCTCGTCCGCGAGCTTCACCGCAGCTGCCTGCCGCGCATCAGCTTCTAGTGCGACGGCCATATCCATCGCGCCCATCTGGTCCTTGACCAACCTGGATTCAGCCCTCGCCAAGGGCTTTTCCGCCGCTTCCACAGGGATAGACGCCCTGGCGGGGGGTTCGTTAGCACCCTCGGGAGCCATTTTGGCAGGCTCAGACGGCCCAGGAGGCGCCGCCAACGGCATTGGGTGCTTTCCGGATTGAAGTTCGTCGCCTGGCATGGGGGTCATCATGGCCCTTGCTCGCCCGCCAATAGTCTGCCGCCGACCCGCTGCTTCTACCAAGTTTAATACGCGCCAGGCGATCCGTTTGTTCCGGTCAAATTGGCAGGGCGGGCCTATCCGGCGGCAGCCAGATTGAGGAATCCTAAGGGCTGCGCCGTGAATCCAACCTCCGACGGTTGTTACGACTCTACAGGGCGTGACGGCGAGCGGTTCGAGGGTGCGGCGCGGAATCCGCTCGGTCTTGCCGGCGTGCCCTGTTGACGCTGGATCGCGCGGGCTGGCAAGTCATCATCGTTTTTCAACGTTTTTTCAAGACTCGATCTGGAGACTCCCTATGAACTCGACGGCGGCCAATTCGTCGACGAATCAATCGAACGCGACACCCACGGAGGACTTTGACATCCTGATTCTCGGAGGCGGCACCGGCTCGACGGTCGCGGCCTGGACGTTTGCGAAGGAAGGAAAACGCGTCGCCGTTGTCGACCGCAAATACATCGGCGGATCATGCCCGAACATCGCTTGCCTGCCGAGCAAGAACATCATTCACAGCGCGCAGGTGGCAAATTACGTCCGTCACAGCGAAGAGTACGGCATTACGCGCGGAGACATGCGAATCGACATGTCGGTGGTACGCGGCCGCAAGCGCGCGATGGTGTCCGGACTGAACGCCGCCTACCTGGAGAACTACAAAGCGACCGGCGCGGAGTTCATTCTCGGATCCGGGCGGTTCGTGGCGCCGAAGACCTTGGAAGTGACGCTGGCGGACGGTTCAAAGCGCTGGCTCCTCGGCACAAACGTGATCGTCAGTACGGGCACCCACGCGACAATCGAGCCGATCCCCGGCCTGATCGAAGCCCAGCCGCTGACCCACATCGAAGCCCTGGAACTCGACGAGGTTCCACGCCACCTGCTCGTGATCGGCGGAGGATATATCGGAATCGAATTGTCGCAGGCGATGCGCCGCTTCGGCAGCAAAGTCACCATGCTCGAGCGCAACGGCATCCTTCTGCCCCGCGAAGACGACGACGTGACTGGTGAGCTTCGCAGCCTCTTCGCGGACGAGGGTATCGACATTCTGATGAACGTTAAGATCGCGCGCGTCTCGGGCAAATCCGGGGAGTCCGTGAAGATTGCCCTGGAGCACAACGGCGCGGAAAAAATGCTGGAAGGCAGCCACGTGCTCGTTGCGGCGGGACGCACCCCGAACACGGAAGGGCTGGGGCTGGAAACCGCCGGTATCGAGTTGACGGATCGCGGATTCCTGAAGGTGAACGAGCGGTTGCAGACCACGGCGCCCGGGGTCTGGGGAATCGGCGAGGTCGCCGGCAGTCCGCTGTTTACGCACGTGAGCATCGACGATTTTCGCGTGGTCCACGCGAACATCAAAGGAGGGAATCGCGTCACCACCGGCCGGCTCGTGCCCTATTGTCTGTTCACCGACCCTGAGATCGCTCACCTGGGCTTGCGCGAGAAAGACGCGCGGGCGCAAGGGATCGCCTATCGGCGGTTCAAAATCCCCATGGGGCAGGACCTCCGTGCGCTGGCCCTCGGCCAAACGCGCGGGTTTATGAAGGCTCTCGTTGACACCGAGAGCGACCGCATCCTCGGTTTCACAGTTTTCGGCGCCGAAGCGGGCGAGATCATGGCGTCGGTCCAGATGGCCATGATTTCGGGGCTACCCTACACGGCCATCAACGATGCGATCCTCGCTCATCCCACTCTTGTCGAAGGGCTCGGCGCGCTGTTCGGCGCTCAACCCTGGGAACTGAGTCTAAAAACGCAGACCGCTCATCCCTGACGGCGGCTTGTTTTCTAGGGGCCTCCCTGATAGTAATCGACCGGCCGAGCCGCACGCTTTTTTGCGGGTTCGGAAACCTTTGGGCAGCTTCGACCGTATCTTGGCTTGGATCCGATCGAGGGAGGCAGCATGGCCCGGCTCGCAACCCCGGGCGCGTCGCCGGATGGTGGTATCTCGCCCTCACCTTGCTAGGCCCGATCCGCCTGATCTACGTCCCCGGCCGGCTCTTCGCCAGTGAAAACGCTTCCACCATCGTTCAGAACATTGCCGCGCACACCCGGCTTTTTGGCATCGGCATCTCCGCTGAGCTTGCCGGCGGAGTGGTCCTGATCTTCCTGACTCTGGCGTTCTATCGACTGTTCAAGGATGTGAGCTGGAATGCTGCAGCGCTCGTCGTAATTTTCGGCGGCATCATGCCCGCGGTGATCGATTTCTTCAACGCGGCTCTGGACCTACAAGCACTGGAGATCGCGCGGGGCGCCGCATTTCTCTCGGCGATCGACCAGGCGCACCAGGACGCGATCGCCGCCCTGATGATCAGCCTGGGAAATCATTCCAACACCGCGGCGGAGCTTCTGTGGGGCTTGTGGTTGTTTCCCCTCGGCTTTTTGGTTTACAAGTCCCGGTTCCTGCCGCAACTTCTGGGCGTCTGGCTTTACGCAAACGGCTTCGGTTACGTCGCGGTCTGGTTCGCCGGCATATTCGCGCCGCACTTTCAAGCCAAGGTGTTCAACGGGTCGTTCCTGATTCTGCTCGGCGAGATCGCGCTGATGCTGTGGCTTGTGATTCGCGGTGCGAAACCGCCGGCAATCTCCGACGCTGCCGGAAGCCCGGGATTCGGGAACTCTCAACGATGATGAATGAGCGCGCCCAGCCGAATCAGGCCGAAGACGCCAACGCAAACAAGGAAATCGACAAAGGTGCCCCAATCCGTAGTCAGCGTCGTGTGGCGCATCGACGCGGGTAGATGCGGGGCGAGCGACAAAAAGTAGATCGCGTTGCCGAGAAGAATGGCAATCAGGTATTCCAACCACCGGCGGGGAGTCGCCCCGAGAAATTGCCGCGCCGTCGCCATAATCTGCCGCCCGGGAAGGGCCCGGGCTCAATATAGCTCCGCGGACGCGACATGTAAATCGGGGGGCGCAGCTCGTGGTAGAGTGCGGCGCGAGGTGATCTTCATGATGCGACGCGGCGTCCCCGGTTTGATTTCGGTTTTGTCGGCGGCGGTGCTGGCCGCGCCGGGATATTTGATCGCGCAGCAACCGCAACAGCCGGTTGCGACCCACCGAATTGCATCGCACGAGCAATCGCCGCTCTTGGCTGTGCGGGAGGGCGACTACGTGATCCATGATTTTCATTTCCAATCGGGGGAGACACTTCCCGAGCTGCGAATGCACTACCGCACCCTTGGCGCTCCGCAGCGCGACGCCAACGGGCAGGTGACGAACGCCGTGCTGATCCTGCACGGAACGGGCGGCGAGGGCTCCACTTTCCTCAATCCGATTTTCGCCGGAGTGCTTTTTGGCCCGGGACAGCCGCTCGACGCCGCGCGCTGCTACATCATCCTCCCCGATAACCTCGGCCACGGAAAATCGAGCAAGCCGAGCGACGGCATGCGCGCGCATTTTCCGCAATACGACTACGGCGACATGGTGGCGGCGCAGCACGAGCTAGTCGAAAAGGGTCTGGGCGTCGATCATTTGCGGCTGATTCTGGGCACGTCAATGGGATGCATGCACTCGTTCGTGTGGGGCGAGACCTACCCGGATGATATGGACGCTTTGATGCCGCTGGCTTGCCAGGCGGTGGCCGTCGCGGGGCGGAATCGCATCTGGCGAAAGATGGTGATCGACGGAATTCGCCACGATCCGGAATGGAAGAACGGCGACTACACCAGCGAGCCCCGCGCGGCGATGGAAATATCAACCGACATGTTGCTGATCGCAGGGAGCGCGCCGCTGCAAATGCAGAAAAACGACCCCACTCCCGACGCCGCGGACAAATATCTCGAAGACGATCGGGCGAGGAGCGCCACGACCTACGACGCGAACAATTTGCTCTATGCGGTGAGCGCTTCGAGGAATTACGATCCATCGGCGAACCTTGAGAAAATCAAAGCGCCGGTCATGTGGGTGAATTCCGCGGATGATTTCATCAACCCGCCGGAACTGACCATGGCGCAGACGGAAGTGAAGCGGTTGAAGAAGGGACAGTTTATTTTGGTTCCCGCTTCGCTTGAAACCTACGGCCATGGAACCCATACGCACGCGGAGGTCTGGCAGGGTTATTTAAAGCAGTTGCTCGAGGAATCCGCGAAATGAGCGAGAGAAGCGGCTGGGTTGGCACGATTGCTCCTGCATGCGCGCTGGCTTTGCTCTCCTTTGCCGGCGCCGTGACGCGCGCGCAAAATGCGAACGCCCCGGCAAGTCAGGGCGAAGCACTCTACCGCGCGCATTGTGCCTCCTGCCATGAAGGGCAAGTTGCGCGCGCCCCCGTGCGCACCGCGATCGGGCAGATGACTCGCGAGAATATCCTCGATGCGCTTATAAACGGCGCCATGCGGCAGCAAGCCGCGACGCTCTCGCCCAATGACAAGGCGGTGCTTGCGGAATATCTTGGAAAGGTTCCGGAGAGAAATGCCCCGGTTGCCAGGGTCGGCCATGGCGCTACGAGTGAGGGCGGGATTGGGGAGCTGCCCGAGTACGCCCATACGCGCAACATCATCATCGACGCATGCGGGTCGGATCGCATTTACACACCGTTTGCGCCGCAACCGGATGACCCGCACTGGAACGGCTGGGGCGTCGATGGCACCCAGCGTCGGTTTCAGCCGGCGGCCATGGCGGGGCTGCGCGCTGAGGATGTCCCGAAGCTGAAATTGAAATGGGCGTTCGGTTATGACGACGCGAATCAGGCCTACGCCCAGCCGACGGTGGTGGGCGGGCGTGTGTTCGTTGGGAGCGCAGCTCGGAGGGTTTATTCAATCGACGCGCACACCGGATGCATTTACTGGCGAATGGACACGGATTCCCCCGTGCGTACCGCGATGACGGTGGGCGAATTCACAGGGGTAAGTCAGAATGCGACCCTCCACGCGCCTCCCACGCACTGGGCCGCGTATTTCGGCGACCAGCATGGGAATGTGTATGCCGTCGATGCTGCCAATGGCAGGCTGCTTTGGAAGACGAGCCTTGATCCGCATCCGGATGTGCACGTGACCGGCGCCCCCACGCTGGCCGACGGCCGGCTCTACGTGGGCGTTTCGTCGCTCGAGGAGGTGAGCGGCGCGGATGCAAAGTATGAATGCTGCAAATTCCGCGGGAGCCTTTCGGCCTTGGACGCGGCCACGGGCAAAGTGATGTGGAAGACGTACACCATCTCCGATCCGGCCGCGCCCGTGAGGAAGAATGCGCAGGGGGTGGAGCTTTGGGGGCCGTCGGGCGCGGGAATCTGGTCCTCGCCCACGGTGGACCTGGCACACCACACGGTGTACGCGACGACCGGGGACAATTATTCCGATCCTCCCACGGCCACGTCCGATGCTTTCCTGGCGTTCGATCTGGAAACCGGGTACCAGGAATGGTCCGCCCAGATGTCGCACCGGGACGCCTACAACATCGACTGCGATCTTCCTGGCGACAAGCAGGTGAATTGTCCCGCGTCGAAGGGGCCGGATTTCGATTTCGGATCGTCGCCGATTCTGGTCGACTTGGCCGACGGGCATCGTGCGCTGGTGGCCGGGGCGAAATCCGGCGTGGTCTACGCCGTCGATCCGGACGCGCGCGGGAAACTTTTGTGGCAGCGGCGCGTCGGGCGGGGCGGAACGCTGGGCGGCGTGCAGTGGGGCTCGGCGGCGGACGCGAACAAAATCTACGTGGCGGTTTCCGATGTGCAGCGGCGGGCTGCGGCCAGCGGCTCAAC
>JBAVUW010000114.1:0-6128 GCA_049696975.1 Candidatus Acidiferrales bacterium | reverse complement strand
GCCATCCCGCGACCGCCGGATCCACCCCCGACTTTCGAGCCTGTGGCTCAACTCGACGGCGCTGTGATGGCGAATTTGCATTCGCTCCGCCAGCACTCCCACCGTGGTATCGAATTCCGGCCGGCCTTTGATCGCCAGAAGCGCCTGATGCTGCTGCGGCTCGATCCCCGCCTCGCGCGCCGCGGTCTCGCTGAAGTTCAGGAAACGGCGTATTTCGTAGCGAAAGGCGGCCAGCGCGGAATAGTCGATCGCTTTTGCGCTTCGCTGGTTCACCGAGTGAAATTATATCGTAGTGCGATATAAAATGAAAGCGAACGTATCGGCACGATTGTTTTGGGCGATTGCTGCCGGGGAAAGTCGTCTCTTGCCAGCCTGCTTCGGTCGTTGGAAGCAGATGGAAATGTCGCGGGCGAAGCCCCGAGGTCACGGGCACATGGGGTGAGAGCTGGCGGCTGTCGGGCAAAGGAATATTCCGTGGCGGTCGACGGGGCGAAAGCGCGGGTCCATCGCGCGCGCGAAACAGGCCCGCTGCAAAGGAAGAACAGAAACCCGTGGCCGGAAGGGCGATCCCGGCCACAGGCCGATCACGGTTTATGGCAAGGCGTACACATTCAGCGTATCCGCTGCGACGATGGCCACGTACTGCTTGCCATTCTTGTCCGCAAACGTCATGGGGTCGGAATTTCCGTCTCGTTCCAGTGTGGTCACCCACAGTTCCTTGCCGGTCTTTGAGTCAAATGCGCGGAAGCGGTGATCCGACGTCGCGCCGATAAAAACCAGACCACCGGCAGTGGTGATCGGACCGGCGCTGCCGCCATTGCCCGTGTTCTGTTTTCCTTCGGGCAGCGATTCGGTAATGCCGAGAGTAGTCTGCCAGGCGATTTCCCCGGTGTTACCGTTCACGGCGGTCAGGCGTCCCCACGGCGGTTTCTGACACGGCCAGTTGCCGACCACTTTTCCAGTCGCGTCTTTCCCCGGAGCGCTGAATCCGGCGTACGGACCGGGCCCCTGAATGCTGGCGCGGTCATATTCCTGCGTCGAGCCTTCGGTACCGCGCCCGTAATTCCCACCATTCTTTTTCTTTTCGATCCAGCCCATCAGAGACATGTCGTGGGTCTGCACGAAAATGTAACCGGTCTTCGGATCGATCGATGTGCCGCCCCAGTTCGAGCCGCCCGTGCCGCCGGGGAATTGAATCGTACTTTTCGGCGGCGCGCCGTCTTCGTGGTAGAGCCACGGCGTAAACGGTCCCTGATTCACAAATCCGCCGCTTTTCTCCTCGAGATCGTGGCAGGCCTTGGCGTGATCGGCGTTCGTATCCTCTGCGGTCACGATGTCGGCATCGCGATAGCGATCGCGCGCCAGGACCGGCGGCTTCAGCGGGAACGGCTCGGTCGGCGAATACCACTCGCCCGGAACATCACCCTTGGGAACCGGCCGTTCCTCGACGCCGAACACGGGCTTGCCGGTATTGCGGTCCAGAATGAACATCCATCCCGCCTTGCCGATGATCTCGAGCGCTTCAACTTTTTTGCCCTTCACTTTCAGGTCGATCAGGCTCGGCCCCGGCGGCAGATCGGAATCCCACAGGTCGTGGTGAATGGTCTGGAAATACCATTTCAGTTTTCCCGTGCTTGCGTCGACGGCCACCACCGAATTGCCGAACAGATCCGCGCCGGGACGATCTCCGCCGTAGTAATTCGGCGAAGGACCCCCGATCGGCATGTAGAGCGTGTTCGTTCTTGCGTCAACGGTCATGTACCAGCCCCAGACGTTCGTGCCGGAGCGTCCCTCCCAGCCGTTGTCGAGCCAGGTTTCATGGCCCACTTCGCCGGGGCGCGCGACGGTGTGAAACGTCCAGACGAGCTGGCCGGTGATCGTGTCATACGCGCGCGTGTCGCCCGCCGGGCCCTTGGGCAATTCGCCGACGCTGGCGCCCAGGAACGCAAGGTTCTTGTAAATCGTCGGGACGCCGTTGTACCCGACATCGAGCGTGGCGATTCCAGCGGTGCCGAAGGTTGGAACGAGCTTTCCCGTGGCGGCGTCGAGCGCGATCAGCTTGCGGTCAAACGTCGTGAAGATGATGCGCGGCCCGTTCTTGTCGTCACCCGGCCAATAGGCGACGCCGCGCGTGGAAACCTGTGTGCCGGCGTCGTAGTGCCAGATTTCCTTGCCTGCGGTGGGATCGACGGCCATGACTTTATTTCCGGCAGGCAGATACAGGACGCCGTTCACGGCGATCGGCGTCACTTCCAGGCCGCCGCGATCGTTCAAGCGAATGGAAAAGGCCTGCGTGAGCTTCGTGACGTTCGAGGTATCAATCTGTTTGAGCTCGGAATATCCTGTGCTCGCAGAATCGTGCCGGTACATGGGCCAGTCGCCTGCGGCTTTTTGCGCCTGGGCCGTTGCCGCGACGGATGCCGCCAGCAGCGCGAACCCGACGAACTTCAGAACGCAGTTGGAGCGCATCGATAGATTCCCCCCTCGGAAGACGCGCTGAATAATATCAGCAATTCAGTTCAGACGCCGCAAGTGTTGCGCCGGTTACGGGGACTTATCGCCATTTCAGCGGCACAAAGGCGGGGACAGCGCGGGCATACTCTTCAAACTGAACGCCGAAGTTGGCACGCAGCAGATTCTCTTCGGTGCGGATGCGGATCGCGGTGCCCACCCAGAACAGGGCCGCTGCGACCACCAGGGCCTGCCAATGACTGACGGCCAGGCCGATTGCGAGCAACATGACCAGCATGGCCAGATAGATCGGATTGCGGACCACCGCGTAAGGCCCCTGGCGAATCAGTTCATGGCCTTCGATCACGCGCGCCACGAGCGCCCATTGCTTGCCGAGAGCGCGCGCGGCGGCGTAGCAGAACCAGACCGCCCACAGAGTGAGCGCGACCGAGATGGCAGCGAGGATTTCTTCGCCGCGAACGCTCATCGGAGCGATCGGAGAGAAGTAAGGCCGATAGAACACAAAGCAGACTGCGTACGCTGCGCACTGCAGCAGAAATCCGAAGCTCGATCGCAAATCGCGCCGGGCCGAACCCCTGGCCGCGCCACGCTTGCCGACGACGAGGATCACGCCGAAGCCGGCCCAGCCCGCGGCCATCACGAATGCGGCAATTTCCGTTGGCTCGCCCGGCCGCAGAATCAATTGCATCGGCGGCGCTTCATGATGCCAGAGCCTTTTTCAACATCACGATCTGTCCCGCGTGGTAAAGGTCGTGCTGGATCACGCCGTGCAGAACGACGTAGCGCGTGTAATCGGGACCCGCCGCTTTCCCCTGCAGATGTTCGTCGCTGAAATCCTTGATCGAATCGCGCAGTCGCGCGCGGCTTTCCCGCAAATGATCGAGAGCGCGTCTCCATGCGGCGTCATTGACTTCCCACACCGGCGGCCAATCGCGCTCGGGGGTGATTTCGACGGTTTCGCCCGCCAGGCGGTGCTGCGAGATGGTGCTCCAGGAAGACACGTGATGCACGAGCTCCCAAATCGAATGCGCGCCGCGAATGGGATGCTTCGACGCATTTTCGGCACCGATGCCGTCGAGCACGCTCATCAGGCTGGGACCGTGCCACGCGTCGCCTGAAAACGCGCGGTCCATCTGGTCGAGGATTCTCTGGATTTCGCTCATGATGTCGCTCCGTCAAAACCGCCCGCTCGACGCCACAGGATCAGATGCGCGCGGGTCAGAAGAGTTTGTCGGAGTCGAGCAAGATCGTGACAGGCCCGTCGTTTAAGAGCTCGACGGACATGTGCGCCTGGAAAACTCCCGTTGCGACGCGCAGTTTCAGGGCCTCGAGCGCGCGCACGAACTCGTCATAACCCGCTTTGCCATGCTCGGGCGGGGCGGCGCCGAGAAAACTCGGAAGGCGCTGTCCGCGAGCGTCACCATACAGGGTGAACTGCGAAACCGCCAGCACGGCACCGCCGACGTCGAACAGCGAAAGATTCATTTTTCCGGCCTGGTCGTCGAAAATCCGGAGCTGAGCGATTCGCCGCGCCATCTCCGCGGGCGTGTCCGGTGAATCATTGCGTCCGACTGCGACGAGGACAACAAGGCCTTTTTCGATCTCGCCCGTCACCCGGCCGTCGACCAGGACTCGGGCGCGCGCGACGCGTTGAACGACCGCTCTCATCCGCGAGATTCTACATCGGCGGGCGGTTCGCCGTATTGACCGAACGCGGAACGTGGGTAAGACTGGCGGCGAGGCCGCGTGATCGAGAGGAACGCATCGGATCGAACAGGCAAGAGTTGGCTCACGCGCGGCGTGCTCGGCGTCGGCCTGGCCAGCCTTCTTTCCGATTGGGGACATGAGGCCGCGACTTCGATTTTGCCGGCGTTTCTCGCGAGCCTGGGCGCACCGGCTGCGGCGCTGGGCGTGATCGAGGGAGTCTCCGACGGCCTCTCCAGCTTCGCGAAGCTTGCGGGCGGATGGATCGCCGATCATCCGCGATTCAGGAAGCCAACCGGAGTCGTCGGCTACTTAGCGACGTCCATCACCACCGGCGCATACGCCTTCGCGCAAAGCTGGCCGATGCTGCTGCTGCTGCGCGCACTGGGATGGATGGGCCGCGGCAGCCGCGGACCTTCGCGCGATACGCTGCTGGCGGAATCCGTGGCTCCGGGGCAGATGGGCCGCGCATTTGGATTCGAACGCGCGATGGATACCGTCGGCGCCGTGCTCGGGCCGCTGTGCGCCGCGGCGCTGCTGGGTACTCTGGGATTACGAGGCGTGCTGAGATGGAGTTTCCTGCCCGGACTGATGGCCGCGCTCGCGTTTGCCTTCCTGGTTCCGTCCAGCAAGAAACCGGCGGGGCAGGGAGGTGCGGCACCCGCGAAAATCTCCGAGCGATTCGCGCGACTGCCCCGGACGTATTGGCCCTACCTTGCGGGAGTGTTCACGCACGGGATCGGCGATTTCGCGCCGACGCTGCTGATCCTGCGGGCGACCCAGATCCTCGCCCCGCAATGGGGCCTGGCGCGGGCCGCGGCCATTTCGATCGGGCTGTACACGTTTCATAATTTCGTGGATGCCGCTGCGTCCTATCCGGCCGGAGCGCTCGGCGATCGGATCGGAAAGCGCGGGGTGCTGGCGATGGGATACGTGGTCGGCGCTGTGAGCTATGGGGCGTTTATTTTCGCGCCGCCGAAAATCCTGGCGCTGGCCGTCCTGTTCGGACTCGCCGGCATTCACCACGCGTTCGAGCAGTCGCTTGAGAAATCCCTGGCGGCGGAGCTGCTTCCGGGCGAACTGCGCGGCACGGGTTTCGGGGTGCTGGCCACGGTGAACGGAATCGGGGACTTGTTTTCGAGTGTGGTGGTCGGCACGCTCTGGTCCGCCGTAAACCCGGCGGCTGGATTTCTGTACGCGGCGGTGTTCGCCGTTGTAGGGGCGGTGATCGTTTATTCGTCCGGCGGGGGCCGCGCAAGGCCGCACTAGAGAGGGAGTTGCAGCGGTGTGCCGCGCTCGACGTTGATCTGGACCGTCGCGTCGGAATTCAGATCGGTCGCCGGGAACGAACGGCGGCTGCCGTCGGTGGTGATGTAGATGATTTCGTCATTCACGTGGCTGAACGCCACGGCCTCGAGCTGGCGGCCGTTTCGCAGAACCAGAGTGAACTGGCCGACGTCGGGAATCGGTTCTTCGAACGGTTCCGGGGTCGAGGAATTCTCGTCGGCCTGCTGCGACGGCGGCGCTTGCACGACGATCACCTGCGGCTGCTGTTGCGCGGATGGATCGGAGTCGGCAGTCTGGACCGTGGCGTCGGAGGAATCATCGGAAACCGGATAGTACGAACCGCCATCGAAGATATAGAAACCGGGGCCGGAGAAACGCGAGCCGTGCAGAACGCGGCGAGCCTCGGCGATTTTCCATTCCGTGGCCGGGTCGATCAGCGCCTTGATTCCCAGATCCTGATTGATCACGGAAAGATGGTGGTAGTCGAAACCGAGTCCCGGAACCGGATTCAGAAGCTGTTCGAACGACACCGGAGTGCCATTGCTCGATTCAAACGAGTTCGTTGCGACATTGAAGTGCACGGAGGATCCCTGCCCGGGCGACGCGGTTCGCCTGGGTGCCGGCGTGCGTGCGCCAACGGCGTGCGCCGCGGCCGGACGCGAACG
>JBAVUW010000113.1:0-44364 GCA_049696975.1 Candidatus Acidiferrales bacterium | reverse complement strand
GTTACATACCAGCCCGAACCCTTGAACTGAATCGCGGGAGCTGACGCCATGCGCTCGGCGCGCGCGCCGCATTTCGGGCATTTCTTCGTTTCCGAGGCACCCAAGCTCTCGATCTTCTCGAAGCGATGCCCGCACTTCACGCATTTGTATTCGTACAACGGCAAGGAAATACTCCTTTCAAATCTCTGTCCGGAGTGAATACCGCGGTCAGTTGTCCACAACGCGCCGAAGCACCGGGATTCTCGCTTCGCGAAGCACGTGCTCGACCACGGACTCGCGAAGGCGCGAAGCGTCGTAATCGAAGTGCAGCCGGTTGGTCTTTTCGTCGAAGCGGAACCGCTGCAAGCCGTAGGTATTGGCAAACTGGCCGAGCGCCCGGAACTGCTCGGCCTTCAGGGCGTCCTGCAGTTCGTAGGTCACGGTCATGAATGTCATGGCCGCATTATAGCATCCGCGTCACGCGGGATTCACGCCGCTGCGCACCTCCCTCGGGGCCGCCTGCCCTTAGAGCTTCGCGGCACGCAGCCGCAGAGCGTTGGCGATTACCGAGACCGAGCTGAACGTCATGGCGGCGCTCGCCAGAATCGGGCTGAGCAACAGGCCGAAGAACGGATACAACACGCCCGCAGCGACCGGAATGCCGATGCAGTTGTAGAAGAACGCGAACGCCAGGTTCTGCCGGACGTTCCGCATCGTCGCGCGGCTGAGCGTGCGGGCGCGCGCGATGCCGCGCAGATCTCCGCCGAGCAGCGTGATGCCGGCGCTTTCGATCGCGACGTCTGTTCCCGTGCCCATGGCGATGCCGACGTCGGCTTGCGCGAGCGCCGGAGCGTCGTTCACTCCGTCGCCGGCCATCGCGACGATTCGTCCTTCGGCTTGCAGCTTCCGAACGATCTCCTCCTTTTGATCGGGGAGCACTCCAGCGATCACTTCGTCGATGGCGAGCTTGCGAGCGACGGCTTCTGCGGTGGCCCTCGTGTCCCCGGTCAGCATCACGATCCGGACTTTGTCGCCGTGCAGGCGTGCGATCGCAGCGGCCGCGTCCGGCTTCACCGGATCGGTGACACCGATTAAACCTGCCAACGTGTTCTCCGACCGGACGAATACGACGGTTTGGCCTTCCGCTTCGAGCGCCGTTGCGCGCCCCTCGAGAGCAGCGATGGAGATCCCGGATTCGGCGAACAGTGCTCGGTTTCCGAGCGCGGCGCTGCGGCCATCGACTTTTCCGGTCACACCCCTTCCCGTACACGACTGGAAATCAGCAATGTCACCCGGCAGGATCGAACGGTCGTTCGCGGCGTTCAAAATCGCACCGGCTAGGGGATGTTCGCTGGCGCGTTCAAGGGAGGCCGCGATTTGGAGAAGCTGCGCCTCGCTGAATCCAGGCGCGGGAACGAGGGAGACGACGCGCGGCCGCCCTTCGGTGAGTGTCCCGGTTTTGTCCACGACCAGCGTATCGGTCTTCTCGAGGATTTCGAGCGCTTCAGCGTTTTTGACGAGCACGCCGGCAAGCGCGCCGCGGCCCGCGCCGACCAGGATCGCCATTGGCGTCGCGAGGCCGAGCGCGCAGGGGCACGCAATGATGAGTACGGCGACGGCGTTCAGCAGCGCGTGCGCCATTCGAGGAGCGGGACCGTAGACCGACCACGCGGCGAACGTCAGCACCGCGATCACAACGACGGCTGGAACGAAATAGGCTGAGACGCGATCGGCAAGCTGCTGCACGGGCGCGCGACTGCGCTGCGCTTCGCTGACCATCTGAACGATCTGGGCGAGCCGCGTTTCAGCACCGACGCGCTCGGCGCGCATCACGAGCGTGCCCGTTCCATTCACCGTGCCGCCGGTGACGCGAGCGCCGCCGGTTTTCTCGACGGGGATTGGCTCGCCGGTGAGGAGCGATTCGTCGACCGAGCTCGACCCGTCCTTTACGGCGCCGTCGACGGGAATTCTTTCGCCGGGGCGAACGCGCAAAACGTCGCCAACCGCGATGTGTTCGACGGGTACGTCGATTTCAGTGCTGTCCGCGCGAATCAATCGAGCGGTTTTCGGCGAGAGCCGGAGCAGGGAACGGATCGCCTGGGAGGTACGGCTGCGCGCGCGCAGCTCGAGTACCTGGCCGAGCAGCACCAGTGCCGTGATCGTGGCGGCCGCTTCAAAATAAACCGGTACGGCGCCATCGGCCGTCTGAAACGTGGCAGGAAACACACCCGGCGCGGCGACCGCAACGCTGCTGTAGACATATGCCGTGCCGGTGCCGAGACCGATCAGTGTGAACATGTTGAGGCTGCGATGGACGAGCGACATCCACGCACGCTCGAAGAACGGCCACCCCGCCCAGAGCACCACGGGCGTCGCCAGTGCGAACTGAACGATGCCGACCGTATGCATCGTGAGAATACCTTGCAGCGGCTGGCCCGGAATGACTTCGGGCATGCCGAGCGCGACGACGGGTATGGCCAGCGCGACGCTGATCCAGAAGCGGCGTGTCATGGAGAGGAGCTCTTCGTTTGGGCCCTCCTCCGCGACGGCCGTGCGCGGTTCCAGTGCCATGCCGCAGACCGGGCACGCGCCGGGGCCGGGGCGAACTATTTCTGGATGCATCGGGCAGGTGTAAGCCACGGCTTTCAAGACGAGCTGCTTCGGCCTGGCGCGTGCGATTCCGGGTGCGGGCGCGTCGTTCGGATGCATGGCACTACCGCGAGGCGCGTGCGGCTCGATGGCACCTCTCGCGCCCAGGTATCGATCGGGTGCGGCCTGGAATTTTGCGGCGCAGGCCTTGCTGCAGAAACAGTAGGTATTTCCGGCGTGGTCCGCCGTTGAGGCGGCGCGCGCCGGATCCACTGCCATGCCGCAGACCGGGTCGCGTTCCATGGTTTCCATTATGGAGTGGATGTCAAAGCATCCTCGCAAGATTCGAGGGATCCTACGGTCGGTGCCAGACACGTCGCCGATCGGCCGGACATTGGCAGTGTCTGACATGACCGCAGACACCGCCGCCCCCGAGCGGAAAGAGAGGAAAGGGCCAGCAAACAACCCTGCGCGGCAGCCCATGGTTGCCGGCGCCCGGGAGGCAGGGAACATTTGCGTGGGGGCTTACGTATCTATCTCCCGAACGTCGAATACGGCATCACCCGGGGGCGTCCGTGGGCACGAGCGGCGGTAATGGCAGGAACGGCCGGAACAGGCGCAGGCGTTGGATCATTCTGGGTAGTGTGACCGGGGGACTGGTCGCGATTGTGGTGATTGCGACGGCGGCCCTGCGTCCTTCGCACCTGATCGATCCCGACAAGCTGGTACCTGCCGAGCACGGCGATATCGCCCGTTCGGTGGTCGCTACCGGCAAAATCGAACCCCTCACGAAAGTCGAAGTGAAATCCAAGGCCAGCGGAATCGTCGAAAAAATCTATCTGGATGCGGGCGACAAAGTGAAAGAAGGGCAGGTGCTCGCGGAGCTGGATAAGGAGCAGCTCGAGGCGAACGTGGCGGCCGGGCGCGCGAATCTGGAGGCGGCGCAGGCGGCGCAGTTGGCGGCGGAGGCGACGTATCAGAAAAACGTCGTGGACGCGGAAGGACCCGATGTGCCCTACCTGAAGGCGGACGTCGACCGGGCGCACGATCTCTATAAACAAGGACTCATCGCGCTCAACGTGATGCAGGATTCGGAAAAGAACTATCAGCTTGGTTTAAATCATCAATCCTCGGCCATTCGGGAAGTCCAGGTCAGCAAGGCGCAGGTAGCCCAATCGAAGGCGCAGGTAGCGCAGGCCAAGGCCGCCCTGGACGACGCGGAAGAAAATCTACGCTACTCGACGATCACCAGCCCGATGGACGGTGTGGTGCTCTCGAAGGACGTGGAGGTGGGCGACGCGGTCAGTTCCATCCTGGTGCTGGGCTCGACCGCGACGCTGGTGATGACGCTGGGCGACACGAGCGAAGTCTACGTACTGGGAAAAGTGGACGAGGCCGACGTGGGAAAAGTCTACTGGGGGCAGCCGGCGCGGATTGTGGTCGAGTCATTCAAGGACAAGACGTTTCAGGGCAAGGTGACCAAGATCGCGCCGCTCGGGCAGGAAAAGGACAACGTGACGACATTTGAGGTGCGCGTATCGATCCAGAATCCCGGAGGCGAGTTGCGCGCGAACATGAGCGCGAATGCGGAAATTATCCTGGAAGAGAAAAAGAATGTGCTGCTGATTCCCGAAGGCGCGGTGATTTTCGATAAGGACAAGAATGCGGCCGTGGAGATTGCCGATCGGAAGGGGCCGGATGGCCGGACGAAGCTGGCGGTGAAGCTGGGGATTACGAACGGAGTTAAGGCGGAAGTTCTCTCGGGTTTGAATCAGGGGCAGAAGGTGATTTTGCAGTAAGCCGTGTGTCGCGACGGCCCATGGCCACCCGTCGCAAACCTGTTTAGAAAAGCACCGGCGGGGCGTCGGCCCGACTTCGATGAACTTTAAAGACCTCTTTAAGGATACCGTTGCGACTCTTTGGGCGCATAAGCTGCGGACTTTTCTCACCATGTTCGGGATTACCTGGGGAATTATTTCAATCACGCTGATGGTGGCGGCGACGGAAGGATTGCGCGAGGGGCTGAAACGGAATAACGAATCGTTCGGCAAGGACATCATGATTTTCTTTTCGGGCCGGACCAGCATGCAGGCCGGCGGATTGCGCGCGGGGCGCGACATCCACATCACGGAGGACGATTATCTGGCGGTCGACGCCCAGTCTCCGGCGTGCCGTTACGCGCTGCCGGAAATCGGGAACCAGGTGCAATTGCGGAGCCGGTACAACAGCGGAAACCTGGAGGTCTCGGGATCGCTGCCCCCGTTTGCCGAAGTGCGCAGCCTCGAAGTGGGCGACGGGCGATTTTATAACGACGAGGATGTCGCGAACGTGAATCGGGTGGCCTTTCTTGGCAGCGACACGAAGAAGCAGTTGTTCGGCAGCCGCGAAGCGATTGGCGAGACGGTCTGGCTCGGCGACATTCCGTACGCCGTGATCGGCGTGATGATGGCCAAAGACCAGAATTCATCCTACGACGGTCCCGACATCCGCAAGCTATTCATTCCGTATAGTGCCGTAGTGCGCGATTTTCCGAATCAAGCGCCTGCGCCGCCCCACACCATCGACCATTTGCTGGTGGTGCCGAAATCGCTCGCGTTGCACAAGGATTGCGAGCGCGAGGCGCTGGCGGCATTGGGAGTGTTGCACGGCTTTGATCCAAAGGACCCGGATGCGATCTTCGTGTGGGACACGATCAAGAACGCGCAGGCGAATTCGATGATTATGGACGGCATCGAGTATTTCACCGGCGCGGTGGGGATTGTGACGCTCTTTCTGGGCGGGCTGGGCGTGATGAACGTGATGCTTGTCGCGGTGCGCGAGCGGACGAGAGAGATCGGCGTGCGGAAGGCGCTGGGCGCGACGCGACGGTCGATTTTGAGCCAGTTTTTCGCCGAGACGATCATCATCGCTTTCCTGAGCGGTGGCATCGGGATGGGAATCGCTTACGGATTCTGCGCGCTCGTGGATTTGCTCCCGATGCCGCAGGTGTTTGCGGGTTTGCTGCCGACGTGGCAGTCGGGCGTGCTGGCGCTCGCGCTGCTGTCGGCGATCGCCGTGACGTCGGCGCTGTACCCGGCGAGTCGGGCGGCGGCCGTGGATCCGATCGAGGCGCTGCGTTTCGAGGCGGGAGGGTAGCAGGGTGTTCGAGGAAATTCTGCGGCAGGCGTGGAGCTCGATGCGGCGCCAGCCGGTCCGCAGCTGCTTGACGATGACAGGAATCGTGTGGGGCATCGTGGCGGTGACGATGCTGCTGGCGTACGGGTCGGGATTCCGGCGCGTGCTGATGTACACGTTCGATTCTTTCGGGCATGACGTGATCATTTGCTGGCCGGGAACGACGGCGGAGCAGGCCGGAGGCGAGCGCGCGGGACAAAAGGTACGGCTGGAGCAGGCAGACATCGACGCATTGCGCGCGACGGCCACGCTCGCGAAGCACGTTTGCCCGGAAACCGTGAAATTCGTGGCTCTCGCGCATGAGGAACGTTCGACGAGCACGGCAGTCCGCGGTGTCTGCGAGCAGTATGGCGAAATGCGAAACGAAGTGCCGGTCGAGGGGCGCTGGCTGGATTCCGACGACGTGGTCAACCGGAGGCGCGTGGTGTTCTTGGGCGCGCAGCTCAAGAAAAAGCTGTTTGCGGGCTTGCCGGCAGTGGGCGAACCGGTGACGATCCAGGGCGAGCGGTTCACCGTGGTCGGCGCGATGGACCGCAAATTCCAGCAGAGCAGTTATTTCACGGACGACGACCGCTCGGCGTGGATTCCGTATTCGACCGCGGGCGATTTGTGGGACACGAAATCAGCGAGCGTGCTGGTGGTCGAGCCGGTGTCGGGCGAATTCGACAAGCAGACCCAGGCACAGATCCTGGGGGTGATCGCGCAGCGCCAGCATTTTTCGCCGACCGACAAGCGGGCGATCTTGATGGACAGCATGGCCGAATTTCGGCCGATTATTTGGGGAATTTCGTACGGACTGGAGTTTGTGCTGCTGTTTGTGGGGATGCTGACGCTGGGGATCGGCGGCGTGGGCGTGATGAACATCATGTTGGTTACCGTGAACGAGCGGATCCGCGAGATTGGTTTGCGGCGGGCGCTGGGGGCACGGCGGCGGCACATCCGTGTGCAGTTTTTGACCGAGGCGCTGGCGATTACACTGGCCGGCGGGGCGATTGGCGTGGTGCTTTCACTGGGGATGGGGGCGCTGATTGGATCGCTGCCGTTCCTGGGGCCGGCGTACGAGGATACGTCGGGACGCGTGGACATTCAGATGCATGTTTCGTGGGGGATTTTGATGGCGTCGGTGATTGTGCTGGTGATTGTGGGAATTTTGAGCGGGTTCGTGCCGGCCATGCGGGCGGCGAAACTGGATCCGGTTGAGGCGCTGCGATACGAGTGACGCGAGGAGTCCCTGCCGCGTGTTGTGAACCGCAACGAGACCAGCGCGCTCAGGCCATACCCCAGAAAAACGCCGGCGCGACACCGGCGCGGCTAATTCTGATTCAGCAGGGAATCCAGATACGCCATCATTTCGGGGCTGGTCCAGTCCTGCGGGCCTACGATTTTGCGGTCGAGGCGCCCTTTGCGGTCGATGACGTAAGTTTCCGGATACGCTGTGGTGCCGTAGGAGGCTGCGAGCTTCTTCGTCGCGTCGAAGTAAGTGGGGAAATCGATTTTGTAGTCCGACAGGAATTTGTCGTAGGTGTCCTGCCCGTCGTCGATGCCGACGTTCACGCCGAGCACCGTGCCGCCGAGCGGAGCGATGCGCCGCTGAAGCAGATTCAGCGAAGGCGCTTCTTCGACGCACGGCTGGCACCACGAGGCCCAGAAATTCAGAAGCACCACTTTGCCGCGCAGGTCGGAAAGTTTCGCGGGCCGGCCATCCAGCGAGAGAGAAAAATCCTGAGGCGTGCGCCCGCGCAGGCTGGGCTCGCCCTGGCGATAGTCGGGCCGCGCGAAAAGTATCAGAAGTCCCGCGATGAATGCCAGAACCAGGGCCGTTTTCAGTTTGCGTTTCAATCCGCCGTCCAAGCGCCCTATAATAGACCGTATACGGTAACTGTCGCCGACGAGATCGAACTAGTCTAGCAGCTCCCCCGGCGGATCGGATCGCAAAAACCGTGGTTTCTGTAATCATTCCCGCTCGCAATGAAGAAGCTTCGATTGCGCGTGCCGTGAAATCGGTGACGGTGCAGCTCGAGGTTTCGGAAGTGATCGTGGTGAACGACGGCTCGACGGACCAGACCGGCGCGATCCTCGCGGGGCTTGCGAACCGATATCCGAAGCTCAAAGTGCTGGACGCCGGACCGCTGCCGGAGGGCTGGGTGGGGAAGAACCACGCGGTCGCTGTCGGCGCGGCCGCCGCAGAGGGTGATTGGTTGCTTTTTACGGACGCGGACACGTTTCATTATCCGGGTTCGACGCGGCGCGCGCTGATGGATGCTGTCGATCACGACGCGGTCTTGGTTTCCTATTCGCCCGAGCAGGAAATGGCTATGTGGTGGGAGCGGGCACTGATCCCGTTCGTCTATTGCCGCCTAGCGGCGAAGTTTTCCTACGCTCGCGTGAACGATCCTCGGCGGCCCGATGCGGCGGCGAACGGGCAATTCGTGCTGGTGCTGCGCGATGCCTACCAGGCTGCCGGCGGACATGCCGCGGTGGCGCGCGAAATCCTGGAGGATGTAGCGCTGGCGCGCCAGGTGAAAAAGCTCGGGCAGGGGATCTATTTTACGGCACCGATCGGGGTGGTGCGGACCAGGATGTACCGGTCGTTTGGGGCGATGTGGCAAGGCTGGACCAAGAACCTGTATCCCCTGGCGGGCGGAAATTCCGGATCGTTGCTCCTGGAGTTCACCGAAGTGTTTCCGTTCGCGGAAATAGGACTGCTGCTCGCCGGGTCGCTGTATATGGCGGGCGCGCGGCATTCGTTGGTGGCCGCGCTGGTGTGCGTGTTTGCCGGAATGGTGGTAGGGCGCCACGTCACGTATGCGGCTGCACTCTACCGGAATCTCTATCCGGTCGCCTACATCGAATACTTCGAGCTGGGCGCGGTGCTCTACAGCGTCGCGCTCTTGGAATCCTGGTGGCAGACCACGCGCGGCCGTGTCGCCTGGAAAGGCCGCAAGTATGCGGCGAGAACACCATGATCCGAGTGACCCGCAAAATCGAGTTTTCGGCGGCGCATTTCTATCACAATCCGACTTTTTCCGAGGCGGAGAACCGCCGCGTGTTCGGCAAATGCGCGAACAAGCACGGACACGGGCACAACTACGTGCTGGAAGTCACCGTCGCGGGCGAGCCGGATCCGGCGACGGGGATGGTGCTGGATCTGAAGGATCTGAAGGACATTTTGCAGCGCGAAGTGGGCGACCGGATGGATCACCGTCATTTGAATTTTGAGGTGCCGGAGCTGGCGGGCCAGATCCCCACGTGCGAGAACATCGCGGCGGTAATCTGGAATCTGCTGGAGCCGAGGATCACGCGAGGCAAGCTCGATCGCGTGCGGCTCTACGAATCGCCCGATCTGTACGCCGACTGCACGGCGGCGGAATCCAACGGAGCGCGCACGTGACGCCGGCTCTGAAACTTTCGCTCACGCGACGTTACCGTTTTGCGGCATCGCATCGGCTGCACCGGCGGATTTTCAGCGAAGCCGAAAACGCGCGCATCTACGGGAAATGCAGCAATCCCTACGGACACGGTCACAACTACGTGATGGAAGTGACCGTCACCGGCGCGGTCGATCCGGCGACGGGGATGGTCGCGAATCTAGGCGAACTCGACCCATATGTGGAGCGCGAAGTGATCGACGCGTTCGATCATAGATATCTGAACGAAGAAGTGGCTCCGTTCGCAGAAGTGGTGCCGACGGCGGAAAACATTTGCCGCGAGATCTATCGCCGCCTGAAGCCGTTTCCGGCGGCGAAGGTCGAGCGGGTGCGAGTGGAGGAAACGAACAACAACAGCTTCGAGTTCGATGCGACGGCAGGTCGGGAACAGCCGTAGGGGATGCGACAAGCTCAACAAAGGACAACAACCGTGAGCAAGACGACGAGAATTGAGATTCCGGAAACGGAAGGTGCCGAGAGGATGGCAGACCTCGTGCGCGAAATTCTGGTGCAGGTGGGCGAGAACCCGGAGCGCGAGGGACTGCTGCGGACGCCGGAGCGGTTTGAGAAAGCGCTGCGCTTTCTGACCAGTGGCTACAAGCAGGATCCGGAGAAGCTGCTGAACGGCGCGATGTTCAGCGTAACCTACGACGAGATGGTCGTCGTGAAAGACATCGAGTTCTACAGCTTGTGCGAGCACCACATGCTGCCGTTTTTCGGCAGATGTCACGTCGCTTACATCCCCAACAAGAAAGTGGTGGGCCTCAGCAAGGTGGCCCGCCTGGTGAACATGTACGCGCGGCGGCTCCAGATCCAGGAACGGTTGACGAGCCAGATCGCACAGACGATTTCCGACCAGCTGAATCCGCAGGGCGTGGGCGTGATTGTGGAAGCGCGGCATCTATGCATGGTGATGCGCGGCGTGGAAAAGCAGCGTTCCGAGGCGGTGACCAGCGCGATGCTGGGCGTGTTCCGCGAAAACAAGCAGACGCGCGACGAGTTTCTGTCGCTTGTGCGCAACCGAAAGTAGCGCCACGACGGAGGCCGCCGGGGCTCAGGTGAATCCTGTATTTTTGCTTTGCGGCCCAAGGCCTCTGTGCTAGCATTTTCTGGTTGAAGAGCGAAGAGCATAGAGCAGGGGCACGGCGTTTCAGAGGGAGGTTCAGTTGATGGAAGCCAAAGCCGGTGTAATCGAGATGTACCGGGTTCACACGAAAGACACCGGATCGCCGGAAGTGCAGATCGCGCTGCTGAGCGAGCGAATCAACTACCTCACGACCCACCTCCAGTCCCACGCAAAAGATCACGCTTCGCGCCGCGGGTTGATCATGATGGTCAACAAGCGTCGCAGGCTGCTGGACTATCTGAACCGGCGAGACCCAGATCGGTATCGCGAGATTGTGGCACGACTTAGTTTGCGTAAATAGCGCGGATTCCTCGAGCGGCCGCTCCGGCCGCATGATTCTCCACCGCAAAATGTTGAGCTGTCGGCCTGCGTACAGGCCGCGAGGGTCGCGGTGCGCGAGGTCCCTTGCAAGCTAACCCTGCGGGCGGTTGCGCCCACGGGGCGTTTCTCCGTCTTCACGCTGCAATGAATTCCCGAGAGTGCTGCTCTCGTATCTGACGAACGTTCCCGGTGATCCGGGACAGAAGGATGTGCTGGATGTTTGAACAAGTGAGTGTGGATCTGGGCGGACGCAAGCTGACGCTGGAAACCGGAAAAATGGCGCGACAGGCACATGGCTCGATTGTGGCGCGCTATGGGGATTCCGTAGTGCTGGCCACCGCGTGCATGGACAACAAGGCGACCGAGAAGGATTTTCTTCCGCTGACCGTTGATTACCGCGAGTACACCTACGCTGCGGGGAAAATCCCGGGCGGGTTTTTCAAGCGCGAAGGGCGTCCCTCCGAGCGCGAGATTTTGACTTCGCGGCTTACGGACCGCCCCTTGCGGCCGCTTTTTCCCGAGGGCTGGGCCACCGAAACGCAGATTATCGCCATGGTGCTTTCGGCCGATAGCGACAACGATCCGGACGTCGTGGCTGTGACGGCGGCATCCGCTGCGCTGTATGTCTCGAAGATTCCTTTCAGCAATCCGATCGCCTGCGTGCGCGTGGGCATGCTGGAGGGCAAGTTCGTTTGCAATCCGACGATTGCGGAGCAAAAAGTCAGCCAGATGAACCTGATCATCGCCGGATCGAACGACGCGATCGTAATGGTCGAATCAGGCGCGCTCGAGGTTTCCGAAGATACGGTCGCCGACGCGCTGCAATTTGGGCATGGCGAGATCAAGAAGATCGTCGCGGCGATCAGGGACCTCGGCGCACGAGTGGGTATCAAGAAGCTGGAGGTGAAGCCGCCGGCGTTCGATGAGACTCTCTACCGGGAGATCGCCGCCAAATATACCGACCGGCTGCGCGACGCGCTCGATACCGAAAAGCACCCGAAGCTTGAAAGTTACGCGCTGGTTGACGCGGTGAAGGCCGAAATCATGGCCGCCCTGCCGGAGGACGACGAAGAGAGGCACAAGCTGGCGTACCGCGCGTTTGAGCGGCTGCGCGAGCGCATTTTCCGCGACGATATGTTGGTTCGGCGGCGGCGTCCCGATGGCCGTGCGTTCGACCAGGTTCGCCCGATTAGCTGCGAAATCGGAGTTCTGCCGCGCGTGCACGGCTCGGCGCTTTTCACCCGCGGTGAAACGCAGGCGCTGGCCACGACGACGCTGGGAACCAAGGAAGACAAGCAGCGGCTGGATCTGCTTTTCGAGCAGGACGTGTTCAAACGCTTCATGCTGCACTATAACTTCCCGCCGTTCTCGGTCGGTGAAGTGAAATTCCTGCGCGGCGCGGGACGGCGCGAGATCGGCCACGGTGCGCTCGCTGAGCGTGCCCTGGCGAACCTGCTGCCGACGGAAGCCGACTTCCCGTACGCCATGCGCGTGGTCTCCGACATCCTGGAATCGAACGGATCATCCTCGATGGCCACGGTGTGCGGCGGCTCTCTTTCACTCATGGACGCCGGCGTGCCGCTCAAGGCTCCCTGCGCGGGTATCGCGATGGGATTGGTCGTGGAGGGAGAGAAGTATGCGATCCTCACCGACATCGCGGGCGCGGAGGATCATTACGGCGACATGGACTTCAAAGTCGCCGGCACGCGGCAGGGAATTACCGCGCTGCAGATGGACATCAAGGTGGGCGGCGTCAGTATCAGCATGATGCGCGAAGCGCTGGCGCAGGCGAAAAAGGCCCGGCTGGAAATTCTCGACATCATGGAGAAGACGATTTCCAGTGGGAAGCCTGAAATCTCCGTCTATGCGCCGCACCTGCACATGCTCTCGATCCCCACGGACAAGATTCGCGACCTGATCGGGCCGGGGGGCAAGAAGATCCGCTCGATCGTCGAAGCCACAGGCGTGAAGATCGATGTCATGGACGACGGTAAGGTGCACGTCTTCGCCAGTAACGGCAAGGCGGCCGAAGATGCGCTGCGAATGATCCGCGACGTCACCGCGACCGCCGAGATCGGCAAGACCTATCTCGGCACCGTGGTGCGCATAGCGGAGTTCGGCGCCTTCGTCGAAATTTTTCCGGGCACCGACGGCCTGCTCCACATCAGCGAAATCGCCGAAGCGCGCATCCGTGCGGTTCGCGACGAGCTCAAGGAAGGCGATCAGGTGTTGGTGAAAGTCCTGGCGATCGAAGGCAACAAGATTCGCCTGAGCCGCAAAGCCGTGCTGCGCGACCAGCGTGACAAGGTTGCCAAAGGCGAAGTGGCGGGCTAGCTGGGGCGCGCCGAAACGGGCGAGCAAAGCCGTCAACCAGGTTCCCGGGAGGCGAGAAATCGCCTCCTTTTTTTTGGGGGGCGAGGGGTAAGGATTATTCGTCGCGGCCGGTGAGGCGTTCAATACGGGCGCCGAGCTTGCGGAGCTTGAGCTCGATCTGCTCGTAGCCGCGGTCGATGTGGTAGACGCGGTCGATCACCGTGGTGTTGTCGGCAACGAGGGCCGCGAGCACGAGGCCTGCGCTGGCGCGCAAATCGGAGGCCGTCACGGGTGCCCCGCTGAGCGGCGTGGGGCCGGTCACAATGGCGGTATTGCCGTCGATCGAGATGTTGGCGCCCATGCGCTTCATTTCGCTGGCGTGCAGGTAGCGATTCTCAAAGATCGTCTCGCGGATGTGGGACGAGCCGTGCGCCTGGGTGGCCAGCGCCATAAACTGTGCCTGCATGTCCGTGGCGAAACCGGGATATTCCTCGGTGTCGACATCGGCGGCGACGAGTTTTTTCGCGGCGCGCACGCGTAGCCCCATCGTCCCATCGCACTTGATTTCGACGCCGCACTCTTTCATTTTCACGATGATCGCGCCCAGGTGATGCGGCTCGCAATGCGTGAGCAGCAACTCGCCGCCCGTGATCGCTCCGGCAACTAGAAACGTGCCCGCTTCGATGCGGTCCGGAATGATCGTGTGAGTCGCGCCATGAAGTTTGTCAACGCCTTCGACGCGAATCGTGGGCGTGCCGTGGCCTTCGATTTTCGCACCCATCTTGATCAGCAGTTCAGCCAGATCGGGAATCTCGGGTTCGAGCGCGCAGTTTTCAAGGACGGTTTCGCCTGCGGCCAGAACCGCGGCGGTTAGAATGTTCTCCGTGCCGGTAACGGTAATCTTCGGGAAGCGGAATCGAGTGCCGCGGAGCCGGTCCGCTTTCGCTTCCACATAGCCGTGATCGACGGTGATCGAAGCGCCGAGCTTTTCGAGAGCCTGGATGTGGAGGTCGATGGGCCGCGCGCCGATGGAGCAGCCGCCAGGCAGGGAAACGCGGGCATAGCCGAATCGCGCGACCAGCGGGCCAAGCGTCAGAACCGAGGCACGCATAGTTTTCACTAGGTCATACGGCGCTTCGGCGTGCGAAATGGTTTCCGCTCGAATGATGAATTCACTCGGCGGAATATCCGGGCTTTCAACCTTGCAACGCATATGCGCCAGCAGCTTCGCCATGGTGATGATGTCACGCACGTGCGGGATATTTTTCAGATGTACGGCATCGGCGGTGAGCAGCGACGCCGCCATGGCCGGTAGCGCCGCGTTCTTGGCACCGCTGATCCGGACTTCGCCTTCAAGTTTCCGCCCACCGTGTATCTTGAATCGGTCCATGTCCTATTTCCGGCCCTTCGCGTTGAGATGACTTTGCACCGCTCGGAGCGCCTGCCGCACGTCGCCGCCTGAAGCCGCGAGGCTGTGGCGCGCCTCCGAAAAGCTCGCGCCGGTTTTCAGCATCACCAGTGCCGCGGGCAGATTGTGGTTGGTCTGACGCAATGCGTGTTCTGCAACCGACGGGCTGACTCCTGCGGCTTCCTGCAGCATCCGCGCGCCTCTGGCCCGCAACTTCTGATTTGTCAGCGCCACGTGAACCATCCAGTTTCCATACACCCTGCCGAGCCGCACCATCGCGGCTGTAGAAAGCATGTTCAGCACCATCTTTTGCGCCGTGCCAGCCTTGAGGCGTGTCGAGCCCGAAATCGCCTCCGGTCCCGTGTCGGGCGCGATTGAAATTCGCGCCTTGCACGCTAGAAGCGATCGGGGATTTGACGTCACGCCCACGGTGAGGGCACCCCGTCGGCGGGCAAACGCAAGCGCGCCCAGCACATAAGGAGTTCCGCCGCTCGCCGCGACGCCCACTACCACATCTCCGCGCCTCAGCCCCGCCCGGCGCAAATCGGCCGCGCCGTTCGCCACTGAATCTTCCGCGCCTTCCACAGCGTGACGCAGAGCTCGCTGGCCCCCGGCAATCAGTGCCCGGACCATCCGTGCCGGCGTGCCAAACGTCGGCGGGCACTCCGCCGCGTCCAGTACCGCCAGCCGGCCACTGGTTCCCGCACCTACGTAGAACAGCGTCCCGCCCGCGCGCAGCGACTTCGCGATGGCGTCAACGGCCCGCGCGATTTGCGGGAGCACCTTGCGAACAGCCGGAGCGACGCCGGTATCCTCCCGGTTCAGCGCCTCGACGATCGCCAGGCTTGATTTCCGGTCCAGGCCGCGCGATCGCGGGTTGCGTTGCTCTGTCCTTGCAGGTTTCAAAGGGCGCACCCAACCCTTCAAGATTATAACGGCAGGGCACGCGCGGCGGCGGGCCGCTGCGGGATTACGATGAACCGTGTGCCGAGGGAGTTATCGGGCGGCGGTGGGCTGGGACGTAGCGAGTCCCAGGCCCTGCATCACGGCATCATGCAGCGCCGGCCGCACCTGCTTTATTTTCTCGTTGGCGCGACTAGGATTGACGCGGTTGGTGAGCAGGATCACGAACATCTTGCGCTCCGGATCGATCCAAACCGAGGTACCCGTAAAGCCCAAATGTCCGTAGCTCGACGGCGAAAAATAGTGGCCTGAGGACGAGTCTTGTTCGGGTACATCCCAGCCCAGTGTCCTGATGGAATTGCCGATGGTGTGGTGCGCGGTGAATTGCTGGATCGTCGATCGGTTGAGCAGGCGTTCGTGGCCGTAGATTCCGCCGTTGAGCATCATTTGCGCGAAAGCGGCGATATCGCCGGCGGTGGAGAACAGACCCGCGTGCCCGGCAACGCCGCCCATGGCCCAGGCGTTTTCATCGTGCACTTCGCCCCAGAGGAGGCGTTTGCGAAGGATCGTATCCTTTTCCGTGGGCGCGATGTCTTCGCGCAGCTTGCGCGGCGGATTAAACATGGAACGATCCATTCCGATGGCATCGAAGATTTCGTTCTTCGCGAACGCGTCGAGCGTGTCACCCGTGAGGCGCTGGATGATTTCACCGAGCAGGATGAAGCCGAGGTCGGAGTAGACGATTTTCGTACCGGGCTCACTCGCGAGAGGTTCGGCAAGCACATCGGCGAGGACGGCATCGTGAGTCCTGGCAGTTTTGAAAAATTCCCGGTGGTCGGGGAGGCCGGAATCGTGCAGGAGCAACATACGTGGAGTGACACGAGCGCGCCAGTCGGGATCGGGATCGGATTTTGCGGCGGCAGCGAAATCGGGCAGATAGTTTTCGATCGGGCGATCGAGATCGAGGCGACCCTGCTGGACCAGTAACATTGCGGCGGTCGTCGTCACGATAGGTTTGGTAAGCGAGGCGACATCGTACATCGAGTCTTCGTCGACATCGAAGGCCTGGCCCGTCAGCTCGAGCTTGCCGAACGGATGGAGGGCGAGTTGGCCGTTCCAGCCGACCGCGAGTACCCCGCCGGGAAACGCGCCGTCCGCCGCCGCTTTATCGAGCAACGCATACGCCGGTCGCAGGTGTTCGATCATGGCCGCGGGGGCGCGTTCGAGCGTCATCGGATGAGCTGCGACGGGAAGACCGTCGCCCCGCTGCACCGTGCCGGGCACGGAGACCGGGATTTTTCCGCCGATGGCGGTCTGGCCGAAAATGGCGCGGGCTACGGCGCGCTGCGAGACATCGTTCGTCGAGAATTCGGCGACCCACGTTTTCGCGTCCGGGAAACGCTCGATCAAATACGGGTTGCCGAAAGACACGATCACGGTCGGCTTGCTGGTGGCGACCAGCTCGTTGACGAAGGCGCGCTGATCGTCCGGCAGACCGACGCTTCCTTTGCGGTCCGTGACGCGCACGAAAAGAGCACAGATCGCGACGTCATAGGAATCGGGCGGCGGCAGCGTAAGATTGCTGACCGGCGCGTATTGCGTGTCCGCGCGCAGAACTTTGAGAGAATCGACGCGCGGGCGGATTTCGGGCTCGAGCGTTTCACCGGGGTTGGGATCGGGATCCGATGAGATCGCGATCATCAGGACACGCAACGGCTTCGTGGCATCCAGTGGAAGAAGCCACGGAGTATCGCGCAGCAGGGTGACGCCGCGGTCGGCGATGTCTTGGGCGGCCGTCTCGTATGTGGGGCGGCCGAATTTTTCATTGAGCCTGGCGACGTCCACAGAGCGGTTCTTGTTCAAGCCGAGGCGCGCTTTTGCGTCGAGGATCCGGCGCACCGATTCGTCGATCCGTTTTTCGGAGAGGCGGCCCGATTGTACGGCGGCTTCGAGTCCGGCGATGGCGGCGTCGGGCGCCGGGGACATGAGCAGTACATCGGTGCCCGCCTCGACAGATCGTACGGCGGCTTCTCCGGGAGCGTACTTCGCCGTGACGCCGCCCATATCGAGCGCGTCCGTGACCACCAAGCCGCGAAATTTCATGTCGCCGCGCAGCAGGCCGGTGAGGATATTGTGTGACAGCGTGGCCGGGAGCTCGGGATCTGCTTCGAGCGCCGGCACGGCGAGGTGGCCCGGCATGATGGAGCCTACGCCTGCGGCGATGGCGGCGCGAAAAGGAACGAGTTCGGTTCTTTCAAGGTCCGCGCGGGTTCCGGGAACGACGGGCAGCGCAATATGTGAATCGACGCCGACGTTCCCGTGTCCGGGGAAATGTTTTGCAGTCGCGAGCGCGCCATTGTCCTGCACGCCGCGAACGAACTGACCCACATATTCGGCGACGCTGGTGGGATCCTCGCCGAACGAGCGAATGTTGATGATCGGATTGTCCGGATTGTTGTTGACGTCCGCGTCGGGCGCGAAAATCCATTGCACGCCGGCGGCACGCGCCTCGAGCGCCGTAAATTTCCCGGCTTCGTAGGCGAGTTTCGGATCTCCGGTGGCGGCAATGGCCATCGCGGAGGGGAACGATGTGCCTTCGTCGATGCGCATGCCCGTGCCCGCTTCGAAATCGGCGCCCACGATCAGCGGAATCTTCGCGTGGCGCTGCAATTCGTTGGTGATTACCGCGGTGGGATAGACCTGGCTGCGCTCGAGCCCCAGCGGCCCGCGATCGGTGACGACGATGAGTCCGCCGACATGATTGTCCTCGACCTGATGCAGCACCTCTTTGTATTCGGGACTTTCGGCGGAATCGAAAACGCCGAAGAACGTGACCACTAGCATTTGCCCGAGCTTCTCGCGCAGGGTCATTTTCTTGAGGGTTTGCCCGACCCAGGTATCGGTAGCGGCCGGGCGCGATTTCGGTACGGGCTTTTTTTGTGAGCGAGCCGATGGGGTCATGAGCGAGAATATCGCGGCGAGCAGCAGCGCGGCCGTCGAAGGCCCAACCTTAGGCATACGATCGGCTTTGGGCTCTTTGCGTGGACGCCTGCATCCCGCATTTTATATAGCACGCGGTTCTGTGGGGCACAATCGAGTGTCTCGATCAATGTATCGTTTCCGTTCTCAAGTCGGGCTTGTGGCGCTCGCGGCGCTGGTCATCTGGCCGATGCCGACAACGTCGAACCGGGCTTCGGCGCGCGCACAACGGCCCCAAGCCGGCATCAGGCAGGGTGGTGTGCTGACCGGTGTAGACGTCTACGAGAAATATCCCGCCGAACCGTTTGCCGGAAATCGTGTCGGCTTGATCACCAATCAGACCGGGGTGGACTCGGCGGGGCGGCGAACGATCGACGTGTTGGCCGCACGCAAAGGCGTGAAGCTGGTGGCAATTTTCAGTCCGGAGCATGGAATCGACGGCTTGGCGAATGCGCCTGTTGCGGACTCAACCGACGAAAAAACGGGCTTGAGAATCCGCAGCCTGTACACCGAGACCCGCCGGCCGACCGATGACATGCTGAGCGGTATCGACGTCTTGGTGTTCGATATCCAGGACGCGGGTGTACGGTTCTACACCTATGTGACGACCATGGCGTACTGCATGGAGGCGGCTGCGAAGCATCACATCCGTTTTTTTGTCTTCGACCGACCCGATCCCCTGGGCGGGGAAGCGATTGAGGGGCCGATGCCCGATGCGGATCACACGTCGTTCACCGGCTATTTTTCGATGCCGGCCCGCTATGGGATGACGATGGGCGAACTGGCGCAGATGTTCAACGTCGAAAACAAAATCGGCGCTGATTTGCACGTGGAGGCGATGCTCGGTTGGCGGCGGAGCGAGACATACGACCAGACAGGATTGGCGTGGGTTCGGCCTTCGCCGAACCTGCGCACATTGAACGAAACGTTCCTGTATCCGGGCATCGAAGTCTTGCAGGCCGGAAGCGTTTCCGTCGGGCGCGGGACCGACACTCCCTTTGAAATCTTGGGCGCGCCATGGATACACGCCGACGAATTCGCCGCGGCGCTCGCCCGTCGTCAGATCCCGGGGATTCGCTTCGCCCCTGCGCGATTCACGCCCCGGAGCGACATCTACCACGGCCAAGCCTGCCAAGGCGTGACGCTCGCCATCACAAACCGCGACAGACTCGACTCGATGCGCATGGGCCTTGAAATCGCCGCGGTGCTCTATCGCCTGTACCCCGATCAATTTCAGATCGAGAAGACGATCGAGCTGCTCGGCTCGCAATCGACCCTCGACCGCCTCGAGCGCGGTGATGCCCCGGCCGACATCGTCTCCGGCTGGGCCGCCGACGTGGATAAGTTCCGCACGATGCGCGAAAAGTATCTCCTGTATCATTAGCTGCGATGAGCCACTTGACCGCAACCAAGCGTCGGAAGGCCTGGCTTGCCTGGAGCAGCGGCAAGGACAGCGCGTGGTCGCTCGAGACGGTGAGGCAATCGGGTGAAGTGGACGTGGTGGCGCTACTGACCACCGTGAACCGCACGTTTCAGCGGGTCGCGATGCATGCTGTTCGCGAGAGCCTGCTTGAAATGCAGGCGGTCGAAGCGGGGCTGCCGCTGGTAAAGGTTCCGATCCCGTCGCCGTGTCCGAACCAGGTGTATGAACAGGCGATGAGCGAAGCGATGGAGCGAGCGCGGGCCGAAGGCGTGTATTACGTTGTCTTCGGTGATCTATTCCTCGAGGATATTCGTGCGTATCGCGAGACCCAGCTGGGTGGCTGCGGGATGACGCCGGTTTTTCCGCTTTGGGGAAAAGATACGAGGCGGCTGGCCGAAGAGATGATCGCCGGCGGGCTGTACGCGCATCTGACTTGCGTCGATCCGCGGAAACTGGACCGGTCATTTGCCGGGCGCCGATTTGACGCAGAACTGCTACGCGCGCTGCCGGCAAGCATCGATCCTTGCGGTGAGAACGGCGAGTTTCACACATGTGTGAGCGCGGGGCCGATGTTTCGGCGGCCGATTCCGGTTGTCGGCGGGGAAGTTGTGGAGCGCGACGGATTCGTGTTCGCCGATCTCCTGCCGCAATCGGCGGCAGCGGATGCGGCCTGAGCCGTCCGAGGGCAGCGTCATTTTATCGAGCGGCATGGAGGAGTTCGATGCGTATCTGTTCGCTGCTACCGTCGGCGACTGAGATTGCCTACGCGATCGGGCTGGGCGATTCAATTATCGGCGTCAGCCACGAGTGCGATTTTCCCGCGGAAGCGGCATTGAAACCTTCGCTGCTGCGCACACGGATCGATCCCCACGCCCCGCCGTCTGAAATCGACCGCCAGGTCACCGAAATCATCCAGCGGGGCGAAAGCATCTACGCGGTGGACGCCGAAATGCTGAGCTCGCTCGCGCCCGATTTGATTCTGACGCAGGATTTGTGCCACGTGTGCGCCGCGTCTCCCGACGATCTGGCGACGGCCCTGACTCGATTCCGCCGGCCGCCGCAAGTGCTGTCGCTCACTCCGCGCTCTCTTGGCGAGGTTTGGGACGACGTGCGCAAAGTAGGCGAGGCGACAGGCCATCAGCGGGAAGCCGAGGCGCTCGCCAGCGCCCTGACACAGCGCGTGGCCGATATCGCGGCACTTGCTTCGCGTGCGAAGTCGCGGCCGCGCGTGCTGTGCCTGGAATGGCTCGAGCCTTACTTCGTAGGCGGGCATTGGGTGCCGGAAATGGTCGCGCACGCCGGCGGCGAGGACGTGCTGGGGATTTCGCGCGAGCCGTCGTTCAAGGTGACCGAGGCGGAGGTCGCGCAGTCGGGGGCCGAGCTCATCGTAGTGATGCCGTGTGGATACAACACCAAGCGCGCCGCCGTCGAGTGTGAGGCGGTGCCGTTTCCCGAGAGCTGGCGCCATCTGGCTGCCCTGCGCAATCGCCGCGTCTATGCAGCCGACGCAAATGCCTATTTTTCGCGTCCCGGGCCGAGATTGGCCGATGGGGTGGCGCTGCTGGCGCACTTGATCCACCCGGAGCTGTTTCCGTTTTTCCCCCCGGCGTCGTTCCACGCGGTTTGAGATTCCCACAATTCCCGTTGGCAGAGCGGAAACGCTAGCGCCCGTAGGCGCCCGGCTTGTAGAGAGCTGCGGTGCACAGCCTCAACCCCTCCTGGATCGATCGATCCAGATCGGAGTGCGGCGCAGGTGAGGCGGCCGCTTCCTTCAGGAGCTGTTCGGCGCGTTCGGGTTTGAAGAGATGTTCCGCGTAGATGCGCCCGGCCGAGACCAGCGCTGTAACTCCGGCGCGTTCGCCGGCGTTGGCGTCCGCGAGATTTTCGTATTCCTCGGCGGCGACGTCCCAACGAAGCTCGTGTTCCAGATGGCGGCAAATTTCGAGCCAAACCCCGCGCGGAAGCTTGGCACCTCCCAGGTTTTTGTACTCGGCGTAGCTTTGCCATGCGTCTTCCAGATCTCCGGATGCGCAGCGCAGTCGAATGATCGCAGCGAGCGTTTCCTTCTCGCCCTCGATCTCATGCTTCTGGTGCTGAGCGGTGAGCAGAAGCTCCCAGCCGTCGACCGAATCCGGTTTTTCCTTCACGAGCTCGCGCAATGCGAAGATCGCACCGGCCGGGTTATTTTCGCCCAGGGCTTCCGTGGCGCGGACGATGCGCGGATCGGCGCTCCAGCTGACTTTCGCTTCGATGGCCCGGTCGGCAGACTGTTCGATCCCCGTGGCGCGCAGCAACACTGCACCGAGCCCGCCGAACGCAAAGCCGCCAATGTGCGCCCAGTAAGCGATTCCTCCCTCGGCGCCCATCGAACGGAAGAGCACCCCCCAGAAAAC
Organism: Candidatus Acidiferrales bacterium; assembly: GCA_049696975.1. Lineage (GTDB taxonomy): Bacteria > Acidobacteriota > Terriglobia > Acidiferrales > UBA7541 > Palsa-295. The sequence goes on along the minus strand of JBAVUW010000113.1, from coordinate 22,328 downwards.
CTGAATCGCCAGCCACAACGGCAAAATGACGTAGGCCGGAACGTTGAATTTGAACAGGCGGATGAAGACCCACCAGCCGAGGCGGATTTTAGTCCTCGGGAACCGGGCCAGAAACGCGCCCATGAGACCGGCGATCGCGCCCGAAGCGCCCAGCGCGGGGATCAGGCTGTGCGGGAAGACCACGCCGTGCACGGCCCAGGCCAGCGCGCCCGCCACCAGATAAAAGATCGGATAGACGATTCGGCCCCACAGATCCTCCAAGATTGTGCCCGCGAGCCAGAGGAACCACATGTTGAAAATAAGGTGGAGCCATCCGCCGTGCAGGAAACTGGCGGTGATATAGCTCCACGGCTTTGCATCGACAGGATGAAAGGCGTACTTCCAGGCGATCGAGGTTCGTTGAACCTCGGAAAGCTGCGCGCACAACTGTGCCATTTCAGCATCCGCCTGAAGCGGAGACATGCGCCGAACGCCTTCTCCGGCCGGGGCGGCCCGGTCGGCTTCGTCCTGGAATTTGGCGACAAGCTGGTGGTACTGGGTAGGATATTGGAGCCTGATGGCGGCAATCAGATCTCTTGCCGCGGGCGTCAGCCGGGCATCGGGATATTGCGCGCTGAGGACGAGGATGCGCAGCTCGACCTGGCCGGTTTCCGCCATCTGTTGCTCCATGGTCCCGTTGGTCGAGAGGAAGATGATCGCGTTCAGAATGATCAGGCCGATGGTGATCCACGGCCAGCGGCGGCCGCGCTGATTTTCGTGGGACAGAGGGATGATCATGGTGCTGATTCCATTGTTTCCGCCTTCGACGTCCGCGTCCAACATAACGGGCTGAGTGATTTACGAAAGGCGAACCTGTACGGAAGGACAGGCGACTCCGGTGCGGGCTAGGGCTGGCGCGACGTCGCTAGGCTCGCGAGGGAGCCGACCGCGAAGCTGATCACCGTGCCGGTGAGGACGTACCAGGTGAAGGCCAGGGGCGTGTAGAACCGGACCGCGATCATGGTTGCGATGCCGACGACGAAGCCGGTTAGCGCGCCGGTTTCGTTTGCACGGCGGTTCCAACTGCCGAGCAGGAAGACTCCCAGCAGGCCGCCGTAGGTGATCGACGCGATCGTTAGGCCGGCTTCGAGCACGCCGCACCAGCGGACCAGTCCGAGCAAGCCGAGCACGACGCCCCATGCCAGCGTCATTCGCCGGGAGCGGCCGAGCTGGCGCTTCTCCAGGGTGGCTACGTCGGCTGCGCTTGCGATCGTGGCGCCTTTAGGGCCCCACCGCCCGAGGTCGATGATGCTCGACGACGCGAGCGAGTTCAGCGAACCGCTGGCGTTGGACATTGCGACGGCGAAAATCGAGGCGAGTACCAGGCCGGCAAGGCCCACCGGCATTTCGCGCACGACGAACTCGGGGAAAATGCGATCCGTGTCCGCCGGCACGGGCAGCCCTGCGTGCTGCTGAGCGAAAACGAACAGCATCACTCCGAGTACAAGGAACAGCGCGAATTGCGCGAAGACGATCACGCCGCTGGCAAGGAGCGCCTTTTTGCTGTCGCCCTCGTTGCGTGCTGCGAGCAACCGTTGCACCATGGTCTGGTCTGTCCCGTGGCTGGCCATCGTGAGAAAAGTTCCACCGATGAGTCCAGACCAGAATGTGTAGCTCTTTGTCAAACTGAACCCAAAATCGAAAATGCGGAGTTTGCCACCTGCCGCCGCAGCGGCCTGCGTCACATCGTGCCAGCCGCCGGGAATCTTGTGGAGCAACAGCAGGAACGCGGCGACCGAACCGCTGAGGTAGAGCGTCAGTTGCACGACGTCGGTCCAAATGACTGCGCTCATGCCGCCCTCGAACGTGTAAACCAGCGTGAGAGCGGCGACGATCGCGATCGACCATCGCTCGCCCGTGCCGAATGCCACACTGACGACTTTCCCGATCGCTGAGATACGCACACCTTCGGCTAGCGCGCGCGTGCCCATAAACACAAGCGCCGCCGCCGATTTCATGCGCGTGCCAAAACGCTTTTCGAGAAGCTGGTAAGCCGTGTAAAATTCTCCCTGGAAATACTGAGGGATGAGCACTACGCACAGGATTGCCCGCGCCAGGACATAACCGAAAACGAGTTGCAGAAAGGCGAGATTGCCCGCGAAGGCGATGGCGGGCGTGCCGATGATCGTCAGTGTCGATGTTTCCGTGGCGACGATTGAGCAGGCGATCGCCCACCAGGGGGCCGTGCGGCCGCCCAGAAAATAGTCACGCAGGCTTTGCTGGCCGCGGCGGAAATAAATGCCGAATAGGGTGATGCTGGCGAGATAAAGAACGATAATCGCGAGGTCGAGATCGCCAATTTGCATCGGGCGGGGACCGGCAGGTCGCGGGATGCTAACCGCTCTGTTCCGAGACTGTCAAGCAATCCAAAGGAAATCGATGCCCGAAAAGATCGTCGCGGCCGATGCCAAATACTTCCTCGGCTTTGATGGCGGCGGCACGAAGACGGAATGCGTGCTCGCCGATTCCGACGGCCGGATCCTTGCAAACTCCAAGGGCGGACCGTCGAATCCGGTGCGCGCGGGTTACACGCGGGCCTGGTTTTCGCTCAGCGAAGCGGCGGACGCGGTCCTGAAACACGAAAAGATCACCTCGCGCGATATTCGGGGAATCTGCGCCGGCCTGGGCGGTGCCGGACGATCCGGTGTGGCGCGGCGCGTGAAGACATTTTTCGAGCGTGGCTATCCGAACGCGCAAGTCCAGGTAACCACGGATCTCGAGCTGGCTCTGGAGGCCGCATTCGGCGCCTCCGAGGGAATCATTCTGCTCATCGGGACCGGCTCGGCCGCATGCGGGCGCGATGCGAGCGGGAAAACCGCGCGCGCCGGCGGGCGCGGCCCCTGGTTCAGCGACGAGGGCAGCGCGTTCGATATCGGGCGTCGCGCCGTCGAGGCCGTGGCCCTGGCGGAGGAGCATCGCGGGCCGGCGACCTTGCTTTCCGGCCGCATCTTCGAGTTTCATCAGGCTCGCAACTGGGATCAGCTGGGCGAGCAGATCTCGAAAAACGCCGACTCGGTATTTCCGAAAATGTTCCCTCTCGTCGCGGAGCTCGCCGCGGAGGGAGACGCTATTTCCCACGAAATTCTGGCGTCCGCCGCCGCGTCGTTGGCCGGACTGGCTGTCTCGGTGGCCGCCGAGTTCGGATGGCGTGACCGCGACGTGCCAATTGCCAAGGTCGGTGGCGCCTCCGGCCGGTCAAAGTTTTTCGATTCCGCGATGGACGCGGAGCTGAAGAGGCAAATTCCGCGGGTCACGAAAGTCACCCTGAAAACTTCGCCCGCTGAGGCCGCCGTCCGCCTTGCGGTACGGCAGGCCAGCGCCGAGGGCCATGCGGCCTGATCCCGAATCCGACGTCGAGCGTGCACGATCGGCGACGGCAGAGGAACTCAAGTCGCTGTTGCACGGAGCCGGCGAGGAAGTCTTGCGCGGGCTGCTTAAAAATCCGGGCCTCGAGGAACCTCATGTCGTCCTCATGCTGGAACGCCTCGATCTGCCCGTGGCGTTGATAGCCGCCATCGCAGAGGAAGGGAGGTGGAGGTCGAGCGAAGCGGTGCGACTGCGCCTGGCGCAGCACCCGCAAACACCGAAACGTCTCGCGCTCGCGGCCGTCCGCCAACTTTTTCTTTTCGATCTTGTGCGGCTCAGCCTGTTGCCCTCGGCGCCGGCCGATATTCGCCGCGTGGCCGAGGAGGTGATCCTGACGCGCGTGCCACATCTGGCGATTGGCGAGAAACTAACGCTCGCCCGCCGCGGCCCCGCGCGTGTCACGGGAGCGCTTCTCGCCGAAGGACATGCTCAGGCAATCCAGCTGGCTCTCGCGAATGCGTTCCTTACCGAAAGCCAGGTGCTGAAGGTGCTGGCGAAAGCCGGAGTGGGGGAGCGCGTCGTGGCCGCCGTGGCCCGGCATCCGAAATGGTCTTCTCTGTACAATGTCCGGCTCGCGCTGGTTCGCAACCCCCAGACGCCTGCTGCGGCCGTCGAGAGCTTCTTACTGCAATTGACCCTTGGCGATTTGAATCAGATTGCTAAACTTGAAGGACTCGCGACGCATCTGAAGAAACAGCTGCGCGACGAGCTCTTGAGGCGCTCGAAACCCGGCGAAATGGCCGCGCGGGTCAGCGCGGCTCGTGAGACCGGTTGAAATTTCGTGGCCACAAAAAAAAATCACGTTCGCTGGATCGTCAGTGTCGGTGCGGTCGCGCTGGTCGGGGTGCTCGCGTATTCGACCATGCAGCAGACCCAGGAGAGATACGAGGTCTGCGTGCAGTTCAAGAGTGGATCGCATTGCGCCACGGCGACCGGGTCGAATTACGATCAGGCCGTCCGCAGCGCCCAGGAAATAGATTGCCAGCTGCTTTCAACCGGACGCGATGAAAATATGGTCTGCTTGGCCAGCCCTCCCGCGAGCGTGCGCTCCCTAAAATGACTCGCTGCCTGAATTGCGGAGCCGATCGCGACGCGGACGTGTGCAAGTCCTGCGGCTTAAATTCAGCCGCGGCCGAGTTCGCGCTCCGGAAAACCCTCCTGAATCGCACCGCGATTTTCGTGCTGGGGGCATTGGCAGCTGTGGCCGCTGCGACTCATTACCCACCCCTGGAGCTTGACGGAATTCTCATTTTCATCGGCGTGCTTTTTTTCCTCACCTTGGGTCTGGCGATACTCGTCGAGCGCCGGGCGCTACGCCACCTGGAAGTCGAAGCGCTGAAGCGCATTTACTTCGGGCTCGTTCCGGTCACCTGGATTCTGGCCTTCATGATTTGGACCAACGGAGCGCTCGACCGGGCTCCCGCGCAAATGCACTCCGCCCGCGTGGAGGGGAAGTTTTCCATGGGCGGCGCGCTGCCAAGCCGGCGCCTGGTGGTCACTTCGTGGCGCGCGGGGCATCGCATCGAGCGCATTCCCGTCGACCGCGTGAACTTCGACACTTTCGGCCGTGGCGACATCGCCGAAATCAAGGTCCAGAGTGGGCTCGTTGGCATTCCCTGGGTGGCGGACGTTTTTCATCGCTGAGGCGCGGGGGGGCGCATGATAAAGTCCCCGCGATGAACTTGCCGGAATGGTGGACGGAGCGCTTTCCATTCCTGGAACCGCTCGAAGGTGACTGGCGCCCGGTCCACCGCGCGATTCTGGCCATCGGCGTCGCATTTTATTTGCTCTTCCTCTATCAGGCCGCGCGCGGATCGGGTCCGATGCTCATGATCGATCTGGTTTTCGTGCCGATTCACGAAGGCGGCCATCTGCTGTTCCGATTTTTCGGCGAATTCCTGGCGGTGGCCGGGGGCACGATCCTGCAACTGGCAGTCCCGTTGATGCTGGCGGCGTTTTTCATTTTTCAACGGCAAATTCCCGGCACTGCATTCTGCATGTTTTTTTTCTTCGAGCAATTTCTGCCCATTGCGACGTATATGGCCGACGCTCGGGCGCAGGAGTTGCCCCTGCTCACGGTCGGCGACAGCGACAACGTGATTCACGACTGGGCATACTTGTTCGGCAAGCTCGGAGTGCTCGATCACGATACGCAAATCGGGCACACGGTAAGGGTGATCGGCTGGCTCGGCATGACGGGCACGCTGGCATGGTTTCTTGTGCGCGGCGTGAAGGCAAAGCCGGTCGGAAATGCAGCCGGTCAGTAGAACGCGCGCAAGTCGGGTGGATGGGGCAGCGAAACTTCCATCACACGGTTGTAGTCGCCGAGGGTGAGCCGGTAGAGTTCCGCGGGACCGACGTCGCGCTGCGTCCAATCCGTACTCGGAATCGCGTTATTCGGATGCGCCAGGTCACCGCTGTCAAAGTCCTCGCCCTGCGCGTGCAGTTCAGTCAGGGGCACGACGTACACCCGGCGCGCTTTCGTGTCCAGCATGAGATAGCGGTGGCCTAGCAAAACCAGAATCAGTTCGGAGGCGAGCTTTTTGTCTTTTTTCTTGTCAGGCTGGTACACGCTCCATTTCAGAGGAGTTTTGTCGTCAAGCCGGAGCTGCGCCTGTTCGACAGGCTTCCAGTGAATTTGCGCGCCACTGTCTTGAGCCGCCGCTGTCGCGGCATCGCGCACCCCAAGCCCCCCGAGCGTGAGGGCAAGCGACACAATCGCGGTAAGTCGAAAAGCGACAGGAGCCGCCGGGTGCAGGCCGCGGCGCGCACTGCTCCGCGCTGGATGGCGCGCGTCGTGGCGGCCCCAAATGCGTGAGAGAAATTTCATCACTCAGAAGAATACATCAGCAGAGGGCCCCGTACTCGCCGCCGCGGGCTATTCCCATCTCACCGTCACCTGCCTGGTTGCCACGATCACATAGCCTTTGGCGCGGCCGTGCTCGACGACGTCGCGCAGAATCGCGACATCCTGCTCACAGTACGCCGCCACGCGATCCTTGTCACCTGACCGCCACCAGCCAACCGCCTCGACCCCGTCGCCGGTCTTCGATTTTCCGAGCGTGTCTTTGGCCAGTTGGTCGAGTTTCACGCGATGGCCCAGCAATTTGTGCAGCTCTTCCAGCACATCGAACGAAAGGCGGCGGACGCCATCGACTGGACCATACGCGCGCAGGACTTCGAGATCGAATCGGTTGCCGTTGAAAGTGACAACGCGTGTGAAATTCTCGAGTTCTCCGAGAAGCCGTTTTGCGTCCGGCTCGAACCAGCGTCTGAAACCACTCTCCTTGTCCCAGGTGACCGCGACGGCGATGCCGAAATGTCGAATATTCGACCAGCCGCCCTGGACTTCATGGGCCAGGCGCAGAGTTTCAATGTCCAGAAAGATCTCGCGATCGAAAAGTCCCGCCAAATTGTCTCCCGAGAAAAACTACGCCGGCGTCTCCGTCGGCGCTCGAACCGGTCAGCGCCCGACGATCTCGCTGAAGGACTTATCCAGCATGCGCATGCCTTCGTCCACGTCGGCCTTGGAGATATTCATCGGAGGGGCCAAGCGGATCACATTGCCGTAGAGCCCGCCCTTACCGATGAGCAAGCCGTTGGCCCGCGCCCGCTCCATCAGCTCCGTGGTTTCCACCGGTGCCGGTTCCTTGCTTTCCCGGTCCCGGACCAGCTCGAGCCCTTGCATCATTCCCAGTCCGCGAACGTCGCCGATCAGCGGGTATTTTTCCTTCAGAAATTCCAGTTTCTCGTGCAAGTAGCCGCCCACCTCGTACGTATTCTGGCGCAGGTTTTCCTCTTCGATCACCTCGATCACGGCGCGCGCCGCGACCGACGTAACCGGATTGCCGCCGAAAGTCGAGATGGTCAGCCCCTGGAATTTGTCCGCCAGCTCTGCCGTGGTGATCGTCGCGCCGACGGGAACTCCGTTCGCCATGCTCTTCGCGCACGTGATGATGTCGGGAGTCACCTCCCAATGCTCGATGCCGAACCATTTCTTGCCGGTGCGGCCGAAACCGGTCTGCACCTCGTCGGAAATACAGAGCCCGCCGTAATTCTTCACGATGCGATAAACGATCTTGAAGTATTCCGGCGGCGGCGTGATGAATCCGCCCACGCCTTGAATCGGCTCGGCGATAAACGCGGCGATCGTCCCGCTGGTGCCGGTCTGAATCAGATTTTCCACGTCGTTCGCGCATGCCACGCCGCACTCCGGATAGGTCAAATGGAGCGGGCAGCGGTAGCAGTAAGGGTTCACCGCGTGCGCAATCCCGACGCTGATCACGCCCGATTTCCGCCATGGCGCCTGCCCGGTCACGCCTTTTGCCAGCGCAGACGATCCGGCGTAGGCGTGCCGCAAAGCCACGACGTCATAGCTATGCCCCGCCATCCGCGCCAGCAGGATCGCCGCTTCGTTCGCTTCCGTGCCCGAGCTCGTGAAGAAGCTCTTCTGCAGGGTACCCGGGGTGATCTGTGCCAGCTTTTCGGCCAGCGCGACGATCGCCTCGTTCGGGAACAGCGTGGAGGTATGCTGGAGCTTGTCGACCTGGGCCTTGATCTTCGAGGTGACCTTGGGATTCGCGTGCCCCACGCCGATCGTCAGGATGCCGCCAAAGAAATCGAGGTACTTATTTCCTTCGATGTCCCACAGATATTGCATCGAGGCGTGGTCGGCCACCAGAGGCTCGCGGTAGTAATTCGTCACCGCCGGCCAGAGGAACTCCTTGTGTTTGCGGATGACTTCTTCGGTGCGGCTGCCGGTCAATCTGGGAGGGGGCGTCATGTCGCAGTGCAGTTTACAGTCGGAAACTCAGCCGGGCAAGCGCAGTCGAGTCGCCCAAACCGCGACCGAGCGCGCGAAACAGGCGCTCGGAACAGCGGAGTTCCCGTATAATCGCCGCCGATGGCGATAGAACGTGTATTGCGCAATCTGATACGAGCCTTCGGGCGGATCTTTCCGGATTGCGTCACGTTGAGTCAGGCCGTCGCATTCAACATGTTCCTCGCGTTTTTCCCGCTCCTGCTGCTCGCGCTCGGACTGCTTGGTAATACTTCTTTTTTCCCCGAGGCGATCCGCGAAATCCCCAACCGCCTGATGGCCATTCTTCCGCCGGGCAGCGCCCGGGTGGTCGCCGAATACTTCGTGCGCAGAGCGGTGCATCCGGGCCGCTGGATCGCCCTGGGCCTGGGCGGCACGCTCCTTGCCGGCACACAGACGATGGCCGGCCTGATGGAGGGTTTTCGCGTGATTGAAGGCGATCTGATCGAACAGGACTATTGGCGCCGCCAGGCCCGCGCTCTCGGCCTGCTGTGTCTTACGATCGTGCCCATGCTCACGGTCGTGATTCTCACCGTGTTTGGAAAACAGATGCGCGCGTGGTTGATCGAGAAAACCGCCTCACCGAACTTTACTCACTACGTGGAGTGGGTCGGCTACGCGGTCGCCGTTTTCGTTCTGGCCATGGCCGTTCTCGTTCTGCTCTACCGCATCGGACGGCCGGGTCACCGCGGAGTTGCCCAACTTCTGCCGGGCGCCGCCGTAGCCACAATCCTCTGGTGGGCGATGGACGTTTCGTTCGGCTGGTACGTCCGCAAGATGCCGTACGACGTGATGTATCGCGGCCTCGCGTCCGCCATCGGCCTGCTCATTTGGATGTTCCTTGCCGCCATGATCGTACTGCTGGGCGCTGCGTATAACGCCGAGGCCCGCGAAGAACGCGAAGCCGAAGGAAGGTCCGCGGGCAAGCTCACGCTCGTCGTTCCCTAGCGCTGGGCAGCCCGCGGCTGTCCGACCGTCCAGTAACCGCCAGTGCGACTGAGCAACTTTTGGCCGGCTGCGGGGTTACACTGAGCAGGAACCTATGGCTCGGGCTCGAAAACCTCGAAGTTTCAATCGCAAAGTCAGCCCTCGACGGCTGGACTGGGCGGGCGCCCTGTTTCTGGCTGCGGCCGTTTCCGGGGGCCTGGCCGCCCCATTCGCGATTGCCGCGCAGCCATCGGGCGATGGCAAGCCCGACCGCGCTGCCCTCGGCTCGATGGCTGCGCCCGCGCCTATTCCTCTGGATGCGAAATTCAAGGGCCACCTCCCGATAACGGAACTCACCGAGGATCAGGCGATTCTCCACGCCTTGAATCGTCTGAGCTATGGACCACAGCCAGGCGACGTTGAGCGCATTCGGCAGACGGGCCTGGAAAAATGGATCGACCAGCAGCTGCATCCTGAATCGATCGACGATGCGGCGCTTGAGCGGCGCTTGGCCAAGTATCCGACGCTGAATCAGTCCGCCGGCAAGCTGCTTTCGGAGTATCCGCCCCCCGCGCAGGCCGCCAAGAAGGAAGGCGAGACCAAAGAAGAGTACAAACAGGAACAGATCGGGAAGCGCCGCAAAGCGATGGCGCAAATGGCCGACACGGGTAACGACAATATGGATCGGGCCGCGCAGCAAGTGGAAAAAATGGTCGGGCCCAATCGCATCATTGCCGAGCTGTCGATGGCCAAAATCGATCGCGCGATCTACAGCAACCGCCAGCTCGAAGCGGTCCTGGAAGATTTCTGGTTCAACCATTTCAATGTGTTCGCGAACAAAGGTGCGGATAAGTGGATGCTTACGGACTACGTCCGCGAAACGATTCGTCCTCACACGCTAGGTAAGTTCCAGGATCTGCTGACGGCCACGGCCAAGAGCCCGGCGATGCTCTTTTTTCTGGACAACTGGCAGAGCGTCGATCCGGTCGCCTTCCGGCAGCACCAGCAGGAAATCGCCCAGCGGCGCGCGCGCTATCAGGGCATGTTTGCTGACGGATTTCCGCCGACGCCCGGAACGTTTCCGGGGCCGGTCACCGGAGCCGCTGGAGCGCAGGGGCAGGGTGGCGCCGCCCGGCAACAGCAGGATCGCGGCCTTAATGAAAATTACGGCCGCGAGGTGATGGAGCTCCACACCGTGGGCGTCGATACCGGTTACACGCAGGACGACGTGATCCAGATGGCTCGCTGCTTGACCGGCTGGACGGTCCGCGAGCCACGCCGCGATCCGGAATTCGTTTTCAAGCCCGAGTTTCACGCCGAGGGCAAGAAAGTCGTGCTGGGCCATACGTTCAACTACGGCGGCGAGAAGGACGGCGAGGAAGCGCTGAAGATGCTGGCCGCCGACCCGCACACAGCGCATTTTATTTCCAACGAACTCGCCCGGCATTTTGTTGCAGACAATCCGCCGGCTGCTCTGGTCGATCGAATGGCGAAGGAATATGAATCGAGCGGCGGAGACATTCGCAGCGTGATGAAGGTGATGATCTACTCGCCGGAATTCTGGTCGAAGCAGACCTATCGCGCGAAGGTGAAGACCCCGTTCGAACTGGTCGTCAGCACTGCCCGTGCGCTCAATGCGGACGTGGAAGTCAGTTTGCCGCTTGCGCAATGGGTGGGACGCATGGGTGAGCCGCTCTTCCTGTGCCAGCCCCCGACCGGTTATTCCGACCAAGCGGCGACCTGGGTAAACACCGGTGCGCTGCTCAGCCGCCTAAATTTTGCGCTGACGTTTTCCTCCGGACATCTCGCGGGAACCAGCGTGGATCTAAGCCCCCTGTATGGTGACGGCGCCTCGAAAGATCCGGAAATTGCGCTGACGCGCTCGCTCAACCTTTTCCTGGGCGGACAAGTTGATCCGCAAACGGTGCAAACGCTCGAGAGTCGCTTGAGCGATCCTCAAGTTTTGCAGGCCAAACTCGACGACCCAGTCAAGCAGGTGAACGAAGGGCTGCTTTCCGGACTGGTCCTCGGCACTCCCGAGTTCCAGCGGCGGTAAGGAGAATCGCGATGAGTATTTCACGGCGATATTTTCTGAAAAACGGCGGAATCGCCATGTTGGGCATGGCGTCGCTTCCATCGTTCCTCCAGCGGGCCGTCGCCGCCACCACCGGGTCCGGCAAGAAGAAGATGGTCGTGCTGTTCCAGCGCGGTGCGATGGACGGCCTCAACGTCGTGGTGCCCTTCGGCGAGCCGAACTATTATCGCCTGCGCCCCACCATCGCAATTCCTGAGCCGCGCCGCGGCGGCGGTGATGCTGCACTGGATCTCGACGGCTTTTTCGGCCTGCACCCGAGCCTGCAGCCGCTGTATCCGCTGTTCCAGAATCGCCAGCTTGCCGTCGTGCAGGCCGTCGGCTCGCCCGATCCCTCGCGCTCGCATTTCGACGCCCAGGATTTCATGGAGTCCGGTACTCCTGGCGTGAAATCGACCGAAGACGGCTGGTTAAATCGCGCGCTGCAGTCCATGCCCGAAGACCAGGCGTCGCCGTTCCGCGCCGTCGCCTTTGGCCCGTATCTGCCGCGAACGCTCGCAGGTTCTGCGCCTGCGGTGGCGATTCCCGATCTAAAGCAATTTAAGATGTTCGGGCCCCAACAGACCACCGAAGGCGGATTCGAGGCGATGTATGCCCAGACGGTCGATCAGGCCTTGCGCGGCGTGGGCCAGGAAACTTTCGAAGCGATCGACCAACTCAAGAAAATCAATCCCGACGCCTACCAGCCGGAAAACGGTGCCGACTATCCCAGCAGCCGTTTCGGCAAGAGCCTGATGGAAATCGCTGAGCTTTTCAAAGCCGACCTCGGCCTGGAAGTTGCGTTCCTCGACAGCGGTGGTTGGGATCATCACGTGAACGAAGGCGGCGTGCAGGGGCAGCTCGCGAATCTGCTGCGCGATCTGGGGCAGGGAATCGCCGCGTTTCATCAGGATATGGGCGACCGCATGTCGGACGTCGTGTTCGTCAGCATGTCCGAATTCGGCCGCACCGCGCACGAAAACGGCAATCGCGGCACCGATCACGGGCACGCCAACTGCATGTTTCTGATGGGCGGAGACATCCGGGGCGGCCGGGTCTACTCGCGCTGGCCCGGAATGAGCGACGGCCAGCTGTATGAAGGCCGCGATCTCGCCGTGACGACCGACTATCGCAGCGTCCTCAGCGAAGTGATGACCAAGCATCTGGCTGGCAGCAACCTGAAAACGGTGTTTCCCGGCTTCAACAATGATCCGCGCCAGTTCCTCGGCGTCATGAAAACGTAATTTCCATCCGAAAACAGGAAAAGGGAGGGCGAAGCCCTCCCCTTTCACATGCAGGAATTCTGATACAAACCAAACGCGTATTACTCGCCGGCCTTAATCCTCATTCCATAGAACGAGCGGTAGACGAAGAAGAACGAAATCAGGAAGAATACCGCCGCGAGTATGTGTGTGAGCATGGCGTTCTTGGACGCGAGGTCCACCGCCAGTTCGACCGCCAGCAGTCCGAACAGCGTGGTGAACTTGATGACCGGATTTAGCGCCACCGACGACGTGTCCTTGAAGGGATCGCCGACCGTATCGCCAACCACCGTTGCGTCGTGCAGCGGCGTGCCTTTCTGCTTGAGCTCGGTTTCGACGATTTTCTTCGCGTTGTCCCATGCGCCGCCCGCGTTGGCCATGAAGATCGCTTCGTAGAGCCCGAAGATCGCGATGGAGATCAGGTATCCGATGAAGAAGAAAGGTTCGACGAACGCGAACGACAGCGCGGCGAAAAATACCGCGATGAAGATGTTGAGCATTCCCATCTGCGCGTACTTCGTGCAGATGGCGACCACTTTCTTACTGTCCTCGACCGAGGCCTTGTCGATGCCTTCGAGCTTGATGTTGGCTTTGATGAACTCAACCGCGCGGTGCGCGCCAGTGGTGACCGCCTGCGTCGACGCGCCCACGAACCAGAAAATCATCGCCCCGCCGGAAATCAAGCCGAGAACAAACGGCGCGTACACCAGCGAAAGCTTTTCGACGTTTGTGGTCAAACCGTTCGTCAGCGCCATGATGATCGAAAAGATCATGGTGGTTGCGCCGACGACCGCCGTGCCGATCAGCACGGGCTTGGCGGTAGCCTTGAACGTGTTTCCCGCGCCATCATTTTCTTCCAGCATTTCCTTGGCGCGCTGAAAATTCACATCGATGTTGAAATCCCTCTTGAGTTCCTGCTGAATGTTTGGCACCTGTTCGATCAAAGACAACTCGTAGACCGACTGAGCGTTATCCGTTACGGGCCCGTAGGAATCCACCGCGATCGTCACCGGTCCCATTCCCAGGAAGCCGAACGCGACCAAGCCGAAGGCGAACACCGGTGCAGCGATCATCATGGCACTCAACCCGCCCAGGCTGACGATGTAGCCGATGGCCATGAGGATGACCATCGTGAGGCCGAGGTAATACGCCGAGAAATTGCCGGCCACGAAGCCGGACAGAATTCCCAGTGATGCACCGCCCTCTTGCGCCGAAGCCACCACTTCGCGAACGTGCCGCGATTCGGTGGATGTAAACGCCTTTACCAATTCCGGAATGATTGCTCCGGCGAGCGTTCCGCAGGAGATGATCGTCGCCAGCTTCCACCACTGCGTGTCGTCTCCGGAGAGATTGGGAATAATGAAATACGAAATCAGATAGGTCATGCCGATGGAGACGATCGACGTGATCCACACGAGCGAAGTGAGCGGAGATTCGTAATTCATGTGATCCGCGTTTCCGAAGCGGGCCTTGGCGATCGCGGTGTTAATGAAGTATGCCACGGCGCTGGCCACCAGCATGGCGATGCGCATCACGAAGATCCAGACCAGCAGCTGTACCTGCACCACGGGGTTTGATACGCCGAGCAAAATGAAGGTAATCAAGGCCACGCCCGTGACGCCGTACGTCTCGAATCCATCCGCGCTCGGTCCCACCGAATCGCCCGCGTTGTCGCCCGTGCAGTCGGCAATCACGCCGGGGTTGCGCGCGTCGTCTTCTTTGATCTTGAAGACGATCTTCATCAGGTCCGCGCCGATATCCGCAATCTTGGTGAAAATACCGCCCGCGATACGCAGCGCCGCCGCACCCAGCGATTCGCCGATGGCGAAACCGATGAAGCACGGTCCCGCGTAGTCGCCCGGAACGAACAGAAGAATAATCAGCATCATCAGCAGCTCGACGCTGATCAGCATCATTCCGATGCTCATGCCCGCGCGCAGTGGAATCTGGTAAATCGGGTACGGTTTGCCGCGAAGGCTCGCAAACGCCGTCCGCGAGTTCGCGAACGTGTTCACGCGAATTCCAAACCACGCCACTCCGTAGCTGCCCAGGATGCCGATGACGCTGAAGAACAAAATCATGGTCACGCGAGCCGCTTCGTAGTGACGCAGCACACCGAAGTAGAGCACGATCACCGCGGCAATAAATATCCAAAGCAAAAACAAGAATTTTCCCTGATTGATCAGATAGGTTTTGCAAGTCTCGTAAATCAGCTCGGAAATCTCCCGCATCGCGCGATGCACCGGCAGATTCCTGAGCCGCATGTAAATGGTCATACCGAACGCCAGCCCAAACACGCAGAACAAAATGCCCCAGATCAACAGCTTGTGGCCGTCGACTCCGAGGAAGTTCACCTGCGAAAGGTCGGGGAGCTTCAAATTGGCCTCGCCACCCGCGCTCTCCTGCGCGCGCGCCACCCCGGCGCTCATCAGCGCGACCAACATCGCGGCTCCGGCCGCGAAGAATTTCGCCAGCCGCGATACGAGCGCGTGTCCGCTCGTCCGTTCGGCGGTCTGCAATCGAGTGCGCATCAGTAGTTCCTCCATCCAGTGTGTTCGGTTGAGATTTCTCTGGCTAACGATCGGGGGATAATCGCTCTTTCGCCGCCTGCCGCGCCGGGCGCTCGCCAATGCCCGCAAGTCCACAAATCGCTTTCAGCAACGGCGTCCTTCCCCCGGAGGAAAGCTCCCAGAACGGAAGCCCTTACGTGCGAGAAGCTCAGATATCGAGCACACTTTTTTAACAGGAATCGCCATTTTCGTCAAGAAATGGCTATCCCAGAAAATGGAGGCCCGCCAAGTCACGCCCGCTGAGCATGTTAGACTTGGTTTATGGCGAGGAAGGTGGTTTCACCGGGTGGGACGATTGAGGGTGTCATCGAACTGCCGGGCGACAAGTCCATATCGCACCGCTACGCGATCCTGGCCGCCCTGGCCGAGGGCCGCAGCGAGATATCCAATTACGCCGCTGCTGCGGACTGCCAGAGCACGCTGGCATGCGTGCGTGGGCTCGGCATTGAGGTGACTTCGGCGAACGGGCTCCTGCGGATCGCGGGCCAGGGATTGACAGGCCTGCGCGAGCCGAAGCGCACCCTGGACGCCGAAAACTCCGGCTCGACCATGCGCATGCTCGCCGGTGTGCTGGCCGGACAGCGGTTCGCGTCCAAGATCACCGGTGATGATTCGCTCCGCAAGCGTCCCATGCGGCGAGTGATCGACCCACTGCGGCAGATGGGCGCGGAAATCCGCAGCGCCGACGGTGACCGCGCCCCGCTTGAAATCCGTGGCGGGAAGCTTCGCGGGATTGACTACACGCCACCGACGCCCAGCGCGCAGGTGAAGTCGGCCGTGCTGCTCGCCGGGCTTTTCGCCGAGGGCATCACCACCGCCCGCGAATCGATCGCCACGCGTGACCACACCGAAGTGGCCCTGCGTGAATTCGGCGCCACGCTTGATGGCGCCCGTGGCGCGGTCAGCATCCGCCCACGCCCGAAATTGACCGCGCGCCAGCTCGCCGTACCGAGCGACCTGTCGACCGCGGTATTTCTGATCGGCGCGACCCTGGTGCTCCCCGGCTCCTCGCTGCTGCTCCACAACGTCGGCCTCAACCCCACCCGCTCGCGCGTCCTCGATTTTTTCAGCTCCATCGGCGCTCCGGTAGGAATCGCCACCGTGCAGATGCGCAGTGGCGAGCTGGTCGGCGACGTTTCCGTGC
This sequence comes from Candidatus Acidiferrales bacterium, assembly GCA_049696975.1. Classification (GTDB taxonomy): domain Bacteria; phylum Acidobacteriota; class Terriglobia; order Acidiferrales; family UBA7541; genus Palsa-295. Next base: position 6,130 of record JBAVUW010000113.1, on the reverse strand, counting down.
GGCACGCTCCGCTGGAAGGCGGCGAAATCTCCGGCTCGAAAGTGGCGGAGATGATCGACGAGCTGCCGATGCTCGCCGCGCTCGGCCCGTACACCGAGAAGGGAATCGAAATCCACGACGCGCAGGAGTTGCGCGTGAAGGAAAGCGACCGCATCGCCGCGCTCGCCGAGGGCCTGCGCCGGATGGGTGCGAAGGTGGAGGAGTTTCCCGATGGCTTGCGCGTCGAAGGCCGCTCCGCCGGAAAACTGCGCGGCGCGAAAGTCGATCCGCACGGCGACCACCGCATCGCCATGGCGCTCTCGGTTGCAGCGCTGGGCGCCGAGGGCGATACCGCGGTACTCGACGCGGAATGCGTTGCGGTTTCTTTTCCGGATTTCTATTCGACGCTCGATCGCCTGCGAGGTTCGGAGAAATAGCCGGCGCGAGAGCTCAGGAGGACTTGCGCAGCGAAATCGTACCGTAACTGTTCAGAATCGTAATTTTCGGTCCGGGCATTCCGGCTTGGCCGCCGACCTGCCCTTCCAGCCGTCCGTTTTGTTCCTCGCCCGTCGCGCGCAGTGACGGACCGCTGAAATCGCTTTCCACCTCGCCGGAGCGAGAAAGCGCCGAAATCTGAAAATTGGATCGCGAAGGCAGCGTGACCTCGACCTCTCCGGAATCGTTGGTGAGGTTGAGAGCTTCGCGCGGTGGCTGCGGGTACGAGACTTTCACGTCTCCGTGGGAGTTGGAAATGTCGATCTGCCCGGCCACATTTTCGATTTCGATGTCCTTGTTGTGCGTCCCGATGCGGGCGGCGCCGCCCGCGTCGGAAAGATGAATATCGCCGGAGTCCATTTCCAGCTGTCCGGTCAGCTGCGCGATTGTCAGTTCGGCCCAGGGCTCCACAATGTGCGTGATGCCACCGGCCTTGCGCACCACGGTTGAGCCGACGTAGGCTCCGTCGAGCGTCAGATTTCCTGTCACGTCGTTGATCTCGACGTCGTCGCCGCGGCCTTTCAGCTGCACGCTTCCCGCAACGCGGTCGATGCGCACATTGCCTTTCTGCGTTTGCGCGGCCACGTCGGAGCCGGCGTTATGGATTTCCACGTCGCCGCTATCGGTAATTGCGTCCAGCGCGCCGCCGACCCCCGACACCGATACGTCCCCGTGCGATGTGTGCAGCGTCACGCTCGCCGATTTCGGCAATTGCACGTTGAGATCGGCGCGCACGCTCGCCGCGTATCTGCCCTGATCGATCGGGTGGACGATGTAACCGTTCGGAATCTTCTCGACGACGATGTCCACTTCTCTCATGCGCTCGTCCGCCGCCCGTTCATCATCGCCGCTGGCCGATTCGTTCGCGGTCACGCGAATCTGGTTCCCCCCGCTGCCGTTCACGGTGATGCTGCCGCGCGCCGTTTCGATCGTCACGTGTGATCCAGGTGGAATCTGCTCGGGCGCCGCCTCGCGGCTCTGCGAATAGTTATCGCGAAATGCCGGGATATCGACATGGAGCCACGGTGCACGTTCGTGAACCCAGTCGTGTATCCCAAAGCCCATCAGCACGATCGCCAGCAGGACGAGCAGCGCGGCTTCTCCGCCGGAAAGTAGCGGGGCGCGCTCCTGGCCCATGCGCTCCGCTGCGAAATGATCGATCAATTTCGCCACGCCCCACAGGACGAACAGCAGCGGCCAGTAAAATCGCGCCAGGTGTCCGATGGCGAACGATGGATCGAGCCGGTGAATCAGAAAAATCGCGCCCAGCACGATCAGCAGTAGCCCGGGGAAAATCGAGCGGCGCCGGTGAAGCGTCCGCGGAGCCCCCTGTGGAGCTGCGGGGGGCGGCGGAGGCCCGCTAGGAGGTGGAGGGGGAAAGGTGCTCACGAGTTCGTCATGCCCCTGTGTGCCCCGAGCGCGAGGCAGATGATTCGGCCAGCAGCAGCGCGCCGATGACGACCAGCAGCACGGGCCAAAGCTGGTGAAAGCCAACATTGGTGAGTCGCCCGAGCAGGAACAGGGCGCCCGCGACGATCAAAACCACCGGTCCCATCAAACTGTGAACGCGGCACCGGGCGCACGTGCATCGAGGACTGTTGTGAGATGTCATGGCAGGCTCCCTACGACGTTCTCTTGATGCGGTCCATCAAAATCCAGGCGCCCAGCAAGATCAGTCCCGCAGGCCACGCTTTTGAGAACCAGTCGCGTTCGAGTAAGTGAAAATTCGCGAGCAAAAACAGCGCGCCCAGCACGATCAGTACAATCGCGCCTACGGGCCGATGGCCCTCGATCGCCGCCGGCAAAACCGTCTGCGGAATCTCCTCGCCTCTGCGCGCCTTCGCGGTGCGGTGGGCTTCGATCGGCATGTAGAAATAGAAACAGCCGAGTCCGATCGCGAGGATGACGATCAGCCCGTCGGGCAGATCGGTGGTGAGCAGGGCAATGATCCCGCCGAATGCCAGCACGTGAATCAGCGCCTTGATGTACTCACCGTTGTACACCGCACCAAGGCCGGGAATGAATCCGAGCGCCAGCGCCACGCCGGGACTCGGCGCGCCATGCGCTGCCGGCACGCGAGGGAGAGGAACCCCGCCGGGTGCGGGTCCGGCGGCTGTGGTCCCCGACGACGGCAGGCCCACGAGGGTCGCGAGGCAATTCTCGCAGTAGACCGCTCCGCGCACGTCGCGGAGGCACGCGGGGCAAAGCGGCGTGCCGCACTGCCGGCAAAATACCGTGGCGTCGGTTTCAGGGTGTTGAACGCATTTCATAGGGTGCTCCTGGGTGCTGGGTACATAGAGCCATCTGCAAAATTGGGCTGCAAATTCATTTCCGCAAGTTCGGGCGCGCTGTGCCGGCCCGCGTGCGGAATCGCCTGCGATTTCTCGTGCGGATCGTTCACCGGCGGCTGTTGGCCGGGCTGCCCGTCGTTTGACGGGCGCACGGGCGGAGGTGTGATTGGCTCCGACAGCGTCTCCGGCTGCGCCGACAGCCGCGACTCGATTTCGTACACGACGCGCAAGTTATTCACCATCTTCGCCCCGCGCGCATAGGTCAGGTGAATCTGACGGTTCGCCCCGCGCAGCAAATTCAGCGGATTCAGGGCGCTGCGGCCGTTATTGCCCGCGGCCGCATGAAACACAATCACGAACGACGCGGCCACCGTCACAATCCCCATGGCAAACCGCGGCTGCCAGATGATCTGCAGCCAGCCAAACCACCGCTGCGTTTCCGTCATCTGCCGTCGCGGACCAAGCGTGGCGTCCAAAATCTTCCGTTCGAGCTGCGCCGGCACTTCGAGCTGCGGAGTCTCCTGGATCTGGCGCATCAGCCCGTGCACCTGCGCCACAAGCTTCGAGCAATCCCCGCAGTTTGCCGCGTGCGACGAGAACGCCGCCGCTTCCGCTGCCGGGAGCGCTCCCTCCAGAAAATCGCTCAGCTGCTCTTCGGTTTGTGTGCAGTTCCAGTCCATAAATAAATTCCGCCCCCTCAGGATTACGCCGGGCGCACTCCCATCTCGTGGAGGACGCGCGCCAGCTCGATGCGCCCCCGATTGATTCTCGATTTCACGGTGCCCTCGGGCACCTGCAGCACGCTGCGGATTTCGCCGTAATCCAGGCCCTGCAAATCGCGCAGGATCACTGCCTCCCGCAGCTCCGGAGAAAGCCGCGCCAGTCCACGCTGCAGCTGCTCACTGAGCTCCGCGGCTAGCGCCAGCTTGTCCGGAGCGCGCAGGGGCGAATGCTTCTCTTCGAGTTGAGGCATGGCAACTTCGATCGAATCGGTCACGCGATCCCGCCTTGTCCGCCGATAGTGGTCGACCAGAAGGTTTCGCGTGACGCTGGTCAGCCAGGTCGGAAACGCCCCGTGCACCGATTGATAGCTTCCCAGGGTGCGAAAAATCCGCAGAAAAACCTCCTGGCTCAAGTCCTCGGCAGACGCTGCGTTCCCGGTGAACCGATAGCACAGGTTAAAGACGCGCCTCGTGTGCCGCCGCACCAGTTCCTCCCAGGAAAGTCCGTCGCCCCGGAGACAAAGCTGCACCAGTTGGGCGTCCGGCTGCAATCCCGCCTAGCCTCGCCATCCGCATGACATATCGGCCTCACAGTATGCAACGCAAATGCGCGCCCAAAAGTTCCGTATGCCCGGCATCTTAGGCGGGATGACTCGGCAAACACAAGCCGGGTTACCGCGTGGTGAGCCGAAGCATCTAACTATTGGCAGGCCGGAAACGGTTCGGTGGGCTTGGCGGAACTTCAGGCGTTGTCTGGGGTTACAGCAGACGGGCAGACAACCGTCATCGTGGGATTTCGGGAGGAAGGATTCTTGCGACACTTCGTCACGATCGCTGCGGTGCTGTGTATCTGGGGCAGCTCGGCCGCTCGTACGCGCGCCGACGTCGGCATCGTGCTCAATGAATCGCTCGACACCAGCGTCGCCCGCGTCACAGGCTCAGGTCACAGCGCCGTCTATCTTTCGCGCATTTGCCCTGCGTCGCCCGTGAAGCTCCGGCTCTGCGGTGCGCACGAACAGGGCTCGGTCATGAGCAATTACACCACGCTCGGTGAAGACGAGCCCTTCGAGTGGAACGTCGTGCCGCTCAGCGTATTCGTTTACGGTGTCGAGGATCCTCGCAATCGTCCGCTGTTTGCGTCATGGAACATCAAAGGTGCGCTCGAAACCAGCTATCGCGAAACGATCCTGCGCGATTATTGCGAAGGCCAGAAATGCCAGACCGGCCACGACGCGGAATGGCGCGAAATGGTCGGGGCCGATTCTGAGCGCACGCTCTATATTCTGGTCGTCTCGACCACCGTAGAGCAGGACAAGGCGCTAATCGATAAATTCAACAACGCGCCCAACGTAAATCACTTCAACGGTATGCGCCGCAATTGCGCCGACTTCGCCAAAGACGTGATCAATACCTATTTCCCGCACGCCGCGCACCGCAACGCGGTGAACGATTTCGGAATGACCAGCCCCAAAGGGGTGGCACGATCCTTTGCGAATTACGCGCACAAAGAACCCGAGTCCGATTATCACGTAATGCACTTCGCTCAGCTTCCCGGCACCACCAAGCGCAGCACGGAATGCCGCGAAGGCACCGAACAGCTTTACCGATCCAAAAAGCTTCTGGTGCCGATGGCGTTTTTCGCCTGGCACGAACTGCCCGTCGCCGTCGGTTCCTACATGCTGACCGGGCGTTTCAATCCCGAGCATGAATTCGAACAGCACGCCACCGTCCAGCAGGTCGAGCTCAACCGCGAAATCACACTCGCGAAGGAAGATGACAACCTCGACGTAGCGCAGCTTGAAAAATTGGAGAATGCCAGCAGAGCCGAACAAGTGAGTATTGTCGGCAGCGTGCAGCAGTGGCAGGACTATCGCGCGCAGTTCGATCGGATCCTCGCGCAGGCTGTTGAAGACGGCACGATCCAGAATCGCGACGCGCTCGAGCGCTTTGCCAAAGAATTGGGAGAGAAGGGAATAGCGTCGGTCGATCCGGACGGCGCACCCTGGGTTGAAATTCAGCAGGACGGCAAAACCGAACGCGTGGGCGTCAGTCCCGCGAATCTTCTGTCGCCTGGTTCCGATCGCACGCTGGCCTACAAACTGATGCTCGCGCACGTCGCCGAAACGCTCAAGAGCCCCGCCCGACAGCGGGAAACGATGCCGGAATTCGAGCAAGCGTGGAAACTGATGGAGCAGTCGCGGCCCAACGAACGGAATTCGCTCGCGATGGGTCGGTAGCTCGGCGGGCAGAATCTAGCTGAGGAGTCTTTTCGCCTCGTACCCCGTACAGCGCGTCACCGGCAGTCTGGGATACTTTGCGAAATAGGGGTTCGCCGCATGCATCGCGCACAAATAGAATTCACTGGGCCGGTCCGATCGGATCAGCCGCAAATACGTGCAGTCGGCGCACAACCCGGCCTTTCCCCGCCGATTCTCAAATTCCTCATCCACGGAATCGTGGTCACGCCGCGCCATCCGTTCAGCATACCGGACCGCTCCCAACCCTGCTAACATTTCGCCTCGACGGCGAGTCCAAGCATGAAAATCTCGCCCGAGGGGACCGTCCGGATGACGCCTGGCCTGAAAATCTATGTGCTGTTTGCGGTTTTGACGATCTTCGCCGGATCGCTCGAGGCGCAAACCC
>JBAVUW010000112.1:0-29868 GCA_049696975.1 Candidatus Acidiferrales bacterium | reverse complement strand
TGCTCTTGCCTCGATCGTAGAGCTGCACAATGCGTTGCCGGACCGGCACAGGTATGGGTGTCATAAGCCCTACTGTGCCACAGGAATCGCTGGTTTTTAAGCTACATCATTTATGGAAATGCTCTAGTGTTCACCACTCAAACAGGCTTTTGCCGTACGGGGTCAGTTTTCCGGCCATCCAACTTCAAAGTGATTCTCCACTACTCCCGCTGGACACATTCACGCCGGCCAGGTCAAGCCAAGGAGCGAGTTCAACCGAGGAATCGTATTACGTCAACTGAGGCAACGACCTACGTTCACGAATTCAGAACGCGATGCGATGGCACGGGGCCCATGGCGACCGGTGAACCGAAGGAGGTCGATTTCAACGTGAGCGATTGCTGGTGGTCTCCGTGTTTCTAAGAATGGCCGTCGTGGATGGCCTCGTGCGCAGCGAGAGAATAAGCGCGCTCCCCACCAGGCCGCAGATTACCAGGTAAAGTAAGCCCCCCGTGTAGCTTCCGGTCTTATCGGCCAAATAGCCAATGAGATAGGGTCCGACGAACCCGCCGAGATTTCCCATCGAGTTGATTAGCGCGATGCTTGCAGCTGCCGCGGGCCCGCTCAGAAAAATCGTCGGTAAGGCCCAGAACGGGGACGGAAACGAGTAAAGCGCCATCGTCGCCGCCGAGAAAGCCGCGATCGTAAATACCAGGTGATTGCGGGCCGCAATGCTGAACGAAAGTGCGACGCCCACGAAAAACATCGGCATCGCGGCATGCCATCGGCGCTCGCCGGTTCTATCGGAGTGTGCCGCCGCGACCAGCATCGTAGGTATCGCCAGCAGCCACGGGATACCTGAAATCAGGATAACGTGAGTCTGATTGAGGCCCGATATCCGTTGCAGGATCTTTGGCAACCAAGACCCCATCCCAACGCTATTGGTGATGTAACAGAAATACGCCAAGGCCAAGATCATCACCCGAGGATGTGTCAGCACATTCCATGCGTTGAGGCTCGTCGGACTTTTCTTTCTCTCTTTTTCATGTTCAAGCTCAGTGCTGATCCAATCCCGTTCGTCGACGGGAAGCCACCGCGCGTCCTTTGGCCAATCCGTAAGGTAGAAGAATGTTACGACTCCGGCCGTCATTGCCGGGAACCCTTCGAGAATCAGCAGCCAACGCCATCCGTGAAGCCCCAGCCAGTTGAGGTGCATCAGCCTAGCCGCGACGGCCGCCCCCAACATGTTCGACATCGGAATAGCCGTCATGAACAAGGCCACGGCCCTGCCTCGATCCTGATATCGGTACCAATGGGTGAGATAGACGATGACTCCGGGGAAAAAACCTGCTTCGGCAACGCCAAGAAAGAATCGCAGCCAGTAGAACTGCTGAGCGGTGTTGACGAATCCTCCAAGGGTGGCAAGTCCGCCCCAAAGAATTAAAGTCAGACCGATAAAGTTGCGCGCACTCCAAACCTCTGTCAGCAGCGTCGAAGGGATTTGAAGCAGAAAATAACCGATGAAGAAGATTCCTGCGCCGAAACCAAAAACCGCATTGGAAAATCGGAGATCGCCGGTCATCTGCAATGCGGCGTAGCTGATGTTCACGCGATCCCAGTAGTTCAACACGTACAACAGGAACAGAAACGGAGCCAGGTGCCTGGTGATGTGGCGCCGGGTTCGCTCTGCGAGGTTGTCACGGTCGATCGCGGCGTTCATGGATTCTCTCTTTCTTGCGCAACTCGTGAATTCCTGGCTCGCTCAGGACCGTTTTTTCGTTCACACATCCGATCGAGGCACGATCCGGTGATCGGAATGACGCCGCGAAAAATGCCCGGTTGGCTCCTACGTCCTAGTATTCAGTCGTACGTGGCGAACTGATCGCACGACTGAACCTTTGCTCGACACCCTGGCCACGGAACGCGGCAGACAGACGCTCCAATCGAATTGCTTGACAATGTCAATGAACTGCTGCGCCGACTCTGACAGCGAACCGTCGTCGCGCAATACCCTCGGCGTCTGACGAGCCATGTCGAGCCCCGCGACGGGAATTCCGAGCCGTGAAACGCCAGTTCGTCTTTCACAGATCCCAGGTCGATTTCCCGATCCATGACTTGCCGCGGGATTTTTTCGAGACGGCCGCCGTAGATGGCCACCTTGATCCGGGGGAGTTGACGAAAGTACGTGCGCAGCGGTCCGGGCAGCAGGTACACCGCTGCAGATTCGTGCCCGCCGAGCGCTACGTATCCCACCTTCAGGCTTTGCAGCTCTCCGACCTTACGCATGGCGTCGTCGCCGAGCTTCAAGATGCGTCACGCATAGTCGACCAGCGCGTGGCCGGCCTCGGTAAGCGTGAGCTCCGGCGTGTCGCGCGCGAACAGCGGTGCACCGACGGCCTCTTCAAGCTTCTTCACACTTTGACGGACCGCCTGCTGGGTGCGGAACACACGCTCCCAGCCCGCGTGAAACTGCCCTCGTCGGCAACTGCTCGAAAACGTTCCAACTGCAGCAGATCCCTGAGGTTCCCCGCCTGAGCCAGAATGTTGTTGAGTGACAGCGCCCAAGCATCCCGCCGAAGGGGATTCGGCGCAACAAGATTCTTAGGGATTGACGATGAGTACCGCTTATGGAGCAAGAAGAATTACTGATTGGTAGCCAGGATTCAGATTGGGCAGACTCCCGGCAGAAACACGGTGTCCGCGAACGCTGCGATCGAACGCGACCACGTCGAAGAGTGAACCCGGGGCGCATCATCCGACACCTGGCGCCGTTTCTGTTCTTGTCGCGGCACCAGCTCGACTTGGACTTCGTCAACGCTCTTCTTTTCGGCCGAAGCCGGTTGGCCGAATTTAGAACTGCCGGGCAAGACTGAGTCACCGCGGCGCATTGAGAGTCGGCGCTGGAGCATTGCAGTCTCCGGCAAAATTAAATGCTGTCGGTTGGCCCGGAAAGCAATCGACTAGCTGAGATGGAATTCGGATTGAAAAGGGGAAACCAAATGAAGTTCTTCCTGACGCTAGCAGCGCCGTTATCGATGGCTGTTTTCCTGACCGCGGCCGCGGCCTCCCTGGGGGATGGAGTCCCGGCGGCTGTTCACTATATCGACCACAACAAGGTGTCAGCCACAATGGCTTTGGCCAATGGCGGCGCGATCGTGAACGACCCGGGCCTGGTCATGCTGGCCCAGCGAAGGGCGGCGGGCGAGGTCGAATACCATGAGCACACGAACCACATTTTCATCATGGTCGAAGGCGAGGCGACGTTCGTCACCGGGGGGACTATGATTGGCGCCGAACGAACCAGCTCCGACCAGATACGGGCCAAATCAATCGAAGGCGGGGAAATCCACCACCTGAGCAAAGGCGACGTTATTACGATTCCGGCAAAGACCCCGCACTGGTGGAAGGAGGTTCCAACAAAGACGGTTGCCTACTATGCGGTGAATATCGAGAGTCAATAGGAGAGCTCATCATTGTTGCGCATGGTTCGTCTTGTGGATGGTGCCTGGTTCATGCGGTAACGGGAAGAGCAGTTTTCAGTATTACTTTCAGCACGAGCCGAATCGAGTCGGCCGACATTTCTTGCCGAGAAAAAAACTAACATACATCGCGGGCCGAATTGCAAATGGAAGAGTGCGGCGTATCCTCGCGCGGGTCGACGAGTGAGCCACACGGTGGGTTGGCATTCGCGGCCAGCATGCGCATAGCGTTGAAATTCTAGAAGAGGATTCGAATGGATCTCGGAATGAAAGGCAAGACCGCACTTGTTCTTTGTGCCGGTGGGGGACTCGGTCGGGCGATCGCCGTTGCGATGGCGCGCGAAGGTGTTGTTGTCGCCTTGGCTGATATCGATGAGGGAACGCTGACGGACAGTGTTGCTCAGATCGAAGCAGCGGGAGTCCGCGCGGTCAGCGGAGTCGTCGATTTGAATAATACGGCCGCGCTGAGCTCATTCGTGACCGGAGTCGGCCAGGAACTCGGTGGCATCGACATCCTCGTTAACATTTCTGGAGGTCCGCCTCCATCGAAGGCCGAAAACGTCTCTCCGGACCAGTGGAATAAACAGTTCCAGGCGATGGTCGTATCGATGATCCACATCACGGATATCGTCCTCCCAGGAATGCGTGCGAAGAAGTGGGGCCGCATCATTACGAGTACCTCATCTGGTGTTCTGGCGCCCATACCAAATCTCGGAATTTCGAATACGCTCCGCTCGGCCTTAGTAGGTTGGTCCAAGACGCTCGCAAGCGAAGTGGCAGACGACGGGATCACGGTGAACATTGTGATACCGGGTCGGATTGCAACGGGTCGCATTCGGCAACTCGACGAGGTACGCGCTGCACGAGAAGACAAAACCATCGAAGAAATCGTTAGACTCAGCACCGCTTCGATACCAATGCGTCGTTATGGCAAGCCGGAAGAGTATGCAAATGTCGTTGTCTTTCTCGCAAGCGATAAAGCGTCGTACATAACCGGGACAATGATTCGAGTTGATGGTGGGATGATCCAAACCGTATAGCGCGTGATCGTGCTTTTACGAGGTCATACTGATGTAGCCGCCAGTTCAGTGTGAAGAGTTTTACATCTCAGGCAAACCGGCCCGTCTTTTGAGAGGAGTTTCAGGGCGGCCCTTGGTGACTTTCCGAGACTCTGGAACGCTAAATGATAGACCGAGACCAGCTCATTCGTGTGGCGCGGGAGGAGATGCAGAAGCACTCCTTCGCGACCTTCGGAGATGACCCACTGGCAGTCGTGCAGGGTGGTAAAGGGCACATCGTGTCGGGCTGTCCCGTTTGCAAAAAGAAATTTCATAGCCTGAACCAGTTCATGGAGCATCTGGTGAGTGACGTGCTCCCCATTATCGCGGATAGAGCAGTAGCCGATTAGGCTCGCGCATTGTGCCGTATCACTTAAACACCGGAATGAGCGACGTGGATGCCGGAGGATTCACAAGCTTGAATTCAACCGTGCCGCACTCTGTTTGCCGGCCTGCGCCGGAACGCGGCCACGCAGCATCTACAAATACAAACTCCCGTTTCAGCAAATGAAAGCGTTTGCCGAAACTGACGGTGTTTGATTTGTATCTGAATTCGACGTGGAAACACTTCGTAGTGTTCGCGAATCGCAGGTAAATAGGAATTATTCGGCCTGCGAGACGCTCGAGGCGCCACGCCCACAGCTGGCGTGAAACGTTCTCGGTCGAGCTTCAGAAGCTGCCAGCCGCGCTTCGAAGGGCGAGTTATCGAGCACGGTTTCGTCGAGATCCAAAATCACGGCGGGAGGCAGTTTCGAAAAATCATCGGTCTGTTCGAGCGCTGCGGTCCAGCGCGGATCCTTCATCGCTCGCAGCAGCGCTGACTTCCCCCAGCGATACGTTTCCAGGACACTGGCGCGATACTCGACCGACGTCTGCATCCGGAGCACTGCGTTCAGGTTCACATAGGTGGGTTCGGCCTGGGGCGCGGCGCCCAGAAGAAGCAACGAACAGATTGCGGCAACAGAAGCCACGCTTCGCAGTATACGTTTCTCTCCGTTTAGTGGAATTGGTCGTGCATCGGCGGCTGTCGGATGAAGAATTGGTCTTTGTCGATGTTTGCAGGCACAGCCACATCGAAAAACCCGACCATCATTTCGTCGTAGGTTTGATCGCCCCAGTACACGGCGGACGTCGGATCGGGATTATGAGGATTGTTCTTGGAATTGTCGAACCACGCCACCGCTTGCAGAGTAGTCCCCGCGGCGATCGGACGCGGGAGAGCGAGTCGGTAACTGAGCTGCCAGTAAAAATCGTAGTGCACGCGCAGGAGTGTTTCTGCGCTGCCGTCGGGATGAAGGATGTTGTACTCGAATCGCTTGCCGCGCAGGTGCATGTGCGGAAAAAAGCTGAGCAGCACAGCGTCGTTCGGTATCGTTCCGTGCACCTCCACGCGGTAATCATCCACGCCCGGCGGAATCACAAAATCGCTGTTGGTCAATTGCAGCGTCAGCACCCGCTGCGCGGGCGGCTGCTTCGCAAACACGAGCCCGATTTTGGTTTGGTCCTTGGTCACTCGGCCGCGCGTCGTGTAATGCATTTGGAAGACGAGGTCGGATCCGGCGGGGATGAATTTTGCCATGCCCTGGGGCCAGATGTCTGGTGAACTCCCCGGCGCGTAGACAAGCAGGATGTCCGCCTTCGTCGTGTGTGTGTCGTGGCGGTCCTGTTCGTCGGTCATATCCGCCGCCGTGAACGGGATTCCGAGGGGGGCGTGGCGCAGCCAGTTCGAGTCCGGTGGACGAACATACACGACGGCATGATGCACATTCTCGCGGCTGCTCGGCCGAATTTCCGACATGCGAACCCATTTGCCATCGGTGAAGCCCGTCGGGACGATTTCGTAGGTGTATTCGACATCGCCCCTGGCTGGGATTGGCACAGGCTTCGGCATCTCCACGACCGCGTCCGGCGCGGGAATGTTCCATCCGTTTACCCATTTTCGCGGGGCCGGCGCTTCGTGACTGTTTCCCGCTGGCGCGCCGGCCGAAGCCCACGACACGATCGCGTCAATTTGAGCGGGTGATAGTGACGGATCGTTCTGGAAATGGCCCACGCTCGCGTCGGCAAACCACGGCGGCATGCGCCGGGAGCCGACAGAATCGGCGATTGCTCGCGCCAGCGGCCCGACTTGGGCATAGGTGGCCAGCGGCATCGGGCCGATTTCACCCCCTCGATGGCAGCCCTGGCAGTGCTGCTCGAGGATCGGCTGGATATCGCGATAGAACGTCGGATTGGCTGAAGAATTTTGTGCTCGAGCAGCGTCTGGTACCGCGAAGATCAGCACCACGGCTAGGGCGATACGCAGGATGCGGACGGAAGTGCCCGATCTTGGGAGGAGCCGCGTCCGCAGCATGCGCAATTCCGGCACATCGGAATTGTGGCGGCTCGAACCTCTGATTGCAACGGGCGAGCTGGCGAAGGGGGTTTCGTGGGTTTGAAACATTGTCGAAAAAATCTCGCCGCAGATCGAGGCGCTCAACGTAGAATTTCGGCATGGCAAAAGGCTGGGAAAGCAAAGCGGTCGAAAGTCAGGTGCAGGATTCGCAGGGCAAGACCCTCAGTAAGGGCGGCGCCAGATTGACGCCGTCGGAAATGGACACGAGAAGGCGGCGGGAAGTGCTGCTGCTTTCACGCTCACGCGTGGAACGGGATTTGCAGACCAGCCAGGACGAACGGTACAAAGCGCTCCTTACGCGCGCTCTCGCGGACATTGAAGCGCAGATTTCGGCGCTCGAAGAAACGGTCGGCGACAAAAGCTAGCCGTCGGTATTAGTCGCGGGGTGGTTCCGACTCCGCGTCCTCGATAAAAAACACGCCCACGCCATTCTGATTCTCGTCGCGGCCCGGAGCACAATGTACCACCGTCGCGCGCAGCGAAAGCGCCGTCGACCGGTTCTGATCTCCCACGGGTTCAATCACGACGCGCATCTCCGATTGCAGCCGCGGCCGGCTGCTCAAGGAAAGATATGCACCTTGAATGCTCATGTCGCGCACCAGGGCTTTTTCCTCGAAGGACGCGCCGTTTTCGGCTACTCCGCTAACAGTCGCCGTGAACTTCAGGCGCCGGCGCTGGCCCAAGCGCGATTCGGGCAGGCTGAATTCCACTCCCCGATCGCCCAACTTGACGCTCATGCCCTCCATCGCAGCCCACGTACACGGAAATTCCTGGCGAGCCGCAGAAAGGAATCCGTCGACCATACGGCTGGAAGAATCCGGATCGTGATGGAAGAGAATTAGGTTTCTCACCTTCGTTTCGCGGGCAATTTTCACTCCCTCGAGCCAGCAGGAATGTCCCCAGCCTTTGCGCGTCGAGGCAAGCTGCTCCGGAGAATACTGCGCGTCGTAAATCAGCACGTCGGCTCCCTGCGCGAGTTGCCGTAAATTATTGTCGTATTCAGGAGCCCCGGGTTCATTGTCCGTGGCGTAGACGATCGAACCGGCGGGCGTATCCATGCGATAGCCGATGCAGCCTTGAGGATGGTTCAACCATGCCGTTGAGACGTGGGTTCCGTTCACATCCCACTGGTCGCCGCCTTCAATTTCGCGGAAAAAGCGTTCGGCGGCCATCATGTTAACGTCAATCGGGAAATACGGGCTGGCGAACTGCGCTTCGAGCACCTGGCGCAAACTATTGCGGCCAAGGTGTTTGGATTGAAAGCTGTATAGGTGAAAACGATTTTGGGCTTCAAAGAACGGATGGAAGAAGGGGAGGCCCTGAATGTGATCCCAATGATAGTGAGTCACCAGGACGTGCGCTTCGATTCCGCCGTCCCCCTGCCAGCGCGACCAGCGATTGTGCATGGCGTGAAGGTGATTGCCGAGCATCCGCAGCCCGGTCCCGCAATCGAGAATAAAGTGCGGACCGCCCGCGACATCGACCTCGAGACAGGCGGTATTGCCGCCGTAGCGCCAGGTGTCGCGCTCGAGCGTCGGCGTAGAGCCGCGCACTCCCCAGAAGGTCAATTTGGTGCGGTCTTGAGGCATGAAGGGGCCGTTTGGAGCCCGATAATTTGCCGTTTCCCCCGGTTTTACGGAATCCGGCCTCAATTTCATGGTAGGGGCGGCATGATGGTGAGTCAATTGAGTTTCCTCAGTACGCGGCGAGAAACACACGTCCGCTCGACGGCTGCGTTGCGACCCAGGTGACCGGGGCAGGGCCGGGCTGTTCGATCGGGCCGGAGTGCGAGTAGAATTTAGTCGATGCACGTCCATTCACATACGGGATTCAGCCACGGTCATGGGCACGGCCACGGACATGATCACAGCGCGGCATTCGTGGACGGAGCCGCGGGAGTGCTGGGCGCGGCGGTGGTTGGGACCCTTGCGCTGGTCGCGCTGGAGCTCGTGGCGTCCTACGCCGGGCATTCGATGTCGCTGTTGAGCGACGCGGTTCACAACTTGACCGACGTGCCCACGCTGGTGATTTCCTGGCTTGCGACGCGCTGGGCCAGGCGCCCTCCCACCCACGAGAAAACCTACGGCTATCATCGCGCGGGGATTCTGGCAGCATTCGTGAACGCGATGCTGCTGACGCTCGCGTCGTTGTTCGTCCTGGGCGAATCGATCCTGCGGCTGCAAAAGCCGGTTGCGGTCCGTACCGGTGTGATGATGTGGGTTTCACTTGCCGCGCTGGCAGTGAACGGCGGCATCACGTTGGCAGTTTCTCGCGGGCGGCGCGATCTGAACATGCGCACGGTCTGGATTCATAACCTGGGTGATGCGCTGTCAAACGTAGCGATATTCATCGGCGCGCTGGTGATCCGCGGGGCCGGTGCACAGTGGGTAGACCCGGTGATCGGCATCGGAATTGGAGCGATGGTATTGTGGTCAGGGCAGGGAATTCTGCGCGAGAGCGGGCACATCCTGTTGGAGGGCTTGCCGCGCGAGATTCGGCTGGAGGATGTGGCTGCCGCGATACTGCGCGTCGAGGGCGTGCAGGAGGTTCATGACGTGCATATCTGGACGCTCGGAACGGATCTGCAGGCGCTGTCGTGCCACGTACGCATTCCGGACATGCACATGGAGGAAAGCGAACGAATACTGGCGAGTATTCGCCAAGCGCTCGGTCGCGATTTTCACATCACCCACACAACGATACAGTTTGAGCGGGCCGGTTTGCCGGCGAAGACCGGTCTGTACATGCCGGCACCGGTGCGCGGACGGTTGCCGTCAGTTTGAGCGGCCGCGTTTGCGAAGCTTGCGAGGGGCCCGTTGGCAGGCGGGACAGAAATAGCTGCTGCGTCCGGCGACGATTGCGCGGCGAATCGTGGCATCTCCGCGGAAGCATTTCTTCCCCAGACGCTGGTAGACGCGGTGCCGCAGCTGAAATTCTCCTCGACGCCCGTCGGAATCCACGTAATCGGAAATGGATGAACCGCGCATGCGGATCGCTTCGTTCAAAACACCGCGCACGGCGCGATAGAGCCGGCGCAACTCGGCGTCCTTCAAATTTGCGCCGATCCTCATGGGATGAATTCGTGCGCGCCAGAGGCCTTCGTCGGTGTAGATGTTTCCCATCCCGCGAAGAACTGTTTGATCGAGCAACAGCGCCTTGATGCGGGCCCGGCGCGATTTCACGAGCGCGATAAATTGATCTTCGGTCGCCTCCAGCGCATCGAGCCCGAGCTTTTCGAGTTGTCTTTCGGGCGAGTCGCCCGCGAGCAGACGGATTCTGCCGAAGCGCCGGACATCGACGTAGCGCAATTCGCGACCATCGTCGAGTGCCAGGAAGACGTGCGTGTGCGGCGCGATGGGTGCTTCCGGGGGCCCGACGAGGATCTGGCCGGTCATGCCCAGATGGATCAGCAGCGAACCGGCCGACGCTAGGCCGTCGGTGCTTTCCAGCTTAACGACGATGAATTTTCCGTGACGTTGAACGCTGCCGACACGGCTGCCGGGCAGTTCACGTTCGAGTGCGGAGGGATCCTCGATGAAATCGGTCTTGCCCAAGCGGACGTTCAGGATGCGGCGTCCCGGCAAGACCGCCCGGAGGCCGCGGACGACCGTTTCGACTTCTGGCAATTCGGGCATGGGTGATTAGATGCGCGACGCGATCAAGTGAACTTCGGATGCGCAACGCCGAGTACACAGAGGCTGCGCAGAGGGCACCCGGAATTATAGGAGGATGTACCCTACGGCAGCGGAATTCCGGGTGACGCTACGATGCCGGCCATGCGGAGGATTTCGGCGTACTCCTCATCGGTCAGTGGACAGATGGTCAGGCGCGTGTTTTTAAGGAATTTGATCTTTCGGAGCAGGCGATCGTCGCGCAGTTCGGCGAGCCGTACGACGCGAGGCAGGCGCTCGATCGCGCGGAGGTCCACCACCATTTTCTTGGAATCCGGCTCCTGCGGATCCGGGTACGGATCGCGGGTGACTTCGGCTAAGGCGTAGAGCGAATGCTCTGGCTTACCGTGGTAGCAGAGCGTGCGGTCGCCCTTATGAACTTGCTTGAGCTGGCGAGTGGCGTCCGGGCGGTTTCCGGCGTGCCGCCACATCTCCTTGCCCTTCACGAAGAGGGTGTCCCAGTGGTAGATCCGGGGATCGACTGCCAGCAGCCAACGTCTTGGTTTTGGAGGAGCTTGAGTCATCCGTCGAGAAGCGCCGCGCGCACTATACACGCAAGGATAAAATAAATGGAAGCCCTGTCTGCAAGATTTTCAGCCAATTCGTGACAAAAATTGCCGCAGCCACACCGGTGGCGCTCCAAATTGGACCCTCAGGAGCCCACGTCGACGAAAACGTCTTCGCCACGCACCTCGACCGGGTAGGAAGCGACGCCGATGGCGGGGTTTTGGGCCACCTTGCCGGTGGTTACGTCGTATTGCCAGAGGTGCCACGGGCAGGTCACCAACGTGCCGTCGAGCTCGCCTTCGCCCAGTGGGCCGCCTTCGTGAGCACATACACCATTGATAGCGAAGAACTTACCGGCGATATTGGCGATGGCGACGGATTGGCCGCCGACTTGGAACTCATAGATCTTGCCTGGCGGTACGTCCTGCTTGCGAGCTGCACGAGCGAAAGCCATTCAGCACCTCATACTGGATAGTGTCGGCCGCGGAGTCTAGTGCGCGGCCACCCCGGCTGCGTGATGGTAAGTCTTCTCGCCTGCCTCGACCCGCACGTCCAACCGATTTTGTGGCGGCGGCAACGGGCACGTGGTGTACGGATTATAGGCGCACGGCGGATTATATGCCTCGTTGAAGTCCAAAATCACCCGACCGTTGGGCTCGATTTTCGTGTCCAGGAATCGCGAGGCGGCGTAGGTCTCGTGACCGCTGGTGAGGTCGCGGAAGACAAAGGAGAGGTCGGTGCCGTCGACCTCGGCGTCCAAGTGCAGGTCCTTGCCGGCGAGCCTGAACGTGACGTAGCCGGGGATCGTTTCTTGAAGCGTGTCGCCCATGACGTTCTGGATTTCGAGTTGCTCCGGCTTGTCGTAGGGGACGTATTTCCCGGCCACGCGATAGGATTCGTCGACCGGAAACCAGCGCGTGCCGGTGAAGGTCCTTCGCAGGCTACTGTTCTTATCGCGCAGCCGGACGGTCGAGCGCGCGCCGCTGGAGTGCACGTACAGCGTGAGGTCGCCGAGGATGAGCTGATCGGCGTTGGAATCCGGATGCATTTCCTCGGATTCAACGACTTTGCCGTGCAGGAGCGCCGGGACGCCGGAATTTACGTGCACCACGGTGCGACCGGCGTGGAATTCGAAGCTGCCCGCAGTCGCGGGTGCCGGCGCGGGCAGGACAATGTCGTTCAGTGGACCCGAGCCGAAGGTGTTGGCGCCTTCGTGGAGCCAGAACAGGCCGCTAACGCTCAGCCAGCCGTGGTCGGATTTCAGTTCGGTTTCGTAAGCCTGCCGCCATTTTTCGACGGATGTACGGTAGACAGGATCCGCGACAGGCGCACTCGGCGCGGGGGCGACGCCAAAAGCGACCAGCGCCACCAGCAGAGTGAGCAAACGACCACGGCGGGCCACTGGCCTCATGCCGGGATTATACGTGACTTCCGCAGTTCCAGCAGAACGAGCCGAGCGCCTGGCTGAGGGCGCCGCAGCGCGAGCAATAACGTGCTGGTCCTGGCGTGGGGCCGGCAATCGCGTAGAAGGGGCGGCATTGCTCGGCGGTGCAAGCCCAAATCAGCGCAACGAACCACCCAATCACCGTCCAGCCCAGAAACAGATTCACGAGGAAAACGCCGGTGGAGGCGTGTTTGCGGTGGGCGACGATGGACGGGAGAAAATACAGCAGGCCGCAACCAATCACGAAGAACATATTCGCACTCCTCTAGGCTCGGAGCTGCCTTTGCCCGCGACAGCCGGTCTATAGGGAATACGTAGGAGGCCCCGAAATTGTTTCCTAGCGCTCGACCTTGCCGAGCAGCTCGGCGAAGCGGGCTTCGCGGTCCTTCTGGTCGAGGCCCTGATAGATATCGGCGATCTGCGTCGCGTTCATGGAGCAGAATTTCGGGCCGCACATGGAGCAGAACTTGGCCTCCTTGTAGAAATCGTCAGGAAGCGTTTCGTCGTGCATGGCTCGTGCGGTTTCCGGGTCGAGCGACAGCTCGAACTGCTTGTTCCAGTCAAAGAGAAAGCGAGCGTAGCTGAGAGCGTCGTCGCGATCGCGGGCGCCGGGGCGATGGCGGGCCACATCCGCGGCGTGGGCGGCAATTTTATAGGCAATCACGCCCTGGCGTACGTCGTCGGCGTTGGGCAGACCCAGGTGTTCCTTCGGCGTGACGTAGCAGAGCATCGACGCGCCGTGCCAGCCGATCATCGCGGCGCCGATGGCGCTGGTGATGTGGTCGTAGCCGGGGGCGATATCGGTGACGAGCGGGCCGAGCGTGTAAAACGGAGCTTCGTAGCACAGCTCGTTTTCTTTTTTCACCTGGAGCTCGATCTGGTCGAGCGGGATGTGGCCGGGGCCTTCGATCATCACTTGCACGTCGTATTCCCAGGCTTTTTTGGTAAGTTCGCCCAGCACTTTCAGCTCGGCGAATTGGGCCTCGTCGCTGGCGTCGTGCAAGCAGCCGGGGCGGAGGCCGTCGCCGAGCGAAAAGCTGACATCGTGCTTTTGGAAAATCTTGCAGATGGCGTCGAAGTTATCGTAGAGGAAATTCTGGGCTTTGTGGAAGCTCATCCACTGCGCCAGGAGCGCGCCGCCGCGGCTGACGATTCCGGTGATGCGGTTGCGGACCAGGGGCAGGAATTCGCGCAAAACTCCGGCGTGGATGGTCATGTAGTCCACGCCCTGCTCGGCTTGTTCTTCGATCACTTCGAGCATCACCTGGATGGTGAGATCTTCCGCCCGGCGGACGCGGGAAAGGGCTTCGTAAATGGGCACGGTGCCGATGGGCACGGGCGAGGCGTTGATGATCGACTGGCGAATGCCGGGGATGTCGCCGCCGGTTGAGAGGTCCATCACCGTGTCGGAGCCGTAGTGCACGGCGCGGTGGAGCTTCTCAAGCTCGTCCTTCACTTCCGACGTGGTGGCGGAGTTGCCGATGTTAGCGTTGATTTTGCAGGCGAAGGCGACGCCGATGCCCATGGGCTCGAGGTTGCGGTGATGGATGTTGGCAGGGATGATGGCGCGGCCTCGGGCGACTTCGTCGCAAACGAGTTCGGGTGTAACTTTTTCGCGGGTCGCAACATAGAGCATTTCCTCCGTGATCAGGCCCTTGCGCGCGTAGTGCATTTGCGAAAAGTTCCGCGCGCCTCCGTTCATTGCCGCCGCACGCTTTTCGATCCAGCCGTCTCGCAACGCCATGCGTCCCCCAGTTCGCGCCAGCCGCTGCGGCGAAGCGCGTCACGTTCGGCGTCATTATCGCACCGCAATACTCGCGCAGCAACAAACGTCATTTGCCGAGAAAGCGATCCGTCCCCGAACGGGGGCTTGTCTGGTTCGGTGGAAGCCGTCAGAGCGCAGACGGTCGCGCCGGTGCACCTGACGCTCCGGGCCGAATCCGCCAGGTTTTGAGTCCGTCACGTTAGTCAGAAAAGGAATTTGGCGCCGATCTGAAAGAGTCTGGGAGCGGCGGAGTTCTCGATGTCCCCAAACGCAGGGCTGCCGATACTGCCGTTCACCGCCGGGGCCCCTGTAATCGGGTTTCCATAGAACTGCGCGTGGTTGAAGGCGTTAAATGCTTCCACCCGGATTTGAATCGTTTTGCCTTCCGCAAGGGGAATCAGCTTCTGTAGCGTCAGGTCCCAGTTGTTGATTCCGGGACCGTAGAAGAAACGCCGGGGGCAGGTCCCCAGTGTGCCGAGGGCCGGACGGCTGAAGAGTGCCGTGTTGAACGCCGGCAAGCCGTTACGCCCATTTGTGTTGATATCCAGCGGGCCCGCCGAGCAATCCGGGAGATCGATGTAATTGTTGTTCACGCCATTGGGATTGGTGCCCAGCAGCGAATCGTCGTTCTCATCTTGCAGGGTGACGGGAAAGCCGGTAGCCAATCTCGTGATGCCGGTCACGCTCCAGCCCGTGGTGAAGCGGTTGCGATGGCGGAACAGAGTATCGAAAGGGAGATCGATCCGGTAGCTCGCGACGAAATCCTGCGTGATGTCGAACGCCGACAGAGCATACGTGTAGGGGAGGTCGTTGGCCAGGACCTCTTCGCCGACGCTGGAGGAATCGTCCATCGACTTGCTCCAGGTGTAGCCGATGAGAAACGATTGATGCGACCCGGTATGGCGGAGATTTATTTCCATCGCGTTGTAGTTGGAGTTCGAGATCGTGCTTTGGAGGCTGTCGCCGCCAAAAAATGGCCAGAGCGGTCGGGTCTGATTGTCGTTATCCGGGCCGCATGATCCAGGAACTGCGGCGGCCTCGGCCAAGCATTCCGCGGGATTGGCCGAATTGAAGGGAACAATCGCAAGCAGGTGATGGTCCTGGTTCCCCACGTAGCTGACGCTCAAAAGCGTGCTGGGATTCAATTGGCGCTCAATTGACAGGTTCCACTGCTCCGAATAAGGCACCGTGTTCTTGTTGTTGTACGCAGGATCGCCGTCGATCGGCTCAAGCCTGCTCCAATCCACCGTGTCATCCGGTTTCTTGGCCGTGGCGCCAAAAGCGACCGGCTGCTTGGGGAAAGGTTGAACGACGCCCGGGATTTCCGGCGTGCCCGACGTGCTCAAGAACGGCTGCGTGAACAGAATTGAGTTGGGAACGTAGTTGTAGCCGTACGGGGGAATCGAGTACATGATCGCGGCCGTAAGACCGGGAATGGCCGTATAGAACATTCCGAAGCCCGCGCGGATACTCG
The DNA here is from genome assembly GCA_049696975.1 of Candidatus Acidiferrales bacterium. Classification (GTDB taxonomy): domain Bacteria; phylum Acidobacteriota; class Terriglobia; order Acidiferrales; family UBA7541; genus Palsa-295. The sequence continues at coordinate 14,096 of JBAVUW010000112.1, read as the reverse complement.
TTTTGCCACCGTCCCCGACGAATTTTCGCAACAGACCGTTCCGGAAGTTGGGAGAATAAACCAGGCCTACCCGCGGGCCCAAGGTCTTGTAGTTGATCGGAGCGACGGTTCTGGGAACCCCGGGGTCGGTCGGAACCAGAAAGCCGGTAGGAGCTCCGGGATACGTAACCGATTGCTCGCCGGCGACCAGAGATTGTAACTGGTTATACTTTTCATACCACGGACTGATGATGTCCCATCGCAGGCCATAGTTTAAAGTCAGGTTCTCCTGAATCTTCCAAGTATCCTGTGCGAAGAAGCCGACGTATCGATTTCTGGGGTAGAACCGTCCTTGATCTGCCTGCACGTACGTGCTTGCAACGCCGATTAGAAAATCGGCGTAGTCCGAACCGGTTTCCGAACCATTGAACTGGAAGCTTCCGTTGAACGTAGCATTCGGAACTTCATTCACCTGGTCAAAGTGAAACTCACCGCCAAATTTCAGAGTGTGTGTCCCAACTACCTTGGAAAAGTTGTCCGTCGTGTGGAAGGTATTCTGGTGCTGAACGGCGTTGGTAATATCGACGCCGATGTTGATTCCCATGTTCTGCAAAGAGACGTTTTCGATGCCTTCAATCTTCGGATCCAAGGGATCGATGCCGGTTGGACTGGACGGAGGGGCATCCGGACACCTCGCAGACTCATCGACAGCCGTAATAAAACCTTGGCAAGCAAGGGGAGTGCCTACTCCGCCTGTCGGCTGCCCGATGTTGTTGGCGTACCGCAGGTAACTGAAATGAAATTCGTTGACCGTGCTGGCGTTGAATGTTTTTACGTAGCCGAGATCGATTAACTGCGCGAATCCCGCCGACAGGGCGTTAAACGATCCGCCTTGCCCGCTCGGCAGATTTGCCCCTCCTTGGGCCTGGGGATACGGATTATTGAGGAAGTAGTTGTCGCCGGTGTAGTAGGCGAAGAAATTGCCGTAGTGCGTGTTGGCATCCAGGCGCACACCGCCTTTGTCGTCGCGGACGATCTGGTCGAAGCTCGTGCTGTCGAATTCGTCGGTGCCGATATTTGGTTGCGGGATGTATGGCAGCAGGAATTTCGCCGGCGCCACCCACGCGCTTTGCGGAATTATGCCGCCTGGAAACACGTCTCCATAAGGCTCACCCTGCGTCACCGCGTGTCCCAACCTGCTGCTGAGCTGACTGGCCATGTAGGCGGTACTGACGGCGCCGGTGAGCGTGCCAGCGAGATCGGAGAGGTTGCCGGCTCGATCAGCTAGCGATGGAACGCTCTGGATTCCCGTATCGACTCCTTGCGTCGTTCGCGTGCCCTGGTAGTCCGCAAACCAGAAAAACCTGTTCTGCTTGATCGGACCGCCTGCCGTGCCACCGAATTGGTTTTGATCGAATTCCGCCCTGGTAAGCGAAAAAAAAGGCCTGGAGTCGAGCGCGGTATTCCGGACGAATTCAAAGGCGTCTCCGTGAATTTGATTCGTGCCCGCTTTGGTCACAACGACGATCTGCCCGCCCATGTAGTTGCCGTGCTCAGCGTCAAAATTATTGGTAAGGACCCGGAATTCACTGATGGAATCAAGATTCGGCAATACGGCGACGCCCATGTTCACAGCTTCCTCGACGTTGCTTCCATTTACGCTGAAACCGTTGGCGTTTTCTTTTTGGCCGTTAATGGACTGGTTTCCCGGATTCGAGTCTCCCGAAGGCGGCGTGTTGGTCAGACCCGCCATGACAATCTGATTTTGTGCTCCCGTACTGATGGGAGCCACGCCCGGCTGCAGACCCAACAGATCGGTGAAGGCCCGGCCATTGAGCGGAACATCCTCGATCTGAGTGCTGGCAAGCACTTCCCCCATCTGGTTGCTTTCTGTTTCGATGTGTACACCCGTATCGGAGACCGTGACCTGCTGAGACTGCTCGCCAACCTCCAAAGGCACGTCAACCTCGAGCTTGGTATTCACATCGATCACCAGGCCGGTGCGCCTATACGGTTTGAATCCTGGGAAGGAGACTTCGATTTCGTAGGTGCCCACGTCAAGAGTCGGGAACGCGTAGAAACCCTCATCATTCGTGGTGGTGCTTTGCTGGAATCCTGTGGCCAAATTCCGGATGATCACGCTGACTTTGGGAATGGCGCCACCGCTGGCGTCCTTGATGGTGCCTGAAACACCTCCTCCGGTCGCGGCGCCGGCTCGTGCGCACAGAAGGAGAAGGCAGCCCGTGAAGATGAGTAAAACCGTGAACCGAAGGCCGTATCTGATTCCGGCGATTTCGCCCCCGACCGCCCGTTCCGCGGGACGCATGCTGTGCCACATCTCGATGTTCCCACCCCTGTTCGCGCGTGGACTCTTGTTGGGTACAGCACGAATAACCTGGAGCGCCATCCACCGCCACGACGCAGCCATCCGTCGCACCCATCCTCTTCCACGCTATCGAGGGCTACGGGGACGAACAAGTGATCTTTCGGCCATTTCTCAGGGGGTGATCCGATGCCGCTACCGGGAACGAGGACGAGCCTAACCCCATGATCCACAGGGGCTTTTCAGGGCGTGCGTGCCCGCCATCTCGCAGGCGCCGGACACGAAAGTGCAAACGCAGTGGGTCGAGCGGGAGGGCGTTACGGTTGCGTCGCCGTTTCCAGCGACCTTTCGATCGCAATGCGAACCAGCTGGGCGCGCGTCCGCACGCCGGTTTTCTCGAACAAGCGCTGCAGGGTCGCCTTTACGGAACTCTGCGACACTCCCGTTCGGTGCGCGATCTCCTTGTTGGTGAGGCCTTCGAAAACGCTGCGCAGAACCTGTAACTCGCGGTGAGTCAATTGTGCCGCGGTTTGGTGAGCGGACTGGCCAGCGGCCGCGAGCTCCGAAGAGGCTGCTCTGGAATCCATCCACTCGCCCCCGCGGGCAACCTGGCGAATGGCCTGGAGCAGCATTGCCGGTGAGTTGTGCTTCAGAAAGATTCCCGACACCCCGAGACTTCGGGCAACAGCGACGTCCAAGGGAATCATGCCAGCCGTAACCATCAGAATCTTGCCCCGATAACCCGCCTGATTCGCTTGCGCAATAACGCGGGCACCGGTTTCGTCTCCCAGGTCGAAGTCGAGCAACACGACATCCACCGCCGTTCGAGAAAGTACGTCCATGGCCTCGGCCGGTGTTCCACACTCAGCGACGGACTCAAAATCCGGCTCGGTGATGAGAAGGCGGCGCAGGCCTTCCCGAAACAGCACATGATCATCAAGCAGTAAGACTCTTAGGCGTTGCATCCTCACCTTGTCTAAGCTCCGTTGCGGTGACCAACTCCAAGACAAACGAGCATCCCGGGCATTGCGGGTCGTGCCGCAAATCGCCGCGGAACGATCGCATGAAAGCGCGCGACAAATACAGGCCCAGACCCGTGGCGTCCGCGCCCTTCTGCAAAGGCTGAAAAATCTTTTGGTCGGGAGGAATGCCCGGACCGGTATCCGTGAACCGGATGGAGATTCCCGCCGCCTTCGCTGAGACGGTGATGTCGATCACCTTTTGCCGGACCGGATCGAGGGCGCGCTGGCTGTTCTTCGCAAGGTTCAGCAGGACCTGCATCAGGCTGTGGCGGTCCGCCTGTATGAGGCCAAGCCTCTCCGGAACGTTCCAACGAAGCTGGATATCGGACTCCTCGCACATCTGCTCGAGAACGATTCGAAAATCGGTCAGGACTTCGCTCAGATCCGCGCTGCTCGATTCGGCGGCCCCGGCGCTTCGTTTCAGTTCGAGCGAAGCAATCTTGCTGAGCGTTTCAACCAGAGACCCGAGGGCCTCGAAGTCTTGATCGCCACTCAGCGAGCCTTTGCGCATCAGGTTCTCATGCATCACGCCGATCGCGCCGCAGACATTTCTGATCTCGTGCGATACCGCAGCCACCAGGATGCGCGACCCGGCGAGCAGTTGCTGGAGGCTGGCTTCCTCGCGTTCACGCAGATGCTCGGATGTATCCACGACCATGGCCGCAAGCCGCGGACCGGCCGGCGTACTGTACGTGGAAAAAAAGACGTCCGCCAGGAACACATCACCGTTATCCCGCTGGCCGCGAGTTTGCATCTCCGTGCGGAAGATCTTCGTGGTCTCGTCACCGGAGGGAATGGATCCGAGCGCGGGAATATAGCGTGCAATCTTCCGGCCGGAAAGCGATCCATCGGTTATTCCGAGAAGCCGGTGCGCCGCCGGATTGCCGAGGAGAATCTCGCCGCCCGCCGTCATCGTCAGGATCGCGGCCGGACTGGTCTCGATCAGGAACTTGAGCTGTTCCTCGGCGGCCCGTTGAATCGCAAGCCCTTCCTTCTCGCGGCGGTAACTCTTCGTGAGGTTCACAGACAACAGCCCTGTAACGGAAAGAGTGAGGAATATTAGGATGTCTCGCGCCAGCTCCATTTCCATCGGGAACGGATCAAGGCGGTCCGAAAGTATCGTGCAGAAAAGGGCGGCCGCCACGATTTGCCACCAGCCGAGAGCTGTTCCCAACAAGACCATCGGAAAGATGTACAGAAAACCGAGCGTGGCGTTGATCTCGACTCGCCAATCCGTGATCGCGATGAGGGCGACCAATGCGGCGGCGTAGGCGAAGGCGGTGCGCGCGCTCCAATGAAGAATTCTGGGAATCATGGGCTTCGTTTTAATCATATACCGCAGGATGGTCACAGGGCAGGGAGTACCTGAGAAAAGGCCGCGAATGCGAGCCGGCCAGTGGCTGGGCATCTGTTCGCACGCGTCGTCGTTGCTCGCCTCTGTCGGGGGAGCGAGTCTTACGGGGGATGCGTCCGCCACTCCCCGATTGCATCGTGTCGGGCGGCCGACGGTCTACTTTCGCTGCAAAAAGCCGGCGCCATTGTGCGGTGAGGCATGCGATGACATGGGCGATGCGGTCCAGTTGTGGTTGGCGGCCATGGCTTCGCGCGGTTGGGCGACGGTTTGGTCCGGACTGCGTCGCATGGTAGCTGCCGCGGCGTACTCGAAAACCTTGTGGAGGTACTCACGGTCGAGGCTGTTGCTTTCACGCAAGTATTCCCGGCGCGAATCTCCATCCAGCACTCGCTGCACCTTGGCTTGCAGTTGCGCGAACACGATTTTCGAGTCCGCGGAGGCGTCCAGCGTCTCGAAGTTGAATTCGACACTGAGCTTGTCGAACTCCGCAAGCAGCGCGGCCTGATAACTCCGAAAACTCTCGTACATGTCCTGACCGGGGAAGACGTCCATGCCGGATTCCCAGTAGTCGAACCCGCGCGAGAAGATTACACGCGGGATCAGCTGCTCGACGTCCACGCGAAGGTAGAATACTGCGTCAGGAATCAGAGCGGCGCTGTAAATCCCGCGAATCCACGCCGCGTCCATGCCGCGAACGATCGCACGCGCCATCAGCGAGTAGATGTAGCGGTCGGTGAGCACGATAAAGCCCGCCCGCAGCGCGGGAATCACTTCGTTCTCCAGGCGATCGACAAAATCGGTGGCGTAGAAAAGGCTCTGCGTCACGCGGCCCAGATTGTTTCCTTCCTTCGCGCGGCGAATTCCGTCGCCGGCCAAAGACGACCGTGCCATTCCCGTGTCGAGCACCCCATGACCCAGCTGCTCAAGCCACGGCCGCAGCATATTGATCTGCGTGGTGCGTCCCGCGCAATCAGTTCCTTCCAACACCAGCAGCTTGCCCGCAAGATCCGCAAGCTTCATTCCCGGCAGCATTTTTCCGTAGGTCTGTCTCATGGTCGCACCCTCAGGTTTCTCGCTCGATCCAGATGTGTTTGTACGATTTGGCGCACCTGCGCCTGTTGGACTTCCACGGGAAGCGTCGCGTCGATCACCGTCAGGCCGAATTCCGGAATCATTTTTTCGTATTCGTCGACGATGCGCCCCTGGAACAAGCGAAAGCTTTCCGTGGGATCGTCGCTCAAGCCGATGTCGAGCCCGGCTTCGTAGAATTTGAAGCCGTCACGTCCGGTGATCAGACGGCCGATCGCGGTTTCAAGGGGCACGCGGAAATAGAAGGCGACCGCGGGTTTTGCGGCGAAGCCGTACAGATCGCGCACCCAGTGGCGGTCCATGCCGCGGGCCACGTCGCGTGCGAACGCTGTGTAAATATAGCGGTCGCAAAGGACTACGGCGCCCGCCTTGAGCAACGGCAGAATGTTTCGCTCGATGCGATCGGCGAAATCGGTGGCGTGGATCAGCGAGAACGTCGCCGGCGTGAGCATCTTTTTCTTCTTGCCCAGCTTGGTGGTGTCTTTGACCAATTCGGACGAATTCCACTGGCTGAACACGACGCCGTAGCCTTTCGATTCGAGCCATTTGTGCAGCAGGCTGAGCTGCGTCGATTTGCCCGACCCGTCGATGCCTTCGACGACGAAAAGCCGGCCTGGAAAACCAGGTTCACCACCGTGCCGCAGCCGCGGCGAAGAGCCCTCGACCGGAAAGAAAACCTCAAACGGACCAATGCGCGGATTAGTGCCTGTGTTGCCGCCGATATCCATAGGCCTCTCTTGTGCCCGTGCGCGCACCGGTTCTCAGGTGGCGACACTTCCATTGTGTGTTGGGTTTCCGGGTGGCTGCGGACGTCGTTCCGGCGAACACACATACTATCCAACAGTTTCGATTTTCTTGCATCAAAATTCGAGGTGGGCGCTCTGAATGAAGAAATTAGCTTCGCAGCATCGCTGCGCCGCCCCCTTTTGGCGATCTATAATTCTTGCGCTCGTCTCTGCGTGTGCCTAAGATGATTGTTTAGTTTCAGATCGGGCTGTTCCGGCAAGGGCAAGGCGGTCTAACTCATTGAAAACAAAGGCCATCTCAAGCCTTTGAGCGCAGCGAGAAGCTGAGAGGCGAAATTGCGTTTCTTACGATCGAGCCTGGGAATCTTGTTGTTGATCGAGCTTTCGAGTGCTTCGCCCGCGCCCCGTGCTGCTCGAACGGCCGCGTGTCCGATACCGGCCGCTCAAGCTCAGTCGAACGACAGCTTCGCCGAGTTGACCCAAGACAAGGGCTACCGTTTCGATCGCGGCGGCTGGATCTACGTCCACCTCGAAGGCTCGCCGCACGACATCGGCTACCAGCACGGTTATCTCCTGGCTCCGGAAATCGCCGACGCATTCCAGAGTTTCCGCCTCGAAGCCACGCACAATAGCGGCCGCGACTGGGAATTTTTCCGTCGAGCGGCGCGCGAGATGCTCTGGCCTAAGATCGATCCCGAATATCAGGCCGAGCTGCAGGGAATCGTGGACGGCCTGCAAGCGAGCAAGACCAAGCTCGACCTCGATGATATCGTCGCGCTCAACGCGTTTCAGGAACTGCCGGATTACTACGTGCCGTGGCTGAATTCGCAGACCCAAACCTCCAAACTCTCGCGCGAGGAAATTCACGGGCATTGCAGTGCGTTCATTGCCACTGGCAGCTGGACCAAGGATCATCAGATCGTGATGGCGCACAGCAATTGGACCAGCTACATGGACGGGGAACGCTGGAATATCATCTTCGATATCGTCCCGCAATCGGGCAACCGGATGGTGATGGATGGTTTCCCGGGCGTGATCGCGAGCGACGACGATTATGGAGTCACGTCCGGCGGATTGATGATCACCGAGACGACGATCGCGTATTTTCGCGGCTGGGATCCCACCGGCAAGGCCGAATTCGTGCGCGCGCGCAAGGCGATGCAGTATGCAAACTCGATCGACGATTACGTGAAAATCATGCTGGATGGCAACAACGGCGGCTATGCCAACGACTGGCTGATCGGCGATCGCAAGACAGGAGAAATCGCGCGGTTTGAGGACGGGCTGAAGCACACGAAGGTATGGCGCACGAAGGACGGATATTTTTCAGGCTCTAATTTCCCGAGCGATCCCGACGTGATTCGCGACGAAACGACGTATAACCCGAATGACCCCTCGAGCGGGCCGAACGCGCGGAAGATTCGCTGGGATCAGCTGCTAAATGGGAACAAGGGCAATATCGACACGACGCTTGCGGAAGTGTTCCTCGCGGATCATTTCGATACGTTCACCAAGAAGGAAGGCGCCAATCGCCGGACGCTTTGCGGCCACGGCGATGCGAGCGACACCGTGCCCGGCGCCAAGCCCTTTGATCCTGCGGGTGCCGTCAGCGGCAAAGTCACGGACAGCAGGATGGCTGCGGCGCTGGATTTCACTGCCCGGGCGGGCCATCCGTGCGGGATCCCCTTCGACGCTGTGAAATTCCTCACCGATCACCCGGAATATTCATGGCAATCGCCGGTGCTGCACGACATGGACGCCGGACCCTGGACCGAATTCCGATCCGGCGAACATGTGGCGCAGCCCGCGCAGTGAGCGTGGTTCACTCGGTCAGTTAGCTGTTGTCGATTTGCAGGTTGTTGGTCACCGAGAAAGCGCCCGGAACGGCGTTCGCCCGGATTCCGGCCGCGTTTTTGTCCGACTCCCTCGATACCGAGCCCTCCAGAGTCACGTGACCGTTGTCCACGATGATATGAATCGTCGGCACGCTGCGCAGGGCATACATCTGCAGAGTCGGGTACGAGTAGATGGCACGGAACGTGGCGCGGCGGATGCGATCGTCGTTGAAAGAAGTCGGCAGAATCTGGATCTGGTTGTCGACTGCTTCCACCCCTTCGATGTGCTTCACGGCGCTCTCCGCGTCACTTTTGATATTCGGCCGGGTGACTTGGCCCAACAGAGTGACCTTGCCGCCCTCGACTTTGTACTGCAGGTTGTCAAAGACCGAGTAGAAGGGAAGCATCACCAGCTCGTGGCGCACCTGATGGCTGAGCCACGTTTCGTAGCCCGCCGAGTCTCGAGCCGGTGCCTGCTGGCTGGTGCTCGCGAACGAGCTGGCCGCGGCTCCCAGGGTAAGTATGAATAAAACGAGTAAGATAGCCGACCGCTTGTACGATTTTCCATTGATGTAACGCATGGTTCCTCCTTCCGGAAACTTTCCATCTGCCTACAACCAGATTAGACGCGGGAGATGCGCCGGGCGTTGTAATGCTTGTGTAATCCCGGCATCGGCAGGCTAAAGCCTCTGACCGGGGCTAACCGATGATGTCGAATAGGTGGCAACGCCCCTGCTGGAATCTGGCAACTTGGCGCGGATGGTGCTACAAAAAAAGAGCTTACGAAGGGTGGCTCGTGCCAGAACCGTGTGCTGCAAAAGGATGCAAGGCGACTGTCCCGGCCGGACTCGTGCCGGTACATATGTGCATCCTGCACTTCACCCTGAACATCGAGCAGGAATGCGCGGAGATGCGCCGCGAAACAGCGCTGGGACCGGTGGTGCATGAGCGACAGGTTGAATTGATGGACAAGATCGCGTCGCGCGGTGAGATGCTGGTGAACGTCGCCATGAGCGGCTTTCCGATGAGCGATGAGCTCAAGGCCCGCATTCTGAGCACCTTGCTGACGCTGATGAACACCCGCGAGAACATGGACCGCGCGGCGATGCGGCAATCCGCGCTGCGCCGTTTTGCAGGCTGAGCACCCCCCACCGTTAGGAAATCGCCGGGGCCTTGGTTTACGCGCTGATGTAGCGGGCGTAGAGCGAGCGCGCCACGGCTGGATCCTGCGTGCCCTTTACGACCGCGCGTCCGTCGGCGAAGACCGTCAACTCATACGGTGCGATGCGGCAACGCAGCAGAAAATCGTTGCTGCGCACCTGGTCGGCCGCCGCGGAGCTGAGGCGCTGGCCAAGCTCGACGAGATCGATCCGGCGGCTGCGCTCGTGAATCTGCACGGAATCGCGTCCGCACATTGTGATGTGAGCTTGCGCTTGACCTTCGAGGTAGGTGAATTCTCGACGGGCGCAGGCGCGACATTGGGGATCGCGCGAGATGCGTATCGACTGAAATTTGCCGGACCATACGTCGCAGGAAACCAGCCGGCCGTGCAGCGCCTCCGGTCTGCCGGCCAGGATTTTGATGGCTTCTGTCGCTTCGACCGATGCGATCGCGCTGGCGGCGGACGCCAGAACTCCGGCAGTGTCGCAAGTGGCTTCATTTTGAGTGGATGCTCCGCGTAAGCCCGCTTCGTCTCCCTTCTCAACCAAGCATGCGAGACAGGCCGTCTGGCCGGGACGAACGGTCATCGTGACGCCGTAGCTGCCGACGGCTGCGGCATAGATCCAGGGCGTGTTGAGCGAGATGGCGGCGTCGTTAACGAGCAGCCGTGTGTCGAAATTGTCTGTTCCGTCCAGGATCAGGGCAAAGCCTGCGAGCAGATCGCCGGCATTCTGGGGCGTCAAATCGGCGACGATTCCTTCCACGGGAACGCTGGAATTGACGGCGCGCAGGCGCCTCTCGGCGGCGACGGCTTTCGGGAGCGCGTCGCGGGCATCGGCCTCCTCAAATAGTGTTTGGCGCTGCAGGTTGGAAGTTTCGACGAAATCGCGGTCGATGATGCGCAGCCTGCCGACCCCGGCACGCGCAAGCAGGTTCGCGGAAACTGTCCCCAAGGCGCCGCAGCCCACCAGCACCGCGCTCGAGGCCAATAGCTTTTCCTGGCCCGCCTCGCCGATTCCCGCGAAGAGAATCTGGCGCGAATATTTTTCCCGCTGCTCGCGATCCATGCGATTGTTTCCGTGTGCAAGGCATGATAGCGCCTTTTCGCCCGAGCGAGGCAACGCGGCGTGCTAACCTTTCCTCTTAATCTCCTGGGGAGCATGCGAATTCGGCGCAAAAGATCGTGTTTACAGTACCTTCCGGTCCCCTCGGCGGCCGCCATCTGGGCTCTCGGGATTGCCGCGTGCTTATTTGCCTGCGTTTCGCCTGCGCGGGCGCAGGAACCGTCCGTCGAAGGCCAGCCGGTCACCGGCGTGCGCGTCATCGATCAATCCGGCAGCGAGGTAGGGGACAAAATTGCCCCGCTCCCGCTGGAGGTCGGAAAGCCTTTTGACTTCTCGGCCGAACGCCAGAGCCTGCGCCAGCTCTATCGGATGGGCGACTACGCGGACATTCGCGCGGAGGCCTCGCCGGACGTGGCTGGAGTGCGCATTGCTTTTGTCGTCCGCAGAAACTACTTCAACAATGTCATCCGCATCGTGGGACTCAAGGAACCTCCGACCGAACCGGCGGCGCTGGCGTCGCTGCGGCTTGTGCTGGGCGAACCATTCCGCGAAAGCACGGTTCGCGAGGCGGCGGACCGGCTGAAATCCGCGTTGAGCGACGACGGTCTCTACCAAGCGAAAATCGATTGGTCGCTCACTCCGCACGAAAACACGCGGCAGATGGATGTGACGATGCTGGTGGACGCCGGCCCGCGCGCGGTCATTGGCGATATCTCGATCGACAATCAGACTTCGTATCCGAACGATGAGCTGCTGCGGCGCGCGAAGCTTTTGAAAAAAAAACCGATTGAAATGACCTCGGCGCGGCTGTCTCGCGGATCGGACCGCCTCCGAAAATTTATGGTCAACCAGGGATATTTGGGCGCGAGCGCGTTAATCACGACGGGCACCTATGACCTGAGCACAAATCTGGTCCCGCTGAAGATGTCGGTTGAAGCCGGGCCCCGCGTGCGCATCGAAATTAGCGGCGCGCACCTCAGCAAAGGCAAGCAGAAAAAGCTACTGCCGATATTCGCGGAAGGCGCCGTGGATGAGGATCTGCTGCAAGAAGGCCGGCGCAACCTGCGCGACTATCTGCAAAGCCAGGGTTACTTCAACGCGGACGTTCAGGTGAGTTCGCAATCCAACGATAAGCCGGTCGAGCGCGTGATTCACTACGACGTCGCACGCGGCGATAAATTTCGCCTGGCCGGGATCGGGTTTGAAGGGAACAAATACTTCAGCAACCGTTTGCTTTTGCCCCGATTGCTGTTGCAGGCTGCGTCGTTTGCCTCGAGCGGCCGGTTCAGCCAACAATTGCTCAAAGGCGATCAGGACTCGATTCGCGGTGTGTACCTCTCGAATGGGTTCCTTAGTTGCCAGGTCACCTCCGCTGTCGATGATCATTATCGCGGGAAGAAAAACAATCTGTTCGTCTCGTTTCGTATCGTGGAAGGCCCGCAAAGCCGCATCGAAGACTTGAAAATCGATGGCAATCACGCGATTTCGACCGACGAGCTGCTGAACGTGACGGGGTCAACGAAAGGCGAGCCCTATTCCGAATCGGGCGTTGCCAGCGACCGCAACAACATCCTCGCACTTTACTACAACGAAGGTTTTCCCGAGGCTGGCTTCCATGAGGAAGTGATCCCCGGCGCTCATCCGAACGAAGTCAGCCTGGTGTATCACGTCACGGAAGGAAAACAAGTCGAAGTCTCGAAGGTTCTGCTCACCGGCTATCAATTCACGCGCCCGGGAATCGTACGGCGGCAGGTTGACATCGAGGCCGGCGGCCCGCTGCGCGAGGGCGACGTGGCCAAGACGCAGCGCCAACTCTACAACCTGGGAATTTTCAACCGGGTACAGATCGCTCCGCAAAATCCCGATGGCACCGATCCGGAAAAAACGGTCGTAGTAGAAATGCACGAAGGGCAACGCTACACGATCGGCTACGGATTCGGTTTCGAAGTGCAGCGCATCGCCGGCGGCAGCACCAACCCCAGCGGCACGACGATCGGAGCGAGCCCCCGCGGTATTTTCGAGATCGCGCGCAACAACATGTTCGGCCGCGCGCAGACGCTTTCCTTGAAAGCGCGCGTCAGCACGCTGGAATACCGCGTGGCGCTGGACTACACCGCCAATAATTTTCTGAACGATAAAAATCTGAGCACCCAGCTCATCGGGTTCGCCGACAAAACGCAGGACATCAACACATTTACTTCGACACGTTTTGAGGGCGGCGCCCAGCTGGTGGAAAAGCTTACGCCACACAGCTCGCTGCTCTACCGCTATTTCTATCGCCGCGTGAAAGCTTCGAATCTGGTTTCCACGATCAACGAGGAACAGATCCCGCTGCTGAGCCAACCCACTCTGGTTTCGGGATTCGGTGTCACCTATGCACGCGACCGGCGCGACGATCCGGCCGACGCGAAACACGGAACCTTCAACACCATCGACGTGAGCGACGCGATCGAACCGATCGGATCGAGCGCGAATTTCTTTCGCGGCTTTTTCCAGAACTCGTCGTTTTATTCGTTCGGCCGCGCGTTTGTGTTTGCGCGTTCAGTGCGGTTCGGCGCCGAAGTGCCCTATGGAAACACGATCGAGGGAAACAGCTCATTCACTCCCGGCCAGTGTTCGGAGCCTCCACCCGACGTCACTCCTTCCGTAATTCCGCTGCCAGAGCGGTTTTTCGCGGGCGGCGGCACGTCCCTGCGCGGCTTCGGACTGAATCAGGCGGGGCCGCGCGATCCCTGCACCGGGTTTCCGATCGGCGGCCTGGCAATTCTGGTATTCAATCAAGAGCTTCGATTTCCGATGAGGCTGCCGATCATCGGCAATCGCGTCGGCGGCACGCTCTTTTATGACGGGGGCAACGTTTACACGGACGTCAACCACATTTCATTCGGCTGGAAGGCTCCATCGATCACCGATCTCAACTATTTCTCGCACACCGTCGGTTTCGGCCTGCGCTATCCCACGCCGATCGGACCTGTGCGCGTAGACTTCGGCTATCAGCTCAACCCGGCGGCCTATCAGGCAACCGTGATTCCTCCCGGCGGCACCGTCGGCCAGCTCGAGACGCTGCACCTGCCGCATTTCGGATTCTTCTTCAACATAGGACCGATTTTCTGATGCGGAGATTGCTGCTCATTTTCGTGTGCACGTTGTCGTTCACGCACCTGGCCGAGGGCCACGCTTTTGCGCAAGACCCTTCGCCGTCGCCGAACGTGACCCCGCCAACCGCTCCGGAAGGTCAAGTTGTCGACGGCGTAGCGGCTCGGATCGAGGATGACATCATCCTGGAGAGCGAAGTGCGCGAACTGGGCGCGTTTCAAAAGCTCGTCGATGGTAAGGAAAAACCTCGCGACGAGCTGATTCGCGAGCTCGCGGACCAATGGGTCGTGCGGGGCGAAATCGAGACCGCCAAGTACCCGCCGCCCTCGGCCACCGACGTCGACCGTGCGTACTCGCAGCTGGCCGCGCAATTCGGTTCGCCCGAAGAATTCGCGAGGCGCTGCGCAGCCGTGGGCCTCACCGAAGC
>JBAVUW010000111.1:0-17910 GCA_049696975.1 Candidatus Acidiferrales bacterium | reverse complement strand
GAAGGAGCGTGGGCACCGCAACCGCGCCCGTCAGTAATGTCGGATCGAGCGCGCGCGGCGCCGTGGGTTCCACTGCCGGCACGGTTGGGTCAACTGCGGGCGCGGCCTCGACGACAGCTCGGGGAGTCAGCGGTGGATTGAACGCGGCGGGTGAGCTGACGTCAAATAGCCAGGGGGTTTTCAACATGCAGGGCTTGAACCTGGTGACGGCGGCGACCTCGGCGAACTCAGCGACGGGCGCAGCGCAAGGCTCGCTACTCACGTCCGGTACGAAGAACGTGCACCTGGATAGCGGAACACAGCTTCTCGTTTCCGCCACCAACGCCACGCAGTTGCAGGCATCGAAGTAGTTCGAGGTTGGGGCCCAAACTCCCACCCACCCGGGAGACCTGACGCAACACCGTGAACGGCGCGCTCGATTTCTCCCGGGCGCGCCGGTCCGGCGGCTGAATTGCCATCTGGGCTGCATCGGAATGTCCGGCCAAATGCAGATTCGTCGCAAACGGCCGGCGGCCGCGCGCGTACGATCTCGCCCGATCTCGCAGCGACGCCTTCCGGCGCGTTTCTGCGTATGACTGCGGACGGACCAGAAGCGAACTTGGCTTGACAGAAATCCTACGCCGTAGTTACTTAGCACGCGTCAAAGCATCAAGTGAGGGCCTCTATGACCGCATTCTGGCCATGGTCTGCCGCAGTGTTGCTGTTCGTCGGAGCCGGAGCGGCGGCAACTTTGCCGCACGCGGCGGCGCAGGCACCGCAAACACCCTCCGCGGCGAAAGACGATCCCGTTTCCAAGCTCACGCCGGACGATATTGCGAACGGAAAACAGATTTTCGCGGCACAGTGCGCGGGGTGCCATGGATTTGACGGCAGCGGGCAGCTGGGTCCGAATCTTCATGGCGTGGAGGCACGCCGGGGCGACGCGGGAATTTTTGCCGTGATCCGAAACGGAACGGGCGCGATGCCGCCCGTCATGGCGCTGAACGATCAGCGCGTCTGGCAGGTGGTCGGCTTCGTACGCACGCTGGGGGACACCGGGCCGATCGAAGCGGCGAAGGGCGATCCGGTGAAGGGCAAGGCGGTTTATGACGCGAATGGCTGCGCGGTTTGCCACGCGATCGGCATGATCGGTGGCGGAGTCGGGCCGCAACTGACGACGATCGGAAGATCACGGCCGCCGAAGTATTTTTACGACTTTCTGCCTGACCCGGGGAAAAATCCGCCGCCGGGCTATGAGCTCGTGCGCGTGGTCACCAGAGACGGACACGAGGTAACCGGCATTCGCGTGACCGAGGACACCTACACCATCGTGCTGCGCGACGTGGGCGGGCATTTTTATTCGTTCGACAAGACGAAGCTCAAGACGATCGAGCCGGAGCCTGGGAAAACGGTGATGCCGAGTTACGCCATTCTTTCGACGACAGACATGGACAATCTCGTGGCGTATCTTTCAAGCTTGAAGGGGGCCCCATGAGAGCCGCGAAATATGCCGTAATGGTCCTGGCGCTGTGCGGGGCGCTGCCGAGCTTCGCGCAAGTTCCGTACGAGCGGCTCTTGAAGTCGGATTCCGAGCCGCAGAACTGGCTAATGTACGGAGGCAATTACGGCTCGCAGCGGTTTTCGGGCCTGAAGGAAATCTCGCCGCAGAACGCGAAAGATTTGCGCGTGGCCTGGGCGTACCAGATGCGCGGCGGCGGCGTGATGGAATCCTCGCCGCTGATCGTGGACGGAATCATGTACGTGACGGAACCGCCGAGTAACGTAACGGCGATCGACGCGCGAACAGGCAAGCCGTTGTGGCACTACGCGCCGCAGATTCCGCGCGATTTTGTGCCGGTAGGCCTTTTCCCGACGAATCGCGGCGTGGCGATCCTAGGCGACAACCTGTATCTGGCGACGATTGACGATCATTTGATCGCGCTTGACGCGAAAAACGGACTGGTGCGCTGGAATACGCAGATCGCGGACAAGGCGGACGGCTACGCAATCACACAGGCCCCGCTGGCGTTGAATGGAAAAATCGTAGTCGGGGTGGGCGGAGGCGAAGCGGGCGCTCACGGATTCCTGAGCTGCTACGACGCAAACGACGGAAAGCTGCTGTGGCGCTACTACACCGTGCCTCGGAGCGCGACCGATCCCGGAGCGGACACCTGGGCGGACGGCAGCTGGTCGAACGGTGGTGGGACGACGTGGAACACAGGTTCATACGATCCAGAGCTGAATCTGGTCTATTGGGGAACGGGAAATCCGGTGCCGGACTGGAATGGCGAAGGGCGCATGGGCGACAACCTGTTCACGTGTTCGATGATCGCGGTCGATGCGGATACGGGCAAGCTGAAATGGTATTTTCAGTTTTCGCCGCATGAGACGCACGACTGGGATTCGTCAGAGCCCCCGATTTTGTTTCACGCGACCGTGAACGGCAAAGCCCGCAAACTGCTGGCGCTGGCGAATCGCAACGCCTTCTATTACGTGCTCGATCGCGAGACCGGAGAATTTCTTGTCGGCATTCCGTTCGCCAAGCAGACTTGGGCGAAAGGCCTCGATGCGAAGGGCCGGCCGATTAAGATGCCGGCCGAGCAGATCGAGCCGAGTGCTGAAGGAACGCTGGTGTATCCCACGCTGACGGGTGCGATCAATTGGACGAGCCCCTGCTATAGCCCGGTCGCGGGGCTTTTCTACGTGAACGCGCGCGACGGGGGCGCGTATTACGTGAAGGGTGAACGGAAATTCGAGAAGAACAATTCGAACGGCGTCGTGGGCGGAGGTGGAGGCGGAATGCGCCCTGGACCGGCCGATGAGACGACCACCTCGATTCGCGCGCTGGTCGCGACGACGGGTGAAAAGAAGTGGGAATACAAGATGGTCGGCGATTCCTGGACCGGCACGCTGGTGACGGCCGGCGGTTTGGTTTTTTCCGCGGACGCGGCGGGAAACTTCTTCGCGCTGAACGCCGAAACGGGCGAGCCGCTATGGCATTTGCTGCTGGGATCGGCGGTGCGTTCGAATCCGGTGTCGTACGCCGTCGACGGAAAACAGTACGTGGTCGATTCGGCCGGAAATACCCTCTTCGTCTTCAGCCTGCCCTAGACTGAAGATCCTCCGACCCTCGAAAACATTTGCGGTAGTGGTAGGATTGTGCCCGCATCAAAGTAAGTAGGGCGTTTGGGGGGGAATGGGAATGACCGCAAACCGCTGGTTGTCGACCGCCGCGTTCATTTTGGCAATATCCGCGCTCACCGCAATGCCCGCGAACCCGCAGGCGAACCCGGCGGCACCGCCCCACTCGCCGCACCCCAAGGCCACTCCGGAAAGCGTCGCGGCGGGCAAAGAGATTTTTGCGGGCACCTGCGCGGGCTGCCACGGCGTCGACGGGAGTGGCTCGAACGGCCCGAATATTCGCGGCGTGGGCGCGCAGATGGGGCCGGAAGGCGTGTACGCGAGGATTCGAGGCGGCGCAATCGGATCGGGGATGCCGGCGTTTACGGCGCTGGACGACGCTACGGTGTGGAAGATCGTGGACTACGTGATGACGCTCGGCCACGAAGACGCGGGAGTGGCCACCGGCGATCCGCAAAAAGGTAAAGCGATCTACGAATCCAGTAAATGCGCGACCTGTCACGCGATTGGCGCGGAGGGCGGAGACCTGGGCCCGGACCTGACGCACATCGGGGTGCAGCGATCGATCGTCTCGCTGGCCGATACGCTGAACGACCCGGGACACCATTTGCCGCTCGATACGGGGCTCCAGGAACGCTCGGCTTACACGGGTTATGTTGTCTATCGCGCGGTGATGAAAGACGGGAAGGCGATCGAAGGCATGCGCGTGAACGAGGATTCGTTCACCATTCAGCTGCGGGACGCCGAGGGCCGGCTGCATTCGATTCAGAAATTCGATGTCGAGAAGGTTGAGCCCGAACCGGGCAAGAGCTTCATGCCGAGCGTTAAGGACAAACTCACGCCGGCGCAGATCAATGATCTGGTGGCGTATCTTTCGAGCCTGGGAGAAGCGCAATGACAGCGGTGAAATATTTTCTCTGCGGGGCGGCGATGGCTGCCCTGGTGCTGGGCGCGCGGTTGGAATCGGCGGCGCAGAACGTGACCTACGACGAGATTCTGCACTCGGCGAGCCATCCCGCGGACTGGGTGACCTATGGCGGCAACTACGCCTCGCAACGATTTTCCGAGTTGAAGCAGATCAACAAAACGAACGTGAGCCAGTTGAAGCTGCGATGGGTCTATCAGCTCCGCCGCTCAGGGATTTTCGAATCGTCGCCGATCGTGGTCGACGGGATCATGTTTGTGACGGAACCTCCCACGACCGTGACGGCTCTCGACGTCCGCACGGGGCGCCCCGTATGGCGATGGAGCGCCGATCTGCCGAAAAACCTGCTGACGATCGGGCTCTTCCCGACGAATCGCGGCGTGGCGATTCTGGGCGATACGGTTTATGTGGCGACGATCGACGCGCACCTGGTCGCACTGGATGCAAAGACGGGGGCGGTGCGGTGGAACGTGGAAATCGGCGACAACGCCAAGGCCGTGGCGATCACGCAAGCGCCGCTGGCGATCAACGGAAAAATCATCGTGGGGATGGGCGGAGGCGAAGGCGGGTTGCGCGGCTTTATCGACGCCTACGACGCGAAAGACGGCAAGCGGCTCTGGCGCCTCTACACCATTCCGACCACGGGCGAACCGGGCGTAGATACGTGGGAGGGCGATTCATACAAATACGGCGGCGCGACCACCTGGAACACGGGCGCGTACGATCCGGAGCTCGACACGCTGTATTGGGGCACGGGGAATCCCGCGCCGGACTGGAATGGCGACGCCCGCAAGGGCGACAATTTGTATTCGTGTTCCCTGCTGGCAATCGACGCCGCCACCGGGAAGATGAAATGGTATTTCCAATTTTCACCGCACGAGACACACGACTGGGACGCGTCGGAGCCGCCGATCCTGTTTGACGCCACGATCGACGGGAAAAAACGGAAGATCGTAGCGCAGGCTGATCGCAACGCGTTCTACTACGTCCTGGACCGCGTAACGGGACAATTCATCGCCGGAAAAGCGTATGCCAAGGAGACTTGGGCGAAGGGGCTCGACGCCAAGGGCCGCCCGATCGAGAACCCGAATATCGATCCGACGACGAAGGGAAATCTAATTTACCCGAGCATTACCGGAAGCGTGAACTGGACGAGCTCATCCTACAGCCCCCTCACCGGGCTTTTCTACGTCGACACGCGCGAGCAGGGCGCTTATTACTACAAGGGACATCCGACGATCGATCCCGCCAACCCGAATGACATCGGCGGTGGCGGCGGACAGAAGTTGGTAAACGGCGACGCGGCTTATACCGCCGTTCGCGCGCTGGAAGCCACGACGGGCGATCGGAAGTGGGAGTTCAAGATGGTCGGTGATTCATGGACCGGCACGCTGGCGACGGCGGGCGGCCTGGTTTTCTGCGCCGACAGCCAGGGAAATTTCTTCGCGCTGGACGCGGACAACGGCAAGCCTCTATGGAATATCCAACTAGGAAACTCGGTGCGCGCCAACCCGATCACTTATGCGGTTGACGGAAAGCAGTACGTGGTGGGTGAGGCGGGCAATGCGGTGTCGGTCTTCAGCCTGCCCTAGAAGCGAACCCAGTCCCGGGTTACTTTTCCGACTTCTTGTGGGCGAGCTTGAGGACGAGCTCGACGTCGCGGCGCGAATCGAAACTTGAAACCGTGCGCGTGGCGGAGGTCATATCGCCGCTCTCAGCGTGCACTTCGTAATCGACATTGGGATCGAGTCCGCTGAAGCGATAGTTGCCGGCGTCGTCCGCGATGTAGGTTTTTACCGCCTGCGTTTTGGTGTTCACCAGATAAACGACCCCAGAGGGGCGGGGATTCTCGTCCTTATCCAGCACTGTGCCGCGGATGGTGCGGAGCTCCGCGTCTCCTTTCTTGTCCTGCGAGGCGGCCGGCAGGGCGAAAGCGATTCCCAGCGCGGCGATCACAGCCAGTGGCAAAAACGCGCGAATCTTCACGGCGCCCTCCGAGTATGAGATTGGATCGACAAACGGCGCTGGCCGGCGGCGACGGGGGCCGTCCAGCTTCTGGGGTTCATCCCCCGCTTTCTTGGACGCGGCGAGGCGGGGCCGGGAGTACGGACTTCCCGAAAACATGTGCGCTTGATGTTGGGGAGCTACTCGGGCTCTTCGTCCTCGTCGTCGATGCCCGGCTCGGCATCGGCGTCGTCCTTTGCGTCGGCTTCGTCTTCCTCTTTGTCCTCGTCGTCTTCGTCGTCGTCATCTTCGGAAAGGACGATGAGGTGCACGGGATGAATTTGCGTCACTTCCAGCTCGGCGTCACATTCACCGCAGCTGACAATTTCGCCTTCTTCGACTTCGTCTTCGTCCAAGTCGATGTCCGCGTCACATTCCGGGCACTTGGTCACGGGAATCTCTCCTTCCAGAGCTAACTACTGCCGGACGGACGTATTATATAACGCGGATGTCAAATTTTTCGGCAGGGGTTCGTGTAAGAGTGACCGGCAGCCGCGAATATCCGGAGCGTCCGATGGTGGGCGTGGGCGGAGTGCTGATTTCCGGAGGGCGAGCGCTACTGGTTCGCCGCGGGCGCGCGCCGCTCGAAGGGCAATGGTCGATCCCGGGCGGGATGCTGGAGGTCGGCGAAACGCTGTGGGAGGGCGTGCGGCGCGAATTGCTGGAAGAGACCGGGATCGAAGTGCGCGTGGGGGAGTTGATTGAAGTTTTCGAGCGCATCACGCCCGACAAAGACGGCAAGACCCGCTATCATTTCGTCGTGCTGGACTATTTGTGTGAAGCGGTGAGTGGAGAGGCGCGGGCCGGGAGCGATGTGACGGATGTGGCTTGGGCCGTGCCTTTGGAGTTAGCGACGTATTCGATTTCCAAGACTGCCACGCGCGTGATTATGAAGGCGTTTGAGATGGCTGGTCGTGCCCGTACGACGCCTGCCTGAACGCGAACGCTTGATAGACATCTTCGTTGAGTGCCGAGAGAAATTAGCTGGCGGCGGCAGTTTGCGGGAGGCGACCGTAGCGGCGTTCACGGCCCAGGAAATCTTCCACCGCGGCTTCGAGATCGGCCGCTTCGAAATCAGGCCACATCTTTGGCAGAAAGAGCAATTCCGCGTAGGCGCATTCCCAGAGCATGAAATCGCTGAGGCGCCGCTCGCCACCCGTGCGAATCAGCAGATCCACCTCTGGGGTAGAGGCACTGGCGTGCGTGACCTGCGCCAGGCGGCGTGAAAATTCGCTTTCGCTAACCTCAAGGCTGGACAACATCCAGCAGGATGCGCGCAGAATCGCCTCGCGCGAGGAATAATCGAGAGCAATGCGCAACTCGAGCGCGCGGCCGGCCGCCGTCGAGCGTTCGGCCGACTCGATCGCTTCGACGAGCGAGGGCGGAATGCGGTCGCGGCGGCCGATCACGCGAAGGCGCACGCCATGTGAGGCGCATTCGGACGCTTCGGCGCGAAGATAGTCTTCGAGTAGGGCGAGAAGCGCGGACACCTCGCCGCTCGGCCGTTCCCAATTGTTCGCGGAGAAGGCGTAGAGCGTAAGAGTGCCGATGCCGAAAGACGGAGCGATGCGGACGATGCGGCGAACGGCGGAAACGCCCGCACGATGGCCATCGGAACGCGCGAGACCTCGCGCGGAGGCCCAGCGGCCGTTGCCATCGAGCAGGATGGCTACGTGCAGCTTGGGCGCCGGTATCAGTCGCGATGCGCTGTTTCCCATACGATTTCGAAGTGCGCCTTTCTAGCCCTCTCGCGTGGCCTGGATCAGCGCTTCCATGTGATCCAGGTATTTTTCGAGTGCGCGGCGGCCAGGCGCCGTCAAACGGTATTCGGTCTTGGGCATGCGGCCGTCGAAGGATTTCGTGTACGCGATGTAGCCGGAATCCTCGAGCTTGCGCGCGTGGACACTCAGATTGCCGTCGGTGACGCGCAGCAACTGCTTCAAGTCGTTGAATGTGAGCGAAGCGTTCACAGCGAGCGCGCTGACGATGGCGAGGCGGGTGCGCTCGTGAATCACACGGTCGAGATTCGGAGCCGCGGCTGTCGCCGGGTCGACGGCGACGCTTCCCTGTTTCGATTTTTCCTCCCGCGCGGCACGGAAGGCTCCCGATTTAGCCGCCATATTTCCCCGCAATCACTGCGCCGAAAATCACGTGCAGGCCGCCGAAACCGATTCCGAGAAACGCATTGCCCCAGCCCGGCGGACAGAAAATCGCCATCGTGCCGAGCACCATGAAGCAGAGCCCCATCAACGGCACGACGCGAATCGAAAACGCCCCGCCGGCGACGACAGCTGTACCGTAGAGGAGGAGCCAGACGCCGGCGACCTCCGAAATCGAACCGATGCGGAAAAGCAGAATCGTGAGCAGCACGCCGACGAAAAGCGGAGGGGCGAAGCTATAAACAAACCGGCGGCCGGGCCCGGAAAAGAGCGTGGTGCCCGCCGAGCGGGCTTTCGAATACGTGGTCCAGAGCGCGATACCGATCGCGACAGCCGCTTCGGCCATCCAGGTGATCAGCCAGAGAAGAGTCGAATCCTGGCGCGACGCGATCACCGCGGCGCCCAGAGCCGTGATGCCCATGGCGATGCCTCCCCAGCCCGACACGGCGGTGAACGAACCGGCACGTTCCATCGTTTCGCGGATGAAACGGATGTTGTCGCGAGCGCGATCGTCGAGGGCCACGGGTCCTTGCGACTGCGGCGGCTGTGGGCGTAGAGGAACCATGGCCATAGGGTAGCAAGGCGCGCGGCGCTGTCAAGTACTTTGCAATGTAAAGTTGCGATGAATCCCGGGGAGCTTTTCAGGGTGGCCGCACCGATTTCCCCGGAAGCGCTTGTGCGTCGGCGGGCGACGGACTATGCTGGGGCGCTCGAGATCACACGGAGGGGAATCAATGAAGCGAACTTGTCTGGCAATTTTGGCGCTGGGACTCGCGCCGCTCGCGGCGACAGCACAACAGTCTCCGGCCGCCGCGCCACAGGCCGCGGCTCCGCAGGTAAATCCCGTTTCGACCGGTTTTCGGACGCTGCTCGCCGAAAAATCTGCAAATACCGTAGCCGCAGTCGAAGAAATGCCTGCGGACAAGTTCGGTTTTCGGCCGACGCCGCAGCAGAACACATTTGGGCACCTGGTGGTTCACATGATTCGCTCGAACTACGGACTCTGCTCGCTGATCTCCGGCGCGAAGGCGCCGCAAGCGCCCGCGTTGAAAGATGACGATCCGAAAGACACGCTGGTGCCGGCGCTGATAGCTTCGTTTCAGTTCTGCACAGACTCTCTTGCGGGAATCGACGATTCCCATTTCGGGGAGATGGTGCCGTTCATCGGTGGAAAGATGGTGTCGCGGGGCTTCATGGTGGTCACGGCGTCGGAGGACTACGGCGATCACTACAGCACCGCTGCGATGTATCTGCGCTTGAATGGGCTGCTGCCGCCAACGGCTCAACCGAAGAAATAAGCCCGCGTCTGCGAGCGGCGCGCGAATCACTTGTGTTGGATGGGATAACGGCCGGCGAGGCTGTTCCAGCGGATGTAGATGAGGTCGGCGAACATCTGCAGGCTGTCGCGCAGCATGTGGACTTTCGTGCCCGGATCGTGAGCCCAGCGAACGGGAATTTCCGCGGTGCGAAGTCCCCGGCGCTCGGCCAGAAACAGCAGCTCGGGGTCAAATCCGAATCGCTCGATTCGCTGTTGCTCGAAAATCACCAGGCAGCGTTCTCGCACGAACGCTTTGAATCCGCATTGGGTGTCCTGAAACGGCAAACCGGTCAAAATTCTCACCCAGGTGTTGAAGATCATTCCCGCTATTTCCCGGAAACGGGATTGGCGACCGAAAATCAGCTTGCGGTCGAGAGCGCGCGACCCGATGGCAATGTCGTTCCCTGCGGCCAATGCGTTCAGAAGCTTTTCCGATTCCTCGATGGGCGAGGACAGATCGGCGTCGGTGAAAATCGCTACTCGACCGCAAGCTTCGAGCATGCCGTGCCTGACGCTGTAGCCCTTGCCGCGATTCTTGCCATTGGAGATCAGGCGAAACGATGGCCGTTCCCGCGCCCAATCCCGTGCAATCTGGGCCGTATCGTCGGTTGAACCATCGTCCACGACGAGAATTTCTATCGCGGCCCCTCCGTTGGGGCGGCTTTCGAAATATTCGCGGATGCGCTTGAGTGCACGGCCGAGCCGGGCTCCTTCGTTAAAAGCCGGGATGATGATGGAGAGTTCCGGTGGCATGTGGTTTATCGATGGTTCATTTCGAAAAGGTTTCTACGCGAATCAACGCCAGCCATAGCGACCGACGAGTGGAACATATCGGCACGCAAAAAGTTCTTGTTCGAATATGCGGCCCTCCGACTTTACGATTTTCAATAATTGTTGATGGTCCGCCTTCCCGACCGGAATCACGAGGCGCCCGCCCTCGGCAAGCTGGTCCAGGAGAGGCTGCGGAACAGAAGGCGCAGCAGCCGAAACGAGAATCGCGTCGAAAGGCGAAGACTCCGAAAAACCCTGCGAGCCGTCCCCGACTTCAACGCGAACATTTCGATATCCCAGTCTTTTGAGCCGCTCGCGGGCCGATTCCGCGAGGGCTGGAATCGCCTCGAGCGCGGTCACTTCGCGGGAGAGAAGCGAAACGACCGCCGCCTGATAACCGGTTCCGGCGCCGACTTCGAGCACGCGTTCGTATCCCTGAAGCTCGAGTGCATCCGTGCTGGCGGCCACCATATAAGGCTGTGAGATCGATTGCCCGTTGGAGGAAGGCAGGGCCTCGTCCGCATAGGCTCTCCCGATCAGATCGGGAGGAACAAACAGGTGCCGGGGTATCGATTTCACTGCCGCCAGGAGGCGTGGCGAACGGATGCCTCGGTCGTAGATCTGGCGAGCAACCATATCGTGCCGGATGTGCTCATATTTCGCGCAGTTGTGCGAGGTTCGGTCGTCGTTGCCGTTCATCTTCGCTGAAATTAACACAGGCGAGTCTGGCGTCGCCACCGAAAGGAGCCCGGGCCCGGGCGTAAATTGCTTCTGGGGCCTGCGTTCGCTAGGATCAATTGAGGCTGAATCGAAGAATTTCAGGAGAATTTGATGACTGCGAAAACCGTCCTTATCACTGCCGCTCTATTTTTCGGCAGTCCCCTGCTGGCGCAAACAGCCCCGACTCCCGGAGCGCCGAAGGCGCCGGCCCATCAGCCGGGCGTCGCGGCGCATTCGTCCAATTCGACGGCGTCGGCTGACGCCGCGAACGCCGACACGGTGGATCCTGCGAAGGAGGCGGCCATCCGGCATTTGATGGACTTGACGCAGACCTCAAAGATGGGCGACGAGATCAACGCGTATATCACGAAACAGGTGCACGACGGGCTGAGCCAGGCGTTGCAGCCGGATCGGCTGGCGAAATTCATGGCGGATTTCGGCACGAAGCTGGAGGCGGCTGCACCCGCAGGCGCGGTGACCGACGCGGTCGTCCCGATCTACGCGAAAGCGTTCTCGATGGAGGATCTCCGGGGCCTGATTCAGTTCTACGAATCACCTCTTGGCCAGCGCGTGGTGAAGACGCTGCCGGAAGTAGCCCAGACGTCGCAGCGGGTAGGCGTGCAGCTCGAACAGAAAGGCGCTCTGACAGTTTTGCAGGGCATGTCGAACGACTACCCGGAGCTGAAGCAGATGCTCCAACCCGAGCCGGCGAACGGAGCGGACCGGGCGCCCGGCCCGGATCGGGCGCCTGCAGCTGAGCCGCCCGCGAAGTAAGCGAAATTCGAACCCAGGGGTTACAATCCTCTGCCGATGCCCCTGACCGCACTGGCGGTGTTCGCCGCGCCGATTGTGCCGATCGATTGGTCACCTCTCGGGATATCGCTTGAGACGAGCGTGGTGGCAACCGTGGTCACGTTCGTCGCGGGTCTGGCGACCGCGGTGTGGCGACAGCGCCGGACCGGTTTCGTTTCTGCGCTGGTCGACGGGATTTGCCTGCTGCCGCTGGTGCTGCCGCCAACTGTGGTTGGATTTTTTCTCTTGCTGCTGTTCGGTCGAAACGGCCCTCTCGGGAAACTCCTGCTACGATTCGGTACGACCGTCGTGTTCTCCTGGCCTGCGACCGTGATTGCAGCAGCGGTGGTGGCGTTTCCGCTGATGTACCTTTCCGCGCGGGCTGCGCTCGAACAGGTCGATTCGCGATTCTTGGAAGCCGCCAGGACCTTGGGCGCTTCGGAATGGCGCGTGTTCCACGCGGTGGCTTTGCCGCTGGCGTGGCCCGGGGTGCTGGCGGGAACGATTCTTTCGTTCGCCCGCGCACTGGGAGAATTCGGCGCGACGCTGATGCTCGCCGGCGACATCCCCGGAAGAACCGCTACGATTCCCATCGCTATCTATTTCGCCGTGGAATCGGACGACATTCAACGCGCGCTCGCCTGGAGCGCGGTGGACGTAGCGATCTCGCTCGCGCTGCTGGGAGGACTCTATTACTGGACGCACGTGCAGGGGCGCGGCCGGTGGGACAGGCGCTGACGTGCCGCTTGAAGTCCAAATCGAGAAGAGGCTGCCGGAATTCACGCTCGACGTGACATTCACTTGTGGCGATGAGCCGCTGAGCGTGCTGGGTCCTTCGGGTGCAGGCAAGACCATGTTGCTGCGGTGCATTGCGGGACTGGAGCGCGCGGGGCGTGGACGCGTGGCCTTGGGTAACCGCGTGCTGTTCGATAGCTCGAAGAGCATTCAACTGCCGGCGCGCGACCGGCGTGTGGGCATGCTATTCCAGCACTTTGCGCTGTTTCCGAATAAAACGGTGTCAGAAAACGTCGCGTTCGGCTTGCAGAGACTCCCACGCCAAGAACAGCAGCAGCGCGTGACGGCGATGCTGGAGCGCTCTCATATCATCGGGCTTGAGAGCCGCCATCCGCGCCAGATTTCTGGAGGCGAGCAGCAGCGAGTGGCGCTCGCGCGCGCGCTGGCGATCGACCCGGAAGCCTTATTGCTCGACGAGCCTCTTTCGGCGCTCGATACGCATCTGCGCAGCCAAATGGAAACCCAGCTTCAAGAGACGTTCGCGGCGTATCGCCGGCCGGCGCTACTGGTAACGCACAATATCGAAGAGGCCTACAGGCTCGGGGAGCGGATGTTGGTGCTTTCCCGCGGGCGGGTGGCGGCGTTTGGCGGCAAAGACGATCTGTTTCGGCGGCCGCCGAGCCTGGAAGTGGCTCGATTGACTGGCTGCAAGAATTTTTCGCGCGCGAGGATGATTTCAACCGGCATGGTCGAGGCCGTCGATTGGGGATGCCAGCTTCGCGTGACCCACGAGCTCGCGGCGGCGGTGACACATCTTGGAGTTCGCGCGCATGAAATTGATTTTGGGGAGATGAGAAACGGGGCCACAGAGGAAAACGTCTTTTCCTGCTGGCTGGTGCGGAGCTCGGAAACTCCGTTTCGGGTGACGCTCTATCTGAGCCTGCGGCAGCCGGGCCGAGCAACGAGCGAACAATCATCCTGTGACTTGCAAGCCGAGATGACGAAGGAAAAATTTCGACTGATCCGGGAACGACCGATGCCATGGCAGATCCAGCTTCGGCCCGAGTCGATTTTCCTGCTACCCGACTAGACCTCGCGGCAAACCTAGTTAAAGTGCTTTACCCACTTGATGTCAAAGCCGTAGGTGCCGTTGATGTCGCGCAGGAATTCGACGGACAGGCCGCGTTTCAGCGCGTACTCGACCTGGATCAGCTGGTACTGGTTCGAGGTAGCCGCGTTGGTCGAATAGGTGATCTCAAGATCGCGCGTTACCTGCTCCTGAATCGTGACGCGCGCGGCGGCGTTGGATTCCGTCGCGGTTCCGGCCACGAAAGGGTCCACGCGGAACGAGCTGATGCCGAAAAGATGCTCGATCCGGCCGCCGATGCCGCTGGAGATCGCTTCCGAAAGCAACGCCGTGGCGCCGTAGTTCTGCGCCGAGCCGGGCGCCGAACGCAATGCGCTCCCCTCCCCCGGACTGCCGAGAGCAAGCAGCGCGACGATATCTGAATCGGGCAGCGGAGGATCGGAGCGGTAGTTCAGAGCGAGATGACTGGCAGGACCGGAGAAGTCGATGGTTACCTGATACTGGTTGATGGTCGAAGTGGCCTCGACGTTGAGCACCGGGTCGAGGCGAAATGGATTCGCGAAATTGATGTCGCCGCGCGTGAGCTCGAAATTATTTCCGCGGAACGGCATCTCGCCGCCGAGCAGATGGATATGTCCGAGCAGCACGGGGCGATCCCAAGTGCCGCGCAGCCGCACGTCGCCGTCCACATCGATGTGCGCGCCGGCCCATTCGATGCGCGCGCCGGGCTTAGACTGGCCTTCCACGTCGAACGTCAGATTCTGGAGGAACGGCGAGCTCGATTCGGCCATGGGCGAGGTATCGGACGCGGAGGCAAAGAAGGACGCGACATCAACACCTTCGGCAAACAGCAAGCGCTCGACCTGCACATGGCCGGCGAGCAATGCCGCATCGCTGGTGCCGGAAAGCTGAAGCGTACCGTTGGCGAGCCAGCTCATTCCCGCCGGATAGCGGATGCGCACGGTCGAAGTGGCGGCCGTGATCTCATAGCGCATAGGTCCTTCGCCGTAGGTGACGCTGCCGCTGAGCGTTAGATGGCCTCCTCCGGCATCCGCCGTTACGCGATCAAAAAGCAGCCGACTGCGGTCAAAAACCAGATCGCCGCTCACGTTGCTGAGCCCGACAGGAAAGTCCGCGTAATGGGCCTCGGCTCCGCGCACGCTGGCGCGGCCGGTGATCCGCGGTCGCGACATCGTTCCCTCGACCGTCACGTTCGCATCGGCCCGCCCCTGGGCTTCGATATCGGGAACCAATCCTTTCAGCAGGCGCAGGTTCACGCTGCCGGAAAGCGTGAACTGAACCCGGCGATCGCGATCGAACCGCGCTGTCCCTCCAAGCTGCAAGTCCGTGTCCGGCCCGTGCAAACGCGCCTGATCGACACGAATCTCGTTTCGCCGATATGCGAGGCGTATGTCCTGATCGTTGGTCAGCTGGACCAAATCGTAGTTGAAAGAAATCTTGGAGATGTCCGCATCCACTTCGATCGAATCGGGCTGGCGCAGCGCGCCGGAAATCGTGAATACACCGTCGGCGCTGCCGTGGCCGGTAAGCTGCGAAAGATGCAGGCCAGCGACGATGAAGGGATCGAGGTCGAATTCCATGAGCGAGAGCCGCCCAGAGATTTGTTCGTCTCCGCCGAGCCCGATCGCCAAATCGCCCTGCAATTTTTCGCGCTGCGGCTCCGAGCCGAGCGTTAGATGCGCGGTGTGTCCATCGGACGTAAGCTGGCCGGTGAAATCGCCTTCTGATTCCGTGCCCAGCGTCAGATTCGTCAGACGAAAATCGCCCTGTGCGTTCGGCGCCAGCACGGGACCACCTCCACGCAGATTCACGTCGAGCCGTCCGCCAATGGCCAGCGACGGACTTTGGAGGTCTTTGACTTTCTCGAGCGCGAGGCCCGTGCCGGAAATGTTGAACTCCGTCAGCGCTTCGTCGGGGCGATAGAGGATGTTGCCGGCGACCATTCCCGAGCCGCCGCGAAGCTCCGCGTTCGTCAAGCGAATCTCGTCGTGTCGCCAGTGCAGTTCTCCGCTGAAGCGGTTGAAGTGCCAGCCCTTCACCTCCATGTCATCAACCGTGAGATTCGCGTCGAGAATCGGAGCTGCGCGCGTACCGGTGGCGTGAACCGTGCCATTGATGCGGCCCGACGCCGGATATTTCGCCGCTAGCACGGCTTCCACGTCGTCTGCAGAGGCGTTTTCAATTCGCGCGTCAAGCGTCCACTGGCTCGAGTCGAGGAAGTTCCAATCCCGGTCAAAACTCAGGTTGAGATCGAGGTCGATGGCCGTCCGGCCACGCGACATCGTGGCGTTGGTGAGATGAAGTCCATCGGGCGAATAATCCATGTCGCCATCGAGCACATCCATGGTGAGCTGATCGTAGACAGGATTCGTCGCGTGCAGGCGGCCCACGAATGAAGGGCCCACGAGCGGGCCGAGGATTCGGCCGCGCCACGCGATTTGTCCACCGACGCGGTGCATGCCGGATTCCGGGCCGCGGATCGCGGCGATGAAATCGTCCCATTCCAGCAGATTGTCGGCGTGGAAATTTACCTCGAGTCCAGAGTCGTCCGCGCCGAGCGGGCCGTCGAAGTCGAGCTGCATATGCGGCGAGCGGATCTCGCTTTTCAACAGAGAAACGATTTCTTTGTCCGTACCGTAATCGAAATTGATTTCCGCGCTGGCGGGGATCATTCCGGGCGCGAGCGTAGCCGGCGGCGACCATTGCATGTTGCCGGCGGTATGGAAATGCTTAAAGTTCGCGTTCCACGTGTTGACTGAATCGATGCCGATGGCGCCGTCCCAATGCAGCGTGGGCACGGGGAAATCTTCGTTTTCAAGCGCCCTGAATACCTGCGCGAGGCTGATGCCGCGGGTCTGAGTCTGCGTGCGGAATGCGAGACGGTTGAAATCCAGATCCAGCTTCCCGGCTACCGAACCGCCGAGTGCACGCACTTCTAAATTTGCGACGGTCAGCTTGCGTCGAGCCACGTCGTAATCGCCCCAGGTTTGCATGGGGCCCGCGTGAAACCACTTGTAAGGCATCCGAACGTCGTTGCTGGAATAGTGACCAGTCGCCGTCCACGCACCGGAGCCATTGTGAGCCGACACGTAATGGGCCTGGCCCGAAAAATCGGCGTCGCCGTCCGGAGTCGTGGGCTCGCGCGTGATCCTGCGAACGTCCGCGAGAGACAAACGCCCCCGATATTTCAGATTCCAGTCCGAGCGCGCAAAGCTGGGAAGCTCCGCCTGTAGATTCAACTGCGAGTGGAGCGCCCGGAGTATGACTTCGTCGGCCGAAAAGGAATCGCGACGCAGCGTGAACTTCACCGCGCAAGCGAAAGGAAATGGCATGTCCTTTTTGGCCGCGAGTTCAATTTGCTGCCAGGTCAGATTGCCGATGTAGGAGTCAGGGCCTCCCGCAGGTGAATCGTAGTGCAGCGCGAAACTGAAATCGTTTCCGTGGATATCCAGCGGCACGCGCTGATCGTTGTACTGCGCGTAGCCGTCGTTCAGCGCAAGCTGGCCGATGCGCAAACTGAACAGTGTGGCGCGCCACCCCTGATTGCTTCCGGGCGCGGGCGGCGTGGGTACATTGCTGCGGCCGCTGCGATCGATGCGCACGACGGCCACCGGGCGCTCGACGATCAGCCGATCAAGCGCCAACTGGCGGCCGAAGAACGAAAGGATGCGCACCGACGCATCGATTCGGTCGGCGTGAAACAGCGGAGGTTGATTGGCGGTTTCCAGGCCGTGCAGCGTGAGGTTATTCATTTCGGTGCGCAGTCCCCAGAGATGGAAATGAAAACCGCCAATTTCGACGCGAGCGCCCGTACCCTGCGCGATCCTCTGGATCAGTTCGTCGCGAAGCCAATTCTCGGCGAGTCCCGTCTGAAACACGATCACCAGGAAAGCGAGCATCGCCACGATCGCGTATAGCGTCCGGCGTACCCAGCGGTTCAGACGCCCGCTCATTGCTTCGCCCCATGCGCCACGATGTCGATTTTCAGCCGGCTGCGCGTGTCCTCAAGCCATTGCGCCGATCGATCGCTGATCGCTTGCTGGACCAGCACTTCGCGAATTGTGTCTTCCACGTCGTCAAGCGACGGGACGGATTCATTCCTGGCCTTCAGTTGCGGAACAAACTGGTCTTTGTAATACGCTTCGATTTGTTTTGAATCGATCTGCGCCGCGGGCCGGAACCGAAAGTCCAGGAAACGCGAAAGGTGGAGCTGCTGCTGCAGCATGCGGCGCACGGCGGCTTCGGTGAGGCCCACGGC
>JBAVUW010000110.1:0-36567 GCA_049696975.1 Candidatus Acidiferrales bacterium | reverse complement strand
CGTCTACGGAGTGCCGTACGAACTCGATCCGAACGTCGGCGGCGGCCTCTGGGCGCTGAGCCTTGCGAGCGGCGACGTCGTCTGGCACACGCCGCATCCGGGGTGCAGCAAGCCCGGTTGCAGTCCGGCGCAATCGGCCGCGGTGACGGCGATTCCCGGCGTGGTTTTTTCGGGCGGTGTCGATGGGCATTTGAGGGCCTACTCCGCAAAGGACGGCTCCATTATTTGGGACGTCGATACCGAGCGCGACTACCTGACGGTGAACGGCGTGAAAGCCAGCGGCGGATCGCTCGACGAATCGGGGCCGGTGGTGGTCGGCGGGATTTTGTACGTGAATTCGGGCTACTTCTTTCAGGGCAGCACGGCGGGCAATGTGCTGCTGGCATTTTCGGTCGACGGCAAGTAACGAACCGCTTTCCGCGACCTCCTGCCGCCCGTCGCGGTCGACGAACCCCGCGCCGTGCGACAATCATCCATCGCGTGACCATCGCTCTGAATAATCCGGTGAAGTTCCTGCGTGGTGTGGGCCCTCAGCGCGCCGCTACGCTGGAAGAACGCGGCATCGTGACCGTGGCCGATCTGCTTGGCTATCTCCCATTTCGCTACGAGGATCGCGTGCGATTTACGAAGATCGCCGAGATGGTCCCCGGGCAGATTGCGACCGTGCTGGGCGAAGTGGCCGCTGGCGGTGGAAACACCGTGCGATTTCGGGGCGGCGGACGCCCGCCCGTGTTTCACGTGACGGTTCGCGACGGCTCGGGACAGCTGCACGCCCGATTTTTTCATGGCGCGTATCTGGAAGGCCGCTTGAAGGAAGGCCAGCGGCTGGTGATGCATGGAAAAGTCGATTTCGATCCGCAGCGCCCCAATCGCTTCGAAATGGTCAATCCGGAGATTGAAGTCGTCGGCACGGCGGATGAAGCGCCCCCCGATTCGACCGAGGTGGGGCGGATCGTGCCGGTTTATGAAGCCATCGGCGGGATCAGTTCGCGCCTGTTGCGGAAAATCATTTATGCCGTGTTGCGCGATTTCGCCGGGGACGTGCCCGATCCACTGCCCGCGGAAATTCGCGAGCGCTACCGGTTCCCGGCGCGGCGCGAGGCGCTGCTGTATTCACATTTCCCGCCGAAGGACGAGAGCGTGGAGAAACTCAACACGTTCCGCAGCCCGGCGCAGGCGCGGCTGATTTTCGAGGAGTTCTTCTATTACCAGCTGGCGATGGCGCTGCGGAGGCTGCGCGAACACCGCGTGCAGGGCATTGCGATGCGCGTGCGGGAGGACAAAGTCCGGGAAGCGCTGAAGCGAGTTCTGCCGTTTAAGCCAACGGCGGCGCAAAAACGCGTGCTCGCCGAAATCGCGGCGGATCTCGAACAGCCGTTTCCGATGCACCGGCTGTTGGAAGGCGACGTGGGCAGCGGAAAGACAATCGTGGCACTGGAAGCCGCTACGATCGCCATCGAAAACGGCTGCCAGGCCGCGCTGATGGCGCCCACCGAGATTTTGGCGGCGCAGCACTTTCTTTCCGCGCGGCGAATCCTGTCCCCGGTCGGCTACGAAGTCGATTTGCTGGTCAGCGGACAGAAACGCGCCGAGCGCGAGGGGGTTCTGGGGCGCGTGGCGAGCGGTGAGACGAAAATGCTCGTCGGTACGCACGCGCTGATCGAAAATCCCGTGACCTTTGCAAAGCTCGGGCTTGCGATCGTGGACGAGCAACACCGCTTCGGCGTGCTCCAACGCAAGCGGCTGATCGACAAAGGCAGCGCCCCGCACGTACTGGTGATGACGGCGACGCCGATCCCGCGCACGCTGGCGCTGACGCTGTTCGGCGATCTGGATATCTCCGTAATCGACGAACTGCCGCCCGGCCGCACGCCCATCGATACGCGGTGGGCCAGCGAATCGCAGCTCGCGGGTGTCTGGGAATTTCTGCGCCGCGAAATCACCGCGGGGCGCCAGGCGTTTGTGCTCTATCCTGTAATCGAAGAATCTAAACAGGAGTTGAAGGCCGCGACAGCGGAGTACGAGCGGCTGGCGAAAACGGTTTTCCCGAAACAGCGCGTGGGGCTGTTGCACGGGCGATTGAAGAACGAAGAGAAAGACGACGTGATGGAGCGTTTTCGCCGCGCCGAGCTCGATATTCTGATCGCGACGACGGTGATTGAAGTCGGGGTGGACGTGCCGAACGCGACCGTGATGGTGATCGAGCATGCGGAGCGATTCGGCTTGGCGCAGCTGCACCAGTTGCGGGGGCGGATCGGGCGCGGCAAGGAAAAATCGCACTGCATCCTGGTTGCGCCGAAAACGATCGCTGGCGAAGCGCGTGAACGGATCGAAACGATGGTGGCCACCTCGAACGGATTCGAAATCGCCGAGCGCGACCTGAAATTGCGGGGGCCGGGGGAGTTTTTCGGGACCCGGCAGCACGGCGATGCGGCGTTCGCCTTCGCGCAGCCGTTGCGGGATCGCGAGCTGCTGGAATTTGCGCGGCGCGAGGCGTTTGCACTGGCCGAACATCCGGCGCGTGCCGACGCGGTCATCGCCGAGCTCGAAAAAGTGAGCCCGGCGTGGCGCAAGCGCTATCAATTGGCGTCGGTCGGATAAGCTAGCGGGGGCTCTGGCTGAGACAACGTCATGCGCGTAATCGCCGGAACATTCCGAAGCAGACTCCTGAAAGGCCCGGGCAAACTGCGCCTCCGCCCTACGAGCGATCGTCTGCGCGAAACCCTTTTCAACATTCTCGGTCCCGCAGTCGAGGATTCGCTCTTCGTCGATCTTTACGCCGGCACGGGCGCGATCGGAATCGAAGCAATTAGCCGCGGGGCGAAAGAAACGATCTTCGTAGAATCCCACGCCGCCACGGCACGGCTGATCCGCGCGAATCTGGACGCTCTGAAAATAGAAGCCGGCGCCGAAGTGATTGAAGCGACGGGGCTTCGCGGCCTCGAACAGATCGCGTCGCGCCATCTCCTGGCGGATTTCATATTTCTCGACCCACCGTATGAAGACGCGCGGGGCCTTTCCGACGTTCTCGACTATCTCGATATTTCTCATGTGATTGCACCTGCCGGGATGGTCATCGTCGAGCACCGCCACGAGGTCGATTTGCCGGAGCGTCTGCAACGTCTAGAACGCACGCGGCTGGTCGCGCAGGGCGAGGCCGCACTCAGTTTCTTTCGGCTGGCAGCCGCAGCCTGACCCGGGCGCATCACATCGTTCGGGTATACTATCCGTTCCTATGGCTTCCCTCTTTCCGGTCGAGCTCCGCTCGGCCGATCGCCAACTCGTCGAGCTGCCGCCGCACGCGCGATTGCCGCGTCTGGACATGGGCATCGACTGGGAATCGCGCGGCGAGATTTTTCGATCGAGCGTCGCGGGCCTGCTCAGCGGTCCGCCCACGCCGAAGGATTGGGAGCTCAAGCGGATTCGCACGCCGCGGATCGACTGGATCGAAGGGAAAATGCCCGGCCGCGCCTTTGTGGCCGCCTTGCTCTGGCACGTAGTGATTATCTGGCTGCTAATCTCGCCGATCTGGGGATTTTTGCCGGAGGTAAAGCCAAACCTCGCGCCGCTGGAGGTAGAGATGGTGGTCTACGATCCACCCGACCTGCCCAAAATCACTTTGCCGGCGAACACGCCGAGGAAAAAGGCAGAGGAGGCACCGAAGAAGCCCGCGGAGCAGCAGGCCGAGAATTTTCATCCGCGGCAGACGATCATTTCGATTCCGGTACGCGTCACCCATCCGCGGCAGACTCTCATACGGCCGGACGCGCCCGCTGCGCCTCCGAAGATCGTGACGCCGCTGCCGAATATCATCGAATGGGCCGGCGCGAAATTACAGCGTCCCCATCTGGAGCTCGCGCCCACTGCTTCCGCGCCGAAATTGAAACAGCGCGCACTCGCTGATGCCAAGGCGCCCGAGCTTGCGAACTCGGAAAAGAACCCAGGACCGATCGACATCGCACCTTCGCAGATCACCATTGCAAAGCCGAAACTAGCGCTCGATGCGATGTCGACCTCGACTGCGCGACGCCGCGAGGCGCATGCGGAAGCCGCTGCGGCACCGGACGTAGGTTCGGCCGGGGAACAGGGCGGATCAAACTTGCGCAGTCTGATCGCTCTTTCCGCAACTCCCGTCCCACCCGCACCGAATGTGAAGATCCCTGAAGGAAATCTTGCCGCGCGCATTTCGATTTCGCCGGAGGGTGGAAAGGCCGGCACTGCGGCGGGCGCCAAAACCGGGGCGCCGACTTCAG
Organism: Candidatus Acidiferrales bacterium; assembly: GCA_049696975.1. Classification (GTDB taxonomy): domain Bacteria; phylum Acidobacteriota; class Terriglobia; order Acidiferrales; family UBA7541; genus Palsa-295. The sequence goes on along the minus strand of JBAVUW010000110.1, from coordinate 32,314 downwards.
GAGCCGGTGGCGCGGGATCGGGGAGCGCGGCGGGAATCGAAGGCGGTGCCGGTGGAGCAGGCGCGAGCAATCTAGGGGCGGCGATCAGCGTCGGCTCGCCCACGCCGCGGCCGGGCAACGGCGGACTGGGGGCGAACCGTCCGCTGAACCTGAAGATCACGACGCCTTTGACCGCTTCGAGCGACACGCATCGCGGTCCGACCGACGTCAGCCGCCTCGACCCGAGCATCCCGCCCGAGAAAATACTGTCAGGCAAGGAAGTCTACACGCTGCACGTGAACCTGCCGAACCTCACGAGCGAAAGCGGCAGCTGGATCATGGATTTCGCCGAGCTCGATGAGCAGTACAGCCCGAGAGCGCACGACGAGAAGCTTGTCGCGTGCCCCGAACCGATCGCCAAAGCCGATCCGAAATACCCGCCCGAGCTGATCCAGGCCCATGTGCGCGGTCAAATCGTCCTCTACGCGATCATTCGCAAGGATGGCTCGGTCGACAGCATCCAGGTGGTCCGCGGACTCGACCCGCAACTGGACCGGAACGCCATGGACGCCCTCGCGCAGTGGAAGTTCCGTCCAGGCACGCACGCCGGCGTCCCGACGGATTTCGAAGGCGTGGTCTACGTGCCCTTCAGCTACATCAATCCGCGCGAATAGCGCGCTGCGATTTCGGCGCCGAGCTCAAATCAAGCGGACAAAACACGGATCAAGCGGTCGATCTGTTCCGCTGAGTTATAGAGATACGGCGAAATCCGCAAGGCGTTCTCGCGCAGGCTCACGTGGATATTCGCCGCGCGAACTTTTTCATATAGCGCCATCGTCTTGTCCGGCTCGCTCGCCGAAACGCAAACGTACGGCCCGCGTCTCTCACGTTCCTCAGGCGAGGCGAACGCACATTGGCCACGGGGCAAGCAGGCGGCGAGTTTTCCGGTGAGCGAATCCACGTATTTCGCGACCTCATCCAGTCCGATCCGCAAAATTAGGTCGAGTGAAGCATCGTATGCGGCCAGGTTCATGAAATTCGCAGTTTCCGGCGAATCCCATCGCCGCGCGCCGGGGACGGCCCGATACGCCCGCGCGTGCATGGAGTGAAAATCGTGCGCGCCTTCGAGCGCCATGAAATAGACGGCACCCAGCGGCAACCGTTCGATCCATTCCTCCGCGATCCAGAAGAAGCCAGAGCCGTAGGGACCGAGCATCCATTTGTATCCGCTCGACACCGCCATCGTCGCGCCCGTCGCGCGGATGTCGAGCGGCCCGGAGCCGGCGAGCTGCGTGATATCGAGTACGAGCGCCGTGCCGAACTTGCGGCAGGCTTCGCCGAGCGGGGCGTAATCCATGCGCGCGCCGTTGTCGAAACGCACCAGGCTCGCCGAAATCGCGCGCGTCTGCGGGCCGAGATGCGCGATGTAATCTTCCGCGCAGAAGAATCGGCCGCGCGGCTCGACCACGCGTACCCGCAGTTTCCCCGCCTGCTGGTAGCGCAACCACGTCGAAAAATGCGCCGGAAATTCGCCCAGGCCGACGAGCACCTCGTCGCCCGCCTTCCAGTCGATTCCCGCCGCGACCGCTGCCAGGCCGGCGCTCGCACCACTGGTCACAGCGATCTCCTCGGGCTTTGCGCTGATGACAGTCGCCGCTTTTTCGCGGATGCGATTGGGCAGATCGAAATATGCATTGTCGCCCAAACGGTCGGGCCGCTTCTTCCACTCGAGCGCTTCCTGCGCCGCGCGAATCGACGCGAGCGGCAGGGGCGCCTGCAGCGCCGCATTCAGATACGCCACGCCTTCAAAATCCGTGAAATCATGCTGGTAATTCGTAGACAATTCCCTACCTCCCTTTGCCAATCCATCTTATCTGTGCGAGGAGAAGCTAGGAAGGCGCACACGACTCACCGCCGGGGACAAATTGGACTACGGCCGTGCATTGGCGGGAAGCTTCCAGATCAGCGCAAGGAACAAACCGAGCATGGCTGCCGCGCCCAATGGCGCGGTTCTACGTCGCCGGGTGAATCGAATCTCGAGCGGTGAGTCCCATTCGAGACACGCATCGCTCGAGAAATCCGAGCTGCCCATTGAATATCCGCTTCCGTGCGGCCTGGAGCGAAAACCAATCGCCGCGGTCAACTTCGGGGAATTGCTGCATCTTGCCCGATTTCGGCGGCCACTCCATTGAAAACATATTGCTGCGGATCTCGCGCGGAGAGCAATCTCCTTCGAACGCCCATGCCGTCACTAACTTTCCACTCGGTTGTTTGATTTCGTCGAGCGCGATGAAATCCCCGCTCGGAACGATGCCGGTCTCTTCCTCGAATTCGCGCTTGGCGGCTTCGAGCGGTTCCTCCTCTGTATATTCGCCCTTCGGTATCGACCAAGCGCCAAGATCTTTCTTTCTCCAGAACGGACCGCCGGGATGCACCAGGAAGAATTCCAGGCCAGCCTTGCGCCGTCTAAACATTAGCAGTCCCGCGCTCGTTTTCCTCATAGGTCTGTGTGAACTTCATTCGATGCGGAGTTTCTAGAAGTGGCCCCGCAGCTCGCGGAACGTGGAAAGGATCAGCAGGCGGCCAGAACCGCTTTCGAGCTCGCATTTTTCAAGCTCCCACGTGCCCGAGTGGGGAATGAACACGGCATTCAGACCCGATTGCAGAGCCGGATTGATATCGCTGCGCGGACTGTTTCCGACCATCCAGCCATGCGATTTCACGATCTTGAATTGCTCGATCATCCGGCCATAGGTCGATGAGTCCTTTTCCAGCACGATTTCGATGTGGTCGAAATGCGGCTGCAAACCCGAGCGCTCGACCTTGGCAGCCTGTTCGGCTGGTTCGCCTTTGGTCAGCATAATCAGCCGGTGATGCTTTGCCAGATACGCGAGCGTTTCCGGCACACCGTCCATGATGTGCGGCGGCGTAACCTCCAGCTCGCGCGCCATCTGTTCGATATCCTTCACCATCTCGCGGCGAGCTGAATTCCCCGCCAGCTTCAGGTAGGTATCCTCGAGCGAGCGGCGAAAACTGCGGACGCCGTAGCCATGCTGGCGGATATTGCGGCGCTCGGTTTCGTTCAGAATGTGGCGGATATACTCGCGCGTGTAGCCAAGATGCTCGAGACGCGTGATGAAATCATCGATCGTCTTTTCAAAGAAGATATTGTTTTCCCAAAGCGTGTCGTCAGCGTCGATGAGCAGGGTGTGGCGTGCCATGGCGGGATGCCTGAACCTGAATTTTGCGCCAGCGGAAAAGATAAGAGAAGTGATTTCTCGACCACGCGCGATGGGAATTAAGCGAGGGCGGGAAGGAACTCGTATCGCTCGATTTGCGCAGCCACGCCGTTTCGTCCATTCTGCGTATCGACGCGCAGCACCCGGGCGTAGCAGCGGATATGCACGTCACCAGCGAGGGTAATTTGCTGCGGAAGGGTCAGAACAAATTCGATCGAGCTGCCGGATTCCAGATTCGCCTCGATCAGAAAATACAGGCCGCGGAAACTTACGTCGCGCGTCTCGCCGGACTTTTCGGTAATGCCGTTCCCGGCAGAAAAACGGACCTTTAGCGGAAGCATCATCGAAAATCGCCGGGCGGCGCGACGCTCCACACCATTTTCCATGGGCCCTCCACGGCTTGGAACTGAGCCAAAACTACCATCGGCCGAGGGACGGTGCAACGGCTTTCGCGGGTTGCTCGGCCCGCCAAGCGCGGGGAACCGGCTCGTGCGGCACGAGGGCTCGCGAGGAGGTATGTTTGACCTCCGCGACCCGTGCCGCTAGGATGGGTCGATGGCCGATCCCAGCACCTACCTGTATCCGCGGAAACACCCCCGGGCGCAGCTCAAGATGCCGGCGCGGATCCGTTGGCATGGTCCGATCGGGATGCGCCTGGAGACCACCGAGACCGTCGACGTTTCTCGCGACGGAATGCTCTTTCATCGGGGCGAGGCCTGCGATTGCATGGCGCGCATCTGGGTTCTGTTTCCATTTGATCCCGGCGCCGGAACGGGTACCCAGCCGGAAACTCCGGCGCGCGTGGTGCGCGTGGAGCCGGATCCGGAGGGCGGATATTGGGTCGCGGTTCGATTTGAAAACAGCCCGCGGCCCACAAAGCTGGCGGCGGACGCCGAACGGCGCGGCTCGGAACGGATTCCATTTGCACTGCCGATTTTCGTTCGCCTGGCCGGCACGCCCTGGCCCGAAGAGTTCATGACCCAGGATATTTCCAAGCACGGCACGCGTTTTGAGACGTCGCATATTTACGCTCCGGGCGACAAAGTCCTGGCGAAAATCCCATGGGGCGACTGGTCGAAGACGGGAGAGGTCGCCGGACGCGTGGTGCGTGTCGAGGCGATGGAAGACTCGCCCGGCCTCGCGCCTGTTGCGAATCCCGAAGAAGGCAAGAGCGCCATGATCACCTCGGTTGCCGTCGAATGGATGCGAGTCGAGAAGTCCTGAGCCGCAAATTCTCCTACGCCGGCATGTTCCAGAATGGCTTTCCGATCATCCTGATGGCTGAAGTTTTTCATCGAAGTCTTTTCCTGGCCGGCCTCGCGGGCCGCCTCGAAGCGCTGCTCTGGACTTCACCGGGCGCCGCGCCGCCGTTCGTCGCACTCGTCTGCCATCCGCATCCCCTCTACAGTGGCACGATGCACAATAAAGTCGTGTACCAGACGGCCAAAGCGCTGCATTCGCGAGGCGCGACCGTGCTGCGATTCAATTTTCGGGGCGTCGGCCGGAGTGAAGGCGCGCACGACAACGGGCGCGGCGAGCAGGACGACGTTCGCGCGGCGATCGATTATCTGGCGACGGAATTTCCGGGGCGGCCCGTTTTTCTGGCGGGTTTCAGTTTCGGATCCTGGGTTGGGCTCCGCGTGGGGTGCGGAGACGACCGCGTAGAGCGGCTGATTGGACTGGGTTTGCCGGTCGATAACGTCGATATGAGTTTCTTGCAGAACTGCTTGAAACCGAAATTGATCATCCAGGGCGGAAACGATCCGTTCGGCTCGCGCCCGAAGCTGGAAGCGCTGTTTGCCGCACTGCCCGAACCGAAGAGGCTCGCGATTGTCGACGGTGCCGACCACTTCTTCACGGAGCGGCTCGACAAAGTCGCTGCGGCGATTGATGCGTGGCTGGACCAAGCGCGATAGAAGCGGCCGATCTTCGCCATCACTTCCGTGGCTCGAACAGTTTGAGGAACTGATCGCGCGGGGCGGGCTCAAGACCGATCACTTCGAGATTCGCGCGGACATGCTCGACGCGGCTCATTCCGGCCAGCGCCGTGGTGACGCTGGGAACAGAGCGCGCAAACTGAAGCGCGCTTAGGGAATCCTTGTTCAATCCCAGCGATTCGCCGATGTATTTCGGCAAATTCCGTGTGAGCTGCCCCTGCAAGAGCGCCGCGCTCGTGATCAGGGTGATTTTCAGGGCGCGCGCCGCTTGCACCATGGCCATCGTTTTGCCTTCGACCACCTGATTGGCGCGGACGAGCGCTTCGGGCATGGCGAGATTCAGCGGCAGCTGCACGAAACGGAAATGGTGATCGTCCCCGCCGGCTTCCCGAGCGATTTCCTCGACCGAGCTGAGCGAAAGATACCCCGGCGATTTGGAGTCCTCACGGAAGGCGTTCCATGTGGCGAATCCGTACGCGCCGATTTTCCCCCCGCCGACCGCGGATTCCAGAAACTTGAATGCTTCCAGGACGCGCCCGCGAAATTCCTCGGGCGGCACTTCTCCGAGCTGCGTTTCCGGGTTGTGTAGGTAGAACACGTCCACGCACTCGATGCCCAAATTACGCCGGCTGCGGTCGAGCTGGTCGGCCAGGTAACGCGGCGTCATGCAATGGCAGCCCGCGGCGATGTCCGCGGGTCGAAAAATTCCAGGTTCGATGTATTCGTGGGAAAAATATTCGTTTGCGTCATCCGGCATCTCGCCATCGGGGGTCAGAAATCCAGCCTTGGTGCACAGGACAATTTCATCACGCCCAAAACCCTTCGCGGCAAGTGCGCGCACCGCCGCCCCCACGGAACGCTCGCTGCGCTGAAGCCGATAGTTGATCGCCGAATCGATCACGTTGAGACCGCCTTCGACGGCCGCGATCACGGAGGCGGTGTAGCCGTTGTCCGTGGCTTCGTCAGGTTCGCCAAGATAGGTACCGATGCCGACGGAGGAGAAAACGACTTCCGACGCCGCGTTCCGAAAATGACCCGGGGCGGCGCGGCCCTGAAAGCGTGCAGCGTAGCGTAGCGTCCCCTGCGCGGTAGCGCGGCCACGCAAGAGCTTGTCGTCAGATCCTGGGGAGACGGACATGAACCTCGCTTCGCGGCGGACATTTACAGAGCCGGCGCAGTATAGCAATTCTGGAAGCTCACGCGACGCTCATCCCGGAGAAACGGCGGCAGGTTCCGGCACTACGGGATGACGCGCGCGGCGAGTTCTTCGACGGCTTCCGAGGCCTGCGCGGCTTCAACGCTGGCGGCGTCGAGCAGCTGGCGGGCCTCGATACGGATTTTCGGCAGATGGCGGGCGAAGGCAATGGCGCCCAGGATGGCGATGACTCCCCCGATTGCGAGGGTGTGCGGTGCGCCGATACGGTCCGCGGACCAGCCCGAAAGCAAGGCTCCGAACGGAGCCACGCCCAGGAACATCATCGAGTAGACGGCCATGGTGCGGCCACGCAGGCGGTCTGGCACCATCGACTGGATCAGTGTGTTGGTGGAACCCATTTGCGTCATCACCGAGAACCCGACGGGAATCAGCAGCAGCGCCGACAGGATCCACCAGTGCGAGAACGAAAACAGGATCAGCGTCAGACCGAATGCCGCGCAGGCAATCGAAACGATCCGCGACAGTCCTTTGACGCCGCGGCGCGACGCGAGCATTAGCGCGCCGATCAGCGCGCCCAGGCCGGCCGAAGTCATCAGGATCCCCAGCGTGCGCGCGTTACCGTGCAGAATTTTCGCGGCGAATACGGGCATGAGCACGGCGTACGGCATGGCCACCAAGCTCACCAGACCCACCAGCAGGAGCAGCGCGCGAATCGGCCCGGCGTGTCGCACGAAGCGAAATCCCTCCGCGATGTGCTCAAAGGGCGAAACGGATTCCGCCGCACGCGGCCTGGGCGGAACCTTCATCAGCAAAAGGCCGGCGATCACGGCGATGTAGCTCACCGAATTCGCAAAAAAGCACCAGCCCTCGCCGAAGCTCGCCACCAGAATCCCCGCGATCGAAGGGCCGATGATGCGCGCGGCGTTGAACATCGAGGAATTGAGCGCGATCGCGTTCATCAAATCCTCGCGCCCGACCATTTCAACCAGGAATGACTGGCGTGCGGGAATATCGAATGCGTTGACAACGCCCATGAGCGCCGCCAGGATGATGACCTGTTCGACGGTCACGTGTTTAGAGAGCGTCAGCCCGGCGAGAATCCCCGCGATGATCATGGAAGCGAACTGCGTGGTGATCACGATTTTGCGGCGATTCAGCCGGTCGGCCACCAGGCCGGCAAACGGCGAAATCAGAAGCACGGGAAGCTGGCCTGCGAACGTGACCGTGCCGAGCAGAAGTGACGAGCCGGTGAGCCGGTAGACGAGCCAGGCCTCCGCAACCATGTCCATCCATGTGCCGACGAGCGAAATGATCTGGCCGCTGAAGAAAAACTGAAAATTGCGGTGCTTGAGCGAGCGGATTGTGTCCTGGAACTTTGATTGCCGCGGAGCAGCGGCGACGGTCGTGCTCTTCTCGGACATCGTTCATTCAATTGTACGATGCAACGGAATACCGCGCGCGGGAGGATTGCGGAGATGTTTTCCTCACGCGCCAGATTTCCGCGGCTCGGTCGAAGTGGGAGGCGGGACCGGCGGAGCAAGCAATCGGCTACAGGCGCGTAGAATGCGGCGATACGGCCATTCGCCGGCGCGAAAAAGAATTTCGCCCTCACGCGGTTTCGAATAAAACCAGCGGGTGACGAGCGCCAGATGTTCGCCAAGTTCGACCGGCGCAGCCCGCAGGCCGTACCGCGCGCGGAAATCAGACTCCCCGGCCACGGCAGCCGACGATGCTGAATCGGCGGCGGTCTGGGGCGCTGTGATCGCCGCACCGTCGATTTTCGGCTCCAGGCGCTCGCGTAAGATGGCCTCGACCGAGCGCGGCTGGCTCGAAAGCTCGACGAAATTCAGCACGCAGGGCTCGTCGAGAAATCCAGAGCGCAGGGGAAAGACCATGACCGTTTTTGGCTCGGCCGAGCGCTGCAGGATCACCCCGTCGAGGTCTTCAATACGTCGCACGATCTCCGCAACGCCGCCGAGCGCCCCGGAAACTTTTTCCAGGCGCTTGTGCAGCGCGGCGGCGCGCTCGAAATCGAGCGCTTCACTGGCGGCTTCGCGCTCACGTTCGAATTTCGCCTTCAGGGCGGCGCCGGCGGTGTCGAGTGTTTCCAGAACGGTCGCGACTTCCAGGTCGTAGGCCTGCTTCGTGCAGCCTGCGAAGCACGGTGCCAGGCACATTTTCATCTCCGAATAAATACAGCCCGGGAATTCCGGATCGCGCCGGATTTTGATCTGGCAGCGGCGGATTTTGAAAAGATCGAGGAAGGCTTCGGCAAAGGTGTCGGCCGAGCGGCGGGAGGCGAAGGGACCAAAATAAAAGCCGCCGTCACCGGCCAGCCGGCGGGTGACGTAGCACCGCGGGTATTCATTGCGCAGATTCACTTTCAGCAGCGCAGGCGTGCGCAGGCGCAGCGCGTCACGGTAGCGGTCCGGGAAATTGGCGCGCGCGTGCTGGTAGAGCGTGAGCGTTTGCTCGAATTTCGATCCAGTGACGCGATAGCGGATGCGCCTGGCAACTTCGCGAAGGTTGAGGCGCTTGGCGGCGCCGGGCGAAGCCAGCAAGCGTTCCACGGCACGGCGGAGGTCAGCGGTGCGGACGAGGTGCGGACGGGCGCCCGCGGCCCGCATCTCGATCAGAACAACGCCGGGACGCGCTGGAAGGGCTGCAAAAAAAGCGGCGTCCTTCGAGGGATCGAAGTCGACGAGGTCGTCGAGCGGAAGCATGTGGGAAGAATACATTCAATCTCACGTTTCCGATCGGCGTGGGCACCGCTGGGATGCCCCCGGGACCTAGGCCGCGCCCATGCGCATGAGGATGTCGCTGCTCTTGATGTGCTGGCGCCAGGCGCGAAAAATCGAGATCGGCCAGACGGTACGCCAGGCGCCGAGGATCGCACCTTTCCAGGTCAGGCGATAGTTTTCGCCGCCCGGGTCGAGATACAGATAACCGCGCTCCTGTTGCCAGGGGCCGTAGCGGTCGAGGCGGCGCTTGAGCTCCGCGATTTCCTGACCGGCGGCCGGCAGGACGGGTAGCGCGCCATGCGTGATTTCGGTGACCAGCATGCGGTGAATGCGGTACAGCGTGAAAACGTCGGTGACCTGCGGCAGGTGGAAGACATGATGTTGCGGCAGTCGAAAAAGGAGGAGCGGCGCGAGATTCGTGTTCGTGTCGATCTGCAGTTGCTCGGAGCACCGCGTGACGAATTCGATGTAGCCGGACTTTTTCATCGGCGACTTGACAAAGGTGACATCCGCCCATTCGTGCGTGTGGGGATTGCTGAGCAGCGCCATGTAGGCTTCGGTCGAGCCCGCGATTTTCCAGAGACGGACGTAGGCGACGAGCTCGAAATTCCAAGCGGCGAATTCGGAGAGGCGCGGTTCCATGAATGCACGGGCCGGTTCCGGGAGCTCCTCCGACGCGATCGGGCGCGGATCGACTTTCGCGTTATAGCGGAAGCGAGCGCGCAGGATGATGGGGCTGAGAACGAAGAGCATGACATAGAACCAAAATATGAAAAGGATCGCAAAGTGGAAGGCGTGAATCACGAAGCGCTAGGCTCCGAAAGACTTCATCACCCATGACGCGATGACGAGCCGCTGAATTTCGCTCGTACCTTCATAAATTTCGGTGATGCGAGCGTCGCGATAGGCGCGCTCGACGGGATATTCGGAGCTGTAACCATTGCCGCCATGAATCTGGATCGCTTTGTGAGCCACGCGTGTGGCCATTTCGCTGGCGAAAAGCTTCGCCGTGGCGGCTTCCATCGAGAACCGCGCGCCGGAATCCTGTTTCCAGGCAGCCCGGCGGACCAGCAGGCGTGCGGCATCGATTTCGGTTGCCATATCGGCCAGCATGAATTGAATGGCTTGAAATTCGGCGATGGGATGGCCGAAGGCTTGGCGCTCACGCGCATAGGTGAGTGCCGCTTCGAAGGCGCCTTGGGCGATGCCCGTGGCCTGCGAGCCGATGCCGACGCGGCCGCCGTCAAGAAGCGACAGCGCGATTTTATAGCCCTGCCCCTCCTCGCCAATCCGATTTGCGACGGGAACTTCGCAGTCGACGAACGCCAGCCCGCAGCAAGCGGTGGCGTGGATACCGAGCTTTCTTTCTTCCTTGCCGACTACGAACCCCGGCGTGCCTTTCTCGACCAGCAGCGCCGTGATTCCCTTCTCACCTTTTTCGGGCTGCGCGTTGACGTAGATGATTCCGGCGTCGGCCACGCCGCCGTTCGTAATCCAGGCTTTCGAGCCGTTGACCACGTAGCGATCACCTTTGCGAATCGCCTTGGTGGCGAGCGCGGCGGCGTTCGATCCAGCCTGCGGCTCGGTGAGTGCGTAACAACCGATTTTTTCGCCGCGCGCGTAGGGGGCCAGGAATTTCCGCTTCTGGTCCTCGGTGCCGTAGGCTTCGATGCTGGCGCAGTAGAGCGAATTCTGCACTGAAAGAATGACAGCCGTGGAGGCGCACACGCGCGCAATTTCCTCGATCACGATCGAGTAGGCAACGTGGTCCATCGCCGACCCGCCGTATGTTTCAGCGACACAGACGCCGGTAAGGCCGATCTCACCGGCCTTGCGGATGATTTCGCGCGGGAAATGACCCGTTTCGTCCAGTTCGCGCGCCACGGGCCTTACCTCTGTCTCGGCGAACTCGCGAACAGTCCGCCGGAGAAGTTCTTGGTCTTCGGTCAGCTCGATATTCATGCGCGGGCCATCATTTACCGGCTAAATTCGATTGTACAGCGGATTGTGCGGGCTGTTCGCACGCTTGCGCAGCTCGCACGATCGTTGACACGGGGTTATAATTTTCAAAGCCCTGCAATCAGGAGGATCGAAATGGAAAATCGGATCAACGGGCTCAAGGCCTCACCCAAGGCGTACCAGGCGATGGCCGCGCTCGGACACTTCGTGGATTCCTGCGGGCTGGAACGGCCTCTGCTGGAGCTGGTAAAAATGCGCGCCTCGCAGATCAACGGCTGCGCCTACTGCCTGGACATGCACAGCAAGGACGCCCGTGCCCTGGGCGAGACCGAGCAGCGTCTCTACGGTCTGAATGCCTGGCGCGAGACTCCGTTTTATACTTCACGAGAACGGGCGGCGCTGGAATGGACCGAGGCAATCACATTGATTTCCGAGACCCACGCGCCGGACGACGTCTATGAGCGTGCGGTGAAAGAGTTCAGCCCGGAGGAATTCGCGAACCTGACACTGGCGATCGCCACCATCAACAGCTGGAACCGGCTCTCCATGGCCTTCCGCGTCACACCCGGCTCCTACAAGTCCAATCTGCAGCTCCTGGAAGCCAGAGCCTGACTCCCCCAAGCGGCCGGCAGGTATCAAATGGGGACGCCTTCAGCCCGATTGCGGGGGGCCGCGTGAATCCTCTATACTGAACGAGTAGTTGAATTCACCCGCCGGGCCTCGCCCAGAGCCTTCGCGGATGCCTCAATCGACCGATGAATGACTTAACCGAGAAAATCAAAAAGAAGCTCAAGGACGAAATCGCCGCCCTGGAGCACGAGCTGCACGACGAGCTGCCGAAGGAAATCAAGGTGGCGCGCGCGCACGGCGACCTGTCGGAAAATGCCGAGTACAAATACGCCAAGGAACGGCAAGGGTACGTCGCCGCGCGGCTGGGCCAGCTGCACAAGCGCATGGCCGACATCTCCATGCTGAACTTGAACAACCTGCCGAAGGACCGCGCGGCGTACGGTTCAACGCTGGTCGTGCTCGACGTTGCCAAGTCCACCAAAGTCGAGTACAAACTGGTGACGGTGGAAGAAGCCGACGCGACCAAGGGACTGATTTCGACTACTTCTCCGATCGGGCGCGCGCTGCTGGGAAAAAAGGTCGGCGATGAAGTCCAGGTGACCACACCGGCGGGAGTAAAAGAGTACGAAGTCGTCCGTTTGACGACGATTTACGATGAACAATAGCGGAGCAAGCTGGAATTCATGTTAACCCGCACCATCGGCCGGTATCTCTCCTGGCCCGTTGACGGACTAGCGGCCCTTCTGGCTCCAACGGGAATCCCTCCGAACGTCATTACCTGGTGCGCCCTCATCTCAAATCTTTGGGCGGGAGTGCTTTTCGCCAAGGGGCGGTTTCCGGCTGCCGGCGGCTGCATGATTTTCGCGGGGCTGTGTGATCTGCTCGATGGGCCGGTGGCCCGCCGGCAGAACCGCGTTTCGCTCTTCGGAGGATTCCTCGATTCGATTCTCGACCGTTACGCCGACCTGATACTTTTTCTCGGTTTGCTCGTCTACTACGCGCAGGTGAATCGCTTCCGGTACGCGGTGCTGGCCGGAGCCGCAATGGCTGGCTCGGTGATGGTCAGCTACGCGAAGGCACGCGCTGAATCTCTAGTGCCGACCTCGGAAATCGGTTTCTGGGAGCGGCCGGAGCGGCTGGTGCTGATGATTCTGGGCGCACTGACGAACCGCATCGACCTCGCGCTGTGGCTGCTGGCAATCGGCCCCAATATCACCGTGATTCACCGCATCCTGCACACATGGAAACAGACTCGCGGCGCCAAGCTCGCACCCCTGCAGATGCCGCTGCCCAACAGCAGCGCGCCGAAGCCTCGCGACGCCTCTCCGATCCTGACACATTCCGCCGGGCGCGGCCGAATCTAGCATCCGGCCGGGCTCCTCCGGCATCCCATTCACGGGGCGTTAACACGGTATGGGGTAGAATTCCCGCACTCAACCGACCATTCAAATGGAGGCACCGATGGCAATCCGCGATTCATTTCTTCCCGAATTCGAAATGGAAATGGCCACTACGCGCAAGACTCTCGAACGCGTCCCCGAAGACAAAGCCGAGTGGAAACCTCACAACACATCCATGGCCATGGGCCGGCTGGCCGGGCACATTGCCGAGATGGCGGGTTTCGCGGCGCAGACTTTCGACGGCGATTCGTTCGACTTTGCACCCCCCGGCGGCAAGCCCGTTCAGCCCACGGTGATGACCTCGCGTCCGCAGCTGCTGGGAATATTCGACAAGAATGTGGCCGCCGCACGCGAAGCGCTCTCCAAGGCCAGCGACGAAGATCTCCACAAAACCTGGACGCTGATGAACGGCGGCAAGACGTTTTTCGCCATGCCCCGGATTCAAGTCCTGCGCGGGATGATTCTGAACCACATCATCCATCATCGTGGCCAGCTCTCGGTATACCTGCGCATGAACCAGGTTCCAGTCCCGTCAATCTACGGCCCGTCTGGCGACGAAGGAACGATGTAGGTAGCGCCGGCAACTTGCCGGCGTTTTTCTTGCCATCGGGGTGCCGACGATGGCCATGTAGGCGTCGGCTGCAAGGCCTGCGCCTTCGTTTTTCCGTCTCACCCGCTAGGCTCGCGCACGGGGTCGATGCTAAGCTCACCCTTGAAATGCACCGACTTATTTTTCTAGTCGCACTGGCCGCCCTCGGCTGTCCAAACACCTCGGCGCAGAACCCGGTGATGAGCCATCACGATCACACCATCGGCTCGATGCAGCGGGATCTACCGCCGCCCCCGCTCATGCCAGGCATCGGCGATGCCAACCTCACAATCACGACGAGTTCCGAAGCGGCGCAGTCCTATTTCAATCAAGGACTTCGCTTACTCCACGATTTCTGGGATTTCGAATCCTATCGCGCCTTCAAAGAGGCTGTGCGCCTCGATCCCAATGCCGCGATGGCGTACTGGGGTGAGTTCGAGGCTCTCAAAATGCACGGCCCCCTGGGGGACGACGCACGAAACGCGCTCGAAAAAGCGAAGTCCCTTGAGGACAGAGTCACCGACCACGAGCGGTATTACATTCGCGCAGCCGAACATGAATGGAAGGACGACGAAGCTTCGGAAAAAGCAGCCTACCGGCGTGAAATGGAGGCACTCGTTGACAAATATCCCGACGATGTTGACGCCCAGGCCCTTCTCGCTCTCGCCGTCATGTCCGGTTACGACACCGACGGCCGCCCCCGGGATGGTGAGCTCTACTCACAGTCGCTTCTTCGCGATCTGCTCGCCGCGCATCCCGACAACGCCGCCGCCAACCACTATTGGATTCACGCCATGGAGGACAGTTCGCGGCCCGAGCGGGCGCTGCATAGCGCCGACGTGCTCGCGGGCATGGCTCCTAATTCCGGCCACATGGTCCACATGCCGGGGCACATCTATTGGCGCGTTGGCGACTACGAAAAAGCTCGCGAATCGTTCCTCGCTTCCGTCCACGTCGACGAAGCGTACATGTCGGCGGAACAGATCAGGCCCGACGAAGACTGGAATTACGCGCACAACCTCGCCTACCTGATCGCCGCCTGCGCGGAGGCCGGCCGATATCACGAAGGCCTCGAGTGGGCCAAGAAGTTCCGTGATATGCCCATGCCTGTCCCGATGACATCCGGCCGCTTCGCTGCTTGGGCTGGCGCCAGCGTCGCGCGCGTTCACATTCGTTTTGGAGACTGGCAAGCCGTGCCGCAAGATCCCATTTCATTCGGCGTTGATCCCGCATCCGTGACCGTTGCGGCAAAAGCCTACTCCGATGGCTTGAACACGTACGCGAAAGGAATGCTCGCCCTCGATCGCCAAGATTTGGCCGATGGCGCCGCGCAAGCTGACACACTGGATGCGGCACTCTGGAGGCTAGAGGCCACGAAACCGAAGAAGAAGGACGCCGAGGCGAAGGCTGCCGATGATCCAGCCGCGGATGATCCATCGGAAATCTTGAACTTGCTGGGCACCATGTCGCTCGATCTCCGCGGCAACCTGAAAGCCGCTCAGGGAGACGTCCCCGGCGGGATCACTCTGCTCGAACAGGCCGCAGACAAAGAAAAGAATCTGGGTTATTCGGAGCCGCCCCGTTACTTCCGCCCGGAGCAAGAAAGCATCGGCTACGTCTATCTGCAATCGAAGCAGTGGGACAAGGCTCGCGACGCCTTCCGCGAATCATTGAAGTCACGTCCGAAAAGCGGCCACGCACTCTATGGAATCGCTCAATCCTATGCGATGTCGGGCGACACGGCTCACGCCACGGCCGCCTACCGGGATTTTCGGGCGGCCTGGCAGCACGCCGATAGCGACCTGCCGCAAATCAAGCAAGCGAACGCGTGGCTGGCATCCCACGCCCCGTAAGCGCCGCAGCCGAAAAAATTCTCAGTGACGGCCAGCCGCGGGAATTGAATAATCCGTCTGCGCAGGGTCGGCTTTCGGTTTGCGGGCCATGGCTTTTTCAGAGATCCGCGCGATGCGTCCCGCTTTGCGCGCACGATCGGTCGATTCCCGTTCCTTGAATTCCGGCAAGACGTCGTTGGAAAAAAGCTTCAGTGAAGAGCACTGCTGATCGAGCGTAAGCCTTCCCACTTGCCGCACGGCAATCACCTGATCGATGCCTGCATCTTCGTATTCGCGCAGCGTGTGGCGCAGTTTCTGGGGCGAACCAACGCACGCTTGCTGAACATATTCGGGCGAAACCGGCTGCTTCGGATTCGTCGTGTATTCATTCCAGATGTCAGTTTTGCCGGGGCGATGCTCGCCGAAAAAGCTGTAGTGGCCAAGGCCGTAAACAAAGAATCCATAATTCTGGATGGCGGCGTCCACGGCGCGCTTTTCGTCCGTGTCGCAAAGAAACGGCGTGGCAATTGCGAAACTCGGATTCACGGCGTAGCCCAGCGGCACGCATTCGCTTTCCATCGTGGCGTAGTAGTCGCGTACCCACTGGCGCGCTTCCTCCGGGCTGACGAACGAAAATGTGAGCGCGCCCAAACCGAGCCGCGCTGCGTCCAAGATCGATTCTCGGCGCGAGCACGCCATCCAGAGAGGCGGATGCGGCTTCTGCAAAGGCTTCGGCAGCACATTGCGTGGCGGAACCTTCACATATTTCCCTTCGTGGCCGGTGAACGGATTTTCGACCAGCATGCGCACAGCCACGCTCATGCCCTCCGTCTGCATAGCTTTCTTTTCCTCCTGTGAGACCAAGAAACCGCCGAGCTCCGTGGAAGTGGCGCCGGAACCCATTCCGAATTCGACGCGACCGCCGCTCAACAGATCCAGCGCTGCGATCCGCTCGGCCACGCGCGCGGGATGATTGATCAGCGGCGGCGTCTGAATAATTCCGTGCGCAAGCCGCAGATTCTTGGTGCGCTGACTGCACGCGGCGAGAAAAAGTTCCGGCGCCGAGGCGTGCGAATACTCCTCGAGGAAATGATGCTCGGTGGCCCAGACGTAGTCGAAGCCCACCTCGTCGGAAAGCTCGACGATTTCAAGCGCGTCGTTCAGAAGCGTCCGCTCGGAGTCGGCGCTCCACGGCCGCGGAAGCTGCATGATATGAATGCCGCCGAATTTCATGGGAGCCTTTCTGGCTGTTTGGCGAGGCGTATTCTACGCGAATTCGAGCTCGGCGGCGAAAACCCGCATTCTGTCGTGGCGCAGGGCAAGGAGCTCGCTCGGCGCGGCCGCACAGAATTCGTGTAAGATCCGCCCCCGAAACGGATCATCGGCCGACGGTCGGCCCGGGGATGGAATCCGCATGAAAACTTACAAAGGCAGCGGCGATGCGACGGACGCGGCAAATTTCAGTTGCGGCATGGCAAAGAAGTAGGGTGGGCGTGAGCGAACGTCCGGAAACCTAGGGCATGCGCATGCCGCTGCGCGCGCAATCCTCGAACATCTTGAGAACGTTGGTAACCCCGAGCAGGTCTTTGATCGAACTGTTGTAGTTGATCAGCAGAAACTCGCAATTCGCTTTCTTCGCTGACACGTAGATTCCCACCAGTGCTCCCAAGCCGGAGCTGTCCATCCGCGCAACGTCCTTGAAATCCATCACGAGTCTTTTCGCGTGCGGCACCAGCTCGCGAGCGTGTTTCTTCAACCCGTCAGAATGTTCACTCGTCAGCCGGCCCGCGCACACGACCAGCGTCTCGCCATCGCGGATTTCGGTGCTCATCGAAAATCCGCTTGCGGATGGCGGCAACGGCTCGCGTGACATCGAAAACTCTCCTCGGACAACAACGTATTCCGTGTCGATTTGTCAGGGAATACGGTCGGGCGTGTGCGCATTCTACGCGATTCGTCCGGACGCGCAAGCGCGTTCGTTTCGAGTGCGCCCTTGCTCAGAGTGTTTCGGCGATCGACTTCGGCCAGGTTGAAACTTCTCTCTACTCCCGTCCCGTATTCGCTCGCCTCGAAATATGACTCAATATTTCAGCGCGGCGCAATCGCGCCCCCGTGCCCAGGCAGGTTCGACGGAGACCACACCAAAGGCCGATCGAAATGACGCGCGCGACGAAAGCGGTCACGTTACCAGCGCCGCAGGATGGGCGCGCCCCGGGATTGGCGGCTCCGCTCCGCGCGACACATCCCTGCACGAAACTCTCATCGCCCCCGCGCTCCCAGAATCATTTGTAACTTCCTCAAAACAAAGACCCGGCAAGCGTCTTCATCGTCACGAATCGCGAAACCTGCGTTTTCGCCGGGCGATTGAATCCGCACGCACCCTTGTGCTAGCATCCCGGCTTTCTCGCTCCGAGCCTGCTCCCCGCAGGCCGTGGGCTGGAGGGTTCATCGCGCGCAACCGCCGGAGGGCGGGTTAGCGATGTTAATCCGAAATTACAGCACGAGGTTCGCCGTCCTTCCTGTTCCCACGCGAAATGCCTGTTCAGCGGCGGAAACCCGCCCGCGCATAGTCCAGGGACCCGTCCTCGCTTCTCAATCTGTAAGAGTTCCAATACAAGGAGCGCACTCATGAAATCCTACACAACCGATTGGATCCGCAATGTTGGCATTGTCGGCCACGGCGATACGGGGAAAACCCAACTCGTGTCGTCGTTGCTCTACACCGCGGGCATGACGCCCCGTCTGGGTAAAGTGACCGAAGGCTCGACGACCACCGACTGGGACGAGGAGGAAATCGCGCGAAAGATTTCGATCAACACCGGCCTCGCCTTCGCTGAATGGCAGGTCGCAGGCCAGCCCGAAAAAACCAAGATCAACCTGCTCGATACCCCCGGTTATTCGACCTTCATCAATGAAACGAAATCTTCGCTGATCGCCGCCGACGGGGCGCTGATCGTAGTGGACGCCGCCGCAGGCGTGCAAGTGGTGACCGAAAAAGCCTGGGATTACGCGACCGAGTACGATCAGCCCCGCGTGTTCGTGCTGAACCGCATGGACCGCGAGCTGGCGAGCTTCGAGCGCGCGCTCAGCTCGCTCGAACAGGTCTTCGGGCGCGGAGTGGTGCCCATTCAATTGCCGATCGGCGCTGAACGGGGCTTTCGCGGCGTGGTGGATCTGGTGGCGATGAAGGCGCTGATTTACACACCCGACGGCGACGGCAAAGCAAAGATCGAAGAAATTCCCGCGGCGCTCGCGGACGAAGCCAAAGCCGCGCACGAACGCCTGGTCGAAATAGTCGCGGAAGGCGAAGACGAACTCATGCAGGAATTTTTCGACAAGGGCACGCTGCCGGTCGAAGACCTGAAAAAGGGCCTCCACGAAGAAGTGCGCGACAAGAAGATTTTCCCGGTGTTGCTCAGTTCCGCGCTCCACAATATCGGCAGTGATGCGATTCTGAATTTCACCGCCGAGATCCTGCCGTCACCCGCCTTTCGTGGAAAAGCCGGCGGCTATCTGACTCCGGATCACAAAGGCGATGGCGTCGCGCGCGCGATCGCATCGACGGAGCCCGTTTCGCTCTTCGTCTTCAAGACGATTGCCGACGCCTTCGCCGGGAAAATCAGCTATTTCAAGGTCGAATCCGGCACGCTCAAAAATGACGCCACCATCACCAATTTCAATCGCGGCACCCAGGAACGCTTCCAGCACATTCAGGCGATGCAGGGCAAAACGGCGGTGGCCGTGAACGAACTTTACGCCGGCGACTTGGGCGCCATCGCGAAGTTGAAGGACACCACCACAGGCGATTCGCTCGGCGACAAGAATTCCCCAATCTTTTACCCCGCCGCGCGCATTCCGGAGCCGTCGATCACGTTTGCTGTCGAGCCTAAGACGCGCGCCGACGAAGATCGCATCGGCGTGGCCATTCATCGCATTCTCGAGGAAGATCTCGCTTTACGTTTTGGCCGCGACCCACAGACCAAGGAGTTCCTGCTTTCCGGCGCGGGCCAACAGCACATCGAAGTGGTGGTCGCGAAGCTGCGCAAGCGCTATCACGTCGAGCTCACGCTGAAACCGCCGAAAGTTCCCTATCGCGAGACCATCCGCGGCAAGGCCGACGCCGAAGGCAAGCACAAGAAACAGACCGGCGGCCACGGCCAATTCGGGCTCTGCCGTATCAAGATGGAGCCGCTGCCTCGCGGCAAGGGAATCGAGTTTGTCGACGATGTGTTCGGCGGAGCGATCCCGAAAAACTGGATTCCCTCCGTCGAAAAAGGGGTTCGCGATTCCGCCGAACGCGGTTATCTCGCGGGATTCCCGGTCGTCGATTTTCGGGTCAGCCTCTATGACGGCAAGTATCACGACGTGGATTCAAGCGACATGGCCTTCAAAATCGCGGGCTCGCTCGCGTTCAAGGAAGCCATGAAGCAAGCCAGGCCCGCGCTGCTCGAACCGATCATGCACGTCGAAGTCTACGCGCCGGATCAGTATTCCGGCGACCTCATGGGTCACCTGAGCGGCCGTCGTGGAAAAATCAACGGCAGCGATTCGCGCGCCGGAAACGTCGTGGTGAAGGCGCAGGTGCCTCTGGCGGAAATGCTCAGTTACGCGAATGAACTCATCTCGATGACCCAAGGACGCGGGAGCTATTCCATGGAATTTTCGCACTACGATTTCGTCCCGGCGGAAATTGCCGAGAAAGTGATCGCCGCGCACAAGCCGCATCACGCGGAGGAAGAAGCCGCCGCGGCTTCGGCGTAAAAGCAGCCTCCCGCCGAGCGCCCGTCGAGGCCGGCTATCGCCCGCTCGTCGACCCCGTTGGCGTGGCGGCGCTTGGCGTCGCTGGCTTGGCGGCTGGCGCGAAAGCACCCTTCACCCGCTTGAAAACTTGCGCGAATTCGCCCTTCGCCGTTCTGGGCGCCGGTGCAGCCGGATTCGTCTCGGTCGATCGCGTGGAGGCCACCATGGCAGCATCGGCCGCCGGTGCGGGGTCGGCCGCGCTCTTCGGCGGGGCGGCAGGGGTTCCCTGCGGTCCGGCGGTCGCCCAGCTCGGGCAGCCGATTCCGTAGCACGGACCCGAGTTGTGCCATGCGCATCCCGTCAGGGACGTCGCCAGCGCACCCAGAATTACGAGCTTTTGGAGCTTTCCCATTGTCGCCCCCTTCCAACGCGCGGCTGGACATAAACGGCTGGTGGTGTTCTTGCCCCATAGTGGCACAAAAAGCGAACGGTGCTTACTGGCCATTAGACCAGTGTCCCCTGCAAAGCCAATAGGGAAAGGAAGGCGAAGCCTCTGGGCGTCGTGCGCGTTTAGGACCGCCGGGGCAGGAAAAACCCTGTGTGGCGGCGGTGCTCTTCAAAAGCCGGGCCGAACTGCGCGTCCAGCAGCTTTTCCTCCTGCCGGGACTTCGCGATGAACCCCGCCAGTATTATGAAGAACGCAATCAGCGCGCGGTAGCGGCCGACGGCCAGCGTGGTGCCCAGCACGGCCGTCAGCATCCCGGCGTAGATCGGATGGCGTATGCTCGCGTACGGCCCCGAGCGGATCAGTTGATGCCCCTCGCGCAGGGCGACAGTGGCGCTCCAAAATCGTCCCAGGTGGTACCGCGCCCAGATCGCGAAGGCTAGGCCAGACCATGTGAGCAGGACCCCGGCCAAAACGACCCTGTCGTCTCGGGGTATCATTCGGCGATTCAGAATTCCGAAGCGCGCGTCCTGCTGGAACAGCAGCCAGTACGGGCCGACCATGATCAGGGTTCTAAGAATGAGCGTGGCGCCCGGCTCGGGCCGCTCCATCCGATTGACACTGAACCGGGCGATTAGCCAGTAGCCCAGAAAAATCAGCCACGCGAACCCGAGCCCAGGATCCGGATTGAAATTCATTGCGCTATCCACCCGCCCGCTTCCTATTGCGTCCTTCGCCGCTGGAAAGTTTCGCACGCCGCGGGCGATTCCGCCGGACAAATTGGCGCTTGCGATTGCGCCGCAAAATGCGTCAAGCTCGTCCCGTTATGAAGAAATCATCGAAGGTAGCGAAATGGGGCGATTCGACGCTTGCGATTCATGCAGGCGAGGACAAATTTCGCGTCGGCGAGGGTGTCGGCACCTCCATCGCCCGCACCGCGACGTTCACGTTCGCCAGCACCGAAGAAATGAAGCGCTGGGCCGAGGGCAAAAGCTCCGCCTACATCTATACGCGCTACGGCAACCCGACGCTCACCGTCGCCGAGAAAAAGATCGCCGCGCTTGAGGGTGCGCAAGCCGCCGTGGTGGCGGCTTCGGGAACGGCGGCGATTTCCGCTTCTCTGCTCGCGGTTCTGCGCACCGGTGACGAGGTGATCGCGTCGCGCCAGCTCTATGGCGGCAGCTACCGTCTGCTGCGCGACGTGTTTCCGCGTCTCGGCATCGGTGTCCGCCACGTCGAATCCGATCTCGCCGGGATCGAGCACCTGGCCGGGCCGCGAACCAAGGCGCTCTATATCGAAACGCCTACGAACCCGACGCTGCGCCTGGTCGACCTGAAAAAGGCCGCGGCGTTCGCGCAGGAATGGGGACTGGTTGCGATCATCGACAACACGTTCGCCAGCCCCGTGCTCCAGAAGCCGCTCGAAATGGGATTCAACATCGTAGTGCACAGCGCCTCAAAGTACCTTGCCGGACATTCCGACGTGATTGCGGGCGCCGCCGCGGGCAGCTCCGTTCTGATCGACAAAGTGCGCGCGAACGTGATCCAGATCGGCGGTTCGATGGACCCCGAAGCGGCATTCCTGCTGATCCGCGGCATGAAGACGCTCGAAATTCGCATCGAGCGGCAGTGCAAGAGCGCGATGGCCGTGGCGAAGTTTCTGGAAAAGCATCCCAAGGTCGCGCGCGTCCACTACCCGGGTCTGGCGTCGCATCCCGACCACAGGCTCGCCAAGCAACAGATGCGCGGCTTCGGCGGCATGCTGGCCTTTGACCACAAGGGCGGCCTCGCCGGTGCGCGGCGTTTCGGCGACCGCATTCGCGTGTTCCTGCTGGCGGCGAGCCTGGGTGGCGTCGAATCGCTCGCCGTGCTCCCGATCTACACGTCGCACTACAAAATGTCCCCCGCTGAGCTCAAAGCCGCCGGCGTTTCGCCCGGCACCGTGCGCGTTTCCGTTGGCTTGGAAGACTCCAAGGACCTGATCGAAGACCTTCGCCAAGCGCTGGCCTGACCAGCCCGCGAGTTCGCCGGGCACCCGCCCGATCGAATTCAATTCGAAAACCGCCGGACGCAGCCGCGCATCCTAGCTAGCTCGCCGCAACGCTGGCATTTGCTCGCTCTTAGGGGTATAAGCCTCATCTGTCCGGTGCCGACACGCACCTAAGAGGTCTCGAGGCCGGCGAAGCTCGCTAGTACGGTGTGTGGTCTGTTGGTCAATGGGCTGCGACCAAGTTCCATTGACCGGGCCGTAAGTACTTCTTAATATTTTCGTTAGCGCTGATAGGGTTTGGAAACGAATGAAATCGAGAGCCCCAATCTGGATTGTGCTGGCGGCAGGTGCGTGCCTGCTGGCTGGCTGTAACGACACCGGATCCAGACCCGCGCAGGTCCGTGCGCCGGCGCCCACCCCGACGCAAGTGGCTAAGCCCAGCTACGGGACCGAACCGCTGCCCGTACCGCTCCGGGCGGCCGCGGCCACCGACAAGAATTTCGAGAAGCGCCCGGCGATTGATGTCCTCGTCGCGGGAGTCCAGGCTGTCTACGAGGCCGGCCAAGCGCAATTCCAGGCCGGGCATCGCGACCAGGCCCAGGAGAAATTCGACTTCGCCGCCGATATGATCCTAAAGAGCGGCTTCCCAGCCGATTACAGCCCTGAACTCTCGAAACTGTCGGACGAAATTGGCGAGGCCTCGCAGCCGTCGGATCTGACCGCGACCAACAAGGCCGGTTCCGACCAGGACACCGACGAAGAGGAATCCGAAACTCCGGCCGAGCCCGCGCCAATCGATGAAATCGCCGACCTCACGCTGCCGGCCGGCGACCCGCGGCTGGCGCTCAAGGCCGAGAAGGAATTGATCAGCGTTCGCCACGACCTGCCGCTCACGGTCAACGAATCCGTCTTGCAGTACCTGAGCTTTTTCACGACCACGCACGGCCGCATGATCGTCGAGCACGGCCTTCAACGCGAAGGCCGCTACGACACAATGATCCGCCGCGTGCTGAAAGAAGAAGGCGTTCCGCAGGATCTGATTTATCTGGCGCAGGCGGAGAGTGCGTTCCAACCACAGGCCGTTTCGCGCGCCGGCGCCCGCGGCATCTGGCAGTTCATGCCCTATCGCGGCGAGGAATATGATCTCGAGCGTACCTACTGGGTGGACGATCGCAGCAATCCGGAAAAAGCGACGCACGCGGCCGCCCGCCACATGCGCGACCTCTACGCCATGTTCGGCGACTGGTACCTGGTAATGGCCGCGTACAATTCCGGCCCGCTGAACGTGCAACGCGCCATCGAGCGTACGGGCTACGCGGATTTCTGGGAGCTTCAGAAACGCCACGCGCTGCCGAAGCAGACTCAGAATTACGTTCCCATTATTTTGGCGCTCGCGTTCGTCGCCAAGGATCCGTCGCGCTACGGTGTGCAGGTGAGCCCGGAAAAGCCGCCGCAGACCGAGGCCGTTACCCTCGACCATTCGATCAGCTTGCAGCTGGTAGCGGACGCCTCCGGCGCGGACGTCGACGACCTGCACCTGCTGAATCCGTCGTTGCTGCGCGGCGTCACACCGAACAACCTGGGATTCCAGCTCGCTCTGCCGCTTGGCACGGCGAAGAATTTTGAAGAAAACGTCCGGCAGGTTCCCTCCGACAAATGGACAAGCTGGCGCCTGCATCCGGCCATCGACGGCGAAACGCTCTCCGATGTCGCGCATCGTTATCGCGTCACTCTCGCGGCGCTGGAATCTGCAAACCACCTCGAACCGCACGCCAGCGTGCCCGCCGGCTTCCTGCTCAACGTCCCCACGCCGCCGGCCGTCGCTCACCTGGTGAGCTATCGCGTGCAGCGAGGTGACACGCTTGCCGGAATTGCCGAGCGATTCGATGTGACCGTCGACCAGCTCAAGCGCTGGAATCACATCTCCGGCCCGCGCGCGCCGCGCGGCGCCCGCTTGCGCATCTACGCTGGAAGCCAATCAGCAGGCGTTCCGGCCACGAAATCAAAGTCGGTGCAGAATGAACCGAGCGGATTTCAGAACGTTTCCATCGGCAAATCGAACAAGCCGGAAACCCCGTCGACTCTCGAACATCGCGTGAAACCGGGCGAAACACTCTACTCAATCGCCCGCGCGCATCAGACTTCCGTTTCCGCGCTCCGCCAGGCAAACCCGTTCCTGGCCGACCGCCCGCTCCGGGCCGGCGACGTCCTAACCATTCAGCGGTAACCCTCTTTCATTTTCTAACCCCAATATTTTCTGCATATTCCGAGCCTCGGCCGCGCCCGAAAAACGTCCGCCATCATCCATTCATGGAAGGGGGGTCGAGCCTTCCTTTTTTTAAATCCATTGCGCCTTGACAAAGCTTCGACACTCCGATTATATGCGGAGACCTGAACATGCGGCCGTCCAGCAAGGCCCGCGACCCCACGGAGGATCGAATGTTTCACGCCAAGATGAACGAGGAAGAAGACGACGAGCTGCCCGCCTTCGACGACGAGGCGGAGGGCGAAGAACAGCCGCAGGAAATTGTAGAGGAAGTCGAGGAAATCATCGTCGAGGAAGAGCCGGAGGAGGAGGAGGCCGCCGAAGCGCCTGCTCCCCGAAAGACCGCGCTCGCGCCCAAGGCGAAAAAGGCGAAGGCTCGCCCGAAGGCTGCCAGGAAAGCCAAGCCAAAGAAAAAGGCCAAGGCCAAAAAGGCCGCGAAGAAAGCCCCAAAGAAAGCGAAGAAGCGCAGGCGCTAAGCCGTTTCGCGACGGGACATTTCTGGGTCGCGGGGCTCGGTGCATTTCAAATTCGCGCAACTCCGAGACCTGGTTCGCCCGACGCTCACGCCAGAACGAACCTCTCCGGACTCCCGCGTTTGTCCCCACGCGGGCATATTCCCCGATCGGAAGTGTTTTGTTTGACCTCCCTCTTGCGGGGCCGCTTGCCTACGCGCTCGATGCCGCTCCTTGGCGTGCGGTTGGAGCAAACCGAAGGCAACAATTTCGGCAGCCGGTGCCCGGCCGGAGCGGCGAGGTGGGGGTCGTGGCTGTTGCTGCGAGATTCCCTACTGCAAAATCGACGCGCTTCGGCCCCTGTAATTTCCCACGTCCTGATCCCCTATCGATGTGGACTCCGGAGCGAGCCTATGTGACCATGTCGGGTCCTGGAGGGAATACGAAATGAAACGAAGAAATTTTCTGGCCGCGTCGCTCGCATCGGCAACCGCCGCGCCCTTTGCCTTCGCGCGAGGGTCGCAAAACTCTACTGCCGCGGGCGTCCGCGAATACTACGAGCTGCGCCGCTACCACCTGCTCACGCCGCAGCGAAAACTCGCCGACACCTATTTCCAGAACGCGCTAGTGCCGGGACTGAACCGGCTGGGCGTTCCGACCGTCGGCGTCTTCAACGTATCGATCGGAACCGAAAGCCCCACCACGTACGTGCTGATCCCCAGCACATCGCTTGAAACGCTCGTCAACACAGGCGCGCGCCTCGCCCAGGATGCCGAGTATGTCAAAGCCGCATCCGATTTTCTGAACGCTCCCGAGAAATCCCCCGCCTACATCCGCGTGGAAAGCTCGCTGATGTCGGCTCTCGCCGGGGCGCCGAAGCTCACCGTGCCGGCCGCCACCGCGCAGAAATCGCCGCGCATGTTCGAGCTGCGCACCTACGAAAGCGCCACCGATCAGGACCATCGCGCGAAGGTGGAGCAAGTGAACGAAGGCGAAATCCCCATTTTCCTGAAGGCCGGTTTTTGGCCCGTCTTCTTCGGCGACACCCTCATCGGCTCGCGTATCCCGAACCTCACCTACATGATCGGTTTTGCGAGCCTCGCCGAGAGGGACAAGGCCTGGGAGGCTTTCCGCGCCGCTCCGGAGACGAAAACGCTTTTCGCTCAACCGAAATACACGTTCGAAGACCTGGTAACGAATATCGACAACCAGGTCCTCACACCCGCACCCTACTCTCAGATCTGACGCGCCGGGGGCTGCTATTGGGCAGGCGCCCTACCTGCCTCTGCCTTCCCGCCGCCCGCCGGCCGGTCCTCCATGGCGGCGTGCCGCAACCGACCCGCTCGAGCGCCCTGCTTGCCGCCGCCGGTAACAGCAAATCGGAAGATCTAGCCCACCAGACCCCCAGACCCACGTTGACGTGCTTTTGCGATTCTGCTATGTTTCGTCTTCGTTAGGCCTCGGAGCCAAACCTTGACGCGTCGCGTGGTCCGGCGGAAGACATCCTCGAACGGTAGCCATAACCAATTGAAAAAGAAGGCATTAGCTTCAAATAAGGCGCGCTTGATGCCGCCCGATCCGGACGCGCCGGCCAAACAGGCCCAGCTGAAGCTCTACGAAGAGGCGCTGCGATTATTCCAGGATCAGAAATTCAGTCGCGCTCAGCAAGTGCTCGAGAAGGTCGTCGAGGGACCCAGCAAAGAGCTAGGCGACCGCGCCAAAATGCACCTGCGCATCTGCGAACAGCGCATTTCGCGCCTGCCCGTGCCGGCGGCCAAGTCCGCTGAGGATCATTACACCCAGGGCGTCACTTTGATGAACCTGGGCCGCTGGGATGAGGCCCGCGACCATCTGGACCGCGCCCGCAAAGCCGCGCCGAAAGCCGACCATATCGTGTACGCCATGGCGGCGCTCGATTGCCTGACCGGCGAGGCCGATTCGGCGATGCAGAATTTGAAGGTGGCCATCCAATTGCGCCCCGAAAATCGCTACCACGCGCGCAACGACGAGGATTTCGCCTTCTTGCAGGAAGATCCGCGCTTCACCGAACTGCTCTACCCCGAACGGGATGGCTCCCCAGGCTGATTTCCAGTTCCCTTCATGAGTAGGATGGACGAACGCCGGGCGGCCTATCGCATTGTCGCGTTGGGAGGCGGCACCGGACTTTCGGCCGTGCTACGAGGCCTGAAAGAGCACATCGCCGAGCGGGGCAAACACCGCACGAAACTGCCCATCGGAGATCTCACCGCCGTCGTAACCGTCACCGACGACGGCGGCAGCTCCGGCCGCCTGCGTCGCGAATATCAGGTTTTGCCTCCGGGTGATATTCGCAACTGCATGGTGGCCCTCTCGCGCGACGAGCTTCTGCTTGGAGATCTTTTCCAGTACCGGTTTCCCGCGGGACGCGGACTGGCTGGGCACAGCTTCGGAAATTTGTTTCTGACCGCTCTCACCAACGTGACCGGCGATTTCCCCCGAGCCGTCCAGGTTTCCGCGCGGGTGCTGGCGATTCGCGGCAGGATTTATCCCTCGACGGCGCAGAATGTGACGCTGGAAGCGGAACTCGCGGACGGAAAAATCGTCAAGGGCGAAACGAACATCTCGCGGTCGCGCAAACGCATCGAGCGCGTCAGACTGGTGCCTCGGCGCGTGCGTCCGCTGCCGGAGGTTCTGGCAGCCTTGCGCGAAGCGAACCTTATCCTTGTCGGTCCCGGTTCGCTTTACACCAGCATCTTGCCCAATTTGCTCGTCGAGGAGGTTGCCCAGGTCATCGCCCACTCGCGGGCGACCCGCGTCTACATCGCGAACCTGATGACCCAGCCCGGAGAAACCCACAACTATTCCGTAGCCGACCACGTCCGCGCCATTTACGTGCACACGGGCCACCGCCTGTTCGACAGCGTGGTGATCAATCGCACACCGATCTCGCCGCGATTACGGCGGCGTTATGCGGCGCAGGGCGCCGAGCCTGTCGATCCTTCCTTCACCGATCTCGACGCCATGGGCGTGAAGTACGTGACGGGCGATATCCTGCAGCAGGAAAAAGTTGTCCGGCACGACCAGTTGCGCCTGACGAATCTTCTTCTGGATCAATTCGTCTACGGTTCGGCCGTTCGCTGACGCCCCCGGAGCCTAATTTCCTGCCGGCGGAGCGGTCGGTGCCGTGTAACCTTCGCGGGCAATCACAACGACCTTCTTCATTTTGCCTTTCTTGTTCGCCAGTTCCATCGGATTGCCCTGTTCGTCGACAGCCTCTACCGTCAGCTTGTGGTACCGTCCATCGGGCGGAGTGGACGGCGAGAACACCAGCGTGTACTGGCTACGCAGCATTTGTGCGACGGAGTTGAAAATCGCCGGCATCTCGCCCTGGAACCGCGGAAACCACGCGTAGCCGCCGGACATCCGCGCAAACGTGCTGAGCTGGTTTTTCGCCTGCAGGTATCCGACGCCCGCGCCCGCCGGTGAATACAGATCCAGGTCTTCGCCCATGCCGACACAGAAAATCGGCACGTCGTTTTCCTTCAGGCGGCGCAGTGTGTCGTCCAGCGTGTGTTTGCTGAACGTATCGAACCCCGTCGCCAGCACTAAAATCGCCTTCTTGCCCTTCACATCTCGAAGTTGCTGCACAGTTTCAAGGACCGCATCGAACAGATTCGCTTCGCTGAAGCTTGGAAAGTAGAGAGAGCCGATGTCCTGCAGGACCTGTCTCTTGTCCTGTGTAAAGTCATCGACCAGAGTCGTCTTGAGATCGAACGTCTTTAGTGCCACCCAGTCCTGCTGCTTCAGCTGGTTCAAGAAAGAATAGGACCAGTCCTTGGCCTTGTATCCGAAATAGCCGCCGAATCGCTTGCTGAATTCCATCAGCATCACGATGGTGATCGGCGCTTCGGTTGGCCCGAAGTTCGTGATTTGCTGCCGATTGCCGTCGTCGAGAATCCGAAAATTCTCGCGCTTCAGCCCGGCGACGATATTCCCGTCCTGATCCGTCACCACGCAATCGACCGTCACCAGATTGGACTGTACCGAAATGGCCACCTGCGGCGGTGGCGGCGCAGTCGGCGGCCTCTGGTTTTGAGATTGGCCCGGCGCGGGTGGCGCCGGCTGCGAAGGCTCCTGCGTCGGAGCGGGTGTTTGCGGACCTTGCTGTTGTGCCCGCGCGCTCCACGTTTCCGCCGGAATTCCCAGTACAGCGATCAGCACGCCCATCAAAGCCAGGCGAGCCCATGATTTCATGCGCATCATTCCCTCACTCCGCTTGGATGCCGAGACCGCCGACCGTGGATGGTCCGTTGCAATTCAGAAAACCGCTTCCGTAGCCGCCAGCGGGCGCCTTCGGTCGCAATGATAGTATCAATCATAATCGTCCAACGATTTACTTTCAGATTCACCGGGAGGCGAAAAGGATGGCGCGGACGTTTCGGCGAATTGTCATCAGGCTTGTTCTGACGCTTACGTCCGCAGCGCCTGTTTACGCGCAGAATCATGCGCGGCCCGCGCGGGCGTTCGGACAGGCTCCCACACAGACCGCATCATCTCAAAGCGCGCCCGCTTCCAGTCTCGATCTTTCCCAGATTTCAAGCGACGCATTGAACTGGCTGCAGGATTTGATCCGCATCAACACGACGAATCCTCCCGGCAATGAACTCCTCGCCGCGAAATACATCGCCAACCTGCTCGACAAGGAAGGCATTCACTCGGAAACGTTTGAAAGCTCGCCCGGACGCGGTTTCCTCGTCGCGCGGCTCAATGCCAGCGCCATGCCCGACCCCTCGAAGGCGCTCTTACTGCTGGCGCATCTGGACGTCGTGGGCGCCGACAAATCGAAATGGAACTCCGACCCCTTCGCGGCCACCACGCAGAACGGCTACATCTACGGTCGCGGCGCGATCGACGACAAAGGCATGCTCGCCGCGAACCTGGCTGTTTTCATCGCGTTAAAGCGGTCTGGCGCACGCCTGAATCGCGACGTGATTTTCCTCGCCGAAAGCGATGAGGAAAATGGCGGCCAGCAGGGCATTCAATTTGCCGTCGATAAACACTGGGACAAAATCGCGTCCGGCTTTGCCATCAATGAAAACGGCCGCGTGATCGTGAAGAACGGCAAGCCCGTCTACATCGGCATCCAGACCGACGAAAAAGTCGCCATGAATCTCGATGTGATTGCGACGGGAACCGCCGGCCACGCCTCCGTTCCGCGCAAGGACAATCCGGTCACACATCTGGCCGCCGCGATGGCTAAAATCGGCGGGTTCGAAGCTCCCGTGCAGTTCAATTCCGTGACCCGCGCGTTTTTCGAGGGCCTCGCGCCCACGCAGGACGAGGACACGCGCAAATGGATGCAGGCACTCGGCACGCCCGACCGCGGCGACCACGCCGCCCGCTGGATTTCCGACGCGAATCCCGCCTGGAACGCCATGCTGCGCGACACCGTCACGCCGACGATGCTGCAGGCCGGCATCCGTCAGAATGTCGTCCCGTCGGAAGCGCGCGGCGTCGTGAACGTCCGACTGCTCCCGGGTAATCAGCTCGATCCGCTCATCTCGAAACTCAGACAGCTGGTGAACGATCCAGCGGTGCACATCGAAGTCGAACCCGGCGGTGGCGAGGCATCGCCTTCGTCTTCGCAGACCAGCGAGCTCTACGCGGCGATCGCGCGCGTCGCCGGACACGAGTTCCCGGGCACCCCGGTCCTGCCCATGATGTCCACGGGATTCAGCGATTCCTGGGAGCTGCGCATGCGCAACGTGCAGGCCTACGGGCTGGTTCCCTTTCCGATGACCGATGACGACTGGAGCCGGGTTCACGGCGACAACGAGCGAATCCCCATCGACGCCTTCCGCAAAGGCATCGACTTCCTCTACGCCATCGTCAATGAATTCGCGGTTGCGAAGTAATTCGGATTTTCCTTCTCGCGGCGGCGCGAGGGCCCGAATCACACCGGTCCGACCGATGTAAATCGCATCGTTTTGCGATTCTCGTCGCCAAGTTTTCGTATTTCACCCGCTGCAACGGGTGTTCGCCCAGGGGGCTCCGGGGAGGAATTAGTTGAGCCAATCGCCGGGCTGCGATGGCGGCTTATCGCGATGGTCGCGCGCGTACACTTCGAATTTCTTGCGCAACCGCCGCCGCTTCCAATCGGAAAAGAAATTTCGCGGCGAATAGAGATAGGATCCGCGGCGCAAGTAGAGATAACCAACCAGCATTCCGCCCAGATGGCAGACGTGGCTGATTCCATCGCCGGAATCTCCAATGGTCAGGAAAAATTCCAGCGCGCCCAAAATCGTCACGAGCAGCCACATCGGCATCGTCACCGGAATCGGGAAAAACCACACCCGCCGGTGCGGCATCACCATTGCCACTGCCAGCAGCACCCCATAGATCGCGCCGGAAGCTCCAATCGTAGGATCGAAGAGGTTGTGTGCGCCGGCGAATTTCCCCGCGACCAGCGCTTCTCTCACCGCCACGTCGATCAGCCCCGCCCCGACGCCGCACAAGAAGTAATACCGGTAGAATTTGCGCGATCCCCAAGTCCGCTCTAGATCTGCACCAAACATTGCGAGATACAGCAGGTTGAAAAAGATATGGCTGATGCCGCCGTGGAGGAAGAGGTATGTAAACGGCTGCCAGATAAAACCGTGCGTCAGGCTTACCGGCGTCAAGCCGAACCATGCCAGCCAAAAACCCCACCCCGACACGGGATAGATCAGCCGCGAAATCTCTTGAACCGCGAAAACGCTTACGCAGGCGATACAAATCGTCTTGATCGCGCGCGGGAAATAGTCGCCGATGTGGAACTGGTAGCCGAAGCCGCGCGAGTAGGTGCCCACGGCTTGAGTCTAAGGCCTGTACCCGGCGGAGTCAAAAGCCACGTTTTGGCAGGTGCGGAGGCCAGTGTCAACGCAAAGTAGAAATGTCCGGTTTTTTGCAATTTAGAATTGTCCGCTTCCAGGACTTGCGCCATGGATGATTGGGAGGCGGAATGTAGTGGGTTTTGATTTGGGTTGGGGGTTTTGGTTTTC
>JBAVUW010000109.1:0-21077 GCA_049696975.1 Candidatus Acidiferrales bacterium | reverse complement strand
GGGCGCGAGCCTTGCCCGCTCTTCTGCGGTCCATCATCTCTTAACCTAACCCGTAGCGCTTCGGCTAGAAATTACCGACTAGTGTTGATAAGCAGTTGAAAATCTAGAAGGACTCCGTTATGAACAGGCATGAACACTCCCGAAGGGTTAACACGGATACATAGCGTGGCCACCGTGGATCATGAATGCAAGTCCTTTTATGAGAACTCCTACGAATCCAGCGGATTCGGGGCGCAGCGTCGCTATCCGAATGAAGAACTCATGCGATTCATGGGTCGGGCATTCTTCTCCGTACCCCGCGAACAACGCAAAGGCATGAGAATTCTGGAAGTGGGCTGCGGTTCGGGTGGAAATTTATGGGCCATCGCTCGCGAGGGTTTCGATACATACGGTATTGATTTGTCGGCCGAAGGAATCAATCTTTGTAACCGCATGCTCGAAGCGTGGGGATGCTCCGCCACCCTGCAGGTCGGGGACATGGCCGATCTGCCTTATGAAGCCCGCTTTTTTGACGCGGTTGTCGACGTCTTTTCCTCCAATTGCCTGCCGGAAAAGGATTTTCACCGTTATCTCGATGACGTCTCGCGCGTATTGAAACCGGCAGGGAAATATTTCTCGTATACGCCCTCCAAGAATTCCGATGTTTTCAAGGAGACTGCGTCTTCCGACAGAATCGACCCCAGCACTCTGAATGGTATCCGCCGCCCGACGGCGCCGTTCTATGGGAATTTTTATCCATTCCGCTTCATGAGCCGGGACGAGTACGCGGCCCTGCTCGCGGAGGATTTCACCGTCACGTATAGCGAAACAGTTGGGCGCACGTACCGCAGCGGGCAGGAGTATTTTGAATTTGTGGTCGTTCAGGCTGAACGTAAATAGTCGGACGCGGTCATCCGCCAGGACGATGCGGACTGCATCTGGGTGAGCGTGACGTGGTGACACGCGTAGAGTAAATATTATGGAAATCTTCGATGTGATAATACTTATTACGGAAACTCGACAGGGACCTCAGATCTTCAATCGCGATATTGCCTAGAGCAACTCTGGCACCGGGCATTGAAGTGCCGATAACTTCAAGGCCGGGGTCCACTCCATACATACAATGCTATGCAGAAATAGATCATTAAGATTTCGGAGCTAGGATTATGGTCTATACCTAGAGCCTTCCGAGCCTGACAAAGGGGATCACGTGAAGAATTTATATGCATTGTTGCTTCACTCCGTCGGCCTTTCGATTTCGGAAGCTGCCGCCCTCCACAAAGTACCCGAGGCTACTGTGACGGATTGGATTTTGGGACAAGAATCACCACCAACTGATGCCCTTAAGTTCCTTTATGCGCACGTCGATCTTCAAGCTCACGCGGCCGACTGGCTGCTCCATTACATCCGCAAAGAAAGGCCAGAGAATATCAACCTTTGCATCAGCGACGATGAAAAAGAAGCCGGAACATTGGGCTGGCCGACACCTTCGGTTATGAACGGGGCCGTTCGTCGATTCCTCGAAATGGCTGATGACGATATTCGCCATCGCACGACGATTATCTTGAACCCGACAACGACCGCAGAACGAACGGGACTTTTGTTTGCCGGCGTCCACCTGAAGGAAGACGGATCGTTTGCAGATCCAGACGATCCTCCGGAGGAATAGGAAATGCGCCACGAAGCCGAGAAGCACCGCTCACATTCACGCACTCGCGACTTGCAATTTGTGGTACTAAGCGGCACGAAATTGTGAAGTGAGCGTGTTACTTACGGAAAGCAAAACGCTTGTCGAAAAGCAGCTATTTTACAGAATGAACATTATCACTCTGGAATTATGTCCAAGGTGGCAGTTAGCGCAGGTATCCTCGCCGATTTTCTTGACCTGTCGCCGATAGACATTCTAGTGTGCGCGATCACAACAAAAGGACAAAAACATGGACGAGCGTGAGCGCGCAAAAGAGATCCTCAGGGCACTGCCGCTTTCAGAGAAGCAGCGGAAGCTTTACGAGGACGGTTCCGACAAACTGCCCGAAGAGAAACTTGTCGCCAATAACCGCAAACTCGAAGCGGCCCTGAAAGAGGCGCCGAAGGTGCTTGAGGATGCCCGGCAGTTGCTCAAGGAGCAACTCCAGCGGCCCAAGGACCCTAGCCCCTAACTCGCGAAAAGCTGCAATTTTAAAATATTACTGTCTCTAACAGCCTATTTGCCGAAATAAACATTATTATCACTTCGCAGAGTTCGCAATAAATCCGGCCGCAGCCATCGTCATTATTGTCCGAAGAAGTTGTCGTCGAAGCAGGCGCCGGACTCCGATCCCGTTGATATTACGAACCGTGTTCATCGCAGTGGGTTTTCCAGCGTCCTGAATTGGTCCATACTGGACGCGTCTCACGTGATTGATCTGAAGCGGTCTAACCATAAATGAAACTAACCCTTGAAGCGGCGATCGCTGTCTTCGGTGCTAAAGCAAAAAGCAAGTTGGGCAACCTGGCCGCGAAGGGGCAGCCAGAAGATCAGCTACGCGCGCCGTTCGAACATCTGCTCGGCCAAATAGCGGAACTTTGCCAGTTCCCGCAAGGAACCGTGGCTGCCGTGGGAGAATCATCAGTCTCCGAATTAAAAACTCGTCCCGATTATGCCGTTTCCGTTCATAACGCGCTCGTCGGGTTCATTGAGTTGAAAGCGCCCGGCAAAGGCGCCGACCCGCGAAAATTCAAAGACCCCCACGATAAAGACCAATGGGAAAAGCTTCGATCATTGCCGAATCTCATCTACACGGACGGCAACGCGTTCAGCCTATGGCAGAACGGCGAGCTTGCTGGTTCGGTCATAAGCCTGATCGGAGACATTGAGTGTTCCGGCGATGATCTTCAGGCGCCGCCGGGACTGCTGATGTTGTTCGAGAGCTTTCTCAGATGGACGCCCGTCCCTCCCCGTAGCGCCAAGGAGCTGGCGCATTCCACCGCTCTTCTCTGTAGGTTATTGCGTGACGAGGTTACAGAGCAGTTGTCCTTGAAGAGTCCGGCCCTTACTGAGCTGGCAACAGACTGGCGAAAGCTCCTCTTTCCCGAAGCTACGGACGAAAAATTTGCCGATGGCTACGCCCAAGCGGTCACGTTCGGTATGCTCATGGCGCGCGCAAAGAACATCAAGCTCTCAGCAGGCCTACAGGAAGTTGCTACGACCCTCAGCAAGACGAATTCGCTGATTGGCGCCGCTCTCCGTTTGCTTACCGACAACGCTCAAAACCAGGAGGTACTCAAGACAGCTCTGGGCACTTTGACGAGAGTACTCGATGCTGTTGACTGGTCCAAAATTAGCAAGGGCAACTCCGACGCATGGCTCTACTTCTATGAAGATTTCCTTGAGGTCTACGATAACCATCTCAGGAAGCAGACGGGCTCTTATTACACGCCGCCAGAAGTGGTCAGCGCGATGGTCGGCCTAGTGGACGAAGCATTGAGATCATCCAGATTCAATCAACCTGCAGGACTTGCTGCGCCGTCTGTGACTGTCGCGGACCCTGCGACAGGGACCGGAACTTTCCTACTAGGCGTCCTGCGAAAAATAGCCACAACTGTAATGGCCGATGAAGGTGAAGGTTCGGTCACGGGAGCCATAAACGCCGCAGTCAAGCGGCTTATCGGCTTTGAAATACAATTAGGGCCATTCGCTGTCGCGCAGCTCCGTATCCTTGCAGAGATAGTTGAACTGACGGGTGCGCCGCCGAAGACGCCGGCCCGGATGTTCGTTACGAATACGCTGGGCAATCCTAACGACGACGAAGGATGGATTCCCGGCATCCTCGCACCTCTCGCCAACTCTAGAAAAGAGGCCAACAAGATCAAGCGCGACGAGCCGATCACGGTAGTAATTGGCAACCCTCCCTATAAGGAGAAGGCCAAAGGGCAAGGTGCTTGGATTGAGAGCGGCAGCAAGAACGAAGACATGGCTGCCCCATTCGCTGCTTGGATGCCCCCGACCGATTGGGGCGTCGGAGCACATGCTAAGCATCTGCGCAATCTATATGTGTATTTCTGGCGTTGGGCGACATGGAAGGTCTTCGATCATGATCCCGCGCACGACACGGGCATTGTGTGTTTCATCACTGTCGCTGGCTTCCTCAACGGGCCAGGATTCCAGAAGATGCGCGACTATTTGCGTCGCACTTGTGACGATATATGGGTGATCGATTGCTCTCCCGAGGGCCATCAGCCGGAAGTCAACACCCGCATTTTTCAAGGCGTTCAGCATCCAGTTTGTATCGTGCTGGCATCCCGCTCTGCCAACACCGATGCCACAGTCCCTGCCAAAGTGGTTTTTCGATCGCTGCCATCCGGTCACAGAGAGGAAAAGTTTAAAGCCCTTAATGCGCTGAGGTTGGACAGCAACACCTGGGTCGCGTGTCCCTCGGACTGGCGCTCACCGTTCCTACCTGCCGCAACAGGCGCCTGGGCGACGTACCCTAAGTTGGAAGACTTGTTCGTTTATAACGGCTCGGGTGTGCAAGCGAAACGAACTTGGGTGATGACGCCGGATTCCGATTCGTTATTACAACGATGGAAGAAGCTGATAGAGGCGCCTGTCGACCAAAAAGAGCATCTATTCCATGCTACCTTGCGCGATGGAAAACCGGCCGACCGGCACATCCGTTCTGTTGTGCACGGCGGACTACCCGGCTATAAACCAATATTAAAGCCGCTGATAGAGGAGACCGATGATTGCGTACCGCCGGTGCGATACGGATTTCGTTCATTTGACCGACAGTGGATCATTCCTGATAGCCGCGTTATTACTCAGCCGAACGCGGAGCTTTGGGAATCGCGCTCTGCTCGACAACTCTATCTAACCGCCCCGAGCGACAGATCTCCAACCACCGGCCCGGCGCTGACCATCAGCGCATTGATACCAGACCTGCATCACTATAACGGAAGAGGTGGGCGGGTCTTCCCGCTTTGGCGCGACCAGAAGGGACTCGTTCCCAACCTGCCGCCACAATTGCTTGCATTCCTGACTCAGAAATATGGTCGCCCAGTAACTGCCGAAGACCTTGTCGCGTATATAGCAGCAACGGCCGCGCAGCCGGCCTTCGCAGAACGTTTCCGCGCAGACCTCGCGACACCAGGACTGAAAATCCCCATAACCGCGGACGGAGATACCTTCCGGGAGGCTGTCGAAATCGGCCGCACGATCATCTGGCTTCATACGTTTGGAGAACGAATGACAGACTCCAAACAAGATCGGCCTGCACAGCCGCCGCGTCTGCCTGCCGCGAGGATGCCGAGAATTCCGGCAGCTGGTGAAATTTCCCAAGAGCACGCGGTGATGCCCGATACCATCAGCTATGACGCCAAAAAGAAACGGCTGCTGATCGGGCAAGGCTATATAGAACACGTCGAGCCCGAAATGTGGAATTACGAAGTTTCCGGGAAGCAGGTAGTGCTGCAGTGGTTCAGCTACCGGAAAGCAAATCGAGAACGGCCGATCATTGGCGACCGGCGTCCGCCATCGCCGCTAGGCGACATTCAACCCGACTACTGGCTCGCCGAATACACGACCGAGCTGATTAACCTGCTCAATGTGCTTGGCCTGCTCGTCGATCTTGAACCTAGTCAGTCCGAGCTTCTTGAAAAAATATGCACCGGCCAATTAATTTCATCAGATGACCTGAAAGCAGCAGGCGCTCTTACGGTGCCTGTGAAGCCGAAAAAGAAAACCAGGAAGAGGCAAGGGCCGGATCTATTTGACGGTAAGCACTAGCTGCCTTCTGGGTATCAGCTCTCCACTTGTTTCACCATTCCAGTTGAAATACAGTAACTCCCATGCCATTCAGCTTTCTCCATGCCGCCGACCTGCATCTTGGCAGCCCCTTCACAGGGCTGACATTAAAAGACGAAGCCGTCGCTAAACGGTTTGCGGCGGCCAGCCGCGACGCATTCTCATCGCTCGTCACAAACGCGATCGACGCAAATGTTGCCTTCGTCGTGATTGCCGGCGATGTCTATGACGGCGAATGGAAGGATGCCTCGATCGGCCTGTTCTTCAATCGCGAGGTAGCGCGACTCGAACGGTCTGGAATTCCGCTTTACTTCCTGAAAGGCAATCATGATGCCGAGAGCGTCGTGACCAAAGCCATCTCGCTGCCCGATAGCGTCCACCAATTTCCAACAACAAAAGCAAAGACCTTTCTGATAAAGAACCTCAAGGTCGCGCTTCACGGTCGCAGCTTCCTCGACAGAGCCGTTACCGAAAATTACGCACTTACGTATCCTGACCCCGTGCCCGGCTATTTCAATATCGGCGTACTTCACACCTCTTGCGACGGCAGGCCCGGCCATGCCAATTATGCGCCGTGCACCGTCCAGGACCTCGCCAGCCGCAATTACCAGTATTGGGCGCTCGGCCATGTCCACGAATACGAAGAGCTTTCCCGCGACCCTTGGATTGTCTTCCCCGGAAACCTTCAGGGTCGCAACGTGCGCGAGCGCGGCCCAAAGGGAGCCGTGATCGTCGATGTAAACGATGGGCACGTGGCCCGCGTTCGGCGATTGATCGTCGATTCCGCTCGCTGGGCCGAGGTATCGGTAAACCTTGAGGGAATAGATGAAGAGACAGATATGCTCAGAACGATTACCGACGCAATCCGTCCCGTCGCTCAAGATGCGGAAGGTCGGCTTCTTGCACTTCGTGTGCGCCTTGAAGGCCAGACATCGCTCCATCGGCGCTTGAAGGCCGATCTGCCGACATTCACAGATGAGGTTCAGGCAGCGGCTCATCGCTGTCACGAGGACATCTGGCTCGAACGACTGCAGATTGAGACCAAAGAACCCGGCGTCCCCACAGCGAACCAAAGTCACCCGGAAGCATTGCTCGATCTCGGTGCCATCCTTGCAGGCCTAGAGCACGATCCAAACATCCACGCCAGAGCCGCCCAGATTGTGGCGACCATAGCGGACAGGTTGCCGGCCGGGATTGTAACTGGCGATATACCGCTAACGGACGACCTCGACAAGCTTCTCGGGGACGCTAGCGCTCTTGTTCTCGGTCGCACCATGCGCCAGCAGGAAAGCTGATTCCGTGCGCATCCTCACCCTAAATCTTGAACGTTTCGGACCCTTCACCGGGCGCACCCTCACATTTCGACCGGACGCCAGACTCCACATCGTGTATGGTCCAAACGAAGCCGGCAAGAGTTGCTCCCTAGCCGCTGTCACTGATCTCCTGTTCGGAATAGACCGCCAGACCCGCTACGACTTTCTGCATGACAGCAAGGAACTGCGGATCGGCGCCACGATAGCGGCGCGCAATGGTAATCAACTCTCTTTCCGGCGCCGCAAGGGTAACAAGAACACATTAATCGACGCTGACGATCGTGCGCTCGGCGACGATGCGCTCCTGCCTTTTCTTGGCAACCTCTCGCGCGATGTTTTTTGCCGCGCTTTCGGGCTGAATACTCCAAGCCTCCGATCTGGCGCTGAAGAAATGCTGAACAGTCAGGGTGATGTCGGTGCGAGTCTCTTTGCCGCGGCATCCGGCTTGCGCGGGCTAACCGAACTGCGACGAAATCTGGACAGCGAGGCTGAAGGCATCTTTGCGGCACGCGCTTCGAAAGAGCGTCGTTTCTACCAGGCAATGGACCGATACGATGAGGCACGGAAGGCCATTCGCGACCATGAGCTAAAAGCGGGCGACTGGAAGGACTTAAACGAGGCAATCGATGGATTTGCCAGCAGGCTCGACGAGATTAAGGGCGCGCGCGGCGCGAAGACCGCTGACCACGCCCGGCTGTCGCGTCTCAAGCGAGTGCTGCCACTCGTACGGCTCATCGACCAGGACCTTGCGCGCGTCGTGGCGCTAGGCAATCTTCCGGAGACGCTAGCAGGATTTACAGAACGATTGCGAGCAAGTCTCGACGCTGCAACTCAGACGGAAGTGGCGCAGAAGAAGGCCCTCGATGAAGAGGCGAAGGCCACGCGAGATCACGTGGCGATTACGGTCGACAGCCAGATCATCGCAGAGGCTGGCAACGTATCGAGCCTGTTCAGCGAGGTCGGTGCTTATGCGAACGACCGCCGCGATTCGCCGCGCATTCAGGCTGAGGCCGACGACTATCGTGGCCGGCTAGCGGACATTGCGACCAGGCTGGGCCTCGTGGACGCTGATGTACTGGAGAAAGATCGGCCGACAGACGCAGAACAAGCTCTGGTACGAACCCTACTCAAGGAAGGCAGGACCCTCGCTGCGGAGTTAGCCCGCTATACGGACGCTCTTGCCAAGGAGCGTGTTGCGCTCGCCAAAATCGAACGGCAGCGATCAGAGAGGGGCGGCCTCAGCGATCCACGCCCGCTCCGCGAAAAACTCACCGCATTGAACCCTATTCTGAAGCAACTGGACAAACGCCTTGAGATCGAAAAATCAATTCACGCCGAAGAACAGCAACTGAAGGAAGCCGCGCTCCGGCTCAATCCTGCGATCATTAATCTCGATGGTCTTGCGCTGATATCTCTGCCCGGCGCCGAAACGATTGTCCGCTTTCGAAAGGACTTGGAAAAACTCACAGCCGATATAGCGCGTGCGACTGAACGAGTCTCGGCCTCCGAAGAGGCTACCACCGTGATCGACACCCGGCTTCGTAACCTCGCATCCAGCAGTCCCGTGCCCACGCCAGATGCGATAGCTGCAAAACGGCAACAGCGCGACAAGGAATGGGGCCGCCTGCGCTCCACCCTCTTCGGTGAAACCGAAGCCCTCACAGGAGCGGCGCTTCCGCAAGTCGTTTCGGATTTTGAAGGTCACAGTTCAGCAGCCGACCGGCTCGCCGACGATGCGGCGGGAGACGCCGGTCGTGTAGCGTCCCACAAG
This sequence comes from Candidatus Acidiferrales bacterium, assembly GCA_049696975.1. Classification (GTDB taxonomy): domain Bacteria; phylum Acidobacteriota; class Terriglobia; order Acidiferrales; family UBA7541; genus Palsa-295. The sequence goes on along the minus strand of JBAVUW010000109.1, from coordinate 12,232 downwards.
GCTGACACCGCTTTGCTGGCAGAGGAAGGCAGGAAGAAAGACAGCGCCAAAGAACAGCTTGCGGCTGACGAGGGCCGCCAAAACCAAATCATAGAAACCTGGACGACACTTTGGGCCCCAGCGGGCGTCGTTCCCCTTCCTCCTCTGGAAATGACCGCCTGGCTCTCAGCTGCCAACGGTCTCCTAGAACGTCGAGGGAAATTAAACCTTCTCCGCAGCAGTCTCGCTGCAATTGATGCAGCGTTGCTGGGTATCGAGCCGGCCCTGGTCACGTTGGCAAACGAGGCTGGACTTCCGGAAGTCCAAGGGCTTGGCACAGGACTTCTCGCTGCTCGGATAGAGGAGCGCCTCCGCTTGATTTCCGAGAGCTGGGACGGAGCGCGCGATCTCGATACCCGTGCACATGACACGCAAGGCCGGATCGAAGAGCACACAATAGCTCAAACGGACGCTGCGAATCGCCGTGACACTTGGTTGGAGCAGTGGGCACTCGCACTGCCACCGATAGGTCTTCCCGTGACCGCAACTCCCGATGAGGCGGAGGCAGCGCTCGGCGCCTGGAAAGACGTTCCCGACAATATTCGTGAGCGCGATGGCCGTACACGGCGTGTTACTGGCATGAAAAGGAATATCACTGACTTCGAAACGCGGGCAAAGGCGCTCGTGGACAACCTGGCTCCGGATCTTGCGACAATGCCCCCAGATACAGCAGCAAAAACGCTCAATGATCGCCTCTCCCAAGCGAAGGTCGCGGAGGCGCGCAAAACTGAAGCCGCCGGACGACTCGACGAAGCGACACGCAACAGGGAGACGGCTGATGCCACATTCCGCGACGCCGGTGCGGCCCTTGAAGCGCTAGCAGCCCAACTCCCAAAGGGCGCCGACCTCAACGAATTCCTCGCGCGGATCGGTGAGCGAGACGGACTTCTCAGGACGCTCGCCGACAGGCGAGTCCAGCTCATTGCGCAGGCGGACGGGCACAACGAAGAGAGTCTGCGCTCCGATCTCGCTACCTTCGACCCGGACCAGGCCGAGGCCACACTCAAAGCACTCTCGGGGGACGATGAGAGACTTGACCAGGACGCTCGGGAGGTTTTCGCTGCGCGAGACCGCAAGCTGCGCGAACGCGCACAATGGGAGCAAGGCATCGGCGCAGAAGTCGCGGTGCAACAGCGCAGAAGTGCCGAGGCCGAGCTTGCGATTGCGGCGCGTGAGTGGGTCGTCCTAAAACTCGGCGCCTTATTCATTGGGAAAGTTATTGATGACCGCCGCGCGAGTCAGCACGACCCCCTCATTACCTGTGCGAGTGCCCTGTTCTCGACTATTACAGGCGGTGCTTTTTCACGCCTCGGTCAAGACTACGACGAGCAGGATGTGCCGCGCCTCGTCGGCCAACGCAAATCCGGCCCAACGGTGCCCGTCACGGGCATGAGCGACGGCACACGCGACCAGCTTTACCTCGCGCTTCGTCTTGCATATCTCGAGGATTATGCGAGCCGCTCCGAACCGGCCCCTTTCATCGGTGACGACATCTTTATGACTTTCGATGATCCTCGCACTGCCCACGGCCTTGCAGCGCTTGCAGCTATCGGCGACCGGGTGCAGCCAATCCTATTTACACATCACGAGCATGTGGTAGAGATTGCTCGCGCGCATATGGGGGCTGAGCTGGATGTCATAAATCTCGACTGAACACCGCGGGTGAAAAATGCCTTCAACCCGGCCCGCGACCTTGTCCCGGATGAAGTGGAAGAGTAACGTGCGATATTCTGATTCACTAAGCGAACCTCCGGAGAAAACGCTAAACAATGCGGATACGTCATCTCTCGATTAGCAATTTTCGGGGTATTCACGAAATGAAGTGGGCGCTCCCCGACAAGGCCCTATTTTGTTTAATCGGCCGAGGTGACTCCACTAAATCCACAATCCTTGAAGCCCTCCGTCGCATGTTTTACGCGCAATGGAACCTGGCTTTCGACGACGCGGACTTTTATCAGTGCACGCCTCAAAACAAAATTCGTATTGAGGTCGTTCTTGGCGACATTGCTGAAGAATTTCGTGATCTCGGGAAATATGGGCACTGCATGTGCGGTTGGGATCGGCAATCTCTCTCCCGCCATGATGAGCCCGGCGAGGGACTCGAAGATGCGCTTCGCATTCGGCTCGACGTTGGTGATGACTTGGAGCCCTCGTGGCGCGTCATCAAGAATGACAATGATGAAGGTGTGTCCTTCAAATCGAACGACCGCGCAAAGGTTGCGGTCAGCTTGATCGGTGCAATCTCAGATCGACACCTCACATGGTCCCGAGGTTCGCTTCTCAATCAGCTAACTGAGACTGAAAATATTTCCTCGTCGCTTGCTGAAGCTGGCAGAGCTGCGAGGGCAGCTCTGGAGGCCCGCCGCAACGAGAACTTGTCCAAGTTCGATGAGGTTGCAAGAGCAGCGGAGACAACTGCCAGAGCGCTCGGTGTCAACGTTACATCGACCTATAAGGCGCACCTAGATTCCGAAGCAATCAATGTGCGCATTGGGGGCCTCGCACTGCATGATGGTGAAATGCCACTTCGCCAACTGGGACTTGGCTCGAAGCGCATGCTCACCACAGGCCTTCAGAAAAATAGCCTTCGAGTCCTCCACATAACTCTCTTCGACGAGGTGGAAATCGGACTTGAACCCCACCGGATAGCGCGCCTGGTTCATCATCTAAAGGATGATACGACCGGTCAGTATTTCCTAACCACGCATTCGCCGGTTGTTCTGCGCGAACTTACAGTCGACGATCTTCAGATCGTTCATTCTAAGAACGGTAAGACGGAGATCGTCCCAGCAAATAAGCCAGCCATTGCCGACTCCATCCAGGGCAAGATCCGATTGGGCGCCGAGGCTTTCCTCGCTCCCAAAATCATAGTTTGTGAAGGCGCGACCGAGGCTGGCTTCCTCCGGGGCTTGGACAGTTATTGGGTATCAAAAGCGAAGAATTCGTTTGCGTATCAGGGCGTCGCGCTTTTCGACGGGAGCGGAGCAAGTAAGATTAAGGAAATTGCAGAAGGTCTGAAAGATCTCTCGTACGAGGTGAGTGTCCTTGCCGATTCAGACCGGCCCGACCAATTTTCTGATGCAGACGTAAATTCCCTTCGAGCCAGAGGTGTGCCCGTCACGATTTGGGATGACGCCTTGTGCATTGAGCGACGCATTTTTGCCGACTTGCCGTGGCCAGGCATCATGGCTGCATTCGAGGCGGCATGTACGATTAGTGGGAACCGGAACCAAGTCCTCGACCAAGTTGAAACGCAATATGGTCAACCGTTCGACCGGAACCACGCAGACTGGACGGACGGGCGACAGCTGCGTGACGCTCTTGGCAAAGCCGCCAAGGTCAGCGGGTGGTTCAAACGCCAAAGTTGGGCACAGGAATGGACCGCCGCGATCTGCGCCTACCTGGACGACGCCACAATCTGCAATACTGACTTAGTTCGTAAGATCAACGCGCTGCGTGACTGGATCGATTGTGCCTGATCTTTCCGAAGTCTTGGCAGGATATCGTGGCTCAGGCTATTTGGTCGCACCTGCCGGGTTCGGAAAGACGCATCTGATCGCGGAGGCAGTCTCTCGCAGCGCCAACAGACAGCTCGTTCTCACACATACGTATGCGGGCGTAAATGTCTTGCGTCGAAAGATGCGCGATCTCAGAGTGTGCGAAAAATCATTTCGCGCGGACACCATCGCGAGTTGGGCACTGCGGCTCTCGCTCTCGTACCCCGCAACGTCCGGATGGACCGTAGATCGTCCTGCGGGTGACCAATGGACTGCGCTCTATCAGGCATGTTCCGCCCTGCTTGATAGCGGCTTCGTCCGTAGGATCTTACGGGCGTCGTATGTGGGGCTCTACGTGGACGAGTATCAGGACTGCTCGGCCGCACAGCACGAACTTGTCCTCAAACTGGCGCGCGATCTTCCTTGTCGTTTGCTTGGCGACCCATTGCAGGGGATATTCGACTTCAACGAACAGACAGTGGATTGGGAGAAAGATATTTCTACGACGTTCGAGTCTCTCGGAAAATTGGAAACGCCGCATCGATGGAATCGCGCAGGCACGCCGGCAATCGGTGCCTGGCTGGGCGTAATCCGTGGCCAGCTTGAGCAAAGACAACCCGTAGACCTGACGCGAGACGTGCCGGTCGGTGTGACGTACATGCCTGTAAACAACACGGCTGAACTCTTCCGTATTCAAGCAAATGCCTGCCGCTACTTCTCTTGCGACTCGCAAGACAGCGTAATTGCCATTCACAAGGGAAGTCAGGAATATAAGTCCAAGTGCCATGCTCTCGCAAAAAATGTCGGTGGCAGGTTCTCTTCGATTGAAGAGATCGAGGGCAAGGCTCTCTTTTCATTCGTACAGAAGATTCAGCGAGCCCGAACGAATCAGAACAAGCTGAAAGCAGTCCTCGCATTCGCCAGCCAATGTATGACGGGGATGAAGGCAAGCCTGTCAGCTGCGACCCTGCGCGGTGAGCATGTGCACATCCGAGACAATACGCGTAATCCGTTGACAGCCTTGGCCGCGAATGCTTACCTCGCGGACTCAAGCAGCAAAGCTATGGCCGGGCTTCTGACGGCTCTCAAGGCGACGGGCACCACGCAAATCATACGCGCGGATCTCTTCAATAGAATGATGGGCATATTGCGGAAGCACACCCTACACCCGAAACTCACTCTGGACGAAGCGGCGGAGAAGTATCATACCGAGTTTCGCCATAAGGGCCGTCCCGTGGGTCGAAGAAAACTCATTGGAACCACCCTACTTGTCAAAGGTCTTGAGTTCGATCACGCCATTGTTCTCGACGCGGAATCCCTTTCAAGACGAGAGCTATACGTTGCAATCACGCGCGGTGCAAAATCATTGACAATAATTTCGTCCTCCCCCGTCCTGAATCCTGCCGACTGAATGCCGCCGGTCTCTTTCAGACTGTGATGACCTGATCGGCGTCGGACCAGTGAGCTGGACTCAAATCAATTTGCAGTTCTGCCACGATCCCGGCGCGTTCGGCTTCGGGAATTTGGGCCAGCAAATACGTAATCAAGTCCTCTTGTCGGCTCTGGCCGAAAACCATGCGGTAGATCGCCAGCGCCCGGCGCAGTCCGTACAGACGCTCTACTTCGCGGCTAAATGGCATCATCGGAACATGCCGCTCTATTTTTGCGTCACCGGGAAAGAGCCAATAAGGGACGAGATCATTTTCCTGTAACGACCGTCCTGTTCGCCCCAGCTCAAAAGCAGTCTCCCACGCATCCGGGTCACGATGGCGTAGAGCCTCGTCCGCAAATGCCGCCGCAACATTCTTCCGTACCGCGTGCCCTTTGTAGCGATGTATCCGACCCTCGCGCTGTTCCAGATCGACCGGATTCGACGGCAGGTTCCAGTGCGTAATCGCGTGGCAGTAATGATGAAAATCAAGACCCTCCTGCCCGACCGAGGTTGAAACCAGCACAAACGGCCAGAATGGCGAGTTGAACGCCGCGCGCACGCGCTCCTTGCGCGTTCCGGGAGAAGCGCCATTGGCCGTGATAGGCACTTCTTCGTCCGAGCGATCATCACCAAAACGCATGGCAAAGCGGATGCGCATCGGTTCAGTCTCAAGCTTTATTTCGCGGGCATACCGGGGCGCCGTAACTTCATCGACGCGCAGCGAGGCAGCGCGAATTGTGAGAGCGGCAATAAGTTCGGCACCAATTTTCTCCGCTGCCGTCTCTGCCGGCAGCGCGGCAACGCTGAGCGACTCCCGGAGCAAATGCGCATACTCATCAAGGACGGCCTGGAGCCCGCCCGCATGGGCGTATTCCAGCACACGCTGCCAGTAAGGCTCGCCCCGGAATTCTGCGCGAACCGCCTCGATGACCTCCGCATGATTGAAAAGCGAGAGAAACGCCCTGCCCGACTGCGCCGCGGTATCACGCAGAGGGAGGCACAATGCGGGATCACTTCGGCTTGCGCGCGCGTAGGCGCGCATCGCGGCGGTCGCCGGGCCGGCCGATGCCGCAAGAGCCAGAACATCGAAGAGATCACCGGGCGGCACGCCAAGATGGTCTTTGCCCTCGCGGATTGCGTCGAGCGTCTCCTTCGCCTTCTCGACGTGGCTCGTCCACCCGTCATCTTCGTCGCCTACCTCAATACCGGCCCACGTATGTGCCAGGTCCGTACGGTTCCACCATTCTTGCGCCGCGTCCGGGAACTCCACGAAATCAAGCAACATCGGCGCAAGCCAGTACCAGCGATCATCGATGTTGCTGCCCGTCTCCTGAACGATCCCAAGTTTTTCAATCAGGCCGTTTATACGGGCCGCGAACTGGGAGCGCACTTCGGCCGCGGTCAGACGAACGCCTCGCGCCAAATCCCTGGGGTCGCAGTCGCGGGCAAATGTCAGACAGGGATAGACAAGTAAAAGCACGGGCAGACCGGTAAGTCGTCCGTCCGAAATGCCGAACCTCAACAATCCGCGCTGTTTTTTCCAGTCATCCTGCGTTAATTGCGCTCTGGGATGTGATGCTCGCATCATCCGGCGCTCGGCTTCGTACGAAACGAGCGATGCGACGGCGCGCGGAACCATGTGCCAGGCGGAGAAGACCAGCCGTTTTGTCACGTTGGCCAATTCAGGCACGGCGAACGGCCCGGCCGGGGCGTAATAGCCGAGCGATGGCGGCATCCAGAGCAGCCGCCACATTCCGCGATCCACCGTTTCAGAGAGCAGCCCGCGCAGACGCGGATTCGCAGGTTCGAGCGGCTGATACCCACGCGCCCGCTCCAGATCGAGAAACGTCTCGGGGAATTCCCTTACCAGCCCCACCATCCTGTCTTTTTCCGGCGCGTCCTTGAAGCTCCGCTTCAACGCGTAGTCATCCATAAAATTAAAGAGGTATGGCGCCGACTTCCAGTATTCGACGACATCTCCCTGTTCCACCGCGTCGGCAACGTTTTGTGCGCCCAGAAACGCCCGAACGTCGACGGCGTGAAGCGAGGCGTCTGCCGGCGGCGCATCCAGAAGCATTCCGCCACGGTGGTCGGATGACGCAAGGCGTTCCGTACGCGCCATCACCCGGCACAGACGCTGCTGGAGCTCCATTTTTGCCCTTCGCAACCGTGCCAGCCCGTCGGGCGTCATCACGGCAGGCAGGGCAGCGCGATACTCCGCCAGTATTTCCTTGCAGCCGGCCGCATCGCTGTTTTCCAGAAAACTCACCAAAGCGAGGAAGTCGCCGTAGTGATCATCATCGGTCTCGTGATGGAGACTCAGACCACGATAGGGTGTCGCCGAAAGGAGAAGAACGCGGGAACCCTGCCCTGCCTCCGAATCGAACAGGCCGCGCGCAAGGTCGCCCGCGTCCGAATCCTCATCGAGGAGATGCTTGAAGCGCTGAAACTCGTCCAGAATTATTACTTTTGGCTCCAGCGTCGCAAGACAGACGCGAGCCAGCATCCGTCTCAACTCGCCAATCCATCGCGTCCGCTTCCTGGTCTCGTCTGACGATACTTTGGAATCGTTGCCGCAGAATATGCCGCGCAATTCCTCGAAGCGCGCACGCAAATCAGGTTTCCCGGCGGCTATTTCTTCCCGTACCTGCTTCTCCAGACTGGCAACAAACGCATCCGCAATCTGTTTATTCAGTTTCTTGGAGTCAAACGCGTTGACCCATCTCTTAAATGAATTTGTCCTCGCGTAATCCTTCAGCACGTAGAGCGAAGCGCGTGACTTACGGATTCCCCAGGCGCGATCCAACAGCCAGTAAAGTAGAACCCTTTCATCCATCCGCCCGCCACCGCCTGTTTGCTCAAAGGACGTGGCGGGCGTCAACGCTACGAAGTTGACGCGATGGCGCCGGAGATCTTGCAATTGCAATGGCAGCAAGGTGAGGCGCGTTGCCTGCGCTGCTTCCTCGCAGCCCGGAATTCTCAGACGGTTTATGTTTTGGCGCGCGATATCCGCGTTGGAGCAGATATAGATGACATCGATCCGTGAATCTTCGTTCCAAAGATGATCAATCGCGCGCGCGATCACTCCCCGTGCGACGAGGGTCTTGCCCAATCCCACTTCGTCGGCGACCAGAAATCGGCGTGTCGAGTCCGCGCCGTAGAACCGATCAAAAACATAGTCCACCGTCGCGCGCTGAAAATCCTTCAGGCCCGCGAGAGCGGATGATGTGTCGGGATGCGGGATCATTTCGCGATGGCCTGCCGGGCGGCATCCCAAATGGGTTCCCATATTTTCTGGAAATCGTCGCTGAGCAGTTCCGAACTTCCCTGCTGCCTGCGGAGGACCTCTAATAAAGATTGCACGCGTTCGAGCTGCGCCGGGCCGCGATGAAGAGCACGGAGCATCGTCTCCAACAGATAAGGATTCCGCGAAGAACCATCCGCCCCCTCCCCCGGAGAATTGAGCAATCGGGACAGATCGCCGGAAGAAGCAGACGCTTCATCGCCGGAAGCCAGGAGAAAAAGTATATAGCGCAGCAATTGATCGCGGTTTTGGACCAGCGAACGGACTACACGATCCTGTCGGTCTTCCGGCGCGCCCTGCAGCGGAAGGTTCATGACGAAAACTGAATTACACTCAGCCTGACCGATTTTCACGGTAATGGAGAACGCAATCAAAGGCGTCAGCCCCCCGTATGACAGCCTCGGGAACACAATCGATTTGCCGAGTATCTGACCTCGCTCCGCCGGCTGTGTAATCGGCCATGCGCGTATTTCGAACGTCGCTTTCGGCCAACGGGGCGGCTTCTCCCATTCCAGGCTCATATCAAATAAATCTTTTTCACCCGCAGCGGTGACGACCAGCCGCGGACGCGCCGCCGCGAGCGCCCGCTTCAAGGCCTGGAGCAGATTATCGAGCTGCCGCGCCGTGGCGTCGACCGGCACGGTCGGCGCGTTCACGTCGTATGCCTGGAGCAGGTCGGCGAAGGTCGTCTCGCCTTTCACCTGCCTCAGAAACGGCTCCACGCCGAACCGGCTCTTCTTGCCCACGAGTTCGACCATGAACTCGACGTTGTGCTGCAAGGCATGGACGGTCGCATTGAAGGAGCCACTGAATATGCTCGCGTCCCAACCGTGGTCGATGACGAAGAGCTTTGCGTGCAGGCCATCCAGCACTTCATCTTTCCCGGCGGGAGCATCATCATCGGATTCATCGGCAAGGTCCGCCAGAAATCTGACACTCTTGCAGCGCTTCAAGGTCTTTTGAGGCAGTTCCTGCAGAGATTCAGGACGCGACACCAGGTGCGTCTGTGCCGTGTGATCCAGGAAGTCGCAGACAACGGAATTTGAGATGAACGGTGAAACGATCAAGGCCCTGTCTTCCCGCGCTTCGAAAGGCGAAACGGTTTTTCCGTCCAGCCCACCGACCCAGAACCGGCTCTGGTTCTCATCAAAGCCTTCAGGCCAGGTGAACCGAACGCGCCGCAGTTCGTCCGCAATTCTGGCCACGTCCTGCCGACGCTCGCGCGCGACCGGACGACGGGCAAGACCCGGCAGTGCCGCCACAAACTTTGCAAGATGGTGATTTGCCGCGATCGCGTTTGAGCGGTCGGTAAGTTCACCGTCGAGCGCGACAACGGTGTCCCAGCAGCGGTCGAAAGTCAGGTTGCGACTGAGGCAGAGGACGCGATAGCGAATGGCGCCATCGTCGGCGACAAACCGGAGCGCCCAGACTTTCGGGTGAAACACACCTTCCGCGTCGGGTGCCTGTACATCGTAAATGCAGGGTTCCAGGAAGGTGATCAGCGGTTGCTGTATGGGCGGCAATCGAATTTGCCCGGTCTGACAGAAGATTGTAAATCGATCCCCGTAACGCCTTAGCGCTTCCAGCAAGGCCAGCGGATCGGCTTCCAGTTCGCCGTCCGCGCGCTCCCAGTCGAAGAAGGCGAACGACAGAGGCAGCATCAGCGCGCTGATGAGATCGAGCGAATACGTGGTGCCAACCGCAACGTCAAGCTTGCACCCGGCCGGCGGGCGGAGCAGCTCCAGCAAATGCTGTCTCTCGTCCGGCCTAAGCATCCGGCCTCTCCAGACCCTCGAAAATGTCTCCGAGCAGCCGCCGGCTAATGTTCCACCTGAATTCCAGCTGCGCAGTGCCGGAATCGCCCGTCCACAATTCCTGTGCGCGGGGATTGTCTATGCGGGCCAGATTCTTTTTCAGCCGACGCTCACGCTCGCGAATCAAAAGGCGGGCGGTTGAGCTATCGCGCAAACGCGCAGCATCACCTGCCAGCGCGAGGTCCCACCACGTATTGATGAATTCCTGCGTAGGGCCGGTAATCCGCGGATTGACAGACCGCACCAGTTCCCAGAAACGCTCCCGCTTCCATTGCGCCAGCGGACGAGCGCGTTTAGAGAGTGATTGCGCCCACTCCGCGAAAGACCGACGGTACTTAGAAACGCGATCCTTCTCGCGGGCTTGTTCGGCGAGAATCAAATTGTAGAGCAGCGGTGCGCCGTGCATGATCTCCGAGAAATTCCGGGCGTGCTCAAGCATTTCGCGCAATTTTGGCGGCAGTTCGGCGCAATGCGGAAGCTCCCAGGCGAACGCCGTGTCGGCCACAGGCCGCCGCCGGGAGATAAGCTCGGCCAGCAGCGAGCCGGAACAGGCCGGGCTCAAGCGGATTCGCTCGGCGAGATATTCGGCTTCGGGGCGCGTCAGACTCAAAGAGCACTCGGCGGGAAAATCTTCCGGCGGCGAAACCAGCCCTGCATGCCAGTTCGGTGAAATGAGATCATCGTGCTCGACATCACGTTCCGTCACACGTCCGCTGTGACGCATCATCTGCGCATAATACCGATCGAGGCTGCGGTGATACTGGACCTGCGCGCCCCTGAAGGAGCGAATCCCCCAGACACTGAGCCCCTGCCAATAAACACTGCTCGGGAGTCGCTTCAGGGTGGTCTTAGCCACCTTGCCGATGTTTCCGTCGCTGTCGTCCGACCGCTCTATAGGCTCAACGAGGTCCAGCTCCGCGCGGCGCGCGCGCGCCGCTATTTCTCCTGATTTAACGCGCGATTTTTCCAGCCTTTGATAAGTCCAGGGGACGAGAAGAAAGTACCGCGCGCGCGTCATGATCGTGCTCGTACCGGGGAAAAGCATGTCGGCGAAGGCATCCCGTACCGAACCGACCCCCAGTTCGTCGCGCGTGTCGTGTTCCCTGAACAGGTCGACGACATCGAGCATCTTCCGCCGCTCGCGCTCCGAGTAATCGAGCCACACAAACGCCGACATCACTGCCCCCCGCTTGCGAGGCGCAGATCCTCGTGCTCAAACGCTGAGGCCATACGATCTATTTCTGATTTCGTGAGGCCGTGGCGCGCGGCTTCGTCGCGCCACTTCGCTGTGGACTTGCCGACCTGTGCCGCTACTGCGCGGGCCTTGGCGGCGTCGAGTTCAAAATATCCGGCAACGTCAAGGGCGAGCGCGAGCGATGCCGTGTTGTCTTCCTCGTTGATCGCCGTTGCGAGAATGCGCGGCTTGATGTCGGTCGGCACGGGGTTGAGGTCATACGCCGGCGACAGGCGCCAGCCCTCCTGCCCCGCGTAGAGAAAGCCGTGATTGCGCAGGTGGTCGTCGGTGTTGGAGATCAGGATGTTGAACACCACGCGCCGCCACAGCGCCTCCATGTCGGCTTTCGGTGCGGCACCGTGCTGGCGCAGCGCGTCCACAATTTCCAGATAACTTCTGGTTTCGTTGTCCTTCGATCCGAGCATGCTCATCGCGGAGAGGAACGGAATGCGCCGTGCGCCATCGCGGTCAAAACGCCGCAGCAGCAGCACAGGCTTGTTCGCGACGGTCTCGACGCGGCCCGCAGGGACTTCGATGCCCGCTTTCTTGGCCAGTGCGAGGGCCACCGCTTCCCACACCACGGTGTTGATTTCATCGTCCTTGCGCGGAAACTTCGCAATCGCGAGCTGTCCGTCCTTTTCGATAACCGATGCCTTGGGGCGCGCGCCGCCGAGCGACGATCCCGGCGCGAACAGCAGGCGCAGGTCCTCTTCGGTGTCCTTGTCCTCCATGACGTGTTCGGCGGCCGCGAGCAGTTTGGGAAGTTCGACCGGCGGCGGGATGCGCTTGACGCCCTCCGGGCGCAGGAACGGGCCGCCCTCTTGTTCGGCGAAGCGCAGCGCGCCCTGGCGCGCCTCGTCGTCCACCAGCAGCAGGTAGTCGATTTCCTGGAGCGTGCGCGGCGGCCCGCCG
>JBAVUW010000108.1:0-2062 GCA_049696975.1 Candidatus Acidiferrales bacterium | reverse complement strand
AATCCAGCGCTGGTCGCCACGGAGGTCGCCGACTACCTCGTCGCACAAGGCATCCCGTTTCGGGATGCGCACGAAATCGTCGGCAAAGTCCTCCGCGCCTGCGAACAGGAAGGGAAATCGATCCGCGAAATGCCACTCGACAAACTGGTGGTATTTTCACCCGCGTTCGGCCGCGATCTTTCGACCGTGCTTACGCTGGAATCCGCGCTGGCCCGCCGCGGCGTCGCCGGCGGCACAGCCCTGGGCGCCGTCCGTGCCGCGCTGGAAGACTTCACTGCACGTGTCGCCACACTCGAGTTAAAGCCGTGAATCCGCACCTTTCCGCATCGGATATTCCCGCCGGATTCACCTTCGCGGCTACCCACTGCGGTATCAAGCGCGCGCGCCTCGATCTCGGCATTCTGATCAGCGACACGCTGGCAACGACCGCGGCCATGTTCACTACGAATCAGATCGTTGCCGCGCCCGTAATCGCGTCGCGCCAGCACCTGCGCCAATCGCGCGGCCGGATGCGCGGCATCATCGTCAATTCCGGCAACGCGAACTGCTGTACGAAACAGGACGGCTATCCAGCCTCGGTCGCGACGGCCGAAAGGCTGGCAGTTGAGCTTGGGGATATCGATCCGTCCGGGATTATCGTCTGCTCCACCGGCGTGATCGGCGCGCCGCTGCGCGTGGAAAAAATTCTCGCGGCCATCCCGCACATCGCCCTCGCCCGCAGCGCGGAGCCCGGCGCGTATGAGGAATTCGCGCGCTCGATCATGACGACCGATACGCGCCCCAAATGGGCCGCCGCGAAATGCCGCGTAGGAGGAAAGCGGGTCCGTCTGCTCGGTTGCGCAAAGGGCTCGGGCATGATCGAGCCGAACATGGCCACCATGCTCGCGTTCATCGCCACGGACGCCGCCATTTCGCAGCCGCTGCTGAACCGCGCCCTGCGAGCCTGCGTGGGCCGCACGTTTAATTCAATCACCGTCGATGGCGACACATCGACGAACGACACCGTCGCGGTCCTCGCCAATGGTCACGCCGGCGCCCGCGAAATCCGCGGCTCCTCGGGGCCGGATTACAAGGCGTTCGTCGGCGCGCTGGAGAGCGTCTGCTCATCGCTTGCGCTCGCGATCATCGACGACGGCGAAGGTGCACAACGCACGATCGAAATCGAAGTTCGCGGGGCCGCATCGGAAAAGTCCGCTCGCCAGATCGCCAAGACCATCGCCAATTCGCCGCTGGTGAAGACGGCATTCGCCGGTGCCGATCCCAACTGGGGCCGCATCCTCGCCGCTGCCGGCCGCTCCGGAGTGAAGTTCGATCCCCGCCGCGTCAACATCTCAATCGCCGGGGCCACGGTCTGCCGCCGCGGTTGCGAGCATCCCTTCGACGAGCGCGCCGTTCACCTGAAAATGCTCGCGAAACATGTCCCCGTCCGCGTGGATCTGCACGCCGGCAGCGCTTCCGCCCGCGTCTGGACCTGCGACTTCACCATCGAATACGTCCACATCAATTCCAGCTACCGTACCTAGCGCCATCGCACGCCCGGGCCCGCGCGCGTCCGGAGCCCAGCGGTTCCGCCGGGCGCCACGGTTGACTGTGCGCCCCTGTTGCGAGCAAGATGTGCCTGTCGCTGGGGTGCTCGCTTCTGTCCGAGGGGAACCGTCGCGCCGATGGACGCCCGTGGACCGAGATCCTGCCTCTTCAGCCTAGCTGTAAGCGTCCGCTCGCATGCGGGCGCCGGGGGGAGATGAACGTGAAGAAATTGTACGTGGGAAATCTGTCGTTCAAGGCTACTGAAGAGGATGTGCAGGGACTCTTTACGGAGACAGGCGTGCAACCGGATTCACTCACTCTCCTTCGCGATCGCTTTACCGGCCAGCCGCGCGGTTTTGGATTCGCGGAGATCAAGGACGACGCCGAAGCTGAAAAAGTAATCGCCGCGCTCAACGGTCGGGAGTTTATGGGCCGCGCGCTGGTGGTTAACGAAGCCCGTCCCCAGCGGGAAAGCGGAGGCGGTGGCGGCGGTCGCGGCGGTCATGGGGGCGGTGGAGGACGCGGAGGCCACGGC
>JBAVUW010000107.1:0-13450 GCA_049696975.1 Candidatus Acidiferrales bacterium | reverse complement strand
TTCACACACGATGCGATGACCGCCACTCGTTGCAATTCCTTCTGGCTCACGCGAAATGTCTCCTGGCTCATGGGGTGACATTTTCACGTTGCCGTTAGGGGGTGACAAAATTATGGAGCCAAGACAGGCCGCATTGTCTTCGTTGACAGGACGCACCGGCTAGCCTAGACTCAAGAATTGTCTTTAGACGGAAAGGTGTGACTGAAGCACATGGCGACGTATGTACCGAAGGGCCGCGAAGCGGAAGCGCTTCAGGTGGGCAAGAATTGGCTGGTTGTAGATGCGGACGGTCAGGTGCTCGGCCGCTTGGCGACGGTAATCGCGCGCAAGCTGATCGGCAAGGACAAGCCGGAATATACGCCGTTTCTCGACTGCGGCGACCACATCGTCGTGATCAACGCCGAGCGTGTGAAGTTGACGGGCAACAAGATGGAGCAGAAGGTTTACCGGCACCACAGCGGATATCCCGGTGGATTGAAGGAAGTCTCCATCCGGTCGCTGATGGCGCGCCGGCCAGAAGAGGTCATTCGCGAAGCGGTGCTTGGGATGCTGCCGAAGAACAAGCTCCGCGCGCGTCGCGCTAAGAAGCTGCGTGTGTATGCCGGAAGTGAAGCGCTGAATCGCCACGCCGGACAAAAGCCTCAGCCGCTCGCGCTGTAACCTCGCATACGGGAACTAAAATTTGTCCTCGCGCGGATAAGTCCGCGACGCAGCGGGCTATGCAGCGAGGGATTCGCATTCGGCCTTGTGGCCGGCACGAGATCGTAACGCAGTGACGGAGGCAATTTGAGTTCAGCACCGAATTCGCTGGCTGAGGCAGCCAAGAAGCACTTTTACGGTACGGGGCGCCGCCGGGAAGCCGTAGCGCGCGTCTACATCAAACCGGGACCGGCGCAGTTCACCGTGAACGATCGCCCCGTGGACGACTATTTTCGCAACGTCGCGTGGCACACCGCCGCCGTCGAGCCCCTGAAATTTACGCAGATGCTCGATCAGGTGCAGGTGCACGCGCAGGTCAAGGGCGGCGGCGTCGGCGGCCAGGCTGGAGCGGTGCGCATGGGCATTGCTCGCGCTCTCTCCAAGCTCAACCCCGAACTGCGTCCGGCGTTGCGCAAGAACGGATTTTTGACCCGCGACCCGCGCATGAAGGAACGCAAGAAGTACGGACAGAAGGGCGCGCGTCGCCGGTTCCAGTTCAGCAAGCGTTAATCGGACGGCATCTGGAATCGCCAGAGTGCAGGGTGCGAGACGCCCGCAGGCAGCTGACGAAAAGAGCCAGACGCGGTCGGATCGCCCGGCAACATGCTTTCGGCCGAGCCCGGTTTGTTTGATCGAGCTCCGCCTGCATCAGAAGGGTGAGGCGGTTCGGCCAGTGTCAAAGCTTGGGTTTGCTCCCGACGAAAAGGCCCGAGAAACAGAGAACGGGCTTACGCTTCGGGAGTCGTAGCAGCTGTAGAAGCGAGACCGGCTCGGCCGAATAGGCCGGGCCAAATTCACGGCCGGTGAGGATCCGGCAGAAAAGGATGCTGTCCCGGCAAGCCGGGATCCCAAGCATCCCTTCACTTAGGAGGCAATTTGGCAGTCGAAATTACGATGAAAGAGTTGCTGGAGGCGGGAGTTCACTTCGGCCACCAGACCCGGCGCTGGAATCCGAAAATGAAAGAATATATTTTCGGCGAGCGCAACGGAATCCACATCATTGACCTTCAGAAAACCCTGAAGCTTTTCCGCGAGGCGGCTCGTTACGTCGCCGAGCAGGCGGCCCAAGGCAAGAGCGTCCTGTTCCTCGGCACCAAGCGTCAGGCGCAGGAAGCCATCGCCGAAGAAGCGCAGCGCTGCGGGATGTTCTACGTGAACCATCGCTGGCTCGGCGGCACGCTCACCAACTGGGCCACGCTCCAGAAATCCATCAAGCGTTTCAAGCTGCTCAAGGCGATGTCGGAAGATGGGCGGATGGCGCAGTTCTCGAAAAAAGAGGGCGCGCGCCTGGACCGCGAGCTGAAGCATCTGCAACAGAATTTCGCCGGCGTCGAGAACATGACCACTCCGCCGGACACCATGTTCGTGATCGATCCCAACGCCGAAGTCATCGCCGTGCGCGAGGCGCGCCGGATGGGCATCCCGGTCGTCGCAATCGTCGATACGAACTGCGATCCGAACCTCGTCGACTGGGTCATCCCCGGCAACGATGACGCGTTGCGCGCGATTCGCCTGTTCACGTCGAAGATTTCCGATGCGGTCGTCTCCGGCCGCCAGTCCTTCGAGCAGTCGCAGATCGCCGATCAGAAGGCGATCGAAGGTGTGGCGGGCGAGGAAGGTCCGGAATACGTCGACACCAGCGCCTACGAGCAATACGAGAAACAGGAAGGCGATTTCGTCGAAGGTGAGCCGGCGGCGACGGAGGAAGTGGCCGCGCCCGTTTCCGGCGACGACGATTCATCCGCCAAGTAACCTCCACGAAGGCGACGACAACAACGCGCCGCAGTGCATGCGCCGGATCCCGGCACAACCGGGAACCTCGAAATCCAAAGAAAAGGAACTGAGCTCAGTCATGGCGACACCATCTGATGGCAAGAGCAGTGGACCATCCGCACAGCTCGTGAAGGAGCTGCGCGACAAGACCGGAGCGGGTTTTTCCGATTGCCGCGCGGCATTGATCGAATCCGGCGGAGACATCCAGAAGGCCATCGACGTTCTGCGTAAAAAGGGCCAGGCCGCCGCGGCGAAGAAGGCGCAGCGTTCCACGTCCGAAGGCCTCGTTTCCTGCTACATCCACGCGGGTGGAAAGATCGGCGTGCTCGTTGAAATCAATTGCGAGAGCGATTTCGTCGCGCGCACCGAGGATTTTCAGCGCTTGTCTCACGACGTGGCCATGCACATCGCCGCGCTCGATCCGAGGTTTCTGCGGCGCGAAGACGTGACCCAGGAAACGCTCGATCGCGAACGCGAGATCTACCGCGAGCAGGCTAAAGCCACGGGCAAGCCGCAACAAGTGATCGACAAAATCGTTTCGGGCAAGATGGAAAAATTCTACGAAGAAAATTGCCTCTACGAGCAGCACTTCATCAAGGACGAAGGAACCACGGTCAAGGAAATGGTCGAACAGGCCATCGCCAAAGTCGGCGAGAACATCGCCATTCGCCGCTTCGCCCGTTTCAAGGTCGGCGAAACCGACGCGACCTCTTCGCCCGCCACCGCGTCGGAAGATCCCGGCGCGGCCGAGCCGGTCTCGAAGGTCTAGGCTACCCCTGTTTTGTGTGTGCAGGGGCGCGGCTGGAGTTGCGCCCCCTTTTTTCATCTACCTGGCGCCACGACGCGAGCCACGTGCGCCGAATCTCTGCTAGAATGCCCGCGGGGACGGCGCCCACCAGGACACGATGAAGAAATCCCGGAATATAGGCAACGCAAAGCCCCGCACCGCAGCACCTGTTTACAGTCGCATTGTCGTAAAACTTTCCGGTGAATCGCTGTCCGGTCCGGATGACTTTGGAATTCACGCCGAAACGATCCAGGGAATCGCGCAAGAGGTCAAAACAGTTCACGATCTCGGCGTGGAAGTGGCGCTGATCGTCGGCGGCGGCAACATTTTTCGCGGCGCGCGGCAGCACGGGCTGACGATCGATCGTGCAACCGGCGATTACATGGGCATGCTCGCCACCGTGCTCAACGGCCTGGCGATGCAGGACGCGCTCGAAAAAATCGGCTGCCAGACGCGCCTGATGAGCGCAATCGAGATGCACGAAGTGGCGGAGCCGTTTATCCGGCGCCGCGCCGCCAGACATCTGGAAAAGCAGCGCGTGGTGATCTTCGCCGGCGGCACGGGCAATCCCTATTTTTCAACCGACACGGCTGCGGCGCTGCGCGCCATGGAGATCAAAGCCCAGGTGATCCTGAAGGCTACGCGCGTGGACGGTATTTACGACGCCGATCCCGAAAAAGTAAAAACGGCGAAGATGTTCGAGCACATCACCTATCTTGACGTGCTGCAAAAAGGCCTGTCGGTGATGGATTCGACGGCCATCTCGCTCTGCATGGACAACAAAATGCCCATCGTCGTCTTCAACATGAACGTGCCGGGAAACTTGCGGCGCGTCGTGGTGGGCGAGCGGGTGGGCTCCACGGTGACCGCGGCGTAAATTTTGGCGATGCGGAGGACGGCGTTTCGATGAGCAACATTGGATCGAGCAAGGACGCTCTGGCGCAGGCGAAAATCCGCATGGAAAAAGCGGTGGAGGATTTTCGCAAGGAACTGGCGACGGTGCGCACCGGGCGCGCGAATATCGCAGTGCTCGATAGCGTCCGCGTGGATTATCACGGCACGCCGATGCCCATCAATCAGCTCGGCACGATGAACGTGCCCGACCCGATGACCATCGTGATCGCGCCGTGGGATCAGAGCGCCGTGGCCATGATCGACAAGGCGATTCGCATGGCCGATCTCGGCTTGAATCCAACGAACGACGGAAAAGTGGTGCGCGTACCGATTCCCGCTCTTACCGAAGACCGCCGCAAGGACCTGGTGAAGCACATGCACAAAGTGCTCGAAAATCACCGGACGGCCGTGCGCAACGTCCGTCGTGAGATCAAGGAAGCGGTCGAAAAACTCGAAAAAGACAAGAAGATCAGCGAAGACGACAAGAAGCGTTCGCTCGACGAACTCGAAAAGCTCACGCACTCGGAAACGAAAAAGATCGAGGACCTTTCCGCGGCGAAGGAGAAGGAAATTCTCGAGCTGAAATAGGTCTTGCTCGCGGCGCCTTCAACGGTTGCCGGGCCGCGAATTCGTCCGCAGTCGCCCTTTCACCGAATGATTGAAGCGCGTCCCAGCCGAACGGCTCTGCGCGTGGCCATGCGGCGGGCCGCCCACCAGATTTTCGACCACCCCAGAGTTCTGGACGATCCCATCGCCATGCCGATCATCGGGCCGCGAGCGGCCGAGAAGCTGCGGGCGGAAAGTCCGGGGGCATTCGGAAAGTACGGTCTGAGCATTCGCGCGTTCATGGTGGCTCGCAGCCGCTATGCGGAGGACGCGCTCGCGCGATCGATCGCGCGCGGCGCCACGCAATACGTGATTCTGGGCGCAGGTCTTGATACGTTCGCCTACCGGAATCCCCATGCGGAATCGGCGCTGCGCGTTTTCGAGGTGGATTATCCCGCCACGCAGGAATGGAAGCGCCGGAATTTGCGGGAAGCGCGAATTGCGATTCCCAGTTCGGTGACGTATGCGCCGGTCGATTTCGAGCACCAGACGCTGGCCGAGGGATTGCGTCTGGCGGGGTACGATCCGGCGAAGCCGACGTTTTTCTCCTGGCTGGGCGTGACCATGTACCTCACCGACGAAGCCATCGAATCGACCTTTCGCTTGATCGCCGGGGCGCCGCCGGGCGGAGGAGTCGCCTTCGACTACGCGGTGCCGATCGGGACGCTCAGTTTTCTGGGCCGCGCCGCGATGCGCATGATGATGCGGCGCGTCGCCGCGGCCGGCGAACCGTTTCGCACGTTCTTCGATCCGCCCCTGCTGGCGGCGCGGCTGCGAGGCATGGGATTTCACGGGATCGAGGATCTCGGCGCCGACGAAATCAACGCGCGGTATTTTGCGGGCCGTTCGGACAAGCTGAAGGTGGTTGGACGCCTGGGTCGGCTGACGAGCGCGGAAGTCTGAAGGAGTAGGCCGCGTGGGGCGGCGCCGCTCTACTGCGCCTCGGCCTGCGACGCCGGGAAGAGTTCCAGGACGCAGGCTTTTGCGGCCTCGGCAATGCACGACAGCGTTGCCCGGCGGACGAGTTGGGTCGATGAAGGATCGGGGAACATTTCGCCGTAGTTCAAGAGCTTCAGTTTCTCGCCCGCGCTTCGCAGTTCCTCCCTGCCGGAAATGAATCGCACCGCTACCGCACGCGCGGATTTGCCGCCCGGTAATAAGGCGATCAAAAAGTCGGCGTGCGCGTCGCCATTGAACAATTTACCCGCGGGGAGGGTCCGCAGCGCGGCCAGTTCGCGCTTGGCTTTGGCGACGAGATCGTCGATTCCCGAATTGGAGCCGAGCAGAAGCGTCAGGCGAGCGCGCGTGTCGGCAATGGCGCCCGGTGCGGCCAGCGCAAGCGCGTAGGTCTTGATCGCGAGGTCTTTGTCGCTGCGTCTTTCGTATATCTGGCCGAGGTGGTCGCCGATTTCGCCGTTCTGGTCGAGCGTCCATGCCGCGTGAATGTACTTGTCGGCGGCTGGGAGATCGCCCTTCTGAAAATAGATCCATCCGAGGGTGTCCCAGTAGGCGGCGAGTTTTTCGACCTCGCGCATCTCGGCCGCCGTGACGCGCTGGATGTCGACGCTTCGCAGCGTCGTCTGGGTCGCTTGAATTGCTGACTCGGCGTAGTGCTCTGCCTGGTCGAGATCGACTTTGCGGTCGGCAAGACTGAAGGCGATGTCGTTCCACACCGGCGCGGTCGGCGAAAGCGAGGCGGCTTTTTCGAAGGCGGCGAGGGCTTTGGGTTCATCGCCGATGTTCAGATACGCGCGGCCCAGGCTGACGCGAAGCGGCGCGTTGTCCGGCGTGAGGATCACCGCTTTGTCGAGCTCAGGCGCGGCGTGCGCATCGTCGTGCTGGTCAAGCAGAAGTTCTCCCAGCGCGGCGTGCGCGGCGGCGTCGAGAGGGTTGAGCTCGACCTGCTTGCGATACGCGTCGGCGGCTTCGTCCAGTTTGTTCTGCCGCTGGAGCGCGAGGCCGAGATATTCGTTGGCGTGCTCGTCGGCGGGATCGAGCGCAAGCTGTTTCCGGAAAGCTGCGGCGGCCTCGTCCAGTTTGCCCAGCCGCAGTTCCGCCAAACCCGCTTCGTTCCAGCCCTGCTTGTGCGTGGGATCGAGCTCGACGGCGCGATTGAGCAAAGGCGCCGCGGAAGAGGCGTTCCCGGCGTTCAAAGCGGCCAGACCCGCCTCGTAAAGATCGTCGGCGGTTGCGCTGGAGGGGATCGCGGGACCGCCGGACGTGGTGTTCGTGAGCACAACGTCGCGATTTTCATCCGCGGCGACGGCGCGCGAGAAGGCGCGATAGTCGTCGGCTCGATCGGCCGTCACGCGGCGCATTTTGAAATCGAGAGAACGGTGGGCGTCGATGACGCCATCGGCAAAGCTGTAGTCGGACTTGAACGCGGCGTAATCGCGCGCGACCGACGAGCCGACGGGCGGTTGGGCGGTAAAGTTCGCTGGGAGTGCAAGCTTCAGCTTCACGTCCACGTTCAACGGGCTGCCGATTTCGATCGGCTTGGCCGCGTCGGGCGGCGGATCAGGCAGGCCGATGGCCAGCAGCGGGAGCGGTGCGGCAGCGCGTTTGGCGGCCCAGTCGAGAAAATCGTCTTGCTGGAAGTCGATTTGAAGCTCGAAGGGCTCGCGGCTGGCTGTGGGATCGCCGGGTTTCACTCCGGTCACTTCGCCGTGAATCCCGTCGAGCGACAGAATCGTTTGCGCGAGATCGTGCCACTGCGCCTGGGGCGTGCGATGAAACGCAAGGCGCAGAACCAGCTCGGTGTCGCCGCGCATTTTGTAGCGCGCGGTCGCTGTGAGCTTGCCCAGATCGCTGACGCGCCCGTCAATATCGACTTGTTGCGAAGAAGCGAACGGCGGATCGGCCGGCGTTTCGGCAAATCTGCCGGCGCCGTCTGTGCTGACCAACAGCGCGGATCTGTCTCGCAATGGCGATGCGAGCATTCCGAAGGGCGCGACCTCCGTAGTTGCATCCATCCAGATGAT
Source organism: Candidatus Acidiferrales bacterium (assembly GCA_049696975.1). Taxonomy (GTDB): domain Bacteria; phylum Acidobacteriota; class Terriglobia; order Acidiferrales; family UBA7541; genus Palsa-295. The sequence goes on along the minus strand of JBAVUW010000107.1, from coordinate 5,710 downwards.
TCCGCCCGCGCGTGGAATTGCGGTGACGGCGTGCTCGAGTTGCGCAGGCGACGGAATGGTTTTGTCGATCGCCCGCGAGAACGGCATCAGAGCCGTCTCGGAGGGGCTGCCGGCGGCTCGGAGCATCGCCGCAAGCAGGACATTCTTGTCGGCGGAGTCGCCGTATTTGTTGGCCAGCACTTCCCCCGCCGAGTGTGGCTGCCAGCCTGCCTGGCCGACCGGGATATCGATCGTGCGGATGCTGGTCGAGACGAAGTCGTAGAGCGCCTGCATTTTTTTCAGCGGATCGGACTGATCCTGCGTCAGCTGGTCGACCTTCGCGCGGATGGCCGCGGTCGGCTCAAAGCGGCCTTGCTGGACCCGGGCGTACCACGCGGCGAGCGCGTTCCAGTCAGAAAAGCTGGTCAGCTGCACGTCGGGAGCTTTCGATTTTTCCTGGACCGCTGGATCCTTCGACCGGGCGCTCGAGGCGGCGTTTGTGCGTTCCCAGAGATAGAGGGTGCGGCCGTTCTGCGTCCAGGTCTTGAACGGCGGCGACGGGGCGGATTTCAGGATGACTTTACGTTCGGCGGGAAGGTTGATCTCGAGAGATTCGCGTCGCACCAGGGAAGTGCCGACGAAATTGTGAGCGAACCAAAATTCGCCGGGAGCAAACGGCGTGACGAGGCGCGTTCCGATCTCGTACTCGAGCGTGTCGCCAACGGAAAGCGGCGGCACGGCGATGTGTGCTTCCCTGAGACTGGAAAAGGCGGATTCCCGAACAGGCTCTACGTCTTTGACATCGTCGAGCGGACCGTTGACGACGGAGTGATCGGCTTTTCGGACGCGCACATAATAGACCTGGATCTTCTGATTTGGCGAAACGTAACGGAAGGCCAGCTCGTGCAATTGCTGTGCGCCGACATCGCTCTCGACCCGGGCTTGCACCGTAAGTTTCTGTTCGGCCCGACCGTCGCTTTCAAATTGCACGTGGCTGTCATAGCGTTCGATGACGAACGGTTCGCCGGAAGAATCGGGAGGATCTTTTTGCGCCCGAGCCTGGCCGCTCACCGCCCGGTCGGGCGCGGAAGGTTTCCCGGGAACCGGGGTTTGCGCGAGCGAGGCCGCGGGAACGCTCAGCAGGCACAGCAGGATCGCCGGAAGCCGATTCATCTTTTCTCCGAGGCCAAGGCCGAGCACCGGGGAAGTGTAGGGCGGATGCCACCGACGGTAAAGCGAGGATGGGGGCGGAGTTGAGAAGTTGGCAACTAGGGCGCGTCTGTGTGGAAATTCAGCGGAGTATGGTACTAGAACCATTACGATCCAGGCCCTGTAATTACTAATCGTCTTTTTTTGTTAGGGATGCGAATCGTGCACCGTGCTTGTGACAGCCAACGTCAGAAGGAACATCGGGCTTTCCAAGGTGGCTCTTGAGTCATGCGCAGCCATCGAGCATCGAATCTCTTGGTCCGCTCGGGCGCCGGGCTGGGAAAATGTCGGCCCTGGCGATTGGCAGGATGTCCTAGGGCGGAAAGGCTTTGCGCGCCAATTTCCACAGAGGTATCGGGTTGACAAGTTTTGTTGTTGTGCCTATACTCTTGCGGTTGTATTGATGCCTTCGGGCATGGTGGTGAAAGGGAAGTCTTCCGGCCCCGGAACAAAGAAGAACGGATCGGGGCAAGTGAAGAGCGGCCGAAATGGGGCGCCAGCCCCGCAAAGCCGTGCGAGCCTCTCCGCAGTAATAGAAGATGCAGTTCACTCCTCGGGGTGAAGCGTCGCAGCGGAGTACCTGGTAGTTCCTTCAGGTTTGGCGACCTTTTCTGTTCATGCACCCGCAGAACTCTGCGCGGGATGGTTTGGGCTGCGCGGAAACATGGACGACGCGACACTTGAGGCGATGTGTCGCGTATCGTAAACAATCGCTGAAAATCGAGAGGGCAGAGTGCCGACGTTTTCACAGTTGGTGCGCCACGGGCGCGAGCAAATTCGGACGAAGACGAAATCTCCGGCACTGGAAGGTTGTCCGGAAAAGCGCGGCGTGTGCGTTCGCGTCTACACGCAGACGCCCAAGAAGCCGAATTCCGCGCTGCGAAAAGTGGCCCGCGCGCGGCTGACAAACAGCGCGGAAGTGACGACCTACATTCCCGGGATCGGCCACAACCTTCAAGAGCACTCGATCGTGCTGGTGCGCGGCGGCCGCGTGAAGGATCTGCCGGGCGTGCGCTATCACGTGATTCGCGGAACGCTGGACGCCGCGGGAGTGGAAAATCGCAAGCAGGCGCGCTCGAAATACGGCGCGAAGCGGCCCAAAGCCGCAGCGAAATAAGCGGGAGAAGGAATAGATGCCACGCAAAGGTTGGGTTCTTCGGCGCAAGATTCCGGGCGATCCGGTTTTTGACAGCGACCTGGTGCAGAAGTTCATCTCGAGCATGATGTACGACGGCAAGCGGTCAACGGCGCAGACGATTTTTTACGACGCGATGGACCAAGTCGCGAAGAAGACAAACGACGACGCGTTTAAGCTTTTCAAGAAGGCCATTGAGAACTGCAAGCCAACGCTGGAAGTGAAGTCGCGGCGCGTGGGCGGTGCGAACTACCAGGTTCCGGTGGAAGTGAATCCGTTCCGGCGGCAATCGCTAGCGATTCACTGGCTGGTGCTGTATTCGCGGACGCGCTCGGGCAAGACCATGACGGAAAAGCTGGCGGAAGAGATTGTGGATGCCGCAAACGGACGCGGCGGAGCGGTGAAGAAGAAGGAAGACGTGCACCGCATGGCGGAAGCGAACAAGGCTTTCGCGCACTACCGTTGGTAGTAGACGGTCGGTAGGAAACGGATCAGAAACGAATCGAACCATGGCACGGCAAGTACAACTCGATCAGATCCGCAACATCGGGATCATGGCGCACATCGATGCGGGGAAGACGACCTGCACCGAGCGCATCCTCTTCTACACGGGTGTGACCTACAAGATCGGCGAAGTGCACGAAGGCACGACCGTGATGGACTGGATGGAGCAGGAGCGCGAACGCGGCATTACGATTACGTCCGCGGCGACGACGGCTTCCTGGAAGCGGTTCGACAAGAACTACCGCATCAATATTATCGATACGCCGGGCCACGTGGATTTCACAGTGGAAGTCGAGCGATCCTTGCGCGTGCTGGACGGCGCGGTGGCGGTGTTTGATGCGGTGGCCGGCGTGCAGCCGCAGTCCGAGACGGTTTGGCGGCAGGCGGACAAGTATCGCGTGCCGCGCATCGCGTTCATCAACAAGATGGACCGCATCGGCGCCGATTTTGACCACTCGATCCGCTCGATGCGCCAGAGGCTTTCCGCTCACCCCGTTCCCATCACCTTCCCCATCGGCCGCGAGGACAATTTCATCGGAGTGATCGATTTCATCGAAGAGCGCGCCATTGTGTGGAAGGACGAAGCCCTGGGCGCGGAGTACGAAGTGCTGCCGCTCGAAAAACTCTGGGATGTGGAGTATCTGAAGACACGGCCGGCGCTGGAAACCGCGGTAAAAGCCACGGCCTTGAGCCCGGAATTCTACAAAGAGCATCGCGAAAAAGTGGTCGAGTTCATTGCCGAGCACGACGACGCCATCCTGACGAAGTATCTCGAGCAACATACGCTCGAGCCGGCGGAGCTGCGCGCGTCGCTGCGCCGTTCGACGATTGCGCTGAAGCTGGTGCCGGTGATCGCGGGTTCCGCGTTCAAGAACAAGGGCGTGCAGCCGCTCCTGGACGCGGTGATCGACTATCTGCCATCGCCGGTGGATGTGCCGCCGGTCGAAGGCACGACGCTCGACGGGAACGAGGCAGAACTTCGGCGCGCGGCGGACGACCAGCCGTTTTCGGCACTGGCGTTCAAGATCATGACCGATCCGTTCGTCGGCCACGTGACCTACATCCGCGTTTATTCCGGCGTGTTGAAGACCGGGCAGTCGGTCTTCAATTCAACAAGGAAAGTACGCGAGCGCATGGGCCGCCTGCTACGCATGCATGCCAACAAGCGTGAAGAAATCGAGTCGGTGGAAGCGGGGGATATCGCCGCGTGCGTGGGCTTGAAAAACGTAACGACCGGCGACACGCTGTGTGATGAGGAAAAGCCGATCGTCCTCGAAAACATTGATTTCCCCGCCCCCGTTATCTCCGTGGCCATCGAACCAAAGACCAAAGCGGACCAGGAAAAGATGGGCACCGCGCTCGGAAAGCTGGCGCAGGAAGATCCCACGTTCCGTGTGCACACCGACCATGATACCGGTCAGGTGCTGATCGAAGGAATGGGCGAGTTGCATCTGGAAATTATCGTGGACCGCATGATGCGCGAATTCGGCGTGCAGGCAAACGTCGGCCGGCCGCAAGTGGCGTATCGAGAGACGATTACCAAGGCCGCGGAAGGCGAGCATAAGCACGTCAAGCAGTCCGGCGGTCGCGGGCAGTACGGCCACGTGAAGCTGATCGTGCAGCCACTGCCGAGCTCGGTGCACGAAGACATGCACGAAATGTCCACCGACGAGCTCGACGAGCTGGCAAAGCAAGTCGCGGGCAAGGGTGGCAAGTGGCGCTTCGACAAGGAACATCGCCTGCTGTTCATCGACAAGCTGGTAGGCGGATCGATTCCCAGGGAATTTGTGCCGCCGATCGAAAACGGAATCAAAGAGGCAATGGATAGCGGCGTTTTGGCCGGCTACGAAATGGTGGACCTGGCGGTTACCGTGATCGACGGCAGCTACCACGACGTGGACAGTTCGGAAATGGCGTTCAAGATCGCAGGCTCGATGGCGTTCAAGGAAGGGTGCCGCAAAGCGAGCCCGAAACTGCTCGAGCCGATCATGCGCGTCGAAGTGGTGGTCCCGGAAGACTATATGGGGCCGGTGATTTCGGACCTGAACTCACGCCGCGGGCAATTGCAGGGGCGCGAATCCCGTTCGGGAAGTGAAATCATCAACGTGCAGGTCCCGCTGGCCGAAATGTTCGGCTATGCCACCGACATCCGCAGCAGGACGCAGGGCCGCGGCAGTTTTACGATGCATTTTTCGCATTACCAGCAGGCGCCGCCGAACATCTCGGATGACATCATTGGCGGGAAGAACGGCGACAAGGGCAAGAAGTGAGCAAAGTGAAATTCAAGTTCATCAACTTCATCAACGAACGCAACTAGAGCGGAGAGAGACATGTCGAAGGAGAAATTCGAGCGCAGTAAGCCGCACCTGAACGTGGGGACGATCGGTCACATCGACCACGGCAAGACGACGCTGACGGCAGCGATCACGAAGGTGCTGTCGAAGAACAACCCGAAGGTATCGTTTCGGGCGTTCGATTCGATTGACAACGCGCCGGAAGAGCGGGAGCGGGGGATCACGATTGCGGTGTCGCACGTGGAATATGAGACCGCGAACCGACATTACGCGCACATCGACTGCCCGGGTCACGCGGATTATGTGAAAAACATGATCACGGGCGCAGCGCAGATGGATGGAGCGATCCTAGTGGTGGCGGCGACGGATGGGCCGATGCCGCAGACGCGGGAACACATACTGCTGGCGCGGCAGGTAGGAGTGCCGGCGATTGTGGTGTTTCTGAACAAGTGCGACATGGTGGATGATCCGGAGTTGCTGGAACTGGTGGAGCTTGAGGTGCGCGAGCTATTGAAGTCGTATCAGTTTCCCGGGGACACGATACCGGTGATCAAGGGATCGGCGCTGAAGGCCTTGGAAGGGGATGCGA